>PNKK01000012.1 GCA_013822395.1 Anaerolinea sp. | reverse complement strand
CCTCAGCCAACGCTCCTGGGGGGAGAATTAGCCAGAGAAATTCATGTCCCGCCACTTCGTCGCGCCGGACGCTCCGACGGTTGCATTCTTCTACGAGGGGACCGGGCGCATCCGCGACTGGCTGAGAGAATCGACGCCGGAGCCCTTCGCATCGCGCAACATCTGGAGCGGCGACCGGCTCCTTCGTCGGTGTTGGTGCTTGACGAACCGCCCTTCCCGGCCGCCAACAACGTGGACAGCCAAGCGGCGGCCAGGATCACGCGAGATCGAGCCTCGACGGCAGTTTCAGCTTGATCCCGTCCCGGATCGCCACGATCGGGTTGACGAGGGCGTTCGTGCGCTCGAGCAGCTCCTCGGCCGCCTCGCGCGACGAGAAGTCCATCTCGGCCGTCCAACGCCTCGCGTAGTTGAGGATGCGGATCATCGGGCCGAAGGCGTCGCCGGTTGCTGCCGCAAGGCCTGAGAGGTAGTCGTTGCGGTAGCCCGTCGGGATGACGATCCGGACCTCGCCTGCCGCCGAGAGCTCGGCATTCATCGCCATCCGGGCCGAGCGGCCGTTGCCGTCGGCGAAGGGGTGGACCTCTGTGACCAAGAAGTGCACGAACACCGCGCGGGCGAACGGGTCGGAGACCAGGCCGCCCGTCGCGAAGCCCCGCAGGAGGGTCCCCTCGATCGAGGGCCAGGGCGAGAACGGCGTTCCGCCCGCGTGCACCTCGATCTGGCGGAAGCGCCCCGGATCGTTGTCGGGCCGGGCGGCCATGAGGATCTCGTGGCGCGCGAGGAGCAGGTCGACGAACTCCGAGGGCGACGCTGGAGTCCGGGCGAGCCAGCCGGGATCGGTCAGCAGCCGGTATGTCGAGAAGACGTCGTGAGCGTCCTCGGGGCGCTGCGGCGGGATGCGTTGCTCGAAGATGATCCTCGCCGCCTCATCGAGGGTGAACTCGGTCCCCTCGATGTAGTTGGAGAAGTAGGCCTCGTAGAAGGGCAGCAGCACTCGCTGCCCGGCGAGCCCCGGAGACGCGAGCACCGGATCCGGGGCCTGCCCCTCGAGGTGCCGCGCGAGGGCCTCAACCCGGGCGAGCCGCCGTTCGTCGATCGGCTGGCCGGCCGCGCGGGACTGGAGCGCCCGGGTGCGCAGACCCGTGGCAGGGCCGGTGGCGAGCGTCGCCCGGATGATCGCCTCGAGTTGCACGAAGGCCGTGCGACGCCGGATCGAACCAGCGATGCTCCTCGCCTCGTCGCGCACGCTGTTCAGGTACCGGATGCCGTCGCGCCGGGAGGCCAACTGCTCGATCCAGCGTTCGAGGTCCTCGCGGGCGAGAAGCCGCTCGTTCGGCTCGGCGAGGTTGTCGAGCAGGCCCCGCGCATCCGAGCTGAACCAGATGCCCTCCGGCATCGCGTGGTCGGTTGGCAGCGGGCCGGGCCCCTCCCGGGGCTCGATCCGCAGGCCGGGCAGGTCGAGCGGGCTGCGGCGGGAGTGGACCACGAGGAGGCGACCGTCGTGTGGCGCGAGCCAGCGCGCCGAGGCGTCGGCGACGAGGGCCCCCGGGAACTCCCGGGCGAGGATACGCTGCCAGTTGCGCCCGACGACCGCGCGCGCGTCAAGGCGCGCGGGGACGTAGATTCCCCTCGCGATCCGGGAGACCTCGCCTGCCGATGCCGCCCGGCTGATGACTGCGGCATCGTGGTCGCGCGACCAGAAGATCTCGGGCCACTGTCGGCGCGCCATGGGGGACATGCAAGGAACCTGCGCTGGAACCGCTCGGGTGGCGGTCTTCTGCAAAGAACTTGCGCTCAAGTCCCTGAAAAGTCAAGGTTCGTGCGCCACAGTTCCCGGCGATCCTGCGCCGGGCCTGAATCTCGCGCGACGGCGCACACCCGCCCCGATCTTCCTGGCCCGACGCCCGGCCCGACTTTCCTGGCCAACGCTCCCGGGGGGAACACTCGCCAGGTGGCGACGACATCGGCGCAGCCTCGGGGCGCAGATTCGGCCTGGAATCATGGCCAGCGACCCGGCGGGGAGCGGTCGCGAGGATATCGAGCGTCGCGGCCGGCCGATCGGAGAAGCTGAGTCGGCCAACGCTCCTGGGGGGAGAATTAGCCAGAGAAATCGCGAGGCGACATGGCGGCGAGGCGCCCACGTCGGGATCCGGCCGCCGCGACGCCGGCCGTGATCTCAGCGTGAGACGGAGTACCGGTACGTCGGCGAGATGTTGTTCGCGAACTCCGCGGTGGAGGGCACGGCGACGCGCCAGTACCAGCGGCCGGCCGAGGGCGTCCAGGTGAGGCTGGCCCGGCCATCCGTGCCCGTGGACCGGCCGAAGCTCCCGGCGTAGACGTACCTCCCGCGCGAGGCGTCGTAGCGATAGAGACGGAACGAGACCGTCGTGACGCCGGCCGGCGAGACCTGCGCGGTGATCGTGACCGGCCGGCCGGCCGTCGCCGTCCGCGTCATCGATGGACCTGACCCCAGCAGCGAGACGCCGCGTCGCACGAGGACTCGCACCTCGGCGGAGGCAGCGATCGTGGTGGGCGAGCCCGCGTATCTCACCCGGTAGGAGGTGTTCATCGCCGGCGTGAGGGTCAGCCCGTAACGCCCCCCGCTCGGCACGATCGGCCCGACCGGCGCGTACGCCGTCGCGCCACCCTCCCTGGCCTCGAGCTGCAGCGATTCCCCGGCGGGGAGGGTCACAGACCCGCCGAGCGTCACAGACGAGCCGAACACGACCACGCTCGGAGACGCGGCCGCCGTCACGGAGGCCGGCCGGAGATACCTGAGCGTCCATGAAGGGGCGGTGACCCGGTTGCCGGCCGGGTCCCGGACGTCCCCGACCGTCAGGAAGTAGGCGTAGCCGGGGACGAGGTCGACCGACGGCACGAAGGTGCCCGTCCGGATCGAGGGGTAGTACGCGTACGCGCCCGGCACGATCCCCCCGACCGCGGACTGGACGACGAGGCCCAGGCTCGCCCAGGTGGTCTCAGCGATCGGCTCGCTGAACTGGACCGAGATCGTCGGCCGTGCGGTGGTGACGGTGGTTCCGTCCGCCGGTGTCACGGCCGTGACCGTGGGGCCCACCGTGTCGAGCACGACACTCGTGCTGACCGGCGACGAATACAGCCCCACGCCGTTGACCACCCGGACCCAGATCCGCTTCAGCCCGTCGCCGTCCGAGAGCGTCCAGGAGAACTGCGCCAAGAGCGGCTCCGGCGGCAGGTAGTTCAGGCCGTCGTAGCTCAGGCTCATCTCCGTCACGCCCGACAGGTCGTCGAATCCCGCGAGCACCAGCGATACTTGCGGCGTATTCACCCGCGTCAGGCCCCCGGCGACCAGCACCACCGCCGAGGGCGGGGTTGGATCGGGAACCACCTGGACCGAGAGCGTGTACGTGCCCTGGACGTCCGTGGCCCCGTTGAGGTCCAGGTAGAAGGTCCCGCCGATCCTCGTGGGCCACGAGAGCGCCTCGTTGCTCGCCGGCCCGATCGACTTCGTCAGGAGACCCGTCGTTCCCACGACGGTCGTCGCGCTCGAGTCGAAGAGATAGAGATCGAAGTCCGTCCCGGAGGTCCCGCTCAGCCCGGCCACGAGGACGTACCCGGCCGGCACCTGCACCTGGTAGACCACGTCGTAGATCGGGCCGCCGAGCTGCCCGGAGACGACCGCGCCAGGAAGCGCGATTCCGGGGATGTCCGACTCGGGCGGGTTCGCGGCACGGGCCCCATCCACGCTGAACAGCACCCCCGGGATGGACAGGACGAGCGACAGGAGCGCGGAGGCGACGAATCGGCGGATGCGCATCGTCGTGGAGGATACCCCCGGATACGAGAGGAGGGCCGGGGCATCGCCCCGGCCCTCCTGCTCCGAGGCCAAGCGCCCGTCAGGGCGTCTGGCCATCAGCTACGGAGTTACCGCCAGCGACCCTGGACGGCGTTGGACAGGCTACCAGCAAGGTCGCCCCGGAGCGAGATCCAGGCCGCCGAGCTGTTGCGCACGTAGTAGTACACGTTGCCTGAGCTATCCGCGACGCGGCCGGTGACCCTCGTGGAGGATGACCAAACGCCGGCGGAGTTCTTGGTCTGGACCCAGATCCCGACCGTCTGGCCGGCAGCGCCGGCGCCGAACGAGATCTTGAAGGTCTGGTACCTGCCCAGCGCCGCCACCTTGGTGGTGGTGCTGAACGGGCCAGACGTCGTGACGCCGAGCGCCGAAGCGTTCGTGCCCGTGCCCGGCAGCGGCGCCGGAGCGCTGACGCTGATCGATGCCGACTGCGGCGACGAGCTCGTGAGCACGCTCGCAGAGGCAAGGACCGTCACGACGCCCGTGTTGAACGGAGCGAGGAAGGTCCAGGTCGCGACGCCGCTGGCGGTGACGCCCGCGGTCGTCGCAAGCGTTGCGCCCGAGCTGACGAGGATGGTGACTGTGAGGCCGTCAGGAGCCGGGCGGCCGCCCGCGTCCTTGACGGTGACGGTGATGGTCGCCTGGCCGCCGGGCGCGACGGTCGTCTTGTCGAACTTCACCGAGTACGTGTCGGCCGGCGTGGAGCAGTTGAACGGGACGGCGTTGGAGACGACGGTGCCGCTCGTGACGGCCACGGTGCCGGTGCCGGCGGTCGCTCCGCAGACGGCGTTGAGCGTCCCGGCGGCGGTTGCCGTGGAGTTGCTGCCGGCGGTGATGGTGAACGGCGCGCCGGTGGAGTAGGTCGGAGCGGTGACGAGCAGGCTCGCCGCGGTGACCGGGATCACGTTACCGGCGGCGTCCTTGCCGACGAAGGTGATCGCGTCGGTCTTCGTCGTGCTGACGGCGCCCACGGTGGAGGCGTTGGCAAGCTTGATGCTCGCCAGGCTGCCCGTGAAGACGAAGCTGACGGGCGGCAGCGTCGTGGTGACGCCCGCAGTGGTGGTGACCGACAGGGCAAGCACGCCGGTCCCGCTCAGGCCGGAGCCCTTGACGGTGAACACGTATGTGCTGGCGTTGTCCGCGGAGACCTGGGAGAACGTGACGACCGTGTTGTTCGCGACCAAGCCGACCGGCGTGATGGACGCGTTGACGGTGATCCCGGTCGTGAGCGTGTTCGGGGTCGGCGAGACGCCGTCCTTGACGACCACGGTCACGGTCGCGCTATCGCTTCCGTCCGCCTTCAGTGTGGTGCCGCTAGCGGTGACGGTCGTGTTCGCCGCGGAGACAGCGGTGCTGCCGGACGCGTAGAAGCTGACCGTGAAGGTCTGGTCGAGGACGGCGTTGCCGCCGCCGGTCGGGATCAGGTAGACGTTGATCGTGCCCGTGGCCGGTGCCGACGGGGCGCGGAGCGTGATCGTGTCGGTAGCAGCATAGGCGCCGATGCTGCCCGAAACCTGCTGCGGTTGTCCGGTCACGAGCGAGAACGTCCCAAGCGCACCATCCGAGCCGACGGCCACGAAGGTACCGGCCGAGGTCGTCACGAGAACCGTGTTGGCGCCCGGATCGGCGGCCGCGGTCGCGGCGATGACGACGGTGCTGATGCCGTCAGCCTGCACGCCGCTGGCCGGGTTGATGCCGCTCGTGGCGTTCAGGACGTTGGTGGCCGCGAACGCGCTCGACGCGAACGCGGTTCCGAGGAGCGAGGCGAGCAACGCGGCACTCATGGCCGTGCTGAGCGCCTTCTTCCAGATTCTCAAGGTGAAATCTCCTTTGAATTGGGCTTTGACGATTCCGACCCGCGGGTCGGGGTCCGGGATGACGGTCCACCCTCCTTCAGTGGGTCCCGGCTGACGATTCCTGTTCAACAGCCTTCCGGAAGGCCCGGAACGGCAAGACGGGCACTGCCCGCCCTGCTGCTACGGCGATGGGGTGTTGTCCGCCGAAGGGGCGGGCGTATCGGTGGGGGCCGGCGGCGGCGTGCGCCGCGGCTTGTCGGTGGGTGCAGGTGTTGGGACTGGCTCGAGCGTCGGCTCGGCCGTGGGCGCTGAGCCGATCGTCGGCTCGGCGGTGGCCGCCGGCGTCGGCGCCGGGGTAGGTTCGAGCGTGGGTGCCGGCGTCGGCGTCGGGGTGGCCGAAACAGCCACCTGCCCCGGCGTCCCCGTCGGGGAGTCCGTGGGCGGGGCAGACTGCTGCGGCGTCGGCGCCAGCGTCGGCGTCACCTCGGGCGTCACTGTAGCACCCGGAGTGGGGAGAAGTGCAGTTCCGGCGAAGAAATTCCCGGCCGCGAACACGAGTGCGGCGCTCAGCAGCGCCACCGAGACGAGGGTCAGGACGAGGGTCCCGGTCGTCCGCATCGCGCCTCGGAAGACGAGCCTCGGCAGGTCCTGGAGCCAGGATCGGTGCTCGTGGCGGCGCCGGCGATCGGCGATGGCGGCGAGGATGAGCCGCTCGTCCAGGTCCGGCGAGGCGACGGGCGCCGGCAGGGTGGCCACGAGCTCGATGAGGCCGGTGAACCCGCGCAGCTCCACGGAGCAGGCGAGGCAGTCCGCCACGTGCCCGCGAAGGGCGGTCGCGGACGCCGCATCCAGCGTGCCCAGCAGGAACGCGTCGATGAGGCGCCCCGCGGACGCGCAGTCAAGCGGCAGGCCGGGACCGATCGGCTTCACAGTCAGGTAATGACGCGAGGCCCCGGAAAAGTTGCACGGGCCACAGCAGCAGTGGATGCGCCGCCTGGCCCGGACCGCAGCGGTCGTCGAGCCGCCGTTCTACGGGGAGCGCCGTCGCTTGGTCGAGGACGTCGGTGCCTCTGGCGGCGTGGCGTCGCTGCGCCGCCTGCGCTCCTCGTCGGCGACAAGGGCACTCCTGACGCTCGCGATCAGGCGTGGGAGCTGACGGGCCACGACGCCGCGAATGATGAGCACGTCGATCGTCCCGCGCATAGGCGATCGCTGCCTGTGCATGACCGATCAGGTTGTGGAGGTGCTGTCGGTCACGGTCTTCCATACAGAACGACCCCGTCGGACTCGGCCTTGTGCCGGATGGCGTCGCGGAGCACGCTTGCGTCCACGACATCCACCTCGCGACCCAGGAGATCCTCGAGGGCGCGGCGCAGCGAGAGCTCGTCCTCGAGGGTTCGCCGCACACCCCGGTTCCGTCGGACCAGCACATCGATGTCGGAATCCGGCCGGAAGTCGGCATGGACGGCCGAGCCGAAGACGCGCATCTCGGCAAGACCGAAGCGTCGGGCGATGCGGGTCAGCGCGCGGCGAGACGGGCGCCCGAGCGTCGGATGGAGACGACCAAGTGACGGCGCACTCGATGCGCCATGCCGAAGAGGGTCAGGAAATGAGCGGTCCACTGAGCCGATGAGCACCTGGCTGCGCCCCGCGCGCTCACGCAAAGCCGGGTCGTCGCGCAACCGGTCGCGGACTTCGTCGTGGCCGAAGCGCGCGACCTCGACGTTGGCACGGCCGAGCATCCGAGCGAGGAGAACCTCGTCGGGAGGCTCGGCGTCCCACCGGATGACGAGCAGCAGTCCCGCGTCATCTCGCGCGGCAAACTCGACCGCGCGGTTGGCGCGAACGGCGGCGGTCAACAGGCGCTCGCCGCCGACCCCTCGCGAGGCGACGTCGAGGAGCTTCGCGACATCCGCCTGTCGGTCCGCCGGGATCCGATACACGGGAGGGCGAGCAGTCGCGCTCGAGACCAGGCCGTCATCCACCAGGACCCCCAGGGCGACCTGGGTGCTCGACATGGGGGCGGACAGGGCTTCTGCGATCTCTGTCAGCCGAAGCCCGTCGCCCCGCTGCTCGAGGGCCGCCATGGCTTCGAGCGCCCGCCGGGAAGAGAAGATCGATGCCATGCGCACAATATTACGTTCTCAACGTAGTTCTGGTCAAGCCCGTCGATATGCCGGCCATCGATGCCCGTCGGGGCTGAGGTCTATCGCGCAGTCGACGAGTCTGACGAGCTATCGTCGGGCGACATCGCCTTCCTCTCGCTCGCTCGGACCCGCCTCGCCGGCGAGGCCCCGCCGGGCGACGCATTCGATCCCGTCGGCCGGATCGCCGCGTACCCACGCCCAGGCCTCCTCGCGCTGCCCCACGGGCGGGAGGTCGCGATCGACACGATGTTCGCCCTCGTTGTCACCCATTCGTGCGAGATCGACCGGCAGAAGAGCATGGACGTCACGGCGGACCACTTCGACTGCCGGTTGACGGTGGCGCCCATCGTGCCCGAGCCTGCCGTGCAGTCGATCGGGCCGGGTGGGGAGAGACAGGTCGTGAACTGGGCGGCCATCGAGGCCAACGAACCTGTCGCCTCGCTGTTCCTGCCCTCGATCCCGGACGTGTCGGTGCTGGCGCCGGGCCTGGACGCTCTCCCGTGGCCCCGAGCGTTCGCCGACCTGCGGGGTCTCGCGACCGTGTCGCGCGGGATGGTCCAGGCCGATCGTCTGTGCGGGCTCGCCCCCGCTTACCTGGGGATGCTGCAACGCCAGCTCGCCCGGTTCTTCACGTGGCGAGACCTCGCTCGCCACGAGCTCGTGGAAGCCCTGGTCGGCCGACGCATCGTCGAGGCGATCCCGCTGAACACCGGAGGTGACCGTCTGCGCGTCGCGCTGACGGCTGACGATGGATCGTCGGTGACGGTCGAGATACGGGCTCAGTAACGCGGGCTCAGCAAACGGGCTCAGTAAACGGGCTCAGCAAACGCGACCGGCGGCGGGCGTGCGCAGGACGATCGCGTCGCTCCCGGCGTGATCTCAGGAGCGGCGGGTTGGGGTCGGGGCCGGCGCCGGCACGCCGATCCCGCCCGGAACCGCGGCGGGACGGTCGAGGGTCGGCTCGGGCGCGAACGTCGGTGGCATGGCGGGCCCGGGTGGAATGGTGGGCCCGCGGCCCGGCAGGTCGTCGCCCGGTGCCGGCTCGAGGTGCCGGGCCAGGTCGGCCCGCAGCAGCCTCGTGCCGCGGAGCAGATGGCTCTTGAACGTGTTCAGCGGGACGTCCATCGCCGCCGCCGCGGCGGCGTAGTCGAGGCCGGTGACGAACCGGAGGACGACCGCGGCGCGGTAGTTGAACGGCAGGCGCTCGATGGACGCCGCGACCTGGGCGCGCAGCTCGGCCGACTCGGCTGCGGCGGGCGGATCACCATCGACACCAGGGTCGATGAGGCCCGCGGCCGTTTGGTGAGCACCCTCGTCCCCCTCGACCGTGCTCAGGGACGTATCCGTACGAGATCGCGCGCGCGAGGCGGCGCGCTTTGCGATCCGGACGGTGATGGTGTTCAGCCAGGCCGCCAGCGAGGGCTTCGGCTCAAACCGGTCGATCGCCTTGAAGGCCGCCAGGAAGGTCTCCTGGACCACGTCCTCCGCCGTCGCGCGATCGCCGGTCAAGCGATAGGCAAGCGTGAAGAGCCGCGGGCGGTGCTCCCGGACGAGCACGGTGTACGCGGCATCCGAGCCCTCCCTGCAGCGCTGGACGAGCTCGACCTCGTCCAGCCGCCACTGTGTCACCACACCTCCGGTCGATCCATCCGCGGGCGAGAAGGGCCGCAACTCGCCTGCCGTGCGGAGCCCCGCGCAGATCCGCCGACTCGACACCTCCCGTGGGGGCGCCGACGCCAGTCTGCCACACCCGCGCGGCGCATTGCCATTGACGGCCGTCCAGGTGGACTTGTTCCGTCCGCGTACCATCGCGGGCAGGAGGTCAGCCCACCACAGGACGATCGGGGGATTTCCCGCGTCGCCCCGCTGCGCGAGCGTCGCGCGGCGGATCCACTGCCGCAGGCACGAAGAGGGATGGGGTGAATATGAACGGTCTTCGGGCCGCGAGGTCAACGCGACCATCGGCGGCGCTCGGACTGGTCGGCGTGCTGCTCGCGACGATGCTGGCGACGGGGGTCACGCAGGCCGCGAGCGTGACCATCACCATCAAGAACTACGTCTTCACCCCTTCTCCGCTGACGATCGTGGCCGGCACCACCGTGACCTGGGTCAACAAGGACCCGACCGAGCACCAGATCGTCTCCGACACCGGCGCGTTCCCGAGCTCCAGGCTCCTCAAGACCGGCGAGACATACTCGGTCAAGTTCTCAAAGGCCGGCACCTTCAACTACCGGGACGGGTTCAACTCCATCATCAGAGGCACGATCGTCGTCACGGCGGCTCCCAAGGCCACCCCGAAACCGACGCCGAAGCCGACCCCGAGACCGACGCCCCGGGTCACGCCGAAGCCGACGGCCAGGCCGACCGCGGCTCCCGCCGCGACGCCCGTGGTAACGGTCGAGCCGACGTTCGTGGCGACGGTCGCTCCAGCAACGCCATCGCCCGCTCCGGGAGTGACGGGCTCTGAATCACCCGGGGACGGCTCGACTACCGCGCCCGGCGGATCCGTCGGTGACGGTTCCGGTTCCAGCGGCGTGTCGTTTGACCTCGGCAGCATCGTGATCGGGCTCCTGCTGGCTGTCCTCCTGTTTCTCGCCTGGATTGGCGTCCAAGCGCTTCGGAGGGACCGACCCGGCCTGCCATTCGGCGGTCCATGGGGTGGTGCGGGAGGGGCCGGTGGCTCCGGGGGCTCGGGAGCTTCGGGGGGCTCGGGAGCTTCGGGGGGCTCGGGAGCTTCGGGGGGCTCGGGCGACGGAGCTTCGGGGGGCTCGGGAGCTTCGGGGGGCTCCGGGGGCTCGGGAGCTTCGGGGGGCTCGGGCGACGGAGCTTCGGGGGGCTCCGGGGGCTCGGGCGACGCAGGCACATCGACGCCCGGCGGCCCGTCCCCGGCCGCGTCGGCGGCCGTCGGATCGGAGTCGTCGGCGATCTCCCCGGTCACCCGCCGGCTCGTGCGTCGGACCGCCGTGCCGGCGCCATTCGACGAGGACGCCCCGATCGGCGGCGGCTGAGACTCGCCAGCCCAGGGCGTCCGGCTGCGCCGGTCCAGGCCGCCCCGCCGCGCCCGGATGAGGCCACCGCGCTTGTCGGAGGCGCCCACCGCGCCCGGAGGCCGGAACGGGACAGAAGAGGCACGGACGGCCACGTGAGTGGCCGGTAAGCGGGCGGCGTCAGACTCGGTTGGGTGGACGATCTTCGTGTCGGCGCCTTGATCCGAACGGTCAGGGTGCGCCGAGGCTGGCGCCAGGAGGACGTCGCCGCGGCGGCGGGCATCTCGAGGTCCCAGGTCTCGCGTGCCGAGGGAGGTCACCTCGACGAGTTTCGCGTGCGGGAGCTGCGTTCGATCGGCGAAGCGCTCGAGATCCGGCTGCCGTTCGCCGCGTCGTGGCGGGGCGGCGAGGCGGATCGTGTCGTGAACGAGCGGCACAGCCTGATGCATGAGCGGCTGGCCTCGATGTTCGCGTCACTGCCGTCCTGGGTGTGCGACGCAGAGGTGACCTTCTCGTCGTTTGGCGAACGGGGCTCGATCGATCTGCTCGCGTGGCATCCGGACCGCCGCGTGCTGCTGATCGTGGAGCTCAAGACGGAGATCACGGATCCCGCGGGGCTCGTGGCGCAGGTGGATCGATACCGACGCCTCGCCGCAGGGATCGTCCGGGACCGAGGGTGGCTGCCAGCGTCGGTCAGCGTGTGGGTGATCGTGGCCGATTCATCGATGAACCGGCGGCGCCTGGCGAGGCACCGCACCATGCTCCGCAACCGCTTCCCGATGGAGGGCCGGACGATGCGAACGTGGCTCCGTGGGCCGTCCGGTGCGGTCGCGGCGCTCTCTTTCATGGCTGATGACCGGCCGGGGAACACTATGCGGAAAGCCGCGCCCACGAGACGGGTCTCGCGGTGGATTCGGGGGAGGAGAGGCCCGAAGACCGTAGCCAATGCTCGGGGGCGGGGCGGTAGCCAGGAAGATGGCGCGCCGAGCGCCGGGCAACCCGCATAGTGTTCCGCTGGGGAACGAAAGCCAGGAAAGGCCCGGGCGCAGGGTCGGGGCGCAGGCGGGTCAGGTCGCACGGTGCAGTGGCGGGGCGCAGGGTCGGGGCGCAGGGTCGGGGCGCAGGGTCGGGGCGCAGGCGGGGGAATGTGCGCCCGAGGGTGCGAGTCGGGTGCGCCCGAAGGCGCCCCGGGCACTACATCATCACGAGGCCGCCGTCGACGGCCAGCACCTGCCCGGTAATGAACGCCGCTTCGTCCGAGGCGAGGAAGGCCACAGCGCTCGCGATTTCGTCGGTGGTCCCGAAGCGCCCGAGCGGGGTCCGGGCGGTGATCTCGTCCTGGAGCGGCTGCGGCAGGTCCTGCGTCAGCTCCGTGAGCACGAAACCGGGCGCGACCGCGTTGCAGGTGATGCCACGGGACGCCAGCTCGCGGGCGGTCGCCTTGGTCAAGCCGATCAACCCGGCCTTTGCGGCCGAGTAGTTCGCCTGGCCGGTCTGGCCGGCCTGGCCGGAGACCGAGGTGATGTTGATGATCCGGCCGGCGCGGACCTTGAGCATCGGGCGGGTCACGGCCTTGATCGCGTAGAACGCGCCGAACAGGTTCGTCTCGAGCACGTCACGCCAGGCATCGAGCGACATCCGCATGATCAGGTCGTCGCGGGTGATCCCGGCGTTGTTGACGAGGATGTCCACCTTGCCGAACGCCTCGAGCGTCGCCTTGACGAGCCCGTCGGCGGTCTCCGGGTCCGTGACGTCACCCTGGAACGGGAGGACGCGCCGGCCCAACGCGCGGATCGCCGCGGCGGTCTCCTCGGCCGCGGCCGCGTTGCCGCGGTAGCTGAACGCGACGTCGGCGCCCTGCGTCGCAAGGCGCAGGGCGATGGCGCGCCCGATCCCCCGCGACCCCCCGGTGACGACGGCGCTCTTGCCCGTCAGATCGATCACGACCCATCCTCCTCGCTCGGGTTTCGAAGCGGCCGGAGGCCGGTGCAGTCGATGGCGGTCTCGGACGCATAGGACATCGCGAACTCCTCGTGGGCCTCGATCAGATCGACATCGTACGAGCGAAAGTGCGAGATGGACGGGCGACCACCGGGAGGCCGGCAGTGCTCATGGAACACGCTCGACCGACCGGGCAGGTCGTGCCGGTGATACGCCCTGCGTCCCCCTCGCTCGAGGTCGATGTAGTCGTACGTGTACGACTCCAGGATCCAGCCGTCGCCGTCGCGCCGGAATACCTCGCCGTAGCGAAATCGTCCGGTCGCGGCGAGGCCGTGCTCCGGCGCGTCGAGCTCGAACCGGATGGCACGCTCGGGAGCGACCCTCCCGGTGTCGTGGATGGTCACGTCGCCGTCGTCATCGAGAATCGCGATGATGGTCGCCTTCCGCTGCTCGAACGCGTGGTCGTCGCGCAGCCTCACCCGGCGGTCCACTCCGAGTCGTCATCGAGCATGTGCGGGTCGATCTCCTCGTCCGGTCGCTCGATGAAGACGGGCGGGTTGGCCAGCTCGGGGGCCAGGAGCTTGATGACGGACTTGTTCGGGATGCGATAGGTCCGCGCAGAGATCTTGATGGCGTGCAGCCGCCCAGAGCGGATGTAGTTGAGGATGGTCGACCGGTGAAGGCCGGCCATCTCGGCCACCTCCGCGGGCGAGTAGAACGACTTCGTGAGCTCCATGGCCTGAGCCTCCAACTTCGCTATTCGGGACGATAGCGAATATGGCGAAGTTGTCAAGGATCGAGCACGCGACCGCGCGGCCACCACGGCAAGTCCTAACGCTGCCGGCGCCGGATCGTTCTTCCAGAGACAGCGCACATGCGCAACGATCACGCCATGAGACACTCGCCCGGCGGCGCATGATCGCCCGGTGGGCCAGGAGGTTCCCGATGACGCACCTGAGAAGGGTCGCAGCCCGCGGCCTCGTCGCTTCGCTCACTGCCGCGCTGCTCGCGACCGGCCTCACGGGGACGGCGCTCGGCGCGGCCTCCGCGACGCCAACGACCACGACCGTGCCGGCCAACGGAACGCCCACCTCGATGCCGCTCGCGACGGTCACGATCGGCGCACCGGCCGACATCGCCGCGGCCACGCTGACGCTCAAGCTGCCGGCGGGGTTCACGTGGGCGGCCAGCGGAACGATCGGGACGACCGAGTCAGGCGGGTCGCTCGCGGTCACCGACGGCGCCATCACGCTCGGCGGAACCACGGCATCCTTCGCGGTGAGCGGCACCGCGGGCACCAACAGCACGATCGCCTTCTCGGCCCCGACGGTCAGGACGACGACCAGCGGAGCGAAAGGCGACGTCGTCCTGAGCTGGACCGTGCCGTCGACCTCGCTGGTCGTGGCCAAGCTGAAGACGCCCGGTGACGGGGGCGGCCGGGACGCTGACCGCGGCAAGGGCCACGGGGCGCGCAAGGTCGGGTTCTTCGACAATCCGGCGATCTTCTCGTGCGCGACCGGCGCGCAGCCGGCCACGGGCGCCGGCACGTTCGGCTTCGCGATCCTCAATACCACCGGAAAGCGGATGCTCAACGTCACCGTCGTCCTGAAGGGCGCGCTGCCGAATGCGACCTACGACGTCTGGGTGAACCAGGATCCCGGCGCCTGCCCGCTGGGGGCGGCCACGAAGACCGCTGCGGTCGTCACCGACGCGCTGGGCAACGGCACGGGCACGGTGAAGATCGCCGTTCAGGCCGGCGCCCAGCGCTTCTGGGTCTCGGCCACGAGCGGCACGGCGAGCGTCCTGCGCACGCGAGCGGCTACCCTGACGATCAAGGGCAGGTAGGCGCTCTCGGCCAACCCGCCCAGAGCCAGCACTCCTGAGATCCGGCCGGCGGCGCGAGGAAGCTGCCGGCCGGATGGATCTCTCCCGGCCACCGGTCCAGCGCCGGGTGATCTCTGAGGCGATTCCCACGGGTAGACTCCGGCCAGACCGCTCGCCCCTCGCCGCTCGCCGCTCGCCGCTCGCCGCTCGCCACGGGATCCGCCGAGCGTTCGCCTTCGACCTGGACCTCAGGGTTGGGTGTTCTCTGGTGGCGGACCAATCGTGCGTTTCGAGCCGGGACCGGCGAGCGGAGGCCGGATGTCGAGCTCGCCGGCGGTCTGGTGGCAGCCGTCGAGGATCAGCCCACGCTCGTCTTGCCCACGACGACCCGGTCCGAGCGCCGGTCGTCGCGCCTCCGGCCCATTTTCGCCCGACGATTCGGCGATTTGGTCCGCCCGTGGCGAACACGGGCAGGTTGGAGCCCGGCCGACCCGTGGCGAACACGGGCAGGTTGGAGCCTGGCCGACCCGTGGCGAACACGGGCGATTGGAGCCCGGCCGACGCGCGTGGAAAGCCTTCAGCGCCGTGGTCGGACTGGATCGCGAGTCCCGGGCTCACCGCATCCGGGCCTGCGACGAGTCAGGTGACCGAAGCGGGCTCCGGGTCGCCCGGCACGACGTCGTCGAGCGGGATGTGGAGAGGGTCCGGGCGGGACATCAGGGCGGCGAGGGCGGGCGGAATGGGGTCCACCGAGTCCCAGTCGACCGGCAGCCGCACGTTGACGTCGCCCGGGCGGACCGCGGCGTCACCGGCGGTCCCGCGGGCCGGGTCGGCGGTCCACTCGATCGTCACCGCGCCGGACGTGAACCCGGCCCCGAAGGCGACCATGCAGATCCGGTCGCCGACGGCGACGCGGCCCTCGTTCACCGCTTCGGCGAGAGCGATCGGCACGGACGCGGCCGAGGTATTGCCGTAGCGGTCGAGGTTGACGAACATCCGGTTCATCGGCAGGCTCAGACCCTTCGCGACCGCCTCGATGATCCGGATGTTCGCCTGGTGCGGGATGAACAGCGAGACGTCGCCCGGTTCCAAGCCCGCCCGCCGGATCGACTCGAGAGCGGTGGAAGCCAGCGTCCGGGTCGCGAACCGGTACGTCTCGCGACCCTCCATCCGGATGTAGTGCTCGCCGCGGGCGACGGTCTCGCGCGACGGCGGGCTCTTCGCGCCGCCGGCCGGCAGCCAGATCATGTAGGCGCCCTGCGGCTCCGTGGTCAGCGAGATCCCGAGCGAACCGCCCGGCTCGTCCGAGCCGGAGACCACGACGGCGCCCGCCCCGTCACCGAACAGGATGCAGGTGCCGCGATCCGTGTAGTCGAGGAACCGGGTGAGCAGCTCCGCGCCGATGACCAGGACGTGCCTCGCGAGCCCGGCGGTCACGTACGCCTGCGCGGTCGAGAAGGCGTACACGAAGCCCGAGCACGCGGCGGAGACGTCCATCGCGGCCGCCCGGGTGTTGCCGATGGCCTCCTTGACGAGGGCAGCCGTGGACGGCATCCAGTAGTCCGGGGTGAGGGTCGCGAGGACGATGAGGTCGATGTCGTCCGGGTCCAGGCCGGACGTCCGGATGGCCCGCAGTCCCGCGACCGCCGCCATGGAGGCGGTCGTCTCATGGGCAGCCGCCACGCGGCGTTCGCGGATTCCCGTCCGGGTCACGATCCACTCGTCGTTCGTGTCGACCATCTTCTCGAGGTCGGCGTTCGTGAGGATCTGCTCGGGAACATACCTGCCCCACCCGGTCACGTGCGCGCGGCGAACCGGCGCGCTCTCGTTGGTCACAGCGGGTCCACCTCGATGAGCGGCTGTCTGGCCTTCACGAGCTTGCCGCTCTCGGCGTGGATCCGGACGACCCGGCCGGAGAGGTCACTCTTGATCTCGTTGAACAGCTTCATCGCCTCGATGAGCCCGATGACCTGGCCGGCGACGACCTCCCCGCCGACGGTCACGTACGGGACGGTGCCCGGCGAGGGCGAGCTGTACCAGATCCCGGTCAGCGGCGCCTTCACCGAGGGCGGCGACGGCGCCGTGAGGGCCGTCGCCGCGGACACGTCCCCGCCGGGGGCGGCGGGAGTGCCGGGCGCGCCATGGGCCACCGCGGCGGGAGAGGCGGCACCCGAGACGGCACCCGAGACGGCGACCGGGGGCACGACGGCGACGGGCTTGCGGAGGACGAGTCCCGTCCCACCGGCCTGGATCTCCAGCTCGGTGAGCTCGGAGCGATCGAGCAGCGCCGCGAGGCGGTCGATGAGCCCGAGGAGCGCCACGTCGCCGGGGTCGGTGGGCGGTGCGGGCAGGTCGTCGGCCGGCGCCACGGCCGGCTCCGAGGCGGGCACGGACTCCGAGGCAGACACGGACTCCGAGGCGGGCACCGGCTCGGGAGCCATCGGGTCGCGGGGCTCCACGCCGTCGGTCATCCGTCCCACCGCCGGAAGACGAGGGCGGCGTTCTGGCCGCCGAACCCGAACGAGTTGCTCAACCCGATCCGGAGGTCGCGCCGCGTCGCCCGGTTCGGGGTGAGGTCCATCCCCTCCCCCGCCGGATCCGGCCGCTCCAGGTTGATCGTCGGCGGGACCGTCCCGGTCCGGAGCGCCTGGATGACCGCGATCGACTCGAGCGCGCCGGCCGCGCCGAGCGTGTGCCCCAGCATGGACTTGCTCGCCGTCACCGCGACCCGCCCGGCACCCTCGCCGAAGATCGTCCGGAGCGCCTGGAGCTCGGCCCGGTCGCCCTCGGGCGTGGAGGTCGCATGGGCATTGACGTGATCCACGTCGGACGGTGTGAGGTCGGCCTTCTCGAGCGCCCGGCGTGCGGCGCGGACCGCGCCGATCCCGCCCGGGGCCGGCAGCGTGATGTGCGAGGCATCGGCGGTCGCGCCGTAGCCGACGAGCTCGGCGAGCGGCTCGGCGCCGCGCCCCTCGGCATGCTCGAGCGTCTCGAGGATGAGCATCCCGGCACCCTCGCCGATGACGAAGCCGTCCCGCTCCTCGTCGAACGGGCGCGAGGCACGCTCCGGGTCGTCGTTCCGGGTGGACAGCGCCTTCATCGAGGCAAACCCGCCGATCACCGCCTCGTGGATCCCCGCCTCAACGCCACCGGCGAGCATGACGTCCGCGTCGCCGCGCCGGATGGTCTCCCACGCCTCGCCGATTGCGTGGGCGCCGGTGGCGCACGCGGAGACGGTGGCGAAGTTGGGGCCCAGCGGCCCGAACGCGATCGCGACCTGGCCCGCGCCGACGTTCGCAATGCCCATTGGGATGAAGAAGGGGCTGATCCGGTCGGGGCCGCGCTCGGCCATCAGGAGGACGTTGTCGAAGAGGGTCGTGACCCCGCCGAGCCCGGACC
This sequence comes from Anaerolinea sp., assembly GCA_013822395.1. GTDB lineage: Bacteria > Chloroflexota > Limnocylindria > Limnocylindrales > CSP1-4 > UBA5189. Next base: position 55,449 of record PNKK01000012.1, on the reverse strand, counting down.
CCAGGATCACGCCGGTCCGCTCCGCGAGCTCGCCCTCGAGGCGCTCCGGGAGCCCGGCCTGGTCCAGCGCCTCGCGGGCGACGACGAGCCCGAACTGGATGTACCGGTCCGTCCGTCGCATGTCCTTCCGGTCGAGGACGTGGCTCGGATCGAAGTCGCGGACCTCGCCGGCCATCCTCGAGGCGAGCCGCGAGGGATCGAAGCGCTCGATCGTCCGGATCCCGGACCGCCCGGCGACGAGGCCGTCCCAGGTGGATGCCACGTCGTTGCCGAGCGCGGACAGCGCGCCCATGCCGGTCACGACGACGCGCGGCGCGCCATTCATGCCGCGACCCTACGGACCGCGAGGCCGGATGCAGCGCAAAGCGAAGCCGAGCACGCGAGCGAGCGCACTCTGGCCGAACGGGACTCTCCGAGGACCGAGGCGTCGCCCCTGCGAGCCATCGGTCCGAGGATGACAACGCGGCGATGCGCCGGCATGGCGGCCCGGCTCACCGGACGAGCTTCCCCGTGCGGACGGTGGCGGCGCGGTAGACGTCACCGGGCAGGCCCCGGGCCGAGATCGCGTTGGCAACGGCCAGGGCGTCGAACTCAGTCCGGCGGACCTCCGCAGTGACCGTCTCGCCGTCGAGGGTCACGAGCGCCCACGACGCGGTCGGGTCGCCGTCGAAGACGTAGCCCGCGCTGCCGTCGTTGACGATCTGCTTCCAGCCGAAGTCGCGGATCTCGGGGAGGTGGGTGTGACCGCAGCAGATGATCCGGGCGTCGGTTCGCGACAGTCGCTCCAGGGTGACGCCGGCGTCGAGGTCCCGGTCGAACCCGGCGGTCTGGGAACCGGGCGACGCGTGGGTGACGAGGACGAGCGTCTCCTCGAGCCGGATCCGGCGCTCGGACGGCAGCCGGCGGAGCCAGTCCAGCTGGGCGTCGTCGAGGGCGTCGTGGGCCCACTCGGCGGCGATCTGCATCGCGTCCGGCACACCGTCCGCCATCCACGGGAAGGCGGCCGCATAGTCGAAGTCGGCGACCGCGATGTCCGTGTTGCCCTGGACGACGACGGCGCCATCGGCCTCCATCGCCCGGAGCGCGTCGATCGTGGCGGCGGGGTCGGGGCCGTTCAGGGCGTGGTCACCGGCGACGAGGATCGCGTCCGGCTTCTCCTTCTTGATCGCCTTCCGCACAGCCTCGAGCGCCACGACATTGCCGTGGACGTCGGAGAAGACCGCGATCCGCGCCGTCATGAGCCGGACCCAGCGGCGAGCCGCCTCATCGCAGGACCCCTTCCGGCGGGATGATGAAGCTCAAGATCGCTTCGCAGGCCGTCTCACCGTCGACGCTGGCCACGCCGCGGCCCCGTCCGAATCGGCTGCCGAGCCTGTCCATGGTGACCTCCAGGCGGAGCGTGTCGCCCGGCACCACAACCCGCTTGAACCGACACTCGTCGATCCCGGCGAACAGACCGATCCGGTCCCCGAACCCGGGCTGCTTCGCGACGTAGACGGCCATCGTCTGGGCGAGTGCCTCCACCTGGAAGACACCGGGCATCACCGGCAGGCCCGGGAAGTGGCCCTGGAAGAACCACTCGGTCGCCGTCACGCCCTTGATCGCGACGATCCGCTTCGTCTCGGGGTCGTACTCGACGATCCGGTCGACGAGGAGGATCGGCCAGCGGTGCGGGATGAGCGCCTCGATCTCGCGGGCCGTGTGGATGGTCTCGGTCACGGGCAGGCTCCGGTTCGGGGGTTGGTCGGGGTGATCAGGGTCAGGACCGGGCGGCGGCCGCCAGGAAGGCGGCGCTCCCGATCCGGTCGAGGAGGTTCGTGGTCATCCGGCCGTCGAGGAACGTCTCGCTCGCGAGGAGCGCCTTATGGATCTCCACGTTCGTCGTCAGGCCATCCACCACGAGCTCGTCCAGGGCGGCTCTGCCCCGCGCGATCGCGGTGGGGCGGTCCGGTCCCCAGGCGATGAGCTTGCCGAGGAGCGAGTCGTAGTAGGGCGGGACCTCGTAGCCAGGGTAGAGGTGTGAGTCCATCCGGATGCCGGGGCCGCCGGGCGCCTGGTATGCCTCCACGACGCCGGCCCCGGGCCGGAAGTCGTTGGCCGGGTCCTCGGCATTGATCCGGAGCTCGATCGCGTGGCCGCGGGACTGGACGTCCGCCTGGCTGAACCCGAGCGGCTCGCCGGCCGCGATCCGGATCTGGGTCGCGACGAGGTCGATCCCGGTGAGCATCTCCGTGACCGGGTGTTCCACCTGGATCCGGCAGTTGATCTCGATGAAGTAGAAGTCACTCCTGGCATCGACGAGGAACTCGAGGGTTCCCACGTTCTCGTAGCCCGCCGCGACGACCGCCCGGATCGCCCGTTCGCAGAGGTCGGCGCGGGCGGCCGGGGAGAGGGTCGGGGCCGGGGCCTCCTCGAGGATCTTCTGGTGGCGGCGCTGGACGGAGCAGTCGCGCTCGCCGAGGTGGACGCCGTGGCCGTAGCGGTCCACCGCCACCTGGACCTCCACGTGGCGATTGTCCTCCAGCCACTTCTCGAGGTAAAGGGAGTCGTCACCGAACGCCGAGCGGGCCTCGGACCGGCAGACCTTGATCGCGGACTCGAGCTCGCGCGGGGTGCGGACCATCCGCATCCCCTTGCCGCCGCCGCCGGCCGACGGCTTGATGAGGACCGGATAGCCGATCCGCTCCGCCTCGTGGAGGGCGTGCTCGTCGTCGCGGAGCATGCCGTCCGAGCCGGGGATCGTGGGCAGGCCGTAGCCGCCCAGGAGCCGGCGCGTGCCCTCCTTGCTGGCGAATCGGTCGAGGACCTCGGGCGGCGGGCCGATGAACGTCAGGTCGTGGGCGCGGACGACCTCGGCGAAGGTCTCGTCCTCGGACAGGAAGCCGTAGCCGGGGTGGACCGCATCGCAGCCGGTGACGACCGCGGCGGAGATGACCGCGGGGGCCGACAGGTACGACCGCCGGGCGTCCGCCGGCCCGATGCAGATCGCCTCGTCGGCCAGCTGCACGGGCAGGCTGTCGCGGTCCGCCTCGCTGTAGGCCACGACCGCCTCGACGTCGAGCGTCCGGCACGCTCGGAGGATCCGGAGGGCGATCTCGCCGCGGTTCGCGATGAGGATCTTGCGGAACATGGCTCAGCGGCCCTCCACCAGGGTCGCGATCTCGAGGTGGACGAGCTCCTGGCCGTACTCGACGGCCGTGCCGGCGTCCACGATCACGCCGACCACGATCCCGTCGACCGGGGACACGACCTCCTGGGGCACGCCGAGCATGTCCACGACGCCGAGCGGGTCACCGGCGCGGACGCGGGTCCCCCCGACGGCCCTGGGGCCGGGCTGGAAGACGCCGACCGCCGGCGAGGTTGCGATCCGGGTGAGGGCGCCCCCTTCAGGCGCTTCCCTGTCAGGGCCGGCGTCGCCGGAGCGGCCTGGTCCGACCGGCGCGAGCGACGGCCCGCTGCTGCCGTTCGTGGACTGGTCCCCGGGAGTCCCGGCGGCATGAGAGGCTCGCACAGTGCGGTGCGGCTCGGGGGCGCCCGGCGCGTGGCCGTGCTGCTCGTGGCCGGGGTGTGCCCGGGACGGCCGGTCCGTGGCCCGGCGGCCGTAGGTGGGGCCGGCACCGGCGGGGCGGCGGAGGCGGATCCGCCAGTCGCCCTCGCGGACCTCCAGCTCGCCGACGTTCAGCGTGCCGAGCTTGGCGATGAGCGCCGGCACGAGTGCGTCCACCAGGCGGTGGATGCCCGCGTGGTCGGCGGAGCGGGCGGCGGCGTCGCGGGCGTCCGGCACGCGTCAGACCTCCTCGAGGGCGGGCGGCTCGTCGCGGCGCGACGGCCCCGGGGTCGGGTTCCCGACCGACCAGCGGGTCGGATCGAGCAGGTCGCGCAGCCGATCGCCCAGGCCCCGGCTCGGGGGTGGCGCGATCGCCGGCGCGGTGACCTCAGTGTAGGCGCCAAGCGACCGATAGCGCCGGTAGCGCGCCTCGACGAGCTCGTCCGGGGGCACCCGTTCCAGGCGCTCCAGCTGGGTCAGGACGACCGCCCGCAGTCGCCGGGCGGTCTCCGCCGGGTCCGCGTGGGCGCCCTCGCCCGGCTCGGGAACGACGAGGTCCACGACCCCGAGCGTGAGTTGGTCGTCGGCGGTCATCTTCATTGCCAGCGCCGCGGTCGCCGCCTCGTCCGAGGTCCGCCACAGGATGGACGCGCAGCCCTCCGGGCTGATGACCCCGTAGACGGCGTTCTCGAGAGCCACCACGACGTCCCCAACGGCGATCGCGATCGCTCCGCCAGAGCCGCCCTCGCCGGTGATGATCGCGATGATCGGCGTGCGGAGGCGGGTCATCAGCGCGATCGAGCGGGCGATCGCCTCGGCGATGCCGCGCTCCTCGGATTCCGGTCCCGGGTGGGCACCGGGGACGTCGACGAAGGTGACGATCGGAAGCCCGAGCCGCTCGGCGAGCTCCATCACCCGGATCGCCTTTCGGTAGCCCTCCGGGTGTGGCATCCCGAAGTTCCGGCGGATGTTCTCGTCCGTATCGGCGCCCTTCTGCTGCCCGACGAACGCGATCCGGCGACCGTCGATCCGGGCGAATCCGGTGACCATCGCGGCGTCGTCGCCGAAGGCCCGGTCACCGTGGAGCTCCACGATCTCGTCGGCCATCTCGCCGAGAAGCTCGAGCGTCCTCGGGCGGCGGAGATTGCGGGCCAGCTGGACGCGGTTCCACACGGCGCTCTTCGCGTCGATCGGGGCCTCCGCGGCGCCGTCCCTCGTCCGGCCGAGGAGGCGGTCAACCATCGGACGCCTGCCGGGCCGCGGGGCGGACCGGCTCTCGGGCACTCGCCGGCTCTCGGGCACTCGCCGGCTCTCGGGCACTCGCCGGCTCTCGGACACTCGCCGACTCGGGCCTGCGCGACGACGCCGGCTCGTGGGTCCGGCCGGGCTCGGGCTCACTGGGCCCCAGGTCCTGGACCACCCTGTCCGCAAGGGAGGAGAGGAAGCCGATCGGGTCGAACGCCGGCCGGCTCTCGGTCGGGCCGCCGTTGCCGGGGACAGGGGCCGGGACGAGGTAGCGGAGCAGGCGCGCGACTTCGTGACGGAGCTCCCGGCGGTGGACCACACGATCCACGAACCCATGCTCGAACAGAAACTCGGCCCGCTGAAAGCCCGGCGGCAGCTCCTGGGAGATCGTCCCCGCGGTCACCCGGGCGCCGGCGAAGCCGATGAGCGCGTTTGGCTCGGCGAGGTTGACGTCACCGAGGACGGCGTATGAGGCGAAGACGCCGCCGGTGGTCGGGTCGCTCATGATCGAGAGGTACGGGACGCGGGCGGCCCGGAGCCGCTCGAGCGCGCCGCACGTCTTCGCGAGCTGCATGAGCGCCAGCGTGCCCTCCTGCATCCGCGCCCCGCCCGAGGCGGAGACGACGATCAGCGGGATCCGCTCGGCGAGCGCCTGCTCGGCGGCGCGCGTCACCTTCTCGCCGACGACCGCGCCCATCGAGCCGCCCATGAACCCGAAGTCCATGACGCAGATCGAGACACGCCGGCCCTCGATCGTCCCGATGCCGCGGACCGCCGCGTCGCGCAGGCCCGTCGCGACCTGCGCCGCCGCCACCCGGTCCGGGTACGGCTTCTGGTCCACGAACCCGAGGGGATCCACGCTCTGGAGGCCGGCATCGAGCTCGCGGAAGCTGCCATGGTCCAAGAGGCCGTCCAGCCGCGCCCCGGCCGACAGCCGGAAGTGGTGGCCGCAGGTCGGGCAGACCCGATCCGCCTTGTCGAGCTGCTTGTTGAACAGCATCTCCGAGCAGGACGGGCACTTCGTCCAGAGGTCGGGCGGGTAGGCGTCCTTTCGCGGCCGGAACGACGGCAGCTTGATCGGCATCGTCTCCTCCCCTACGCCGGCCGGCCGCGCATCGCGTGCCCGGCACGGGCCGCCCGGCCCATCGGGGAGCCGCCGCGGGAGCGCCGCCACGCGACCCAGGCGGCGCCGGCGAGGCTGAGCGCGGAGGCGGCCACGGCGCCGCGGATGAGCAGGGGCCGGCGGACGTCCATCTCGCCGACGTCGGCGTCGCCGTCCGGATCCGGATCGGCCAGCGGGTCGAAGCCGTCGGGCAGGATGGCCGGGCGGTTCGGGAAGGCGGTCACGGTGCCTTCAGCGCCGGCGGCGGCCGGCAGGCGCATCGCCACGGCGGCCTCGGCGAGATGCACGGCGAGACGCTCCTCGAACCGGAACGACGGGTGGAAGCGCGGCAGGTCACGCGTCAGCCGGGCCGAGGCGAGGCGGACTGCCGCATCGAGCGACGGACCGGGCCGATGACCGCCGCGCGTGGCTGCGTCATCGCGCTCGTCTCCGGCCAGCACGGCGAGCTCGGCGGACGCGAGGAGCGCGTCGAGGTAGCGGTCGGTGACGAGCGCTTCCACCTCGGCGACGTCGCGACCGAGGAGGGTCATCCGTGCCCGTCCCGCCCGCCGAGCTCACGGGCGACGGTCCGGAGCGCCCGATGGATGAGGACGCGGACCGCGCCCTCGGACCGCCCGAGGATGCCGGCGATCTCCGCGGTGCTCAGCTCATCCACGAAGCGCAGGACGACCGCGCGGCGACGATCCCCCGGCAGCCGCCCCACCGCGCGCCAAGCGGCGGCTGCCTCGTCCCGGCGGACCGCATCGCCCTCCACGTCGAGGGGATCCGCGACGATGGCCTCGGTCGCCTCGTCCAGCACAGCGGCCGGATGGCGACGGGCGGAGCGCCGTTCGTTGGCGATGACGTTCCGGGCGATCCGGAAGAGCCAGACCCTGAACGTGGACGCGCCCTCGCCGTCCGCCGGACGCGCCCGCTCGTCGAACCGACCGAGGTTCGCGAGCGCGGCGAGGAACGTTCGCTCGGTCGCGTCCTCCGCGGCATGGTGGTCGCCGAGCTCGTAGTAGGCGAAGCTGTACACCGGGGCGAGGTACCGTCGATAGAGGGCCTCGAACCGCTCCGGGTCCCGCCGGGCCGCCTCGACGAGGGGCCGGTCGCGATCCAGGTGGGCGATCCGGGGCGCGGCATTCTCGACCGCTCCCGATCTCCAGAACACCGGACGGGCCATCGCGTTACACCGAGCTCGCGGATGGGAGCCGCAGGTGGGTGATCTCGCCTGCCAGCACTGCGCGCTCGTGGCCCGCACCGCCGCCGTCCAGATCCTCCACGAGCAGCGCCCCGGACGCGCCGTCCACCCCGACCGCCCGGAGCAGCTCCGGTGTGCCGTCCCGGCTCTCGAGCCGGACGATCTGGCCCGTCGTCACCTGCCGCTCGGCCCAGCCCGCGACGTCGAAGCGGCCGCCGCGGAGCGCGTCGAGCCGTGTCTCCAGGCGGTCGAGGAACCCGTCGAGGAGCGCCTCACGGTCGATCGGCCGGCCGCCGGAGGCCTCGCGCAGCGAGGTCATGGAGTCGGCAAGCTCGGCCGGGAAGGTGGTCCCCGGCCAGTCGGCGTTCACCCCGATCCCGATGATCGCGCTGGGATCGGCCGTGCCCAGGCCGTCGGTCTCGCCGAGGATGCCGGCGAGCTTGCGGATCTCGGGCGCCGCCCCTGGTCCGGCCGTGATGACGACAAGGTCATTCGGCCATTTCAGGCGGATCGTGCCGGTCCCGAGGCCGGCGGCATCCTCGGCCGCGTCGGCCATCGCCAGCGCGACGATCGCGGCGAGCCGCCAGGCCCGCTCCGGCGCGAGCCAGGCGGGCCGGAAGCCGGCGGACAGCAGGAGCGCCGCGCCCGGCGGTGCCGTCCAGGTCCGGCCGTCTCGGCCGCGCCCCGCGGTCTGCTCGCCGGCGACCGCGACGGCCACCTCCTCCACCCCTTCCGAAAGCCACCCGCGGACGACGTCGTTCGTCGACCCGACTCGCTCGAGGCGCTCGAGGCGCGAGAGGAACGGCGGCGCCCCCGTCGGCATCGGGCCGGGGTCCGTCGTCACCCGGCGGACAGGCCGGTCGCGGTGACGTCGACAGGGTCCGGGCGGGTCAGCTCGAACGCGCCGTGGAGCGCCGCCAGCGCGGTCGACAGCTCGTCCTCCGCGATCATGCAGGTGATCCGGACCTCCGACGTCGAGATCATCTCGATGTTCACGCCCGCGTCGGCGAGTGCCCCGAACATCCGCGCCGCGTAGCCCGGCGCGTTGTGAAGCCCGGCCCCCACGATCGAGACCTTCGCGACGGAGGCATCGGTGGTCAGCTCGCGGGCCCCGAGCTCCCGGACGAGGGACTCGAGGACCTTCTTCGCCTTCCCGAGCTCCGCCCGGGGGACCGTGAACGACATGTCCGTGGCGCCGCCGTGGCCCACGTTCTGGACGATCATGTCCACGTTGATCCCAGCCTCGGCGAGCGGCTCGAAGACCGCCCGGGCGACTCCCGGCCGATCCGGCACGTCGACGAGGGTGACCTTGGCCACGTTCCGGTCGTGGGCGAGGCCCCGGACCTTGTTCCGCTGCTCCACGAACGGATCCTCCCTGATGAGCGTGCCGGGCGCGTCCTCGAACGAGCTGAGGACCTCGATGACGACGTCGTTGACCCAGCCGAGCTCGACCGCCCGGACCTGCATGACCTGGGCACCCTGGTGGGCGAGCTCGAGCATCTCCTCGTAGCCGATGACCGGCAGCTGCCGGGCGGCCGGCACGAGGCGCGGGTCGGCGGTGTAGATGCCCCTGACGTCGGTGAAGATCTGGCAGCGGTCGGCTCGAAGGGCGGCGGCCAGGGCCACCGCGGTCGTGTCGCTGCCGCCGCGGCCCAGGGTCGTGATCTCGGCCCGATCGGCGTCGGCGGCGCTCTGGCCCTGGAAGCCGGCCACGATGACGACGTTCCCACGCTCAATCTCGGCGCGGATCCGGCGGGGCTCCACGTTGGCGATCCGAGCCCGGCCGTAGCGGCCGTCGGTCGTGATCCCGGCCTGCGGCCCGGTAAGGGAGATCGCGTCCACGCCGAGGGCGTGGAGGGCCATCGAGACGAGCGTCGCGCTCTGGTGCTCGCCGGTCGCGAGAAGCATGTCCAGCTCTCGCGCGTCTGGCTCGTCTGTGATCGCGTGGGCGAGGGTGAGCAGCTCGTCCGTCGTATCGCCCATCGCGGAGACCACGATGACGAGGTCAGAGCCGGCCGACCGCTCGCGGGCGATCCGGCGCGCGACTCGGCGAATCCGATCCGCGTTGGCCACGGACGAGCCACCGAACTTCTGGACGACGAGGGGGCGATGCATCGGGCGCGGATTCTACCCGACGCGTTCGATGGCTCCGAGGGAATCGTCTGAAGGCTCCGACCGCGGGCGTCGAGTGAGCCTCAGCGTTTGCAGCAGACGCAAACAACTTCCAGTACGCGGAGCTGTCGGCCGGTCAAATGATCGACTCTTTGCATAGGCTGCATGGAATCGACCCGAACGGATCGAGGTATGGCCAAGTCGGGGCGGTCCGTTGCGTGCGATGCAACGACACGCCACCATGGAACCCGGGGCTGCGCTTTGGTTGCATCGGGCGCAACGCGCGGTCGTCGTCTTGCGCGTGATGCAAGGAATCAACGTACTGCCGGGTCCCGGTCCGGGAGCGCGCGGGCCGGTCCGCAGGGAACCTCACAAGGAGGTCATGCCATGTGCTTCGACGCTGACAGCCGCCCGCCGATCCCACCGATCGCGGGTGGCGCCCTCGACGCGGGGCTGGTCACGCTGACATCGGAGGACGGCACCGAGTTCACCGCCTTCCGTGCGGTTGCCGCCAGGCCGACAGGCGCCGGCATCCTCATCCTGCCCGATGTCCACGGGCTGCACGCCTACTACGAGGAACTCGCCCTGCGGTTTGCCGAACACGGCATCGATGCGCTCGCCATCGACTACTTCGCCCGAACCGCCGAGCAGGGCCGGCGTGGGCCGGACTTCGACTACGCCCCGCACGTGCCGCAGACGACCTGGCAGACCCTCGCCGCGGACATCCGGACCGGTGTCGCGATGCTGCGATCGCCGAGCTGGGCGGATGGCCGCGCCCCTGCGAGCCTCTTCACCACCGGCTTCTGCATGGGCGGCCGGCTGACGTTCCTGTCGGGGACCCTGGGCCTGGGCCTTGCCGGGCTCATCGGCTTCTACGGCTGGCCGACGGGCCTGTCGCGCAATGGCACCCCGGCACCCGCCGACCTGGCGTCGGCCATCGCGTCGCCGATCCTCGCCATCTGGGGCGGCGCGGACCAGGGGATCCCGGCCTCGACCGTCGCGGAGTTCGAGATGGCGCTTGATGGGGCCGGCGTGGAGCATCGCTCCATCTCCGCCCGGCCTCGCCGGGCGCCGTCAGGTCAGCGCCTGGCGAGGTTCCAGGCGACCACGATCAGCACCACGAACACGACGATCGGCAGCCACAGTCCGGGCAGGAGCGATTGCAGGTTGCCGAAGACGGCCTGGATGGCCGCTCCGAACGCCCGGACTCCGGCACCGAAGAGTCCGACGATGCCATCCGCCATGGTTCGCAGGAGATCCCCGGCTGCGTCCACGGACCCAGTGTCCGAGGTCCGTCAACCGATCGATCCCGAAGGGCCGCCGTTCAGATCGGAGACCGCGTCTCGGGAGCCGTTCGGGCCCCGCCGTCAACCGATCGACCCCGAAGGGCCGCCGTTCAGGGCTCGGCGATCACTCTCGCGCCGGCGTTGCGCGGCGCCACGACCTCGACCCGGCCCGGCAGGTCCGTGTCCGCCGCGGCCGCGCGGAATGCCGCCTCGATCCGCGCGACGCCGGCCACGGTGTCCGTGAAGGCGATGATCGCGGACCCAGCCCCGCTCAGGCATGCCCCGAGCGCCCCCGCGGCGCGCGCATCCCCGACCATCCGGGGGAGCTGCGGATAGACGGTCGCCCGATACGGCTCGTGGAGCCGGTCCTCGGTCAGCAGGCGGAGGGCGTCCCGCCGGCCCGTGGCGATCCCCGCGACGCCGATCGCTACGCGTCCAAGGTTCGCGACCGCGTCCGCGCGGGGCACCCTGACCGGGAGGACGCGACGCATCTCGTTCGTGGCGAGCCGGAGGTCCGGGACGAAGATGACGGCACGGATGCCGCGCGGGACGTCGAATCGGATCCCCTCGACCCCCTCGCCGATCGCCGCGGACACGACGAACCCGCCGAGAAGCGCGGCGGCGGCGTTGTCCGGATGCCCCTCGATCGCCGTCGCGAGCCGGAGCAGTTCCGCGGGCGCGAGGACGTTGCCGAGGAGCGCGTTCGCGGCGAGGAGGCCGCCCACGGTCGCGGCCGCGCTGGACCCGAGCCCGCGCGCGAGCGGGATCCGGTTGATCATCTCGATCCGCCAGCTGGCGCCCTCGGGCAGCGCTCCGCGCGCCTCCCGGATCGCCGTCTCGACTCCCTCGACGAAGCGGTTGCGGCGATCCGCCGGCAGCTCACCAGCCCCCTCCCCGTCCACCGACAGCTCGATGCCGCTGCGGCTCCAGCTCCTGACTTCCAGGCCGACGCGGTTCGTCAGCTCGAGCGCCATGCCGAGGCAGTCGTAGCCCGCGCCGAGGTTCGCCGTCGTCGCCGGCACCTCGACCGCGACCCGGCGACCGTCGAGCTCGGCCAGCCAGCTGGTCACCATCGGGCGCGGTTCCCACGCGGCCGCGGGGGCCCGCCGTTCACCATTCGAGCACCGCCCGAACCGCGTCCACCGTCGGCGCCGCGTCCAGGATGCTAGCGCCCGCGTGCGCCTCGGCCGTATGTGGGTCCTTCAGGCCGTTCCCGGTCAGGACGGCGACGATCAGGGCATCCTGGTCCAGCTCGCCCGCCCTTGCCAGCTTCGCGACGCCGGCGAGGCTCGCCGCCGAGGACGGCTCGCAGAAGATCCCCTCCAGCCGGACGACATCACGGTAGGCGGCGAGGATCTCCTCGTCCGTGACCGCCTCGATCCGCCCCCCCGACTCGTCGCGGGCCTCCGTCGCGAGCGTCCACGACGCCGGGTTGCCGATCCGGATCGCCGTCGCGATCGTATCCGGCTGCTCGACCGGGTGGCCCAGCACGATCGGCGCCGCGCCGGCCGCCTGGAAGCCGAGCATCCGCGGGCGGCGCTCGACGATCCCGGCCATCACATAGTCGGTGAAGCCGGCCCAGTAGGCGCTGATGTTCCCGGCGTTGCCGACCGGGATCGCGAGGATGTCCGGGGCCCGACCCAGGTCGTCGCAGATCTCGAACGCCGCGGTCTTTTGCCCGGCGAGCCGGTGCGGGTTGACCGAGTTCACGAGCGTGATCGGGTGGTCGTCGCGGGCCGCCAGCTCGCGGACGACCGCCAGCGCCTGGTCGAAGTTGCCGTCGATGGCCACGACCCGGGCGCTGGCGACGAGTGCCTGGAGGAGCTTGCCGATCGCGATCGCGCCCTTCGGCAGGACGACGACGACCTCCAGGCCGGCCGCCGCGCCGTAGGCCGCCGCCGACGCTGACGTGTTGCCGGTGGAGGCACAGATGATGGACCGGGCCCCGGCCTCGAGAGCCTTGGCGACCGCGACGACCATCCCGCGGTCCTTGAAGGAGCCGGTCGGGTTCATCCCCTCGATCTTGACGTGGAGGTTGGTGAGACCAAGCTGCCCGCCGAGGCGGCGGAGGTGGACGAGGGGCGTCGCGCCCTCCCCGAGCGAGAGCGCCGGGGTGGCGTCCGAGACCGGCAGCCACGGGCGGTAGCGGTCCATCAGCCGCGGGCGAGGACCCGACCCTGTGGTCGTCACCTGAGCACCGGGTAGCGGGCTCCGGACGGCGCATCGAAGGTCTCGCTGGCCGTGGGGCGGTTCGCGATGAAGGATCCGGCGGCCGCGGCCAGGCCGGCCCAGGTGCTGCCCGCGCCCCGCGCGACGGCCATCAGGTCGCCGAGCACGGCCGACGACGTCGCCGGGCCGCCGGCTCCCGGTCCGGCGAAGGCCACGCGACCCACCGGGACGCCGTCCACCTCGATCCGGTTGAGGACCCCGTCCGCCCGTCCGAGCGGCGTGTCGAGCGGGACCGCCGACGGCAGGGCGGCCGCGGAGATGACGCCATCGTCCGACCAGACCGCGGACACGACGAGCTTGATCGCGAGGCCGCGCGCGGCGGCGGCGGCGATGTCCTCCATCGTCACGCCGGTGATGCCGGGGGCTCCCAGGCCACCCGCGACCAGCTCCGGCATCCGTGCGACCGACCCGACCTCCAGCCATCGCCCGAACGCCTGCCGGGCGAGCACGACCAGCTTGTTCGCCGCGTCAACGCCCTCGACGTCGCCGCGTGGATCGGCTTCCGCGAACCCGGCGCGCTGGGCGTCGGCGAGGACGTCCGCGTACGCTCGGCCCTCCGATGCCATCGCGGTGAGGATGAAGTTCGTCGTCCCGTTGACGATCCCGCGGACGGCTTCGAACCGGTTGGCCGCGAGGTCCAGGGCCAGCGGCCCCAGGACGGGGATCCCGCCGCCGACGGCGGCCTCGAACCGGAGGGCCGCGCCCGTTCGCCGGGCGATGGCCTCGAGCTCCGGCCCATGGCGGGCGAGGACGTGCTTGTTCGCGGTGACGACCGCCTTGCCCGCCGTCAGGGCTGCGGCGATGAGGGTCCGGGCTGGCTCATCTCCGCCCATCAACTCCACCACGACGTCGGTCTCCGGTGTCGCAACGAGGTGGGCCGGCGCGTCGGTGAGCAGCGCCTCCGGGATGCCGGCGGCCACCGCCCGGGCGATGTCGCGAACGGCGACGCCGCCGAGCTCGAGCCGCGCCCCGTCCGCGGAGCGGAGTGATCCCGGCCGATCGAGCAGCGCGCGGATCACCTCACGGCCCACCGTCCCGGCGCCGAGGACCGCGACGCGGAGGGGCGCGGTCATGGTCGGACCGAAGGGATCGAAGGCACCATCGCGGGAGCAGGCGTCATCGCGGGGAATGGTACGAGGTCTCCCGGACGGATCGTCGCGGCGTCCGGCGCCTCGGCTACACTCGGCTGACCATGACGAGCCCCATGACCGCCTTTCCCGCGCGCGCCGCGGCGGCGCCCCTCCGGACCTTCAGCGGCATCCAGCCGTCGGGCGCGCCCCACATCGGCAACGACCTCGGGGCGATCCGCAACTACGTCCGGCTCCAGGACGAATACGAGGCGATCTACTGCATCGTCGACTACCACGCCCTGACGACCGTCCACGAAGGCGAGGTCCTCCGCCAGCGGACCTTCGAGATGGCGGCCTCACTGCTCGCCCTCGGCCTCGATCCGGACCGCTGCACGCTGTTCGTCCAGAGCCATCGCCCCGAGCACACGGAGCTCGCCTGGCTGCTCGCGACCGTCACGCCGGTCAGCTGGGTCGAGCGGACGCCCAGCTTCAAGGAGAAGCGGGAGGCCCGGCCCGACGACATCAACCACGCGCTGCTCACGTACCCGGTCCTCCAAGCGGCCGATATCGCGATGTACAAGGCCTCGATCGTGCCCGTCGGCGGCGACCAGTCCGCCCACCTCGAGCTGTCCCGCGAGATCGTCCGCGCGTTCAACCGGCGCTACGGCGAGACGTTTCCGGAGCCCCGCGAGGTCCACACTGAAACGCCCGTCGTCATGGGCACCGACGGGCTGCGCCGGATGAGCAAGTCGATCGGCAACACGATCGACATCCTCGCGGCGCCGGACGTGATCCGGCAGCAGGTGATGTCGATGGTGACCGACACGCAACGGATCAAACGGACCGACCCCGGCCGCCCCGAGGTCTGCAACGTCTGCCAGCTCCACCGGTTCTTCGGCGAGGACTACCTCGAGATCCAGGACGGCGAGCGGACCGCTCGGACCGGCTGCGTCGACACGAAACGGCTCCTTGCCGACCGGATCATCCGCCACTACGCTCCGGCCCGGGAGCGCTACGCCGAGCTCACGGGCCACCCGGATCGTGTCGAGGGGATCCTCGAGGCCGGGGCGGACCGCCTCCGGCCGATCGCGGCGGCGACGATGGCCGAGGTCCGCGAGAAGATGGGGCTCCGGTAGGCCGGACGCGAACGAGGAGGGCGCGCGAGATGGGCTTCGAGCTGACGCCGCGCGAGCGTCGCTGGCTGGACGCCATCCTCTTCCTCACGGCCGTCGCCCTGCTGTTCGTCGTCCTGGGCTACCTCGCGAACCTCCTCGCCGCGTTCGGCGACCTCATCCTCATCTTCTTCCTCGCCTGGCTCCTCGCCTTCATCCTCACACCGCTCGTGGCGCGGGTGGCGACGATCCCGTTCCTGTCCCGCGCCGGGGCGGTCTTCGTCGTCTACATCCTCCTGTTCGGCGGTCTCGTGATCCTCGCGGTCGCCGTTGCGGGCGCGCTGGCGACCTCGGTCGCAGACTTCATCGCGAGCGTCCCGACCCTTCGCGACGACCTGCCGCGGACCCTGGCCCCCTGGCAGCGGCGGCTCGACAGCCTCGGCTTCATCGACGTCGACCTCGCGGCCCAGGCATCGACCTTTCTCGACAACCTGAACCGCTACGCCACGCAGCTCGCAGGTCCGCTCCAGCAGGTCGCCGTCGCGAGCCTCGGCGCCATTGCGAACCTGCTGCTCATCGTGATCCTGTCGCTCTACATGGTCGCCGACCGCGATCGGCTCCTCGCCTCGGTCTTCCGGCTCGTCCCACCGCAGTACAAGGAGGAGGCCCGGCTCCTCGAGACGAGCGTCGCGCGGTCGTTCGGCGGGTTCCTCCGTGGCCAGGCCATCCTGGGGATCGTGTATGCGGCCGTCGCGGTCATCGCGAGCGCGGTCTTCGGGCTGGACTACCTCGCCGGGACCGCGGCCGCGGCCGGGCTGCTGATGGCGATCCCGTTCTTCGGGCCGTTCCTCGCCTGGGCGCCGCCGGTCCTCGTCGCGCTGGTCGCAAAACCGGACGCGACGCTGGGCACGCTCATCGTGATGGCCGCCGGGTGGCTCGTCGTCATGAACGCGCTCCAGCCGCGCCTGATGGCCCAGGCGCTCCGGATTCACCCGATCATCGTCCTGGGCTCCGTCCTCGTCGGCGGCAAGATCGCCGGGATCGGCGGCGCGATCTTCGGGATACCGATCGCCGCGGTGCTGTCCGCGTTCTTCCTCCACTCGCTCGGCCGGAACGTGGACACGTCGCCGGTCGCCGCGCGCGCCGCGGAGCGTTTGGGCCGGCGCGAGGGCCGTCCGGTCCGGGTTCCGCGCGAGCCTGATCCGGCGACCGATGCGGACGTGGAAGTCGATGTCGCGGGCCAGTCCGAGTCGGGCGCCCGCACCGATCCCTCCGTCTGATACGCGGACGCGATCCCGGCACTGGGCCTTCTCAGATCGACATGGCGTGACGGCTCGAGACGAGCTCACCCGTATCGGCGGCGATCGCGGACCGGGCCGAGTGTGAAGCCGAGCTCCGATTCGGGGTGAACCTCGCGAAACCGCGTCGAGTCGTCACCAGGTGACGATCTGAGGGATTCGACCACATGACGCCGCATCCGGGGGCCTGCGGCGAGTGAGGCGTGCGGCAACCGACCGCGAGACCGGCCCGCTACCGCCGCTTCTTCGCGTCGGCGAGGATCTCGCGGGCGGCGTTCTGGCCGGGGCCGCCGGTGATCCCGCCGCCGGGATGTGCGCCGGAGCCACAGAGATACAGCCCTTGGAGGCCGCCGATGCGGTAGCGGGCGTGCCCCAGGAGCGGGCGCCACGCGTAGAACTGGTCCAGGCCCGGCTCGGCATGGAGCGGATGGCCGCCGGTCAGCCCGAAGTCGCGCTCCAGGTCCAGCGGCGTGATCACCTGGCGGTGCGTCACCAGCTTCTCGATGCCGGGCGCCACGGTCTCGAGCGTCCGGACGACCACGTCGCCGAAGGCCTCGGCACCGCTTGCCCAGTCACCGTCCCGGAGCCGGTACGGCGCGTACTGGGCGATGACGCTCATGACGTGCGAGCCTGGCTTCGCGCCCTCGACGAGCGAGGGATCCACGAGGGATGGGATCGTCGCCTCGAGGATCGGCGTTTCGCTCGCCCGGCCGTATTTCGAGGCGTCGAACGCGCGCTCCATGGCGTCGATCCCGGGTGCGACGACGATCCGCCCGCGAAGGAGTCGCTCGCCATCATCGCCGGCGGCGGCGAACTTCGGGAGCTTCCTCAGGGCGAGGTTCACCTTGGCCACGACGCCCGGCGTCCTGATGTTGCCGGCGCGCCAGCCGAGGCTCGGTCCCAGGGCGACGGGATCCACGAGTCCGACCAGCGTCCGCTTCGGATCGAGTCCGGAGACGACGGCGCGGGCCGCGATCTCCTCGCCGGACGCGAGGACGACGCCGGTCGCTCGCCCATCTCGTGACGTGATCGCCGCGACCTCCGCGTCGGTCCGGACCTCCGCACCAGCTGCCCGGGCGGCGGAGGCCAGCGCCGCCGACAACGCGCCGGGCCCGCCCCGAACGAACACCGAGTCGCCGCTGGCGCCGCCATCATTGCCGGCCGACTCGAGCAGCAGGATCGCCGCCGTGCCGGCCGACCACGGCCCGACCGAGCAGTAGCGGACGCCGCGCCAGGCGATGGCCGCCCGGAGCGCGTCCGTCTCGAACGCCTCGGCCACGAAATCCGCGACGGCCATCGGCAGGACCCGGAGGATTGTCCGCGAGTCGCTCCTGCCGAGCCCCCGGAACGTGCGCCCGAGCTTCAGGCCGGTGAGCGCATCGCCGATTCCGGGTGACTTGACGTCCGGCGGTGTCGACCGGCCGAGCTCATCGAGGAATCGCCCGAGCGATCGGACGAGCCGGTCGAACGCGGGATACGCGTCGGCATCGCGCGCGGAGATCGCCCGCAGCCCGTCCGCCGTCCGGGCGACGTCGCCCCAGAGCGTCACGGCCGGCCCGTCGGCGCTCGGGGCGAAGACGCGCACGTCCGGGGCCAGGAGGGCGAGACCGTGGCGCCGCAGGGCCAGGTCCCGGTGCACGGATGGCCGGAGCCGCCCGACGGTGTGGGCGAGCGCCGGCACGCGGAGGCCGGGGCCGAGCTCGGTCGTGTCGGCCGCGCCGCCGACCCGCTCGCGCCGCTCCAGCAGGAGCGTTCGGAGACCGCCCCTCGCCAGGTACGCGGCGGTGACGAGCGCGTTGTGGCCGCCGCCGACGACGACGGCGTCCCAGGGCTGCGCGGTCGAGATCGTCGAGGTCCCGGCCATCACGCCACCCTCCTGCCGCCGGCGCGGAGCAGCTCCATCGCGGCGATCCGCCCGTTGGCACCCATGATCCCGCCGCCCGGGTGCGTCGCCGACCCGCACAACCAGAGGTCGCGGACGGGGGTCCGGAAGCGGGCCCAGCCCGGCACCGGCCGGCTGAAGAACAGCTGCTCGAGCGACAGCTCGCCCTGGAAGATGTTGCCCTCGCTGAGACCGGTCGTCCGCTCGATGTCGAGCGGCGTCTGGACGTTCCGATGGAGGATCTTCGACTTGAGGTCCGGGGCAAACTCCGAGATCCGGTCCACGACCGCGTCGCCGAACGCCTCACGGTTGTCGTCCCAGCTGCCGAGCGACGGGTGGAGATGGTACGGCGCGTACTGCACGAAGCAGCTCATGACGTGCTTGCCGGGCGGCGCCATCCCCGGATCAACGAGCGTCGGGATGATGATGTCGATGTACGGCCGGCGGCTCCAGTGCCCGTACTTCGCGTCGTCGTAGGCCTGCTCCATCTCGTCGATCGACGGGCTGATCGAGATCGCGCCGCGGAGGTGCTCCCCGGAACCGGGCAGGGCCGTGAAGCTCGGCAGGCCGTCGAGGGCCATGTTCACCTTGCCCGAAGAGCCGCGGAACTTGAACCGGCGCACCTCGGCCTCGAAGTCGGCGTCGAGGGTGCCGGGCTCCAGGAGGTCGATGAAGGTCCGCCGGCTGTCGACGGACGACAGGACGGCGTCGGCCAGGATCTCCTCGCCGGACTCGAGAACCACGCCGGTCGCCTTCCCCTCGCGGACGAGGATCCTCGCCACGGGGGCCTCCATCCGGATCTCCGCGCCCTGTGCGAGCGCCGCGCGGCCGATGGCCTCAGAGATGCCGCCCGTCCCGCCCTTCGGGATGCCCCACGCGCGGAAGGCGCCGTCGATCTCGCCCATGTAGTGGTGGAGGAGGACGTAGGCGGTGCCGGGGCTCTTGATCCCCTGGTACGTGCCGATGATCCCCGACGCGGACATCGTCGCCTTGAGCGGGATCGTCTCGAACCACTGGTCGAGGAAGTCGGACGCCGACATCGTCATCAGCTGGACGAACACCGCCTGCTGGCGTTCGGTCAGCTTCTGGAAGCTTCGCAGGAGGCCGCCGAGCGGCATGAACGGCCGCGGGTCGTTGGACGCCGGATCGGGCGGGACCATCGACAGGATCGGCTTGATGAAGCGGGCCATGTCGACCATCAGCTGGCCGTATTCCTCGTACGCCTCAGCGTCGCTCTTCGACCAGCGGCGGAGCTCGCGGATCGTCCGTCCGTGGTCGTTGACCAGCCACAGATAGTCGCCGGTGGACGAGCCGTCGGGCCCCTTCGGGCCTTCGCCCGGCCGAAGCGGGGTGAACGTGCCATCGAGGGGCAGGATGTCCAGGCCGTGGGCCGGCAGGTTCAGCTCGCGAATGATCTCGGGCCGGAGGAGCGAGACGACGTAGCTGAAGATCGAGAAACGAAAACCGGGGAAGATCTCTTCCGTGACGGCTGCGCCGCCGAGGACGTGCCGGCGCTCCAGCACCAGCGTCCTCAGCCCGGCCCGGGCGAGGTAGGCGGCCGAGATGAGGCCGTTGTGGCCACCGCCGATGATCACCGCGTCGTAGCGCTGCGCCACGCGTCTCCTCGCTCCGGCGCCGGGACCCGCGCCGCCTATCCAGCCTGCATAGACTCCATGCAGTCTACCGGGTCGTCGCGTCCGCCGCGCCGGGCGTGGCGCACGGCGGGAGGCCGCCCGATGCCGGTCTCCAATGCCCCTCCCCGGCAAGGGTCGACTACCCCTCCCCGGCAAGGGTCGACCCGGTTTTCCTGGCTAATGCGCGTCCGGGGAACGCTGTGCGGGTCCTGGAGATGGTCGGGCCCTCTCGGCCGCCCGGCGGGCGCCGAACCGATCCACGGCCACGCTCGACGCCCGCACCAAAACCAGGGGAGTTCTCCGGATCGTGGCTCCGCGGCTGCCGTCCGCGACCGGCGACCCGCATAGTGTTCCGGTGGTGGTCATTAGCCAGGATGACCGGGGCTGTCGGCGGCAGGGGGCGCTTCGGAGGCGCCGCATCCCGGCGGGATGATCCATGGGACGGCTCGTGTGCTATCGTGTGTGTTGACACGTCACACTTGGAGCCACACGATGGGCCTCGTTCGCACGAACATCACCCTGCCAGAGGAGACGCTCGCCCTCGTCGATGCCGTCGCGGGCCCGCGCGGTCGAAGCCGGTACATCGCCGATCTCGTCGCGAAGCAGGTCCGACGCGACAACGCCCGGCTGGTCTGGGAGAAGTACGCAGGAGCGCTCAAGGACTCCGATGTCTGGGGCCGCACGCCGGAAGAGACACTCGAGATCCTCCGGGAACTCCGTGATGACACCGAGCGCGAGCGGAAAATCTGGGGCCCATACGAGGAGGGGCAGGATGCGGTATCTCCTGGACACGACCGTCCTGATCGACCACGCAATCGGGTGGCCGGAGGCGACCGAGGTCGTGAGGGAGCTGTTCAGCGAGCCAAATGACCTGCTCGTCTGCGACGCCGCCGTCGCCGAGGCGCTCTCGAAAGGCGGGGACGCGGAGATCAAGGCGATCGGTGCGTTGATCGCGGCACTGGAGTACGTCGCGACGCATCCCGATGCTGCACGATGGGCGGGCGAGTCGCGGCGCCGGCTCGGCCGGACCAGCCCGCGACGCCTCGGCGACGCGCTCATCGCCGGCGTCGCCTGGTTTCATGACGCGGTGGTCGTCACGCGCAACCCGCAGGACTTCGAGGTCCAGGGCGTGAGGGTCCTCGGCTACGGCTGATTCGACGGCTGACTCGTCGGTTCGGAAGGGCGCTACCCTACGGGGCGATGCCAAACAGCCCCGCCCCCCGCCCACCGGTGCCGGCGCCGGCTCCTCCCCGGGCCAAGCGGCCGGGCACGACCGGTCGCGTCGTCCGTGAGCGGATCGATCCGCGGCTGACCGCGGCGCTGTTCGCGAACTACCGGACGCCCGCCGATGCCGTGCTGGAGCTGGTGGACAACGCGGTGGACTCGCGGGTGGACGGGCGGCCACTTGAGATCGACCTTGCGCTCCGGCCCGGGGCGCTCGTGCTCACCGTGGTCGGCGGCACGGGCATGGGTCCGAGGGAGCTCGAGCGCGAGTACCTGCGCTGGGGCGCATCGCGCAAGCGCGCCGGCGACTCGATCGGCCGCTACGGGCAGGGTGGCAAGGCGGCCATCGGACACCTCGGCGCCCGGTTCACGATCGTCGCGGCCCGAGCGGGCGAGACGACGGCCCACGAGTTCGCCGATGAGGCATACCGGGACCGGAGCCGGCTCCGGACCTACCAGCTCGTCGAGCGACCGAAGCCGGTGGCCGCCGAGCTCGGCTACATCCGCCTCGAGGTGGGGTCGATCGACCGCAAGCTCGACGCGCGGAGGCTCCGCGCCCGGCTGGGCGAGGCGTACCGGCCGCTGCTCGAGAGCGGCGGCGTGGCGATCCGCCTGGACCGCGCGCCGGTCGTGCCGCCCGAATGGCCGGTGGAGGAGCGCCACTCGTTCTCGGTCCGGGCCGGCGGACGCCTCGTCAAGGGCTGGTGGGGCCTGCTCGGCGATCCCACCCCCGGCTCCGCGCCGGAGGCCGGAATCCGGCTCTACCACCTCGGGCGACTCGTCGGTGTGCCTGAGTGGTTCGGGCACCCCGGGCCGGCCCAGCACCCGGCCCTCAACCGGCTCGTCGGCGAGGTGGAGCTGCCCCACATCTCGGTCACGATGAACAAGAGCGACGTGGACCGCGGAGGCGACGACTGGGCTCACCTGGAGGCGAGGCTGCATCGACTCCTCTCACCGGTCGTCCGGCGACTCACGCGAACGGCCGAGGCCGCGCCCAGCCTGAGCGCGTTGCGGACCGCGGAACAGGTCCGCAGGATCCTCGCTCGGGCGCTCCGACTCCTCGAGTCGGGAGCCCTGTTCGAGAGCGAGCTCGGCGTTGGCCCGGGGCCCGGCGGGCAGCTGACGCTGGATTCACCGACGCGTCCGGCGGCGGAGGGTCCCGGGCCCCTCGCCGGCTCGCCCGACGAGGCGCCCGTCGAGGACGACGGCAGAACGCCGGAGCCGCCGAATCCGCGGCACGGGGGAACCGGACCGGGTCGGCGCTCCGGTGTCGGCGAGGTCGTGATCCGGTCGCTCGATCCGCGGTTGCGCAGCGCGATGGAGGTCGAGGATGGCGTCCGGCGCGTCGTCATCAACTCGCGGTACCCGCTCTACGAGGTCCGCAAGGGCGATCTGTGGTACCAGCTCGAGACCGCGCTCCGAGAGGTCTGCGTCACGATCCCCGAGGCCACGGTCCCCGAGTTCGAACGCCGGGTGAATGAGCTGATGCTCCTTTCGCTGGGACTGGCCGAGCGGCGGAGACGGCGCCCGCGCCGGGCGGCTTCGAAGCCGGCGACCCTCCTGTAACCGCCGGCCGCCCTCCGGAAGCCGGCGACCCTCCTGTAACCGCCCCGGCCACCGTCCGGAAGCCGCCCGCGCCGCCCGAAGCCCACCCTCCGGAAGCCACCCGCGCCGCCCGTCGGAGCGGGCCGGCATTCAGCCTGCATAGGAACGATGCATACTCCCGGGGTCAGAAGCAGCAGGAGGTCCTCCGTGAGCGTCGGCACCGCGTTCCACCCCCGGACCGCGCCCCTCAATCGGAAGATGCAGTGGCGGGAATGGTCCGGCTACTACGCCTCGTCCGTCTACGCCGATGCCCATGACATCGAGTACAACGCCGTCCGCGAGGCGGCCGCGCTCATCGACGTCTCGCCGCTCTACAAGTACCGGGTGACCGGCCCGGATGCGCCACGGCTCGTGGACCGGGTCATCACGCGCGACGCGACGAAGCTCAGGGTCGGGGGGGTCTTCTACACGCCCTGGTGCGACGAGCACGGCAAGGTCATCGACGACGGCACCGTCCACCGGCTCGGCGAGACCGAGTACCGCTGGACAGCTGCCGATCCCCAGTACCGCTGGCTGACGATGAACGCCCGCGGCCTGGACGTCCACGTGGAGGACGAGACCGAGGCGATCGCCGCGGTCGCGCTCCAGGGTCCGTTCTCGCGGGCGGTGCTGGAAGCCGCGACCGGCGAGTCGTTCGCGGACCTCCGCTACTTCCGGCGGCGCGCGGCGACGCTCGGGGACGTCGACGTCGACGTCTCGCGGACCGGCTACACCGGCGACCTCGGCTATGAGGTCTGGATCCCGGCCGACCGGGCGGTCGAGGCGTGGGACGCGCTCATGGCCGCCGGTGGCGACTACGGGATTCGGCCGGCCGGGATGCTCGCCCTTGACGTCGTCCGCCTGGAGGCCGGGCTCATCCTCCTCGAGGTGGACTACACGTCCGCCCGCCACGCGCTGAACCCGGAGCAGAGCTACTCGCCCGCCGAGATCGGCCTCGGGCGGCTCGTGGACCTCGAGGCGGCCGATTTCGTGGGGAAGCTGGCGCTGCGGCGCGAGGCCGAGAAGGGCGGCCCGGCGCGCCGGCTGGTCGGCATCGCCCTCGACTGGTACGGGATCGAGGGTCTCTACTCCGCGCAGGATCTCCCGCCGGCGATCTCGGCGAACGTGGACCGATCAGCGGTGCCGGTCTTCGCGCCGCGCGGCGGCCAGATCGGAAAGCTGACGAGCCACGGCTGGAGCCCGATCCTCAAGCAGGCGATCGGCCTGGCGTCCGTGCCCGCCGCCTACGAACCGGCCGGCTCGAAGCTCCAGGTGGAGTGGACCGTCGAAGGCCGCCGCGGCCGCGTGGACGCCACCGTGGTGCCACTTCCATTCTTGGACCTGGACCGCAAGCGCGCCTGAGGCGTGCGGACCGGGTGGGAGCACACCAAGCGAGGCTGACTCATGACATCGATGAAGCCTGACCTCGACGAACGGACCGACGTCTGCGTGCTGATCTCCGCAAGTTGCACGACCAGCTGGTTCGACTGGATCCACGGCGAGCTCTGGCTCTGCCCCGCTGGACTTCTGCGTCGATCCTTGGGTCTCTGGGCGACCATTCGACATTCGAACCGGCGGTCTGTCGATCCGACCAACCGTCCAACGCGGGCCTTCAGGCTCGGCGAGATCGTCCATATCCTCGCCGCCGGCCGACGGAATCGATGGGTCACCTGGGGGGAGATCTCGCACGCGATCCTCAAGCGAGGTGTACTCGACCACTCGCTCCACCTCGACCTTCGGAACGGCAGCCGCGAGAAGTTCATTTGGCTGCGAATCGATGGCGGCTACGACGTCCTGGAGGAAACGCTCGCGCGGTCGCTCGGGGGTCGGTTCGAGGCAAGGGACAAGTCGATCGGGTGACATTCGCGTACGCCACGCGATCTTGGCCTCAGGTGCCCGACATGCGCTCCACGCCGGGGTCGAGCGGGCCGAGCTCGCCAACCATGATCGAGCTGATCCCGAGCTCCTCGCGCTGGCGCACGAACTTGTCGGTCAGCGCCGAGATCGACCCGATGAAGATGTGGGGCGACTCGAGGAGTTCCTCGGGGGTCACGTCCACGGGCGTTCGGCCGGCCAGGGCCGCGGCGAGGACGCGAGCTTCGGCGAGCGCGTGGTCGGTCACGGTCGACGCGGTCGTCGGCGCGGTCGACCGATCGGCCTATCTCTTCTCAGATCGACATCCGGTGACGGTTGGATTCCGGATCCGCCGATCGGTTCGGAGGCGTCGGCCGATCCCACGCTCGAAGCCGCCTCGTGGGTCCTGATCCAGGCGAGGAATCAGCCGTCCCAGGCGTCGAGCGCCGGTCCAACCGACACAGTGTGTCGATATGAGAACTCGGACGCGATTCAGGGGCCGGCGAGCCGCCTGAGGCCACGCTCCAGGCCCTCGACTGCCGAGGGGAGGTCCGCTCGTCCGAACCCGATCCGGAAGTGATTCCCCGGGTGTCCGAACCGCGAGCCGGGCAGGAGCAGGACGCCCTCGGCCTCGATGAGCTCCGCGGCGAACCGATCGATGTCGATGTCCGCACGGAGCCGCGGGAAGCCGATCGAGCCGCCGCGCGGCCGGACCCAGGAGAGTGTCCCGGGCCAGCGCTCGAACAGGCCGTCGAGCCGGAATAGGTTGTCGCCGACGATCGTCCGCGAGCGGGCCAGGACGCGCTCCCGCGCCCGAAGGCCGATCAGGGCCAGGATCTCCGACGGCGCCGACGCGCAGATCGTCGTGTAATCCTTGAACGCAGCCACCCGCGCCAGAAGGTCGCGGTCCCGCGTGGCGAGCCAGCCGATCCGGAGCCCGGCCATCGCGAAGGACTTCGACATCACCCCGAGCGAGACGACGTGGCGCCCTGCGTCGACCCCGGCCGGCAGCCGGTCCGCATCGTCGAATTCGAGATACCGGTAGACCTCATCGACGAGGAGGCGCGCGCCGGCCTCGGCGGCAAGCGCGACGATGGCGTCGAACGTGCCGCGGTCCGGGAGCATCCCGGTCGGGTTGTGCGGGGCGTTGACGACGATCAGCCGCGTCCGCGGGGTGACCTGGCGGCGCAGCGCGTCGACGTCGATCGCCCAGCCGTCCATCTCGCGCAGCTCGTGGAGGGTGACGTCCGCGCCACACGCGCGGGCGACCTCGTACAGGCTCTGGTAGCCGGGCCAGGTCACGATCGCGTGGTCGCCCACGTCGAGGAGCACGTTGACCAGCGCAAAGATCCCCTCCTCCGCGCCGGACAGGACGAGGACGTCGTCCGAGTCCACCCCCTCGTAGAGACCGGCGATCTCACGGCGGAGGAGCGGGTGCCCGGGCGATTCCGTGTAGCCGAGCCGGAGATCGCGCCAGAGGGCTGCGCCCTCCTCGTCCGCGAGCGCGAGGAGCTCGCCCATCGGCCAGCCCTCCACATCGCTGGCACAGAGCAGGTGCCGGACGGCGAACTCCCAGCGGGCGAAGTAGCGCTCGAGCTCGAAATCGGCGATGCGCATCCGCGCATCATGCCCGGTTCCACGCGGCGGCGACATGCACCGCGCCGTATCCTCGGGCGAATGCAGGGACCGATCGTCATCGCGGGCTCCCCGACCGCCCTCGGCGGGCACTTCGGCGGCATGGAGCGGACGCCGGCCGAGCTCCGTGCCCTCGGGATCGTGGATGGTCTTCGGGCACGGCCGGGTCTGTCGGACGCGGTCCTCATCGATTCCGGTGACGCGCACAACGATCCGGGCTGGGCGCCTGATCCCGATCCGCGGGCGAAGAACCGGGCGCGGATCTGTGCCTACCTCCCGCGGCTCGCGACGCACGTGCACGAGGCCTTGGCGGCGGCCGGACCGGGCGCGCGGCTGCTCCTCCTGGGGGGCGACTGCACGTCCCACGCCGGGGCGATGACCGGCCTCCGGCGGGCCAGGCCGGGGGCAAGGCTCGCGATCGCCTGGTTCGATGCCCATGGGGACTTCAACACACCCGACACCACGCCGTCCGGCAACGTCTGGGGCATGCCGTTCGCGATGATCGTGGGACGGGGCGACCCGGACCTGTTGGCGGCCTGCGACGCACCGACCGCCGACCCCGCCGATGCCGCGCTGCTGGGCGGCCAGGTGCTCGACGAGGCGGAGTCACGGATGCTCGCGGCGAGCCCGGTCGCCCACTTCGGAGCGGGGATGCTCGAGACAGAGGCCGGCCTGGCTGCCCTCGGGGCCTGGGCGCGCGTGGTCGCGACCCGCGTCGACGCGTTCTACGTCGCGTTCGATATGGACGCCCTCGACGCGGCCGGCAACTGGGCGCTGGCGATGCCCGAGCCGGATGGGCTCTCGCTCGAGACGGCCATCCTCGCCGTGCGCACGATCGCGTGCGCCGGGCCGGTCGCAGGGTTCGGGGCTACGGCCATCCTCATCGGGCGCGGCGGTGACCCCGCGCGGACGGCGGGCGCGGTGGCGGCCCTCGCGGAAGCTGGGCTCGGTCCGGTGGCGAGGCACTGATCGACCCGATCGACCAGCGAGGCCAGATGCTCCCGCGCGGACGGCGGGCGCGGTGGCGGCGCTCGCGGAGGCCGCGCTCGGTCCGGTGGCGAGGCGCTGATCGATCAGCGAGGCCAGATGCTCCCGCGCGCCGAGGTCACGGCGAGGCGCTGATCGACCCGATCGATCAGCGAGGCCGTCACCGTGCTCGTCACGACGCCGAATTCGTCGATCCGGGCGACATGACGAGCGTGCCCACCCGACGGTTGATCGCCCATAGCGATCAGAGGGCCGGACTCTTCGCGGTCGCGCGCGTGGGCGCCGGGTCAGCTCGGGCGCTCCGTGTCAGCTCGGGCGCTCCGTGTCAGCCCGTCAGCTCGGGCGCTCCGTGTCAGCCCGGGCGCTCCGGGTCAGCTCGGGCGCTCCGTGTCAGCCCGAGGCGACGAGGAACGCCGCGGTGAGCGCGCGGAACTCGTCCTCCGAGAGCCCGAGGGCGGTCGCCCGCCACGACGGCATCGCCCCTCGATCGACATCGAGGACGAGGCCGTTGGAGAGCCGACCCAACTCGCCCTCGCGATCCCCAAACGCCGCCGGCCCGATGATCGCGTCGCGGGGCGCGCAGACCTCCACGTCCGTGCCCGCGCACACGTTGCCCTCGACGAGTGAAAGCCGGGCGTCATCCGGGCCACGGTACGTGACCTCGAGGCGTCCGCCGTCGGCGAGCCGGTACGTCCCGGCCTCCAGGAACCAGCCGTCGGGAAGGACGGCACAGTACACGGGCCAGCTCATCGAGGCGGCCGCCTGCCGGAAGAACGCACGATGCTCATCGGTGCTGCCGCATGCCTCGGACGGGGGGCCGGGCGAAGTCGTCGGGGCCTCCGGCGGCGGCGTGAGGCCCGGGCCGATGGTCGGGTTCAGGCTGCCGACCGCGGTCGCGGTGGGTTCCTCCGAGCCGGCCGGCGACTCGGAGGCTGTCGGGAACGTGGTCTGTTCCGGCCGCGTGGTCGGACCCGTCGACGGGCTGGCATCGCAGGCTGCCAGGAGCGCCGCCCCAGCAAGCATCGAGAGAAGGAACCGGGCCAGGCGTGAATCCGCTCGGCCCGCACGCGCTCGGATCACGGCCCGAGCGTAGCACGAGCGGACCGGTGGGCCGAGCTCATTCCGGCGGCATCCGGCGGCGTCCGGCGCACCCGGGGGGTCGATTGAGGTCGTGGCCGGTTCGTATGACTGGATCGGCGCTCGCGGCGCCCCTCGCTCCGTATGCCCGTCGACGTCATATGAAGCGATCGATGGGAGCGTCATTTCGCACTACGCCGACGGTCATGCGAACGAAGGTGGGACGGACAACGGGAGGAACGGTTCGCCACGTGCCGCCTCAGGCGCCCAGGCGGACCAGTGCCGGGTCCACCCCGAAGACCTCGCGGATACGATCCGGGGCGAGGACCTCCGCCGGTGGCCCGTCGGCGACGATCCGACCCTTGTCCAGAAGGACGAGCCGCGGGAAGAAGTGGGCGGCGAGTCCCACGTCGTGGAGGACGGCCACGATCGTCGTCTCGTCGCGCGCGTTGAGGTCGCCCACGAGCTCCATGACCTCGACCTGGTGCCGGAGGTCCAGGTGGACCGTCGGCTCGTCGAGAACGAGGACCGGGGCCTGCTGGGCAACCGCCATTGCAAGGAGGACCAGCTGCCGCTCGCCGAGCGACAGCTCGCGGGCGTCCCGACCGAGGAGATGCCCCAGCCCCACACGGTCCACGGCAGCCGCGACGGCCGCCCGGTCCCCCGGCCGCATGCCGCGGACCGGGTGCTCGTGGGGGAGGCGGCCGAGCGCCACCACCTCCTCGACCGTCGTCGCGAACGGCAGCGTCGGCAGCTGCGGCACGACCGCAAGCCGCCGCGCGATCGCGAGCCTGTCCAGCCGGTCGATCCGCGAGCCCGCCAGGTCGACCGTCCCGGCAACCGGCCGCAGGAGACCGGCGACGACACGCAGGAGCGTCGACTTCCCTGCGCCGTTCGGTCCGATGATCGCTACCCGCTCGCCCGCCTCGATCTGCAGGCTGATGTCGCGAAGGGCCGCGCGCTCGCGGTAGAGGACCGTCACGCCGTCGAGCCGGATCACAGCTCGTATCCCGTCCGCGTGCGGCGGAGCAGCGCGAGGAAGAAGGGCGCCCCGATCATCGCGGTGACGACCCCCACCGGGATCTCGCCCAGGAGCCGCGCCGCGAGGTCGGCGCCCACCATCAGGCTCGCCCCGAGGAGCGCGGCGAGTGGGAGGACCAGCCGCGCGTTCGGGCCGACGATGAGCCGGATGACGTGCGGCGCGACGAGTCCAACGAACCCGATCAGGCCCGAGACCGCCACCGCCGCCGCCGTGGCCAGCGACGCGAGGGCCAGAAGGATGGCCCGCTCGCGACGGACGTCGACGCCGAGGTGCGTTGCGGCCTCCTCGCCGAGGAGCATCCCGTTGAGCGACCGCGCCCGGAGCAGGATCCCGAGCGACGCCAGCACGATGAGCAGTGCAGCCACGGCGAGCCGGCCCCACGACGATGCGTCGAACCCGCCGAGGAGGTACGCGAAGATCTGGCGCAGCCCCGCCCCGGACAGGTACATCGCCATCGCCAGGCCGGCGGCGAGCAGCGAGCTCACCGCGTACCCCGTCAGGAGAAGGCTCGTCATCGGCGAGTTCGCGCCGACCCGCGACAGCCTGTAGACGGCGAGGACGGCACCGAGCGCCCCCACGAACGCGAGGCCGTGGAGCAGCCCGAACTCGAGGACGAGCACCCGGACGGGGATCAGGACCGCGAGGGCCGCCCCGAGCGCGGCCCCGGACGCGGTGCCGAGCACGTACGGGTCCGCGAGCGGGTTCCGGAGGAGCCCCTGGAACGCCGCGCCGGCAACGGCCAGACCCCCGCCGACGACCATCGCGGTGAGGACGCGGGGCAGCCGGAGATCGATCACGATCGTCTCGGCGGCGGCCGCCCAGGTGGGGGCGATGTCCAGCCCGAGCAGGCGGCGGCCCAGGATTCCGATCGTGTCGCCAGGCGGGATCGCGACCGTCCCGGCGGCGATCCCCGCCACGAGCGCGACGGCGAGCAGGACCAGCCCGACGGCCGCGACCGCGACCGGCCGCCGGGCCAGGTCGGCCCGGCGGCCCGAGCCGGCGCGCGCCGCGAGGATCGCCGAGCGGGGCGACACGGTCAGCCGAGAGCCTCGGGATGGAGGGCCCGGATGAGTGCCCGGAGCCCATCGGCGAGCCGTGGCCCGGGACGGGTGACGAGGACGTAGTCGGCGACCGGCAGAACCTTCCCGTCGCGCACGGCCCGGATGTCGCTCCAACCCGGCCGGGCGGCCACGTCGGCCGCCGTGGTGTAACCCGCGTCGTCGCCAAGGAGGATCACCTCGGGATCGGCGGCGATGAGCTCCTCGAGCGAGATCTCGTAGCTGTCGTCGGTCGTGATCGGGTCCGCGCCGGCAAGCACCAGCATCTCGGCGTAGAGGGAACCCGCGGGCACCGTGTAGATCTTCGACGTCGCGTCGATCTCGTAGAACGTCTTCGGCTTCGCGAGCCCGGCGGTCGCCGCGGCGAGCTGGTCGAAGTCGGCGCGCATCGCGGCGACGAGATCCGCCGCGGCGTCGGATGCCCCGACGGCGACGCCCACGAGCAGGATACCGGCGAGTGCCTCCTCGACGCTCTCGGCGTAGAGGACGACGACGGGAATGCCCAGACCGCGGATCTGGGCGATCGCGTCCGGCGGCGTGAAGAAGTTGCCACCCGCGATCACCAGGTCCGCCTCGAGGGCGACCACCTTCTCGACATCGACGCCCTGGAACGTGGCGACGACCGGGAGGCCGTCCGCCTCGGGCGGATACGCGGCGATGTCCTCGACCTTCGCGACGACGCGGTCCCCGGCCCCGATCGCGAAGAGCGTCTCGGTGCCGGCCGGGGTAAGCGAGACGATCTTCTGCGGCTCCGATGGGATCGCGACCGCCGTACCCTCATCGTCGGTGAGGGTCAGCGGGAAGGTGGGCGCCGGGGTCGCGGTGGGCGCGGGAGGGGTGGCCGTCGCGGCGGGGACGGTGGAGGCGGTGGCATTGGGCGGCACCGTCGGGACGACGGCCGACGTGCCGCATGCGGCAAGGACCGCGAGGAGCGGGACGAGCAGGGCGGCGAGGAACGGGGAACGGGTGGGGGAAAGCGCGCGACGCGCGCGCTTGCGGAATGGCGCAGCCATGGGTGGGGTCTCCGACCGAGGGGATTGGGGACCGAGGGCGGTCCCGGGAACGACGGGGACGGCTGCGGTCAATCGGTCGGGTGCATCGCGGTGCCTGCCTCTCTCTCGAAGGTCTTGCATCCACCGCGGGTCGGCGACCGGACTTCCGTCGCTGGGCGACGGTTCACCGTAGCGGGACTGTGCCGGAATTGCACCGGCTTCGCGACAACGCGGCGTTGTTCGGGATCGAACACCGGAAGGGTATCACCCGGGATAAGCCGCAGGTGAGCGACGCCTGCGAGACTGCGGGTCTCCGCCCTCCTCCCGCCGCCCGCCGGAGGAGGTACTGCTCATGTCGAGGCGTCGCTGGATCGTGCTCCTGGGCCCGCCGTTGCTCATCGCCGTCGCCGCCGTTCCCGTGCTGTCCGGGCGGATTCCTCTCCGCGCGGGCGCCACGCCGCTCCTCCCGCCCCGGTTGATCGCGGCCTGTCTGCCAGCCGCCACGAGCGCGCCGGACGGCGGGCCGGTCGCGGTCCCGGGAGCCTGGTGGCAGACCGAGCCCTCGCTCGATGCCGCCGGCTCGCTGGGCGGCTGGACGCTCCGAGTCGGGGCGCCCGGGGTTCGTGACGCCGCGCTTGCCCTACCGGCCGCGAGCACTGTGACCGGACCGATCGCCGGGCGCGTCGTCGTCGCGTCGGAGGCAGACACCGGCGAAACGGGATCGGTGGTCAGGATCGTCGACGCGATCCAGGGCTGTGCCACGGAGATCGACCTCGAGGGCCGGATCGCCCGGCGTGCCGTGGCGGATCCCACCGGCGACGGCGTTCTCGCCCACCTGCTCGAGCCCGGGTCGCGCCGTGACCTCGGCGTCTGGCGGGTAGGAGCGGACGGCCGGATCGCCGAGCGTGTCCTCGAGCCGCTGCCGGACGCTCTCCGGGAGGCCGCGGGCATGGATCGAGTGTGGGCCACCGACCTTCGCCTCGACGCGACCGGACGACAGCTCGCCGTCCAGTCGTGCAACCCGGACGCGTGCGTCACGCGCATCGCGGATCTCGTGACCGGCGACCTCGCCGTCCTCGCCGCCGAGGGACAGGGGTCCATCGTCGGATTCTCGGACCAACAGCTCGTCACCTGGGCGGCCTGCCACGGCCTCCCCTGCCCCGTCCTCGCCTGGAGCTTCATCGACGGATCGAACCGCACGCTCGCCCTCGACGCCACCGGCGCGGCGCTCACCGCGGACGGCCGGCAGGTCGTTGTCGTGCGAGCCGGACGAGGCAACGATCGCGAGCTCGCGGCGATCGATGTGCGGTCCGGTGCGGCCCGGTCGCTCGGCCCAGGCGGCGCGGACGCCGTCCCGCTGTCGGGCGGAGCCGGCGCGGTCGCCGGCCTCGAGATCGCCGGGGCGGGCGTCGCGATCGGCAATGCCGGGCGTGTACCGGTGCTCCTGCCCCTGGACGGCTCCGCCGCCGTCTCCACCTCGCCGGATCGAGAGGTGCTGCCATGACTCGTCGCCTGCTTCCGGCGATCGTCGCCGTCGCCATCCTTGCCGCCTCCGTGGTCCCGGTCGCGGCACGCGCGCCGGACCCGATGGTCGGCGGGACCCTCTGGGCGCAGGACCAGGTCGTCTCGTACGAATGGAAGAAGGACCAGGTCCCGCCCGCCTGGGCGACGGGCCCGATCGACGCGGGGGCCGCTGATTCCAACGTGTCGCGCGCCTCGCGCTCGGCGCGGTTCCTGCGCGGGGCGAACCCGACCAGCCAGATCGCCTACGGCGAGCCGACGGGATGCTCGGCCATTGGCATCGCCTGCTTCTCGCGAGCGGGCGCCCCCACGAGCTTCAAGATGTGGTTCCGGGCACAGAACTATGCGTTTGACTGGGGCAAGCTCCGCTGGTGTCAGGGCCTGACGACCATCGCCAACGGCTGCTTCGACATCGAGAACGTCGCGTTGGACGAATTCGGCCACGTCCAGATCCTCAACCACCACGGGAACCTCACGGGTGACACCGACTACCTCGACGCGGTCGTCCAGGAAAAGGCCCGTGCCTACCCGGCCGCCGGCTGGAACGCCCATGCCTACGGGCGGTGCGACGTTGCCCGTCTTCAGCTCGAATACGAACGCATCGGGGCGGCCTTTCCGTTCAGCACCTGCCTGGCGATCACGACGACAACGACGCTCACCGCCAGTGCAACGACCATCGCGGCCGGAGGCTCGGTTCGCTTCACAGCCACGCTCCGGGCCGCGAATCTCTCCGTCAACCGAGCGCTCGCCGGCGACGCGATCTCTGCCCGACCGGTGCTCCTCGAGCGGCGCACCCCCGGGTCCGCCACCTGGGCCACGATCGCGACGATGACGCCGAGCTCCACGATCCCCGGCAGCTACGCGACGACGATCACTCCAACCGCAACGTACGAGTGGCGCTCCAGGTTCCTCACGCCGACGAACGAGGGCCTGATCGGATCGGCCTCCACCGTGATCAAGGTGACGGTGAGTCGCTGACCGTGCCGCACCTGTCCAAGAGTGATATATGGACGTGAACAGAACGGATCAGCGCAGCCTCCGGACCCGGCGCCCAGACAGGATCGCCGGGCCCGGAGGCCCCATCCTGACGACCGTCGTCATCGTCCTCTGGTTCGCCGTCGCCGGTTGCGGCGGCGGATCCGGGGCATCGCCGGAGGCGCCACCGCCGAGCGACATCGCGACGGGAGTCACGGCGCCACCAGCCCCGGAGCCCACCCCGACGCCCGAGCCATCGCCGACGCCCGAGCCACCGTCGCCGTGCGACGGCCCGCGCCCGATCGCAACCCCGAGGCCGACCGACGATCCTCGGATCACCGGGCTCCTCAGGTTCCTCGGGACCACTGGAACGCCCGGTGTCCTTGGCAGCTTCACCTTTGACGGTAGTGGGAGCGACAGCCCGTGGCTTCCGTTTGCAGCCGGGCGAACGGTTTCGATTCCCCCGGGCGAGCCCGTGACGATCGGGTTCGGGGACGGCTCAGCGATCGGCGGGTGGTCCGTCTCGCTCGCCGACGCGAACGACCGGGCCGGGCTCGAGCTCATCGGACATGGCTATCGCGAGAACGATCTTCCGCCGATCGACTTGATCCGTCTGGAACCGCTCCCGGCCGGCTGCTGGGTCATGGCGGCCATGCTCTCGCGGGCGGACGGCCGCGGCAGCGGCGTCACGTACTGGAGCGTCTCGGTGGCGCCATGACCCGACGCCGTGACCGGGTAGGGCGGCCCGCCTCGGTGGGGTGGGCCGCCCGATCAGCTGCCAGACGGGCCAGGCACTCGGCCCGACCCCGCTCAGGCGGTGGGGACCGCCGACGCCTGGCCGAAGATCGATACCTGGGCATCCTCGGGGAGCATGACCCCGAAGACTTTCTGGAGGGCCAGGAGGTGGACGCAGGCGCCCCAACTCTCAAAATAGTGGCAGGTGCAGTGCCACTGACCGGCGTCGAGACTGACGTGGTGCGTGTCGTTGTCGCCGCGGAACGTGAGCGAGACGCGGTCGATCGAGATTCGATCGAGCTCACGAGCGTAGCGATTCGCCTTCTCGACCTTGCCGATCAGGGAGCTGTGCATCTGGCCAGACCCTCCGGCCCCCGCAGGGGCAGTTCGCGAGCCGCCGTCCGATCCTGCACCACCGACCGGGCGAGGCGGTCGCCCGCGAAGCCTACCACCCGTCGGCCGCATCCGGCACCCGCCAATCGTCAGGGAGGTCGCCGGTGATCCGGCTCGTGCCGGCGACACTCACGGAGCTGACGTGCCTTCACGACCGAAGTCGTCCGCCAGGCGAACGACGTCGGCGAGCTCCGGCGTGGAGACCTCGACCAGCTCGGCTCGCTCCACGGCCTCAAACCGGTGGCGTCGCCCGGGCGCGATGTGGACTCCCTCGCCCGGCTCGAGGACCCGCTCGGAGAGCTCGCCGTCGGCGGTCTCGAGGACGAGTCGGAGGCGGCCCGAGAGGACCCGGATCCACTCGTCCTTCACCTCGTGGTACTGGAGCGAGAGGCGCTTGCCGGTCTCGATGACCAGGAGCTTCCCGACGTAGCGATCGGTCTGCGCCCAGATCAATTCGTGGCCCCACGGCTTGTCCACGCGCCGGGGCGGCGTCGCATCGACGGGGCCGCCGGCAACGCCTGGTTGCCGACCGTCACTCGGCGCACGGCGCTCCGTCATCCGCCTCGAACCAGCTGCTCGCCGGAGGCGATGATCGCCTCGCGGACGTCCGGCGAAGTCGCCTCCGTGTAGACGCGGATGAGCGGTTCGGTCCCCGACGCCCGGACGAGCAGCCAGCTGCCGTCGGCGACGAGGAACTTGAAGCCGTCGTTCGTCGCGAGCGGCTGGGTCCCGGTCACGTCCTGGCCGGCCAGCGACGTGGGCGCCTTCTCGAGCAGGTCCACGAGCACGTGGCGCTTCACGCGGTCGTACTCGGCTCGCTGGAAGTGGATGTCGACACGGCGGTAGAAGGACGGGCCGGCGATCTCGTGGAAAGCCTCAAGAATCCGCGACACCGGCCAGCGACCTCGCTCGCGCTCGCGAAGGAAGAGGTCAAGAAGGAGCAGGTCCGCGTAGATCCCGTCGCGCTCCGGCAGATGCATCCCGAACCCGAAGCCGCCGGACTCCTCGCCGCCCATCATGGCGCCGGTCTCGATCATCTTCGGGCCGATGTACTTGAATCCGACCGGCGTCTCGTGGACCTCGATCCCGTACAGCTTCCCGAGGCGGCCCGCCATCGAGGTGTTATTCACCGAGACGACCACCGGGTCGCGCAGCCCGCGGTGCTCCGCGAGGTAGTACATGAGGAGACCGGTCACCTCGAGCTGATGGATGAACGTGCCACGCTCGTCGGCCGCGCCCGCGCGGTCCGCGTCGCCGTCGAGGAGCAGGCCCATGTCGTACCCGCCCGCGGCGAGGATCCCGAGCGACTCGTCGACGTTCGGGCGGATGGGCTCCGGGTTGACGCCGCCGAAGTACGGGTTCCGCTCCTGATGGATCTCGGTCACGCGAATCCGGCCGCCGGCGAGGAGCCGGCTGAGCCAGCCGGCACCGGCCCCCCACATCGGCTCCACCAGGACGTGGGCGTCGGCTGCCCTGAGCGCATCGAGGTCCAGCGTCCGCCGGAGGAAACGCTCGTAGCCCTCGTACGGGTCGAACCGCTCGACCTCTCCGGCCGCCTCCGCCTCGGCGAACGGCCGGCGGGCGATCTCCGTCCCGCCGTTCTCGGCGATCCCGGCCTCGATGACCTTGAGCATCGCCGGACCCGCCGCGGAGCCGGTCGGCGACTTCACCTTGAAGCCGTTGTCCGTCCACGGGTTGTGGCTGGCGGTGATGACGACGCCCGCCGACGCTCCCCGCTCAACCACCTCGTAGGAGCTCATCTGCGTCGGCACGGCCTGGTCGGCGAAGATCACCCGGATGTCGTTGGCCAGAAGGACCTCGGCGGCGGCGGCGGCAAAGTGCTCCGATGCGAACCGCCGGTCATACGCAACGACGACGCCCCTCGCCTGCTCCCCGCGGGCGACGACGTAGCGCGCGACGCCGTCCGCGCAGCGACGGACGTTCTCGAACGTGAAATCCTCGGCGATCCGGGCGCGCCAGCCGTCCGTGCCGAAGACGATCCGGGTGGGTGCGTGGACGTCGGTCACGGGCGGTCCTCCCAGCGGGTCACACGATCGATGAGCGCCTCGACGGCCGGTCGTCCGGCGGCAGCCCCCAGGAGCAGCGCCGTCGGCGTGGTGGCGAGGATACCCCGCGGACCGGCCGTCACGGTGAGGCGGCCCTGCGTACGTTCCACGATGAGGTCGGCTGGACCGGCCTCCGCGGACTCGTTCGCCTGGATCACGGCGCCGGTGCCCGTCCCGCCGATCGCGGCGAGGAGCGCACTCCAGCTGCCCAGGTCGTCCCAGCCGGCGTCCATCGAGGCCATCACGACGCGCCGGTCGCTCGCCGCGCCCTCCATCACGGCGCGGTCGATCGAGATCGGGCGGAGCTGGTCGTATGCCGCCGCGAGCCCGCCCTCGCTCGAGGCGACCGGCGCCAGCAGGGTCGTCAGGCCCGTGGAGCGGTCGAGCGCGGCGCGGATGGCGCGGCGGCGCCACAGGAAGATGCCCGCGTTCCAGGCCACGCCCGGCTCCCCCTGGAGCGCGGCCGCGCGCTCGCGGGTCGGCTTCTCCTCGAAGGCGCGGAGGGGATACGCGCGGAGGTCGGGGAGGTCCGCACCCGCGTCGAGGTCGGGGAGAAGGTAGCCGTATTCCGTCGCAGCGCGGTCCACCTGGATCCCCAGCGTGACCAGCGGCGACTCGACCCCGAACGCCCCCTCGGCGAGGCGCGCCGCGGCCGCAAGGACGCCACGGAAGACGGCCTCCCGCTCGATCCGGTGGTCGGCCGGCAGGACGACCATCACCTCGTCGTCGCGGCGATCGATGAGGATCGCCGCGAGCGCGATCGCGGCGGCGGTGTTCCGGCCGGCCGGCTCCCCGATGATGCGAATGCCGGACAGCTGCTCGCGGACGAGCGCCGCGTACCGCCGATCCGTCACGACCGTGACGTCGGACTCGTGCACGGCCAGCTCTCCGTGACCGACGACGCGGTCGACGGTGCGCTGGAGGAGCGAGCGCTCTCCGAGCAGCGGCAGGAACGGCTTCGGCGCCTCGGGCCGGCTCAGCGGCCAGAGCCGCGTCCCACCACCGCCCGCGAGGATCACGACATACATGCGCTGCGATCGTAGCGGGCCCGGGCGCCCGCCGGGCGATGCGGAGACGGCTACCAGGCCGCCGCCGGCTGCGGCTCGGGGGTCGGCAGACCGGCCTCGACCGCGAGGAGCGCGGCCTTGTCCGTGCGCTCCCACGGGAGGTCGAGATCGATCCGGCCGAAGTGGCCGTACGCGGCGGTCTGTCGGTAGATCGGCTGGCGCAGGTCCAGGGCGGAGATGATCGCCGCCGGTCGGAGGTCGAAGTGGCGCTCGACGAGTCCCTCGATGGTCGCGTCCGGAACGTGGTTCGTCCCGAACGTCTCGATCGACACCGAGAGCGGATGGGCGATCCCGATCCCATACGCGACCTCGATCTCGAACCGGTCCGCGAGACCTGCCGCAACCACGTTCTTCGCCACCCAGCGGGCGGCGTACGCGCCGGACCGGTCCACCTTCGTGGGGTCCTTGCCCGAGAACGCGCCGCCGCCATGGCGGGCCATCCCGCCGTACGAATCGACGATGATCTTCCGGCCGGTGAGCCCGGCGTCGCCCATGGGGCCGCCGATGACGAAGCGGCCGGTCGGGTTGACGTGCATGACCGGATCTGCCCCGCGCAGCTCGGCCGGGATCGTCGGCAGGATCACGCACTCGACCAGCTCGTCGCGGAGGCGCTCCATGCGAACGTCGGGATCGTGCTGGGCGGACAGGACGACCGTCCGGACCCGGGCCGGCCGGCCGTTCGCGTATTCGACGGTCACCTGGGTCTTGCCGTCCGGGCGGAGGTACGGGAGCTGGCCGGACTTGCGTGCCTCGGCCAGGCGACGGGCCATCCGGTGGGCGAGCGCGATCGGGAGCGGCATGAGCTCCGGCGTCTCGCGGCAGGCGAACCCGAACATCATCCCCTGGTCGCCGGCACCCAGCTCGTGAACCTGGACCTTCTCGCCGCGGACCTCGATGGCCGCGTCCACGCCGAGCGCGATGTCCGGTGACTGCTCTTTGATCGAGACGAGGGTCCCGCAGGTCTCGTAATCGAAGCCGTAGTCCGCGCGGGTATAGCCGATCTCGCGGACGGTCTCGCGGACCACCTGCTGGAAATCGACGTAGGTCGTCGTCGAGATCTCGCCGAGGACGATGACGAGGCCGGTCGTGGTGGCGGCCTCGCACGCGACACGGGCGTCCGGA
Source organism: Anaerolinea sp. (assembly GCA_013822395.1). Classification (GTDB taxonomy): domain Bacteria; phylum Chloroflexota; class Limnocylindria; order Limnocylindrales; family CSP1-4; genus UBA5189. Next base: position 16,396 of record PNKK01000012.1, on the reverse strand, counting down.
TCCTCGCGCAGGATCGCATCGAGGATGGCGTCGCTGACCTGGTCACACATCTTGTCCGGGTGACCCTCGGTCACCGATTCGGACGTGAACAGGTAGTGCGGCGCGTCGACGATGCTGGTCACTGGGCCCTCGCTGCAGACGGGTCCCGAGAGTATCACGGGGTCGGCCGTGGGACCCCGCGTCCGACACTCAACTCAGTCGCGCGAGCGGCTCAGTCGCGCGAGCGGCCTCGGAGCTCGTCGAGAAACCTGATCTCGATCGGCTCGATCTCGTCGGCCGGGGTGAAGCCGAAGACCTGGCCGTAGAAGGACAGCTCGGCGCCGAACGAGCGGATGATCGCGTCACGGCCGCGGAAGCCGTGGTCCTCCCCCGGGAAGAGCAGGTAGGCGTGCGGGACCCGCCGTTCCCAGAGCGCGTCGACGATCCGCTCCGCCTCGGACGGCGGCACCACGCGATCCTCCGCGCCCTGCTCAACGAGCACGGGGGCGACGATCCGATCGGCGTGGAGCGAGGGTGAGCGGTCCAGGTACCGCTGCTCGGTCTCCGGCCATGGGCCGACCAGCCGCTCCAGGTAGCGCGACTCGAACTTGTGGGTGTCCTTGACGAACGCCCGGAGGTCGCCGATCCCGAAGTAGGTCGTCCCCGCTCCGAACGTCCGCCGGAAGGCGAGCGCTGCCAACGTCGTGAACCCGCTCGCGGACCCGCCGCGGATCGCGAGCCGGGCAGGATCCGCCAACCGCTGCCCCACCAGCCACTCGGCGCCGGCGACGCAATCGTCGACGTCCACGATGCCCCACTGGCCCTCGAGGGCCCGGCGGTACTCGCGACCGTAGCCGGTCGAGCCACCGTAATCGACATCGAGGACCGCGTAGCCGCGGCTCGTGAACAGCTGGATGCCGGTCGCCCAGCCGCTGAACGCGGCCGAGGTGGGACCGCCGTGGGAGGTGACGATGAGCGGCGGCAACTCCCCATCCGGTGCCCGGAAGCGCCGATTGTGCGGCGCGTAGTAATTCCCGAAGGCGGTCCGGCCGCCGGTCGTCGGAAACTCGATGTGGCGCGGTGCCGAGACATCTGCCCGGTCGGCGATGAATGGCGTTGCACGCCGAAGTACCGACAACTCGCCGGTCGCGAGCGACAGCTCGACCACGGCGGCCGGCTCCCACGGCGAGACCGCCCGCAGGACGGCGAGGTCGCCGTCGATCGAGATCGACAGGATCTCCGTGTACGGCAGGTCGAGGATCGTCCACGATCCGTCCGGGGCGATCCGGTAGAGCCGGTCCCGGCCGTCACTCCGGCCCACGGCCAGGATCCCGCCGTCGGGCAGGAAGCCGTACTCGGCGCTGCCGAAGAGCCAGTCCGGCGACCCGAACTCGACCGCCATCGGCGCGATCGGCTCGATGCGCCCGTCGTGGAACCTGAACAGGTTCATCCAGCCGTCAGGCTCGGCGACGAAGTGGAGGATCCCGTCCGGCGACCAGCGCGGCTGGCTGATCCAGTCCCCCGGGCTTCCGGCGACGGTGATCGACGGACCCAGATCCCCACCCTCACCGACGACGGCGACCTTCAGCTCGGTGCCGTCCCAGGGCATGTTCGGGTGGTGCCACTCGAGCCAGGCGAGCGTCCGGCCGTCCGGCGAGAGCCGGGGCGCGGCGTAGAAATCGGCGCCCGAGGCGATGACGTCGACGTCACCGGTCGCGAGGTCGATCGTGACGAGGTCATTGACCCACTCACCGTGCGCGGCAACGGCGTCGGGCTCATGGTCCTCCCGGACCGCATAGAGACGCCCGCGCTCGACGTCGTGGACCATATCCGCGAAGCGCCAGGCCCCCTCGGGAGTGACCGGCACGAGCTCTCCCGGTGCGGTCACCCGGTGGAGTCGCCCGGTGGTGAAATCGGACACGACCACGAGATCGCCCGCAACGAGCGTCGCCGCGCCGCCGTACTCGTGAACGCGGGTCCGCGCGTTGAAGCCCTCCGGCGTCAGGCGCGTGAGGGTCCCGTCCGGATCGCGGCGGACCAGGACCTGGCGTCCCTGCTCCTCCGGCCGGCCCTCCAGCCACCAGCGGACGCCGCCGGCGCCACGGACCTCGCCGATGAAGACGACGCCCTCGGTGAGGCGCTCGATCGGGAACGGCGAGACCCAGCTGCCGTACGGGGCGATCCCTGGTTCTGTCATCGGGTGGCCGGCCGCGCCTAGGTTCCGTGCCGCCACGAGGCAACGTAGGCCGCCTGCTCGGGGGTCATGGCATCGAGCGTGATGCCCATCGCGGCGAGCTTGAGCCGAGCGACCTCGGCATCGATCGCCTCCGGGACCACGTAGACCTGCGGCTCCAGCTGGCCGTGGTGCTTCGCGGCGTATTCGGCGGCGAGCGCCTGGTTCGCGAAGCTCATGTCCATCACCGCGGCCGGGTGACCCTCGGCGGCGCCGAGATTCACGAGCCGTCCCTCCGCCACGAGATGGAGGCGCTTCCCCCCGATGTCGAACTCCTGGACGTTGGGGCGGACCTCGCGGACGTGGCCCTCGGCCATCGCCCGAAGCGCGGCCAGGTCCAGCTCGGCGTCGAAATGGCCGGAGTTCGCGAGGACGGCGCCGTCCTTCATCGCCTCGAAATGCTCGCGACGGAAGACGTTGATATTCCCCGTGGCCGTGATGAACAGGTCTCCCCAGCCGGCCGCCCTCCCGACGGTCATCACCTGGTAGCCGTCCATGAGCGCCTCGAGCGCCCGGACCGGATCGACCTCGATGACCGCGACATGCGCGCCGTGGCCGTGCATCCGCGACGCGATCCCGCGGCCAACCCAGCCATAGCCGGCGATGACCACGTTCCGCCCGGCGATGAGCAGGTTGGTCGCCCGAACGATGCCGTCGACCGTCGACTGGCCGGTCCCGTAGCGGTTGTCGAAGAGGTGCTTCGTGAGGGCCTCGTTGACCGCGATGACCGGGTAGCCCAGGGCGCCGTCGGCGGCCATCGCTCGCAGGCGGATCACGCCGGTGGTCGTCTCCTCGGTGCCGGCGAGGACGATCTTCACCTGCTCCGGGCGCTCCTGGTGGAGCAGCGAGACGAGGTCGCAACCGTCGTCCATCGTCAGCTGCGGGAGCGTGTCCGCCACCGCGTTGAGGTGCTGGTAGTACGTGTCGCGATCCTCGCCCCGGCGGGCATAGGTCGAGATGCCGTACTCCGCCACGAGCGCTGCCGCGACGTCGTCCTGCGTGGACAGGGGGTTCGACGCCGCGAGGATCACCTCCGCGCCGGCCGCCCTGAGCGTCCGCATCAGGTTCGCCGTCTCGGAGGTCACGTGGAGGCAGGCACCGATCCGCAGGCCCGCAAGGGGCCGCTCTGCGGCGAACCGCTCCCGGATCAGCCGGAGGACCGGCATCTCCCGCTCCGCCCATTCGATCCGCTTGACGCCCTCGGCGGCGCGGCCGAGGTCGGTGACGTCGTGCGTGGGCAGCGCACCCGGGCGTTGGGTAACGGTCATGGAAACGAGGACTCCTTCCTGGGGCCGAGGCGACGACGAAGCGCATCCGCGAGCTCGGACCAGGGCGATCCGAGGCGATGCGCAAGCCGCTCCTCGAAGCGGAGGTGCTCGGCATAGCCGAGGTGGCGGTAGGCACTGATAGCCGGCGGGTTGTCCGCCCGGACGTTGAGGACGACATGGTCGCACGACCTGAGGAGCTCGGCCGTGACGGCGCCGGTCACCGCGGTGGCGTACCCGCGGCCGCGAAAGTCGCCGTGGGTGAGGACGTTCCCGACGACCGCCAGCCGCGCGGCCGGGCTGGCGACGTGAGTGCCGGCCGCGGCGACGAGTCGGCCGCGGACGCGAAGGCCGTAATAGACGCCTTCGGCGATGGCCTGGGGCGGGAGCCACGCCCCGAACCCGAGCTGATATAGCCGGTTGAGCTCGCCGGCATCCGAGGGGATGAGGCGCTCCACGCCGGGATCGTCGGCGGGCCGGAAACGCGCCCGGTCCACCCACATCCGGACCATCTGCGGACCGGCGTCCAGGCGATAGACGGCCCCGATGGCGGGAACGGCAGACGGCAGCGCAGCAATGAACGCGAGGCGCGGGCGGATCACGTTCCGGAGGACGGCGACGATCCCGTCCTCGCGGCCCATCGCGAAGACCGGCTGTGGCGACGCCCCGGAGTACTCCATGACGATCGCGACGATGGCGTCGCCGCTCCACGCCGCGCCCCATCGGGTTCGACCGAACTCACGGTCGTCGAGGTCGCAGATCGCGTACGCGGCGTACAGCCGGTCGCGCTCGAGAAAGCCACGCAGCAGGGCGCGGTCCGAGGCGACGGCCGCGGTGATCGCCGCTTCGCGCCGGGAGATCGCGACCGATGCCATCAGGCGGGCGCCGGCTCGACCGCGCCCGGGTGCGGGCCGGGGCGCGGGCCCGCGTGCGGGCCGCGGCGTGATGCCCGAGCATCGGCGGCCGCGCGGAGCGCCGGCTCGAACGGCGGGTGCAGGACGCCCTCCTCGGTGACGATCACGGTGATCAGCTGGGCGGGCGTCACGTCGAAGGCCGGGTTCCAGACAGCCGTCCCGTCCGGCGCGATCCGGCGACCGCGGACCTGGGTGACCTCGTCCGGCGCTCGTTCCTCGATGGGGATGGCGGCGCCATCGGCCGTGTCGAGGTCCACCGACGAGATCGGCGCGCAGACGTAGAACGGGATCCCGTGCCTGGCCGCGAGGACCGCGAGCGGATACGTACCGACCTTGTTCGCGACGTCGCCGTTGGCGGCCACCCGATCCGCCCCGACGAGGATCGCGTCCACCCGGCCCGCGGCCATGAGCGACGCCGCCGCGACGTCAGGAATGAGCGTGTGCGGCACGCCGGCCTGGGCCAGCTCCCACGCGGTGAGCCGTGCGCCCTGGAGGTACGGCCGCGTCTCGTCCACCCAGACATGGAGCGGCCGCTCCGCGTGGTGGGCCACCTGGATCACCCCGAGCGCCGTCCCGAACTGGCCGCACGCCAGCGGTCCCGTATTGCAATGGGTCAGGAGGCGGAGCTCACGGTCGCCGACGTCGGGCAGCACCGAGAAGCCGTGCTCGGCGAGGCGGCCGTGGTCGTCGGTCGCCTCGAACACGATCCGGTCCGCCTCGGCACGCATGGCCGCGGCGATCTCCGGGCCACTCGCGCCGGCCTTGGCGGCCGTTGCCGCGTCGTGGGCGGCCACTGCCGTTGCCGCGTCGTGGGCGGCCGCTGCCGCATCGTAGGCGGCCATGACCCGCCGGACCGCCCAGCCGAGGTTCACCGCCGTCGGGCGAGCCTCCGCGAGGTGCTTCGCGGCGGCCCGGACGATCGCGTCACGCGACCGCGGTGGCGCGTTCCGAGCCAGCCAACCGCTCAGCGCGAGGCTGAGCGCCGCCACCTGGCCGATCGCCGGCGCGCCCCGGACCGCCATCTCCCGGATGACCCGCGCGCCGTCGTACGCGTTGTGCACGGGGAGCTCGATGAGCTCATCGGGGAGCGCCCGCTGGTCGATGACGAGGAGGGTGTCGGCTGCATCGAAGCGGAACGGGGTCCGGAAGCCGCTCGGGGCCGCCCCGCCGGCGGCCCGCTCGAGGATGCCCCGGGCGCCGGCCCTGGCGCCCGGGGTCCCCGGGCCGCTGACAACCGGCTCGACGCCGCCGAGCAGCGCCTGCGCCTCGGCCGCCGATCGATCGCGGACCTCGGCCACCGCCCCCACGACCTGCGCCGCACTCGTGACGACCTCGCCGGCGAACTGCCGGAAGAACCGGCGGCGGGAGGGATCGGGCGGCGAGCCGCTCATCGGGGTCGGTCGTCAGCTGCGATGGACGCGCAGTCGAGCGCCGGTCAGTACCGGATGACGCTCGTGACGCGACGGCCGCCGAGCCGCTCGCGGCCGTTGAGAAAGTCCAGCTCCACGAGGAAGGCGAGGCCCACGATGTCGCCCTTGAGGCGCTCGATGAGCTCGATCGTTCCCTTCACGGTCCCGCCCGTGGCGAGCAGGTCGTCCACGACGAGGACCTTCTGGCCCGGCTGGATCGCGTCGCGATGGATCTCCAGTGTGTTCGACCCGTACTCGAGGGCGTACTCGACCGAGAGCGTCTCGGCCGGCAGCTTGCCGAGCTTGCGGACCGGGACGAAGCCCGCGCCGATCTCGACCGCCATCGGGGCACTGAAGATGAACCCGCGGGACTCCATCCCGACGACGACATCGATCCTCTCGCCGCGATACGGGTCGAGCATGAGCGAGATCGCCTCGCGGTACGCCGCCGCGTCCTTGAGGAGCGTCGTGATGTCGTAGAAGAGGATCCCCGGCTTCGGGAAGTCCGGGATCTCGCGGATCTTCGCGCGAAGCGTCTCGGCGGACATGTATGGCAGGGACCTCCTGGTGGGTCGCGGCGCAGCCGGGTCGGGCCGTCGGCGCGACCGGTCGAGTCTAGCGTGAACCGCTGCCGGCATGGAGCAATCGGGCATGGAGCCATCCACCCGGGTCAGCTGGATCGACCCCGCACCTGGGACAGCGCGGGCCGGTGGTGGAGCCTCGGTGCGAGGAGAAACCCGAGCAGCGCGACCACGACGCCCATGACGATCGATGCGCCGAGCCCTGGACCGGCGCCACTGCCCGCCCGCACCGACGCGGCGACGATCGCGCCCGCGATCCCGGTACCGAGCGCGGTACCGAGCATATCGGACAGCGAGACGGCAGACGTGACCGCGCCCTGGATGTCGCGGGGCGCGTCGCGCAGGACGATGATCGCGAACTGCGAGTAGGCGAGGCCCATCCCCAGCCCGGAGAGCGCGAACGTCGGCACGGCGACCCAGGCAGGCACCTCGGGGAGCAGCGCCAGCGCCACACCCACCATCCCCAGGGCCACGATCGGGAACCCGATCCGCACGAACCCCTCCGCGCCCACCCGGGCGACCGTCCGCGCCTGGATCCACGCACCGGCCGACCAGGAGATGGTCCCACCGGTCAGCGCCAGACCGGCGGCCGTTGCCGACCAGCCTCGGACCTCCACGAGCAGGAGCGCAACGTAGGCATCGATGGAGAAGAAGCTGAACGTCAGGAGTCCGCGGAGGAGCACCGCGGACGGATACCCGCGCGCGAGCCGGAGCGTGCCGGCCGGCGTCAGCCGGCCGAGGGCGACCAGCGTGACGCCGATCCCGACCGCGCTCAGGCCGATGATGATCCGCGGGTCCGAGCTCAGGAGCGCCGTGGTGATGAGCCCAGCGCCGACGCTCACCGCGACGGCCCATCCGTACCGGCGCCACCGATCCGCTCGAGCCGCCGCGTCACCGCGGTCGTGTCTGCTCGCACCGGTCGGGGTCGGCTGGTCCGGGATCGCCCGCATCGCCCGAAAGGCGATGGATCCGGCGACCGCGATGAGCGGCAGGAGGCCGAGGAAGACCAGCCGCCAATGCCAGGTCTCGGCGACGAACCCGGCCACGGCCGGCCCCGCGACACCGGGCAGAACCCACGCCGCGGAGAGCGTGGCGAACATCGGCGGCCGGAGTCGATCCGGGAGACTTCGGCCGATGGCGACGTAGGCAACCGGCGGCACGGCGCCACCGCCCAGGCCCTGGATGAACCGCCCCACGACGATCGTCTCCATGGACGGCGCGAGCCCGGAGATGAGGAGGCCGATCCCGAAGAGGATGAGCCCGCCGACGAACGGGACCACGAGACCCCGTTCATCGACGAGCCCGCCGACCACCGCGATCCCGATGAGCGAACCCAGGAAGAACGCGGTGAAGACCCAGCCGTAGAGCTCGAGCCCGCCGAGGTCGCGAGCCACGATCGGCATCGCGGTGGCGACCGCGAGCGCCTCCGATGCGACGAGCGTGATCGTCAGGACGAGCCCCACGGTCAGGGGCCGCCGGACAGGCGACCAGAGGGAGTCCGGCCGAGGTCCTGCGATGCTTCCCGCTCGGTCGCGGAGCGTCACGAGCGGGACATGGCGGCCATCAAGCTCGGTCCTTGAGCTCGACGCCGATCACCACGAGGTCGTCCGGGCCCGTGTTCTCGAGGGTGTGCGCGGGCAGGAAGTCGGACCACAGCACCCGGGGCATCACGAACGGCGGGTCGACCTTGCTCGTGTCGAGCAGGACCGCGCCGTGCTCGTCGCGCCGGATGATGCTGGAGCCCGACACGACGTGGGAGACCGTCGGACAGCGATGGGTGTGGAGCGGCGTGGTCTCGCCGGGCCCGATCACCGTCTCGAGAACCCTGACCCGGTCGTTCTCGAACAGGACCCGATGGTTGTCGGCTGCGGCCTGCGGGCCGTCCAGAGCTTCAGGCCACGGCCATGGTTCCGGCGCGGTCGTTGACATCTTGTCCTCCTGTGCGACAGGCAGCGGGTCGTCGACCGAGAGGCTACTCCGCGCGTGACCGGGCGTGGCAACCCGGGCGGCCGGCGATCCCCGGGCGACCATGTCGCCACGGCCGGTATCCCCGGCAGGTATCCAGTTTTCACGGTGCCGCTCTTGACGCTGACGAGCGCACGACCGACCTCGCCGCGTGGCCCGGTCGAGAAGCTGATCACGCCGTCGATGCCCTTGTCGGCGGCGTTGACGACACGGCCTCCGGGTTATAGGATCGCGTGGCTTTCCTATAATAGCGAGGCGAGATTGATGGTTGGGTATAACCCAACGATCCGGGAGAACGAGGCCGGGCGGGCGGTCCGTGTTGGATCCGGGGAGCTGGCCTATGAAGCGTTTGTACCGGCTCCGCTGCCCCCGCGACTCGAACTCAGCTACGACCTTCTCCGGGCGCTGTCCGAAGCCGATCGCGCCCTCGGGGAGTTGAGCGGCCTCGGACGCACCCTGTCCAACCCGGATCTCCTGATCAACCCGTTCATCCGGAAGGAGGCGGTGCTGTCATCGAGGATCGAGGGGACACAGGCCACCCTCACTGACATCTACATGTTCGAGGCGCGCGGCATCCCAAGACCCACCCACGAGGCGGTGGGCGACCTCCGCGAGGTCATGAATTACGTTGCCGCTCTCCGATATGGCCTCGATCGGATCGATGAACTGCCGATGAGCGCGCGCCTGATCCGAGAGCTGCACGAGCGCCTGATGGCCGGCGTGCGCGGACAGGAGCGGAGCCCCGGCGAATTTCGGACAAGCCAGAACTGGATCGGCGCCCCGGAGAGCCTTCTCGCCGACGCCTCGTATGTCCCGCCGCCGCCCGCGGAGATGAATGAGACGATCACCGAGTTCGAGCGGTACGTCAATCGGGAGATGGACCCACATCCGCCGCTCATCCGGCTCGGCCTGATCCACGTCCAATTCGAGATGATCCACCCGTTCATCGACGGCAACGGCCGGATCGGCCGCTTGCTGACAAGCCTCCTGCTGGTTCACTGGGGGCTTCTGCCGGTGCCGCTCCTCTACCTGAGCGCGTATCTCGAGCGCGAGCGCAGCGCGTACTACTCGCATCTCAACGCTGTGAGCGATCACGGTGCCTGGACGGACTGGCTCGTCTTCTTCCTCAGAGGGGTCGCCGAGCAGTCCCGTGACGCGACCGCGCGCGCCAAGCGCCTGCAAGATCTGCAGACAGCGTGGCGCGAGGCGGTGACCCACGCCCGGTCCTCGGCTCTCCTGCTGCGGCTGGTCGATCACCTGTTCCGGTCGCCGGTCATCACCGTGCCGGCTGTCAGGGATCTGCTAGGCGTCACGTATCCGGCCGCCAAGGCGAACATCGAGAAGCTCGTCCAGGCGGGCATCGTCGAGCCCTTCGACGTGGCCAGTTACGGGCGGCGGTACTGGGCACCGCAGGTCATCAGGACGATCGGTGAGTAGCGCCGCGACTCGGGCCCGTTCCCTACTCCGGTCGAATGCCCTTCCATTCGTAATCGGTGTCGCCGCCCGGCTTGTTCGCGGTGAGGTCGCTCAGACGGTAGCGGCGTCCTGTCCCGTGTTCGACGTACGTGTAAGTTCTTGCTCAGCTGCGGCGGGAGATCGCCGAAGTCGCGGCCGAGTGGCTGGAAGATCGGATTCCACGTGAAGACCGCACTCCTCGAGTAGAAGAGCAGGACGTCATGCGTGCGGCCGTATCGCTTTGGATCGTTCTTTGCGGTCGCCCGCTCCCAGATGACCTCATTCCGGAAGTTCCTGGCGTCGAATACGGCATCGAGCAGCAGCTTGAGGTAGTGGCTCGCCGTCGGGTCGCAGTGGAGGTAGAGCGAGCCAGTCTGCTTCAACACCCGGTGGAGCTCGACCAGGCGGACGGCCATCTCGACCAGGTAGGCGGCGGAGAACCGCCGCTACCTCCAGCGCGCCGGCGGCCACTACATCACCGGCGAGAAGCTGCGGGGAGACTCGGCCGAGGCGCAGGCGGCCCTCGCCCGTCAGGGCCGCTACCGGCGGGTGGCGGACAACCTGGAGGTGAAGGAGGTCGTCCTCGACGAGGGGACGATGCGCGATCGGTTCATCATCTGCCGCAATCCCGACGAGGCGGCCCGCGACGCCCTCGTGCGCGAGCAGCTCCTGGGCCAGCTCGATGGCGCCATCGCCGGCTCCGATGACGCGTCACCCGAGGCACGCGAGGAGCTCGCCTGCCGCCTGCGCGAGCGGCCCGCCTACCGGCGCTTCCTGCGGCTGACCGAGACGGGGTTGCTGCGGATCGACCGCGCCGCGGTGGCCGCCGAGGCCCGGCTCGATGGCAAGTTCCTCCCGCGGACCTCCGACCCCACCCTGTCGGCGGCCGAGGTGGCGGTCGGCTACAAGCAGCTGCTCGAGGTCGAGCGCGCCTGGCGGGACATGAAGACGACGCTCGACCTGCGGCCGGTCTACCACCGCAAGGCGGCGCGCATCCGGGCCCACGTCCTCCTCTGCTGGCTGGCCCTGCTTCTCGTCCGGATCGCCGAGACCGCCACCGGCGAGAGCTGGCGCGCGCTGCGCTCCGAGCTCGACAAGCTCCACCTCGGGCGCTTCAGCGGGCCGTCCGGCGAGGTCCGCCAGCGGACCGAGATCACCGCCCGTCAGGCGGCCATCTTCAAGGCGCTCGCCGTCGCCGAGCCGCCGCGCTTCTTCGAGCTCGCGCCTGCCCCAGTCGCGGCGACCACCTGATCCCTACCGCACCCTCGGCCAAGGCCGGCCCATAGGTACACGCGTGAGTTCCAGCTGCGGAATCCCGGCAAGAGGTGGATACGCGTACGTCGTGGCGCTCGAGGCTGTACACGCGCCCGCGGGCCGACCCGATGAGCATCAAGCCGTCCGTAGTCCGCTACTACCCGAACCCGCTGCAGCGGATCATCCGTCTCCACAGCAGCTACCAGGAGCTGATCACGGGCCAGGTGTTCCGCTCTCCATTCGAGCGAGCGGACGCCCGGTTCAGAATCTAGGCGAACGAGGAGACCCGCAGCCCTTGGCGTCCGGCTCGGCCCCATGCCCTAACGTTGTGACACCCAAGCTGGCAGGGATCGATGGGATGATTGGCCGGTACAGCTGCGCAGGGAGCAGTCCGACATGAAGGTGACCGATGAGCCGATCGAGCGAACTGCTCAGCCCGACGGCCAGTACGCCATCAAGCTTCCCGGCCCAGGGTTGGGTGAAGTCGCCGTGGGAGACGTGATCGAGTTCCTTCGCGGAATCGTCGATCTCGTGGCGTACGGAGCCGCCGCGGACCTCGGGCGTCCGATTGGGCTGCCAGGCCGGAGGGGAGCTCCTATCGAGGGAGCCGCGAAGGTCAGGCTGGTGAACCTCCGCTCTGGGAGCCTTGTGGCCGAACTGCAACCTGCCCCACCCACCCCGATCGCGGGGTCTATCGGGCTGAATGTCGAAACCCTCTCCGAGCGCGGCCTCAACGCCGTCTTCGAGACCGTCGATGGCACTCGCATACACGCTGAGCTCGCTCCTGCGCTCCGGCAATTCGCCCGACGGATGGCGGCGCGACGGCCGGGGGCGTCCGTGGTCTTCCTGGACCGCCGCCATGGGCCCGAACGCGAGATCCCGCTGGACGAGGCCGCGCTCGACCGACTCGAGGCGCTCGGCCACGACGCGACGGGCGTTGGGCGTGATCAGGTCACTGGCCGGATCTTCGAGGCCAACATCGAATCGGACGAGGCCCACCTTCGGACCCCGACTGGGGAGAGCGTGAAGGTCACGTTTGAAGCCGATTTCGAACCGGAGGTCAAGCGGCTGCTCGGCGATCGCGCGTCGCTGCGCGGCGAGGTCGAGTACGACGCTTCAACTCGACGCGTGCGCGAGATTCGGGTGACGGAAATCCTGGCGGGTGATCAGTTGGGCATGGACTTCGAGGGAATCGACTTCTGGCGTGACCCGAGCCTCTCGGAGCTCGCGGAGCAGGCCGGTGCTCGCCCGGTGGCCGATCCTGACGAACTCCACTTTGCCGAGGCGTCGGATGGGGAGTGGGAGCAGCTTTACGATGCCCTCCGATCCCGCTGAGCCGCCCGCGCGCCCGCTACTGGTCGACACGAACGTCCTCACCTGGCTCCTGAATCCGAAGACCCCTCGACCCGAGTGGGACCGTCTTGCCACAGGGAGAACGCTGTATCTCTCATTCGCCACGGTCGGCGAGATTCTCCATGGGGCCCGACCATGGGGGGCCGACAGGCGCCAAGCCCTGGAGGACCGGCTTGCCTCGTGGCCAGTGATCCCGGGAACGATCGGCGTCGCGCGGAAGTTCGCGGAGTTGCGCTCCCGATATCACACCCAGATTGGTGACAATGACCTCTGGATCGCCGCGTGCGCCCTCTCACGGCCCGACCCACTCCCCCTCGCCACTGACGACGGAGACTTCGATCGCATCCGAGACGAGTTTGGCTTGGTGATCGAACGACCGGCACCGCGATCAGAGGGACGCTCCGGGTGACTCACGGCGGTGCCGTAGAACACGCTCCCTATGTGAAAGGTCTATCGGGGCTTTCATAGAGTGCAGATAGCACGCCCGCTCGCAGCGGGATTGTTTGGCCTTCGGGTCGACGATCCAGCTCGGCATCGGTCGATTTCATTCGATCGTGGCGAGCTCCGTCGACAGCCTCGCAACGACTGCCTGCGTCAGCGCCCAGCTCTTTCGCGGGTCTTTCGGGAGGCGGATCCGGACCTGGTTGGAGGCGAACGTGACCTCGGATGGGCGGAGGCCCGGGAGGGCGCCCGGGCCCAGCAAGCGCATCGCGGTGGCGCGTGACAGGCCGGCGCCGAAGCGGACCACGAGCTGGCCGTCCTCGCGCGAGATCGAGGAGACGCCGGCGGCCTCGGCGGCCAGGCGGAGATCGGCGACCTCGACGAGTCGCAGCACGGGCGGGGGCATTGGGCCGAACCGGTCCGTGACCTCCTGGCGGAACGCGGCGATGTGGCCGGGCGTGCGGGCCCGGGCGAGACGCCGGTAGAGCTCGAGCTTCTGGGCCTCGTCGGGGACGTAGTCGTCGGGGAGGTGCGCCTCGAGCGGGAGGTCAATGACCGCGGACGGCGGCTCGATGACCGCCACGCGCCCCTCGCGCGCCGCCTTCCCCTCCTCGACCGCCTCGGCGAGCATCCGAGAGTAGAGATCGAAGCCGACGGCGGCCATGTGGCCGGACTGCTCCCCGCCGAGGATGTTGCCGGCACCCCGGATCTCGAGGTCGGACAGGGCGATCTGGAACCCCGCGCCCAGCTCGGAGGCGTTGAAGATCGCCTGGAGCCGCTTCCGGGCGTCCTCGCTCATCCGTTCGCGCCGCCGGTAGAGCAGGTACGCGTAGGCGCGCCGCGACGACCGCCCCACCCGCCCCCGGAGCTGGTAGAGCTGGGCGAGCCCGAGCGTGTCCGCCCGGTCGATGATGATCGTATTGGCGTTCGGGATGTCGAGGCCGGACTCGATGATCGTCGTGCATACGAGGATGTCGGCCGCGCCCGATGCGAACGTGAGCATCACCTTCTCAAGACTGCCCTCCGGCATCTGGCCGTGCCCCACCACGATCCGGACATCGGGCAGCATCCGGCGGAGCTGCTCCGCCTGGGCCTCGATCGTCTCGACGCGGTTGTGGACGTAGAAGACCTGGCCTCCGCGATCGAGCTCGCGCAGGATCGCGTCGCGGACCAGCCCGGCCGAGGCCTCGGCGACGCGCGTCTGGATCGGCAGGCGGTCCTCAGGCGGCGTTTCGATGACACTCATGTCGCGGATTCCGGCGAGGGCGAGGTTCAGGGTCCGCGGGATGGGCGTCGCCGACAGCGTCAGGACGTCCACCTCGCGCCGGAGCTGCTTGAGCCGTTCCTTCGCGGCGACCCCGAACCGCTGCTCCTCGTCGACGACGAGGAGGCCCATGTCCCGGAACCGGACGTCCTTCGAGAGGAGCCGGTGGGTCCCGATGATGATGTCCACGCTGCCATCGGCGAGCCCCGCGAGCGTCCGCTCCTGCTCCTTCGACCCGACGAACCGGGACAGGATCCCGACTTTGATCGGGAACGCCGCGAACCGGGCACGGAACGTCTCGTGGTGCTGGGCCGCGAGAACGGTCGTCGGGACGAGGACGGCGACCTGCTTGCCATCTTGGGTGGCCTTGAACGCGCCGCGAAGCGCGACCTCGGTCTTGCCGTACCCGACGTCGCCCACGACGAGCCTGTCCATCGGCCGGCCGGCCTCCATGTCGTGCTTCATCTCGAGGACGGCGCGGAGCTGATCCACGGTCTCCTCATACGGGAAGCTCGCCTCCATCTCGGCCTGCCACGGCGAGTCCGGCGAGTACGGGTAGCCGGCCGCGCTGACCCGTGCGGCATACAGCGCGAGGAGCTCCTCGGCGAGGTCGGCGACGGCCTTCCGGACCCGCAGCTTCGCCCGGAGCCACTCCGTGCCCCCCAGCTTCGAGAGCTGGGGGCGCTCGCCGCCCGAGTAGCGGGTGACGCGGGCGATCTGCTCGACCGGAACGTAGATCCGGTCGCCTCCGGCGAAGCCGATCTCGAGGTAGTCGCGCTGGTCGCCCTCGCCGGCGCTCCGGCGGAGCATCCGCTCGTAGCGGGCGACGCCGTGGTCGATGTGGACGACGAGGTCGCCGGGGGTCAGGCGCTCGAGGATGTCGCGGGGGACCACCCGCCGCATCGCCTTGGGTCTTCGGACGCGAACGTTGCCGAACAGCTCGCGATCCGTGACGAAGACCAGGCCGTCCGGACCGCCGGCGAAGCCGCCGTTGAGGCTGCGCTCGACGAGCACGACCGCCCCGGGCGGCGGCGCGCCGCCGACGCTGCCGGTGACGCCGGTCGGGTAGCCGGCCTCGGCAAGGAGCTCGGCGAGCCGGGGGGCCTGGTCAGACGCGACGACGATCCGTGGCTGGGTGCCGTCCCCGACCGACGCCCGCCATCGTTCGACGGCGTCGCCGATCTGTGATGCCCGGCCCGGCGGGAGTGTGGGTTCGCGCCACCCGAATGCGTCGCCGGCGCTGAGCCCGCCGCCGGCAATCGCGCTGTCGGCGGGGACCTCCGATTCCCAGGTCAGCTCCAGTGTCCGCGCCGCCACGAGCCGCGCCTTCCAGGCCCGACGACCCAGGAGCGTCTGCGGCCAGGCCTTTGGGAGATTGCCGGCCGCGATGAGCTCGGCGCGTCGCTCGTCGGCCTGGCGCCAGAGGAACTCGCCGGCCTCGGCGATGTCACCCGGCTCGTCGAGAACGAGGAGCGCGCCTGGATCGACATGATCGAGCGCGGTGCTCGGGGCGAGGATCGGCGCCCAGATCTCGGCCGCGTCGCCGACCGCGGCGGCGCGGGCGTCACGGGTGGGGATTCCGGGCCGGCCCTCCCCGCCCGATTCAGTCAGCCGCTCCAAGTCGGCCGCCAGGCGCTCCGGGAGCTTCGACAGCGACGTAGAGAGCCGGGCCACGAGACCCTCGGCGCCGTCGTGTGGAAGGAGGAACTCGGACGCCGGCAGGAGCGCGATCTCGGCCACCGTCCCCACGCTCCGCTGGTCGGTGGGATCGAAGACCCGCAGAGACTCGACCTCGTCGCCGAAGAGCTCGATCCGGACCGGGAGGCTGCCCGACGGCGGGAAGACGTCCACGATCCCGCCGCGGCGGGCGAACTCGCCCTTGCCGGCGACCTCGAGGACCGGGGAGTAGCCGAGCGACAGCAGGTCGCGGAGGAGGGCCGACTGGGTCGCGCGAGCCCCGGCCATAAGGCGGCGCGGCTCGTTGGGGAGGTCCGCCGGGGCGATCGTGTGCTGGATGAGCGCCTGGACGCTGGCGACGAGGATCCGGGCGCGGTCGCTCCGCCACGCGGACAGCGCCGCGACCCGCGCCGCGGTCTCGTCGGCGACGAGCTCGCTCCGCTCGTAGGCGAGTGCGGTACGCGGCTCCAGGACTGCAACGGCAGCCGGATCCCCCACCCACGCGGCCAGCTCCTCTGCCACGCGATCGCCGATCTCCGCGTCCCGGGCGATCCACACGATCCGCTCGCCCGCGGCGAGCGCGAGTGCCGCCGCGAGGTAGCTCTT
>PNKK01000011.1 GCA_013822395.1 Anaerolinea sp. | reverse complement strand
CCGGGCTGGTACGCATTCGTCTCCGACCGGCTCCTTCGGTTTGCCGGCGCGCGGACGCCGCGCGACATCCTGCTCGACTTCCTCGGCAGGCCGCTCACCGCCGACACGCTCCTCGCCGACCTCGAACGGGCCGGCTGAGCGACCCGGGTCAGACCTCGCGGCGCCGAGCGAGGAGCACCGTCGCCAGGAGCAGACCCCCGACGACCCCGACGACGAGCACGGGCCCGGCGAGCGCGCCGAGGTCCAGGCCGCCGTCGCTCGATCCCGGGGCCCTACCGGCCGGCTGGCGGACGTCGGGCGGGCGCAGCTCGTCGAGGTCGATCGCGTCCGCCTGCGTCGTGCCCGAGCACGACGAGTCCGCCAGCTCGCCGTCCACGACGGAGACGGCGAACAGGTAGCGAATCCCGACCGTGTACGTCCGATCGACCGATGTCGCGACATTGCCTCCCGGACCGCCGCGGACGACGACCTCGACCGGCTGGTCCGGCCCCTGCCAGACCTCCTCCACCCGGACCGTCGCCCATCGGGCGCCGTTCGCGACGCTGATCGCGGTTCCAACGAAGACGGCATCGGCCGTGGCCCATTGAGCGGCGTCCGGCACGAACGCGCACGAGGCGGACGCGCCGGCTGGCGCCCAGAGGGCGGCGAGGGAGAGGATGGCCGCCGCGAGGACGCGGTGCGGCCGCGGGAGCCCGGACGCGTTCGTCATGACATCTTCCCCCGATCAGGCGCCGCGTGCGAAGTGGCGGATGACGTGCATTCCCGCGGGACGCGCGTTACGTGCGGGAGGTTCCCGCCGGCCCTGCACAGCTCGGCGGTGGCCGCCGTCTGCGGCTGGTCAGCCGATCGGGAGGGCGACGACCGCGTCCACCGCCACCGCGACGAACAGGAGCGTCAGGTAGCTGATCGAGAAGCGGTAGAGGCGGATCGCCTGCGCGGTCGAGGCCTCCGGGGCCGCGCCCTCGCGCCAGAGCCGGAAGGCCCGCCAGAGGAAGACCGCGCCGAGGACGACCGCGGCGGCGAGGTAGACGAGCCCCATCTGGGCGACCACCGCGAAGACGAGCGAGACCGCCACGAGGAGAACCGTGTACAGGGCGATCTGGCGGCTCGTCTCCACGATTCCCCGGACCACGGGGAGCATCGGCACGCCGGCGGCGGCGTAGTCCGTCCGGATCCGGAGCGCGAGCGCCCAGAAGTGCGGCGGCGTCCAGTAGAAGATGAGGAGGAACAGCATGATCGCCGGCAGGCCCACCCCGCCCGTGACCGCGGCCCAGCCGATGACCGGCGGGAGGGCGCCTGCCGCGCCGCCGATCACGATGTTCTGGGGCGTGCTCCGCTTCAGCATGATCGTGTAGACGACGACGTAGAAGGCAATCGCGAGCAGCGTGAGGAACGCCGCGACGAGGTTCACGAACGCGGCCATCAGCGCAACCGAGATCGCGGCGAGCATGATCCCGAAGACCATCGCCCCCTCCGGCGTCACCTGGTGGGCGGGAAGGGGCCGCCGCCGGGTTCTGGCCATCCGCTCGTCGATGTCGCGGTCGAGATACTGGTTGATCGCGTTGGCGGCGCCGGCCGCGAGCGACCCTCCGATCAGCGTCCAGAACGTCAGGCGGAGCCAGTCCATCGGCTGGATCCCGGGCACGTCACGCGTCGCGAGCACCATCGCCGGAACGGTCGTGACGAGGAGCAGCTCGATGATCCGCGGCTTCGTCAGCGCCACGTAGGCACGGATCGTGTCAGTGGTCGAGGTGGCGGTCGCCGGTCCGGAGACTGCCCCGGGCTCGGTCCGGGCACCGGTTCCATCGCCGCCGTGGCCGGCGGCCACCCACCCGGCGGCGGTCTCCGTCCGGGCCGTGTAATAGCTCGAGACGGTGAGCGCCACGGTCCCGCCCCAGATCAGCGTCCCGAGCGCGAGATGGAGGGTCTGCGTCCAGTCGGACAGGAGCGTGAGCACCTGGAGCCCGCCGACGACCACCTGGACGAAGTACAGCGCGAAGATCCCGACGGCCATGGCGCGGAGGCCGGGCCGCGCCCGCTGGGTCCGCCACGCGACGACGGCAACCGCCAGGATGACGAGGAAGACGATGCCCGCGGCGTACCGGTGGAGGGCGTTGGCGGCATACAGCACGGCGACGTCCTTCGGGATGGACGGATCGAACGGGTAGATCCCGCCGGACATGAGGGGCCAGTCGAGGAAGACGAGACCGGCGTTCCGCGCGGTGACATTCGAGCCGAACAGGAGCAGGACGAACGTCGCGGCCGCCGCGAACGCGGCGAGGAGCGTGAACCGCTGGCTGCCGCCTCGACCGCCGATCCGGGCCGGGTAGGACGACCGGACAAGGAGGTAGACGAGGACGCCGACGAGCACCATGGCGGCCGCCAGGTGGGCCGTGACGCTCTCACCGGAGTTGCCGAGTCGGACGGTCTCCCGCCCGAGGTACGCCTGGAACCCGACGAGCACGACGGCGATGACTGACGGCCAGAGGATCGATGGTCGATCGCGATGGTCGATCACCGCGAGCGCGGCCATGCCGATGATGAGAAAGCCGACCAGGGCCGCAACGTCGCGGTGGATCCACTCGATCCAGGCCTTGAAGTCGCCCGCCGGCGGAAGGAGCTGGCCGTAGCAGAGCGGCCAATCCGGACAGCCAAGGCCCGAATCCGTGGCACGGACGATGACGCCGATCGTGACGAGCAGGAATGTGGTCAGAACCGTGGCGGCGGCGAGGCGCTGAAAGCGGGTCACCGGGACTCCTGGGTTGTGGCGCGACCGGAGGGACGACGTGGAGGTGGCGCCATTCTACCCGCCGATCGGCGCCACCCGGCTACCGGGTCTCGGCTACCGGGCTCGATGCGAGGCACTCAGCCTGCGGCGTGAAGATGGCAAGCGACAGGACGTCCGGTCAAGGCAACAGCTCCTTCGTGGCGACGGTCAGCGTGTATGTTGGGCCGACGGGCAGGTCGCCGGACAGTCCGAGCCAGACGAGACGGTTGGTGCCGGGCAGGAAGACCGGCGTGGCGGCACCCGGTCCAATGTCGACCGACACGCCGTCGGAGAGGCGCACGACGCGCAGCGAGTACCAGGCCGGGCTGCCGGCGTTCTCCGCGAAGCGTTCGCACGTGGTGTAGGCCGCGTAGGCACCGTCGTCCGAAAGCGCCAGTCCGCTGCAGAAGTCGGCCAGCTCGAGGATCGTGATCGATCCATCGGGCTCAACGAGATAAGCGGACCACAGTGGCAAGTCTTCCGGGGCGATGGCGAGGGCCCGGGCCCCCCGCGACAGGAGTGTCATGGCCGGCGGAAACGCGGACTCCGGCGGGCCGGCAACGACGATCCGGTCCGACCCGTTCGCCCAGACGATGTTGCCGCCTTCATCCAGGCCGACGAGCGACGTGCCGTCGGGGAAGTAGACGACATCGCGGAGGCCGGTGGCGTCGGCAAGTGGTACGTCCGGGCCGGCGACGACCCGGGGGCCAGCGGGGGTGCCGATGACGAAGCCGCCGCCGGTCAGGGCGGTGATCGGCGCGTCCGTCGTTGCCGTGAAATCGATGGCCGGCGCACCAACCAGCGACGCGACCTTCCCGTTGGGACCGTTCTCGAAGGCGACCGCTGAGCTGTCGGCCGACCACGCCGGGAGCGCCAGACGGACTTCAGAACTGTCGGGCGGGCGCCACTCCCAGCCTGCGACACCGAGGTTGACCTGAGCGTCACCAGACAATGGCACCGCGATGAGGTCGACTTGCGGAACCGAGCTGTGATTGGCCGAGATGAGCGCGGAGCGGCCATCGGGGGAGACCGACAGGAGATCGGCGCTCGAGAAGGACGCCACGGGCACCGGAGCCAGTGCGTCGACCCGCTCCGAGCGCACGACGGACGGCCGCACCGTCCGAACAGCAAGAGGACGAGGAGAACGACTCGCCGACGACGGCGAGGGCACGGCGACGGTCGGAGCTACGTCACTGCTCGGAGCTGCCTCGGTGACCAGTGCTGCCGCAGGAGCTGGAGACCGCTGGAGGCTGGTCGCCAGGTAGATCGCGATTGCCAGTGCGACAACTGCGCAGATGGTCAGAGTCGCGACAGCCCACTCCATCGGCAGTGTGTCGCCCCGCCGCCAGGCGAAGACCTGACCTGCCGCGAGCGCGACGAACATCCCGGCAGCAAATCCCGTCAGGCCTCTCCCGGCGAGCAGGTCGGAAAGGAGCGCCAGCAGCCACAGCGCCCACAGTGCCGGGGCAATCCAGCGCGCCACAACCCTGCGCAGAGGGGTGTGGTCGCGTGTAGGCGTCATGTTTCCTCCTCTCCTACGAGTCCGCCGGCCGTCAGCAGCCCACGGACGAGGCTGTGGGCGACTGCCATCGCGATGGAGAAGAGCAGCGCGAAGGCAAGGACAGCACTTACGGGAACGAATAGTCCGACCACGAGAGAGGTGCCGACGAGAACCGGTGCAGTGGGGAGCACACGGCCAAACAGGAAGGCCCAGACCCCTGTGATCAGCTCATACCCGAGCACTGCCCGCAGGAATCGCTCTCGACGATCGCGTAGCTTCGTGAGACCGGCGAAGAGCAGGGAGGCTCCGACTGCAACGCGACCAGCAACGGCGAACAAGTCGAGCCGTGTGTTCATTGTGCGTCCCCGTCTCCGGCGGCTCCGGACGAGCCGCTGCGACCAGATGCTCCTCGACAGAATACGATCGCAGTCAAGAAACGCTGCGGTCGACAGAAACGCTGCGGCCGCTTCTCGATGCTCCGGCCAGCACCCGACTACCGTGCTTCAGCCCCATGGTGGGCCCGAGTTCGGCCGCCGATCCGTTGGGGCCACGAGGCGTTGGGCCACCGAAGTCAGCCGAGGCGTTCGGAGGACTGGCGCGCATCAGGCGGGTCAGCCGCTGGCCGCGCCCGTGCTCCCCGGCGCGAGGAGCGGCGTCCCGTCGGCGCACCGCGGGCAGGTGGCGGAACCCGGCTCGTAGGTCGGCAGGTCCATCGCCCAGAGCGACCGAAGCGGGTAGACCCGGCCGGTCGACGGCGACGTGAGGGTGGCCATCCCGCCGGATCGATCGACGAGGACGGCACATTCGATGATCTCGCCGCCCATCGCCTCGACGGCGGGGAGCATTGCGAGGAGCGAGCCGCCCGTCGTCAGGATGTCGTCCACGAGGAGGACGCGCTCGCCGGGCTCGATCCGGAAACCGCGCCGGAACTCGCGTCGCGTCGAGCCGTCGACGCCCTTGACTTCCTCGGCGAAGATCGCCCGAGTCCGGAGCTGGCGGCCCGTCTCGAAGGCGAGGATGACGCCGCCGGTCGTCGGGCCAGCCACCAGGTCCACGCGAGGCGTGCCGTCGGCATCGCGGTGCCGCGCCGCCCAGAACCCGCACAGCTCGCTCGTGGCGGCCGGATCCGACAGGACCGCGAACTTCTCGAGATACGCATTCGAGTGGCGGCCGCTCTTCAGGAGGAAGTGGCCCTCGCGGAGCGCCCCGGAACCACGGAAAAGGGCCTCAGTGCGGCTCGCAATCGCCGCTCGAGCCGCGAGCTCGAGCGCCGGCTTGATCGTCGTCATCGCCGTCGAGTGTACGGGCGGGCGGGCGATGTCGCGGCACACCATGTCACGTGCGGAGATGTCCGAGGAGCCCTGCCGTCTGCCGGCCCTGCCGTCTGCCGGCCCCGTGGCCCTGCCGGCATTGTCTTTCCTGGCTATCGTGCCCCCCGGGAGCACTATCCCGGTAGCCCGGAGGTTGCCCGTCCTCCGGGACGGAGCTTTCCTGGCTATCGCGCTCCCCGGGAGCAGTGGCCATGATTCCGGGCCGTTGCAGGGCCTCGATTCGCCGCCGGACCCGGCGGTTCGGCCCGGCCTTCTGGACAGTGCTCCCCACCGGGTCATTGGCCAGGAAAGCAGGGGCGTGGACCCAGTGGGGCGGGCGCGGCGGGCGCGGGCGCCGACCCGGTGGGGCGGGCGCGGGCGACACGGTGCGGGTCGCGCGGCCGGCGACACGGTGCGAGGATCAGCCGGCCACAGGCGGCGCAACGGGCTCCGGTGGCGGCGCGGTGCGAAGATCAGCCGGCCACAAGCGGTGCGGGCGGGGATCAGTCGACCACGGGCGGCGCAACGGGCTCCGGTGGCGGTGCCGGCGGGAATGGCCCGGCGCCGGGCGAGTCGGGCCCCCGACGCGATAGACGTCGGCGCCCCACGAGCGCGACAACGAGCACCACGGCCACGAGCACGAGCAGGATCGGCAGCCAGACGATCCCGAACCAGATGCCGGCGGTCGCGAGACCCTGGAGAATCTCGACGAGACTCGCAGTCGCGCGGTCCACCTCGGACTTCGGATCGAACTTCTTCTGCGACGCCACGACGGCCGGTTCCGGCTGGAGGCTGAAGCGGACGGTCAGCGTCGAGAGTGCCGCCTGCTCCTCGAGACGCTGCCTCTGGGCCGTGGCCTCCTCGATCTGGCCGCGGACCGTCGTCAGCTCGGCCTGCACCGCGAGGACATCGCTGATCTTCGTCGCCTTGGTCATGATCCCCTGAAGGGCCTGCTCAGTCGCCTGGAGGTTGGCGATCCGGGCTCGAAGGTCGACCACCTGGCCGGTCACGTCCTCGGTCCCGGTGCGCTCGGTGACGACCTTGATCGCCAGAGATCGGAGGGCGGCCAGTGCCTCCTCCCACCTGTCCGCCGGGATCCGGTACGTGATCGTCGCGGTCACGCTCTCGCCCTCGCCGACCTGCTCGGAGCCGCTGACGTACCCACCGAGGGCGGTGATCCGGCCGGCGGCCGCAATGACCGCCTGGTCCACGGCCTCGACCTGGAGGTCGAGCGCCCCGGTCTTGATGATCAGGAGGTCCGGTCGGGCTACGTCCAGGACCGGCCCGGCCTCGGCATTGCCGCCGGCGGCGCCGTTGCCGCTGGCGCTCCCGGATCCGGTGAGCGGCTCCGCGACCGGCCTCTCGGCGGTACCGCTGAACTCGAGGCGGCCGGCGCCCTCGTCGACGGCCCCGCCATCCTGTGCGACGGGCGCCGACGCTGCGCCACCGCAGCCGATGACGATGAGGACGAGGACCGCGAGCAGCGCGACCGCATGCCTGGTCCTGTCCCGGGGGAGATCGATCGACGGCCTCATGGCATGACGCTCCAATCCATCGCGGTCCGAACGCTCAATCGGCAGTTCGGCTGCCCTGCGGACGGATCCATCCGGGCCACGGTTCCCGCCGCGCCCACCGGGCCGGCTTCCGCGGCGTAGGGTCAGGGCCGGTACTCGACGCCCTTTGACGACGGGGCGGAGGCCCGCCTCGGGAGCGCGGTGCCGATGAGCGGCCGGTACGAGGCGAGACCCCGGGTGCGGCACACGCTCGCGAGCTCGTCCGCGAGGCGCACCGGGAGCGTGGGGTCGGCGAAGATCGCCGTGCCCACCTGGACCGCGACGGCTCCTACGGCCAGGAAGTCCAGCACGTCGGCAAGCTCGGTGACACCGCCGATCGCGATGACCGGGACGTCCACGACCTGGCTGACCTCGTACACGATCCGCAACGCGACCGGCTTGATCGCCGGCCCGGAGAGACCGCCGTAGATGTTTCCGAGGAGCGGCCGCTCCCGGGTGGGTCCCACCGCGATTCCGGACAGCGTGTTGACGGCGGTGAGCGCGTCGGCGCCGGCGTCGGCGATCGCCCGCGCGATCGGGCGGACGTCCGCGACGTTCGGCGAGAGCTTGACCAAGAGCGGCAGGTCCGTGGCCCGCCGGACCGCCGCGGTGACGGACGCCGCGGCGTCGGCATCGATCGCGAATTGGAGGCCGCCCCGGCCAATGTTGGGGCAGCTGATGTTGAGCTCGATGCCGGCGATCCCGGGCACGCCGTCGAGGCGACGCACGACCTCGACATAGTCCCCCACCGACTCGCCGGCGACATTCACGATCACCGGCACGCGCCAACCGGCCCAGGTATCCGCGTACCTCTCGATGACCGCGCCAACGCCCGGGTTCTGGAGGCCGATCGAGTTGAGCATTCCGCCCGGGGTCTCGGTGACCCTGGGGGTCGGGTTGCCGATCCGCGGCCTGAGCGTCGTGCCCTTGCAGCAGATACCGCCGAGGCGGTTCACATCGACGATGTCGCCGTACTCGACGCCGTAGCCGAACGTCCCCGACGCGACGAGGATCGGGTTTGGGAGGACCAGGCCTCGACCGATGTCCACGGTGAGGTCGACCGACGTGGGGGCGGCGTCACGCTCCGCGGGCTCCGGCGATGGGGCGGCCGGCTGCGGCCGAGCGGCCACCGATGCGGGCGCCTTCGGGACCGCCGGTTTCGGCGGCGCGGGCACGATCGCCGACTTCACCTTCCGGACCGTTGGGCGCCGCCGCACCGGGGCACCGGCGCCGGAGGCGGTCACGACCCGCCGCTTCGCCTTCATCGCGCCCAGCCCCCCTCCCAATCGATCTCCTCGGACGCGAAGACCGGGCCCTCGCGGCAGACGCGCTGCGGCGTCCCCGAGGTCGTCATCACGACGCAGCCGAGGCAGGCCCCGACGGCGCAACCCATCCGCTGTTCCATCGACACCTGCAGGAAGGCCTTCCGACGAGCGGCGGGCGAACCCGCCGGGTCGGCCCTCCCGCCGCCGCGCTTCCGGCCGAGCCTGGCGACGCCGAGACGTCCCCGGCGCCCGACCGAGAGGCGGGCGAGAGTGCGGAGCATCGGCTCCGGGCCGCACGCGAACGCCTGATCCGCCCAGGCCTCGTACTCGGGCACGAGCTCCGTGACGAAACCCCTGTGCCCCACCGACCCGTCGTCCGTCGCGACCACGTACTCGATCTCGTCGGGGAGGAGCGAGGTCGGGTAGACGTCGCGGGCGCTCGCGGCACCGAACAGGAGGGTCACCTGGCGCCCGTCCCGGATCGCCTCGTCGGCGAGGGCGCGGATCCCGGCCATGCCCAGACCGCCGGCGATCAGCAGGAGATGGCGGCTCTGGGCGTCGACCTCGAACGGGCGGCCCAGCGGACCGAGCATGTCGATCGTGTCGCCGGGCCGGAGATGGGTGAGCCACTCGGTTCCCCGCCCAACGGTCCGGAAGT
This sequence comes from Anaerolinea sp., assembly GCA_013822395.1. Lineage (GTDB taxonomy): Bacteria > Chloroflexota > Limnocylindria > Limnocylindrales > CSP1-4 > UBA5189. The sequence goes on along the minus strand of PNKK01000011.1, from coordinate 64,407 downwards.
GGATCGTGATGGTGCCGGTCGCCCCGTCCGCCGTGTTGATGGAGAAGGGACGGCGAAGGATGAGCCCAGACAGGTCGCCGGTCCGCACATGGACGAACTGGCCGGCTCGCGACCCGGTCACGAGCGACGGCGCGTGGTAGGCCTGGAGCCACTGGCCGGGCAGGATCTCTCGGCTCTCGAGGAGTTCGGCGCCGACCAGCTGCATCGTCAGGCCGTTGGCGACGGGTGGATCACGCGCCCGTCACCCCCGATCGTCGTCCTCGTCGGCCGAGTCCGCGTCGGGCGCCACGCCCGGGAAGGCGTCTGCGATCGCATCGGCGAGGTCGCCGAAGACGTCCGTGGGATCGTAGAACCGGACGACGTCATCCGGGCCGGTGAGGTCGGTCCACTGGCTCTCGCCTTCGGGGATGACCTGGCCTCTGAAGCCCGCCCCGGCGAGCTCAAGATGCTCGTCGAGGTCGTCGACGATGACAACCGTCCCGACCCGGCTCATGAGCGCCGACGAGGCGTTCTCGAACTGCTCGAGCAGGCCAGCCTCGGCGCGCTGGCTCCGCTCCTGGAAATCGAGCGCAAGCCCGAACAGGGCGGCGGCGGCATCCTCCGGGGTATCGACCTCCGGGACCTCCGGCTGGCCGGCGGCCCACTGGTCGGCGGCGGCGGCATACGGGTCCGCGCCGGCGATGGGCGCGCCGAAGCCGTCGTCCGTGTCTCGGTCGTCACCCTCGACGTCATCCCCCTCCCCGTCCGCCCAGACGCCCTCGCGGGCGGCGTCGGCGAAGGCCTGGAAGACGTCGGCCGGGTTGTAGAGCTCCACGAGCTCGCCGCCGGTCTCGATGATCTCGGTGTCGGACTGCCACTCCCCGGTCGCCTCGTCGTAGACGCGGCTCCGGCTCCGGAACGTGCCGTCGGGCGCGATCGCGAGGTAGTCCGGGTCGTCGTCGATGAGGGTGAGTCCACCGAGCTCGCGGATCCGGTCCGCCTGGTCGCGGAGGAAACGCTCGAGCTGCTCGCCCGCACGGACGAGGAACTCGGAGCGCTCCAGGGCGGCGTCGCGGGCCATCTCGGCGAGGAGGTCGTTGCGCTGGCGATCCATGGCGTCCTCCTATCCGTGGTAGTCGAGATCCGGGCCCATCCGCTCCCGGAGAAACATCGAGTGATGACGCGCAAAGATCCACTCCCCCGCCCGGTGGGCGAAGGCGCGGATCTCTTCGTCACGCTCGAGCGTATCGAGCGTGGCGTAGTCCGGCAGGTCGAGCAGGATCACATTGTCGAAGTCCCAGCCGTGGGCGACGTTGTACCAGCCGACGAAGCGGATCCCGTACTTCGCCTCGTACTCGCGCATCTGCCGCGGAAAGAGGGTCTTCATGAAGAACTTGAAGAACGGGTCTCGGCCGCGGCGGACAGAGAAGTAGGTCGCGAGCACGGGCACGGAGCGCGGAACCTCCAGGGATCGGGGTTGGCGGCCAACGGCGCGGCGCCGGTGGCTATTCTCGCACGACGCCGCCCGGCGTCCCGGGCGGATCGTCGGCCGGGGCGACGGCGGCCGGGGCGACGGCGGCCGGGGCGACGGCGGCCGGGGCGACGGCGGCCGGGGCGACGGCGGCCGGGGCGACGGCGGCCGGGGCGACGGCGTCGGCTCCCCGGTCCTCCAGCTCACCGACAGTCGGGGTGCTCGAGGCCAACGGGCGGCGGCGGCCGGCGGCCCTGCGGTCCGCCGCCACGAGGCGAAGCAGGAAGATCACCGTCTGCCCGGCAACGAGGAGGAGGAGCAGAACCGAGATCAGGAGAGCGGCGCTCGTCCAGAACGGCCAGCCCCAGGCCACGCTCAGCGGCGTGAGGGCGAGCAGGACCACGAGGACGACGATCTGGGTCCAGAAGCAGCCGAGGCCCGGACCCTTCTCGGAATCGAGCGGGGCACCCTTGTACTCCACGTCGCGGACGCCGGTCCGACGGGCTGGATCGGTCACGGCCCGAATGGTACCGGCGCGGGGGCTGGATCCGGGCGGTCGGTGCGGTCGGGCTGTCCGATGGGGGCCGTCGGCGATGGGGTCGCCTGACGACCCGGACCGTTGGCGGGCGGGGCCGTCAGCGGTCGATGGCCCTCGCTCGGCGCCACAGCTCGGCGGCGAGGATCGACGTGACGAGCGGCTCGACGAGGGCGCGGGCAAGCGCATCGCCCAGGGCGCCGTCTGGGAGCAGCACCGCAAGGTCGGCATCCGGCACCGGCTCGCCGATGGCAAGGACCCGGCCGCCCCGGCCGTGGATCGTCTCGACGAGCGCGCTGTCATACGGCGTCCCGGCCAGCAGGATGGCGCGGTAGTCCGGCAGGGCGGTGTAGATCCCCACGTGGAGCCAGTCGCCGGCGTCCGTGGCATCGGCGTCGAGGCGAGGGCCCTCGCGGAGCAGGAGCGCGGCCTGCTCCGCCGTCCCGAGCGCCGCGGCGTCGGCGAGGACGTGGACCGCTACGCCGCCATCGAGGAGGTCGGCGGCGGCCGCGAGCCACGCGGTATGGCCGGCGAAGACCGCCTCGCCAGCATCCGCCGCGAGGGCCAGGACCCGCGGGGCGTCGACCTCGGCCCCGAGGGATTGCGCCACCCGGACGAGGACGGCGACCGTCGCGGCATAGGTCGCCGACGCGACCCCGCTCGCCTCGTCGCCCGCCGTGAGCTCCACGGTTCGGGTCGCCGCCCGGGCGAGCTCGCTCTCGGGCCGGTTCGTGACCGCGAGGACGGTTGCGCCGGCGGTCCGGGCGCGGTGCGCGGCCGCGACCGTCTCGGGCGTGCTTCCCGAGCTCGAGATCGCGACGACGAGCGTCCCGGCCCCCGCCGGCGCCGGCCTTGACGAGGAGGCGTGCTCGACGACCACCTCGAGCCCGGCGTCGCGGAGGACCGGCGCCACCGAAAGGGCCGCGAACCGGGAGCTGCCGAGTCCGGTCAGGACGATGCGCCGCGGCGGCCAAGAAAGATCGTCACGCCCGCCCCACCCGAGGTCCGCGGACCCGGCGGCAGCATGCCTGCGAAGGACCGCCGGGACCCGCTCGAGGTCCGCGACGAGGAGCGTCGCACGGTCGATCATGCCCACACCTCAGGCTCGCCGATCGCACCGAGGAGCCTGGGCAGCCCGCCCGCCGGGGCGTACAGCCAGGCCGGCAGGAACGTCGCCGCGTAGATGAGCTCGCGGAGCTCCTTGTCGACTTCGAACGCGCGCAACAGGGCGCGGTTGGGCGTCAAAGCCGGGCGGCCGAGGCCCGCCGCGTAGCCCTCGAGGCAGGCCTCGCGCGCGGACTCGATCCAGCGGTCGAGCGCGGCGACCGCTCCCGGTCCGGGTCGACCGCCCAGGCGGATGCCGGCGCGCCGGAACCCACTCCGGGCGACGTGGTCGAGCGACCGCAGGAAGCCGGCCAGGTCGGCGAGCGGCGCCCCGAGGCCCCGCCGGGCGGCGGGATCGAGCGTCGGATCGCCCTCGAAGTCCACGAGCAGGACCCCATCTGGCGTCGGGAGCACCTGGCCGAGGTGCAGGTCGCCGTGGATCCGCTGCAGCCGGACAGGGATCGCCGGGTCACCGAGGGGCCGGAGCGCGCGCCGGATGGCGTGGCCGGACCGGACGATCCGGCCGGCAAGCTCGAGGTCGACCGCCTCGACGGCGGCAACGGCGGCGCCGAGGTGCGCCTCGGCGGCGGCGAGCCAGGTCGCCCGATCGCCCGGGTCCGCGGGGCGCGGCGCGAACGCGGACCCCCCGACGCTCTCGAGCGCCGCGTGGAGCCGGCCGATGGCGACGCCGGTTGCGGCGGCCACGGTCGTGGGGACGGGGTCCCCCTCGGCGGCGAGCCACGCCGCCAGGCCCTCGGCGTGGAGCTCGAACGCATCGTCGGCGCCGGGGATGAACGCCTGCTCGATCGCGAGGGCCGTGGTCTCACCATCCGCGAGCACGAGATCCACCGCCCCGCCCCAGGCCGGCACCGGGGCATCCTCGACCCCGGCCAGCGCCCCGAGCACCTCCGCCTCGGGGTTCGCTCCGGGGGTCAGGCGCCGGTAGAGCTTGAGGATCGAGCGCTCGTCGACGATCACGCTCGTGTGCGACTGGTCACCGGTGGCCGGGCGCACGGCCACGGCCGGCGTCGACCCGTCCTCGGCAGCCGCCCCGAGACGCCGCCCGCCTCGATCCTGTCCCGGACGGCCGACGAGCCGGCCGCCCAGGGCGCCTGCCACAGTCCCACCTTGACTCGCGAGCACGTGGAGACCGCGCCAGGGGTCGCCGTTCTCGAGGGGGAGCGTCAGCCACACGGCCGTGCCCTCTCCGGCCGAGCCGCCCGAGCCGGCCGGCCCGGGCGCGCCGGCCGGGAGGGCCTCGATCACCGCCAGCGCGCCGTCGTCGTCGAACCCGAAGACGTCCAGGAGCTCGACCGACCGGAGCGACCGTCCGCCGAGGCCGGACCATCGCGCGGCCGCGATCACGCCGAGCGGGACCGCCGCGACGGCGGCGCGGGCCCGGGCCTCGAGCCCGGCGAGGCGCGCGCCGCTGCCCGTCGCCACCTCAGTCGTCGAGGACGAGGATCCCGTCGCCGACCTCCCAGCCGACGGCGACCGCGTCCCCCGGGGCGAGGGCGCCCATCGTCCCGGCCTCGACACGGGCGACGATCGACGGCCCGTCCGCGACGTCGACGACCACCTTGCGGCTCCCGCCGAGGTAGATCGTCTCGGCGATCCGGCCGGTCACGCTCGCCCCTCCGACGCCCACGGGTCGGATCCGTGTCCGTTCAGGCCGGATCACGAGCGCCGCCGGCGCCCCGTCCCCGAGGCCGAGCGAGGCGACCGTCAGGGCATCCACCGGCAGGTTGCGGTCGCCGACACGGAGGGCGGCGGACCCGGCCGACACCCCGAGTCGGATCGTCCCGCGCAGGACGTTCGCCTCCCCGAGGGCCGTGGCCACGGCCCGCGTCCGGGGCCGCTCCCAGAGCTCGTCCGCCGGGCCGACCTGGAGGACGTGGCCCGAGCGCATGACGGTCACCCGATCGGCGAGCGCGAGCGCCTCCTCGTGATCATGGGTCACCACGACGAAGGTGATCCCGACGGCATGCTGGAGGCGTTTCAACTCCACCTGCATCTCGATCCGGATCTGACGGTCGAGGGCGGCCAGCGGCTCGTCGAGGAGCAGGACCCGCGGATGCTTCACGAGAGCCCGCGCGAGCGCCACCCGCTGGCGCTGCCCGCCGGAGAGTTGATGCGGCCGGCGCCGCCCGAACCCCTCGAGGCGGACCAGGGCGAGGGCCTCGTCGACGCGACGCTGGACTTCCGGGCCGGCAACCCGTTCCATCCGGAGCCCGTAGGCCACGTTGTCGAAGACCCGCATGTGCGGGAAGAGCGCGTACGACTGGAACATCAGGTTCAGCGGTCGCCGGTAGGGCGGCACGCCGATGAGATCCCGGCCGTCGAGCGTGATCGACCCGGAATCGGGCGATTCGAAGCCGGCCAGCATCCGGAGCAGGGTGGTCTTGCCGCAGCCCGAGGGACCGAGGAGGGCGAAGAACTCGTTCTCCCGGATCGACAGGCTCACGTTGTCGACCGCCGTCACCTCGCCGAAGCGCTTCGTGACGCCGTCGATCCGGATGATCTCGCCGCCGCTGATAGGACTCACGCGTCGGCCTCTCGGAGCCGCTGCGACACGAGCACCAGGGTGATGCTGAACATGAGCACGAACGTCGCGATGGCGTTGACCTCCGGCGTGACCCCGAACCGGATCATCGAGTAGACCTTGGTCGGGAAGGTCTCCACGGTCCCCTTCGTGAAGAAGGCGATGATGAACTCGTCGAACGAGAGCGTGAACGCGAGGAGCCCGCCAGCAATGACCCCCGGCGCGATGACCGGGAGGGTGATGTTGAAGAAGGTCCGGACCTCGCCCGCGCCGAGATCGAGCGACGCTTCCTCGATCGATCGGTCGAAGTGGCGCAGCCGCGTCCGGACGACGATCGCCACGAACGCGACGTCGAACACGACGTGGCTGAGGATGACCGTCCACAGGCCCATCTGGAGGTTGAGCAGCCCGGCGAAGACGAGGTTGTAGAAGCTGAGCAGGGCGATCGCGAGGACGATGTCCGGGATGATCATTGGCACGTAGACCAGGCTGTCGAGGATCGGACTGTGGATGGCCCGCTCCAGCCCGATCGCGAGGAGCGTCCCGAGGACCGTCGCCAGGATCGTCGTCACGACCCCCACGACGAGCGTGTTCCGGAAGGCCTCGAGGAGGTCCTCGTTGCCGAGGACGGACCCGTACCAGTCCAGGCTGAAGCCAGTCCACGCGGTCGGCTGGCCGGACTCGTTGAACGACAGCCCGACGACGACCGCGATCGGCAGGTAGAGGAAGGCGACCGCGAGCGCGAACTCGACCCGGAGCAGCCGCCTGCCCCAGCCCGCCCTAGCCATCGATCGCCTGGCGCCGGTCGCGCTCCAGGAGCCACGCCTGGAGGAACAGCAGGAGGCCCATGAGGGCGATGAGGATGAGGGCGAGCACGGCCCCGAACGGCCAGTCGCGCGCCTTGAGGAACTGGGCCTGGATGAGGTTGCCGACCATGATCGCGAGACCGCCGCCGAGCAGGTCCGGGACGATGAAGCTCCCGAGGCTCGGGACGAACACGAAGATGCAGCCGGCGGCGATCCCGGGCAGCGTCAGCGGCAGGGTGACCCGGACGAAGGTCCGGAGCGGCGTCGCGCCGAGGTCGGACGACGCCTCGCGAAGCTCGGGGTGGAGCCGCTCGATGGACGAGTAGATCGGCAGGATCATCAGCGGCAGGTAGCCGTAGACGAGACCCAGCACGATCGCGAACTCGTTGTACAGGAGTGGCAGCGGCTCACCGACGAGCCCCAGCGCCTCCAGACCGCGGTTGATCAGGCCCTCGCGGTTCAGGAGGACGATCCAGGCATAGGTCCGGATCAGCAGGCTGGTCCAGAACGGCAGGATCACGAGGACGAGGACCGGCGTTCGCCAGCGGCGCGGCAGGGTCGCGATGAAGTATGCGGCCGGGTAGCCGATGAGGAGCGCGATGACGGTCGCGAGGACCGCGACGCGGAGCGAGAAGAGCAGGACCCGCAGGTAGAGCGGATCGACCGCCCGGGCGAAGTTGTCGAGGGTGAGGGTCGGGACGACGCCGCCGTACGTGCCGCGCTCAAAGACGCTGTACGCGATCACCAGCGAGACCGGGATGACCAGGAAGACGGCCCACCATCCCAGGGCCGGGCCCAGGAGCAGGAGTCGGCGTCGCATGATCGGTGAATCGGGACGGGGGCGCCGGCCGTCTGGCCGGCGCCCCCGGGACCCGGTCTGCCTACTGTCCGGCGGTGATCTCGGCCACGATCCTGGCCCACAGCGGGGCCGCGTCGCCGAGGTCGCGGAGCGGCTCGCCCTTCAGGAGCTCCTCGCCGGTCATGGCGAGGTTCGGGAACGCGGCGAGCGTCTCCGCGTCCACGAGCGCCATCGCCTCGGGGTTCGGGACCTTGTAGAGGGTCAGGTCGACCACGGTCTTCGCCACAGCGGGGCGAAGGATGTAGTCGATGAACGCGTACGCGGCCGTCTTGTTCGTGGAGGACTTCAGGATGACCATCGTGTCGCTCCACAGGTCGCTCCCCTCGGACGGGACGACGAACTTGATGTCCGGGTTCTCGGCGATGCCGTAGTTGCACCAGCCGTCCCACGCCTCAACGAGGAGTGCCTCGCCGGAGACGAGCTTCGAGTAGAAGGTCGTGTCGTCGTAGGCGAGCAGGCGCTGCTTGGCGGAGATGAGCAGGTCCTTCGCCTCGTTGAGCTTGGCCTCGTCCGTCTCGTTGGCGGAGTAGCCGAGCGCCTTCAGCGCCGGGAGGAGCAGCCAGCGGTCCGTCGCGAGCGCCGTGATCTTCTTGTCCAGCTCGGCCGGTGGATCGAGCAGGTCGTTCCAGCTGTCGGGGGTGAAGCTCACGAGGTCGGAGCGGTAGCACAGGCCGGTGGTGCCCCACGTGTACGGGATCGAGAACGTGTTGCCCGGGTCGTAGCCGAGCTTGTCCGCCTGCGGATCCAGCTTGCCAATATTGGCCAGCTTCGTACGGTCAAGCCTCTCGGCCCAGCCCCGGTTGTTGAGGGCCTCGGCGAACTGGGCGGAGACGAAGACGATGTCGAAGCCCGAGCCATTCGAGGCATCGAGCTTGCCCATGATGTCCTCGTTGGTGGTGTGCTTCACCCACTCGACCTCGACGCCGGTCTCCTTCGTGAAATCGGAGATGAGGGTCTCGGGGAAGTAGAGGTCCCAGTTCGAGACCACGATCTTGCCCGAGGGCTTCTCCGGGGTCGGGCTCGCGCTCGCTCCGCACGCCCCGACCACCAGCGCCAGGGCGCCCAGGAGCACCGCCGCGCGACGCCCGGCTCCGCCGATGTTTCGTCCGTTCACGAATCCCTCCTCCAATGCCCGTTCGCTCGAATGGTCACGCCGCACCGACCGACTGGCCGGTCAGCGCGACCCGCTCGATGAGCTCGGCCGCCCTGGCCGTGCCCGATGTGCCCCGGATGCGCGCCGACATGGCCGTCATCCTCGCCCGGAGCGAGGTGTCGCCGAGCAGCCGCTCCACGGCGCCGATCAGCTCCTCGTCGCGGAATCCATAGGTCGAGAGACGGACCCCGAAGCCCGTCTCGTCGACCCGCTGCGCGTTGTCCACCTGGTCCCAGAAGAGCGGCAGCACGATCATCGGCTTGCCGTGGTGGAACGCCTCGGTGACGGTGTTGTTGCCGCCGTGGGTGATCACGAGATCCACCTGCGGCAGGACCGCCGGCTGCGGCAGGAACCCGGCCCCGGTCATGTTGTCATGGAGCCGGATCTGGTCCTCGAGCGGGCCTTTCGACACGATCACCCGGTGGCGCATCGTGCCCATGACGTCGACGAGCCGCTGCATCAGCGCCACGTCGGCCGAGCCGAGGCTCCCGAGCGAGAGGTAGATGAGCGAACCCTCATCGCCGCGGAGGTGCTCGGGCAGCTCCCATGTCTCGTCAGTCGCGCGGACCGTAGAGTCGAGCCGGTGCCACGTCGGGCCGAGCGGATGTTCGCGGGCGTAGTCTGCCTCGGCCGGGTAGGAGTACAGATTCAGCCACGGCGACTCGTGGATGAACTCGGGGCCGTGCTCTCGCCAGGCCAGGCCCGGGGCGCCGCGCTCCCGGACGAAGGCGTCGAAGTCCTCCCACATCGGCCGATGCGTCCGCTCGACCTCGTCGAGGAAAGCCGGCCAGGCGGACCGGTCCGCGACCGGGTAGCCGGACGAGAGCGGCGGAACCGCGGCATCCTTCAGCTCGGCCGGGTTGCACGAGACGATCCGGACCCACGGCCGCCCGGACGCCGGCAGGGCCGGGAAGCAGACGACGTTGTCCTCGACGAGGAGATCCGGCTCGAGCTCGTCGATGATCTCGCGGAGCCGGTCGTCGACGTACTTCGAGCCGTCGATGAGCGCCTGCCAGGTCGGTGCCATGAATTCGCCGAGCTGCTCGATCGTCGGCTTCCGGAAGATCGGGGCCGTGTCCCGGATGAAGTCGATCCAGAACTGGCCGGGAACCTCCTCGGTCGCCGGCGGCGGGCCGAGGCGCATCAGGCGCTCCTCGAACCCCTGGGCTTCCAGGCGCCCGGCGAACGATTCCTCGACGATGAACACGATACGGTGGCCGCGACGCTGGAGGACCTGGCCGATCCCGACGCAGTTGTTCGTCGGGCCGTATGCCCCCTCGGGGAAGAAGACGATCGTCCGCCGCTCGGTCACGCGCCCTCCGTTCGACTGCCCACCCCTTGGCGGATGCGACGGAGTATGCCGATTCTCGAATGCCCGGTCACGCCCCAGTCGCGGGCAGGGTCCAACCCGGCGGCGCCTGGGGAGTGGCGATGCCGGGGGATCGTATGCGCTCTGCGCATCAGACCGACCAGCCGCGCACGCCTGATGTCGCGCTTCATGCCGGCCCGGCATGGACGGTGCCGTTCCATGCGCGAGACGGCTGAACTTCGACACCATGGGCGTGGAGTCGGCCGATCTCATGCACCGTGCGCATCCCCGGCCAGCCTCCGGCTGGTCGGCGCGGAACGCAGGTCAAGCCGGCGTGCCCGTCTCGGCCCGGCCAGCTCACCCCTCCCGTACCATCAGCATGAGTGTCGAACCATCGCGATCCAGAGCCCGAACCCGCGCCAGACGGTTTCCTCGAGGCCTTCTCGTGGCACCCGGAGCCCGAGCTCCTCGGGATCCGGGACGCGGCGGTATCCAGGGAGGCGCTGCGAGACGCCGGCGCGGCGACCTGGGAGGCGGCGCTCGACTACCTCTACGACCACGCCTTCGTCCGCGCCATGGGCGAACCGGCCGGCTATGAAGAGCTCCGAGCGCAGTACTTCGGTGCCGACGGAGCGCCGGGACCGGCACCACGGGTCCCAACCCCACTCCCCGCGCTCCTCGACGAGTTCCGGGCGCGGATCGCGCCGCATACCGTCAGCGCCTATCACCCGCGTTCGTTCGGATACTTCACACCGCCGCCGCTCGTGGCGTCCGTCCTCGGCGAGATCCTGGCCCAGGTCGCGCAGCAGGGGGTCGACGTCTGGCACGCCGGCCCGGTAGCTGCGTTCGTCGAGGAGGAAGTCATCCGCTGGCTGTGTGACCTCGTCGGGTACGGGCGCGGCAGCTTCGGTCTGCTCACCTCCGGCGGCGTCATGGCGAACTTCACCGCGATGGCCCTCGCTCGCGACGTGCACGCGACCCGGGTCCTGGGCCTGGACCGGCCGCCCCGCGGCCGCGCCCTCGAGTCACTCCGCGTCTACACCTCCGACCAGACCCATTTCTCGATCGGCCGCGCCCTCGACGAGCTCGGCTTCCCGCCGGAATGCCTCGTCCTCGTGGGCGCCGACGATGATTTCAGGCTCCGCGGCGCCGACGTCGCGGCGGCGGTCGCGGAGGACCGCGCGGCCGGCCTGACCCCGATCGCGATCTCCGCCGTCGCGGGCGCCACGAACACCGGCTCGGTGGATGCCGTCGGCGAGCTGGCCGACGTGGCGGAACGAGAGGACCTCTGGCTCCACGTTGACGCGGCGTACGGGGCCGCGGCCCGCCTCTCCCCGCGCGACGCGGGCCGGGTGCCGGACCTGGATCGGGCCCACTCCGTCACCGTGGACCCGCACAAGTGGTTCTTCCAGGCTTACGACATCGGCGGCTTGATGGTCCGTCGCGGGGCGGACCTGGAGACGGTGTTCGGCAGCCGCCGGCCCGAGTACTACCGGAGCGGCCACGCGCCGATGCCGTCGCACGGCGAGGACGACGGCGACGACGGCCACGCCGAGGCCGGCCAGCTGAACTTCTGGAGGCTCGGTTTCGAGGGCACCCGCCGCTGGCGGGCGCTCAAGCTGTGGCTTTCCTGGAAGCACATTGGCACGACCGGCTTTGCTCGGCTCGTCGAGGCGAACGACGATCTGGCAGCCCACCTGGCGGCCCGGATCGCCTCCGACCCCGAGTTCGAGGCGCTCCCCGCGGTGCCGCCGCTCTCCGTGGTCTGCTTCCGACATCGGCCGTCCGGCTTGGAGAACGGCCCCGAGCTCGACGCTCACCAGGACGCGATCCAGGCGGCGCTCGAGGCATCTGGCGACGGCTGGGTCACCACCACGCGGCTGCGGGGCTCGACCTGGCTCCGAGCCGGGATCCTGAACACCCAGGCCACGATCAGCGACATCGACCGTCTCCTCGACAGCCTTCGCGAACTGGCCGACCGGGCCTGACCGCTCGGAGAGCCTCGGGCAATGCCCGGCCGCGCCACCCGAGGACTCCCCCGGACGACGCGCCGGAGCGTGGCCGGTTGCCCGGCCGCGTCAGCCTGGGACACGCTCCCCTGACGAACGAGCACGACCCACCCCCGATCTCGGGACGTTCGGACGCAAACTCAACCCAGGGCACGCTCGTTCATGCCCACCGCGTATCTGTGACTGGCACCGCGATGCCGCCACGCACCCGATGCGGCCGCCAACAGCCGGCCGCCGCCACGATCAGTGTTGACGAGATCAGCGGCCCGGATCGGGCCGGTCCGTCGCGGCGCCGGAACCCGCCTCGGCGGACGCCGGCACGCCCCGGACGGCCAGCCGATCCTGGATCCGGAAGACCTCGCCGATCAAGGGCAGGAACCAGGGCCGGCCCTCGTAGGGCACCGGCACGAGCGGGAATCGAAGCTTCGAGAGCGCGGGCGGCTCACCGCCGCCGAGCCACTCCGCGGCGCGCGTCCCCAGGTAGGTGGACATGAGCACACCTGTCCCCGAGTACCCGACCGCGTGCATCACGCCGCCGAGCCGCCCGACATGCGGCATGCGGTCGAACGTCATCGCGACCTTGCCGCCCCACGAGTACTCCACGCGGTATCCGGCGACCTGTGGGTGGACCTCGAGCATCCGGGCGAAGAGGAGACGGGCCGTCCGGTCCACCGTCGTCGGGAGGAAGCTGACCCGGCCGCCGAAGACGAGGCGGCGATCCGCGGAGACGTGCCAGTACGACAGGAAGCTCTTCGTGTCCCAGTAGGCGCGCCCGGTCGGCGACAGCTCATGGGCGAGGTCGGCCGGGAGGGGCTCGGTGGCGATGATGTAGCTCCCGATGGGGACGATCCGGCGCCGCACGCTCGGGGCGGCTCCGTCCGTGTAGCCGTTCGTCGCCACGAGGACGTCGCGGGCGAGGATCGCGCCGCGGCCCGTCTCGACCACGAAGCGCCCGTCGGCCTGCCTCCGGATCGACCTGACCGGCGTCCCCTCGTGCAGGTCGGCGCCGGCTCGCTCGGCCAGCCCGACGAGGCCGGCGAACCACTTCGCCGGGTGCAGGACACCGCCAGGCTCGACGGCCAGGCCGCCGTGGTACGCGCCGGTGCCGATCTCCTCGCGGAGGCGATCCCTCTCCACGACCCGCGCCCGCGCGCCGAACTCGCGGAGCGCCTCCGCCTCGGCGGCAAAGTCCTCGAAATGGCTCGGCGCCCAGGCGAGCTCGAGCCAGCCGTTCGGGCGGAGCTCGGCATCGATGTCGTTGTCGCGGATCAGCCCGAAGACCAGCTCCAGGGCTTCGAGCGACTCGCTGTAGATCGCGCGGGCGAGCTCCGGACCGTAGCGCTTCGTCAGGGATCGCGGGCCCCACTTGAATCCCGGGTGAGCGATCCCGCCGTTGCGGGTCGAGGCGCCCCAACCGAGCGTCCGGGCCTCCAGGAGCACTGCCCGTGCCCCCTGGATCGCGAGCTTCCTGGCGGCCGCGACGCCCGTGTACCCCCCGCCGACGATCGCGACGTCCACGGTGTCGGGCAGCTGCCGGCCGCCGCGGTCGTGGAGCGGCGGCATCGTCGCGTGCCAGTAGGCCAGGCGCTCGTAATCGCGGTTCAGCGCGGGCTTGGCGGCCATCACACGTCAATCGTAGCCGCCCCCCGCTCGGCGCGGGTCGCCTTGTCACGAAATCGCCGCGCAACGTCGCCTCGGACGAGACTGGCGGCGGCGAAGGAAGGGTCTCCCGCTCGATCCGTGGGTACTGCGGTTGGCTGGCACCGGCGACCGGCCGGCTCGCCTCCGTATCCGGGCTGGTGAGGCGGCGACCGGCCGCCCCGGGTGCGACCCGAGCCATCGCCCGTTCTGCCGTACACGACAGACCGCCGAGATCCGACCGCGTGCCGGCCGAGGCGGCGATCAGGACGCTCGGGTGCGTCGATGGATTCGCGCGGTGGCCCGAGCCCGCGGCCGGTCGGCGGCCTCGCTCAGGGCAGCGCCTGATCGAGCGTGTCGAGGGTGACCATCTCGCTGGAATCGAAGGTCTCGACCCGTCCTGATGCGTCGGCCGCGAACAGGGAGCCGATGTAGGTCAGCGGCACTGGCAGGTACGTCTGGGCGGCCGTGAATGCGACCGCCAGCTCGCCGATCACGGGCTCACGGAGGTTTGGACCCGTGCTGATGAGCTCATCGGCCCCGATCCGGCCGCCGGGGACCCACCAGACGGCCTTCTTGCCGGGAGCCGGCCAGGCGCCCCGGACCTCGCGGACGAGCTCGACGGTGATCGGCCGCCCGATGACCAACAGCGGCCTTGGAAGGTCGCCGGTCGGCGAGGCGTGGAGGTCTGCCTCCGTCGGCCGCTCGCCCGACGGCGTGCTCCAGCGCGGCGCACCGACATCGACGACGCGCACGATCGCTACCCCGTCGAAGTAGCCGGCCCACTGGGCAAACGACTCATAGGGGATCGAGGTCGCCGACCCGACGACCTGCTCGCCGTGCGGGGTGGCGGCGGGCGGCGTGCCCGGAACGACGGGCGAGGACGGCGGGTCGGTCGCCGGCGGCTCCGGACCGGCGGCGCCGCCGCAGGCCGCCAGGGTGAGCGCAAGCGCCAAAACGGGGACGGGTCGCGGGGTCATCGCTCAGCTCCCAACGGGCAGGGTGGGATCGTACAGGGGACGGGGTCGGCTCCGTACCGCACCCGCAGGGCGCCGATGTCCGCCCAGCGCAGCGACCGGTTGAAGGCGAACGGATGGCCCGCGCCGACCGGATCGGGGGCCAACTGCACGACGGCATCGTCGTAGTCGGGGTTGGTGTCGTGTGCCTTCTCGGGCAGGTGATGGGCCAGGGTGTTGACGTGGCCGAGCTCGTTGAGGGTCACCGTCTGGACGTCATAGCGGGTGCGGTCGGTGCAGGTGCTGTTCGTGCCGTCGGTCCAGCAGACGCTGCCCTGGAGCCAGACCTCCCAGGTCCAGACCCAACGTCCATGATCTTTCGCCGCATGAGCATCCCCCGGTTCGGATCTGCGACATCCACGTCGCAGTAGTGGCCTGGACCATACCCCCCAAGAGGTTGTCAAGGGCGACCTACGGGCCTACGGGCCGGGGCGAGGCCCAGGGTCAGGCCTCGGCGGGTGCCTGGTAGGCGATCCGGCCGCCGGCGACGGTCAGGAGGACACAGCCCGAGAGCTCCCGACCGAACAGCGGCGAGCTCTTCCCCCGGGAGATAAGCGTGTCCGCATCAACGCGCCACGAAGCCGATCGGTCGAACACGACGAGGTCCGCTGGGCGCCCCTCCACCAGCCCGCGCGGACCGGGGCCACCGGGAGCGCGATCCCCCAGGACGCGGGCGGGGCCGGTGGTGAGCGCCGCGATCGCCGTCGCGAGCGGGAGCCGGCCGGCGCCGACCGCCGCCAGCACGACCCCGAGTGCCGCCTCGATCCCGCTGATCCCGTTGGCCGCGAGGCCGAACTCGACCGCCTTGTCCACCTCGGCGTGGGGGGCGTGATCCGTGGCGATGGCATCGGCCGTGCCGTCGGCGAGGGCGCCAAGGCAGGCAGCCGCGTCCACCGCCGAGCGGAGCGGCGGATTGACCCGGAGCGACGGATCGAACGGCCGCGCCGTGATCGCGCCGTCCCGCCATGGGTCCCGCGCCGCGCCGTTGTCCTCGAGCGCCTCCCAACTCCAGCGTCGCGACCCGGCGATCCACTCGTCCGTGAGCGCGAGGTGGTGGGGCGTGACGTCGCAGGTCACGGGCAGGCCGGCGGCCTTCGCCCGCCGGACGAGCTCCAGCGACGCCGCCGTGGAGAGGTGGGTCAGGTGCAGCCGTGCGCCCGGTACGTCCCCGACGACCTCGGCCAGGATCGCGAGATCGCGAGCGACCGCTCCGGCCTCGGCCGCACCGGGCCAACCGCGCAGCCCCAGGACCGTCGCGATGAGGCCCTCGTTCGCCTCGGCACCCTGGGTGAGCGTGGCGTCCTCCGGGTGGTCAACGATCGGCAGCCCGAGCATCCCCGCGTAGGCGAGCGCATTTCGGAAGATCGACGCCGAGCGGATCGGTGCCCCGTCGTCACTGAACCCGACGACACCCGCATCCGCCAGCTCGCCGAGCGCGGCGAGCTGCTCTCCGGCCCGACCCACCGACACCGCACCGTGGGCGAGCAGCGTCACGGGCGACCCGGAGGCTGCAGTCGCGTCCCGGATCCGTGCCAGGACCGACGGCTCGTCGAGGGCCGGCGTCGTGTTCGGCATGATGCAGACCGCGGTGAACCCGCCGTGCGCCGCCGCGGCGAGCCCGGTGGCGACCGTCTCCGCGTCCTCGTTTCCGGGCTCTCGGAAGTGCGCATGCAGGTCCAGGAATCCAGGAGCGACGATGATCCCGGACGCGTCCACGCCGTCCGCCTCGACGCCCTCCAGCCAGGTCACGGCCTCCAGGACGCCATCCGTGACCACGATCTCGCCGGGTCCCTCGCGGCCGCTCACCGGGTCCACGAGCCAGGCCCGGCTGATCTCGAGATCGGCGAGGTGGGCTCCCACGAACGAGCGGTCAGCGAGGCCGGCGGTCACTCGCTCGTCCTCGGGGCGCCGGCGTCTCGCGCGCCCGAGTCTCGCGCGCGGCCGTCTCGCGCGCCCGAGTCTCGCGCGCCCGAGTCTCGCGCGCGGCCGTCTCGCGCGCCGGCAAGCAGGTACAGGACCGCCATCCGGACCGCGACCCCGTTCGCGACCTGCTCCGCGACCACGGACTGGGTCCCGGCGGCGACGTCGGGCGCGATCTCCACACCCTCGTTCATCGGGCCCGGATGCATGACCAGCGCATCGGGCCTGGCAAGCGCGAGCCGCTCCCGCGTCAGCCCGAACCGCGCGGCGTACTCGCGGAGCGACGGCAGGAGACCGCCTGCCATCCGCTCGCGCTGGATCCGGAGTGCCATGACGACGTCGGCATCGCGCAGGGCGCCCCCCAGATCAGAGGTGACGGTGAATCGGCGCGCACCCGCGACCCCGGTCGCGGCCCACGCCTCGAACCCCCGCAGGAGCGTGGCGGGCCCACAGACCCAGACGTCCGCGCCGGTCGCGGTGAGCGACCAGAGGTTGCTCCGTGCCACACGCGAGTGGAGGACGTCGCCGAGGAGGACGACCTTCCGCCCGGCGACCGATCCTCCGGCCAGGTGCGCCCGCATCGTGTACAGGTCCAGGAGCGCCTGGGTCGGGTGGGCGTGCCAGCCGTCGCCGCCGTTGAGGACACTGCCGGAGAAGTGCTCGGCGGCGAGGTACGGCGCCCCGGACGTCGCGTGACGGATCACGAGCATCCGCGCCCCGAGCGCCTCGAGGGTCCGAATCGTGTCGATGAGCGACTCGCCCTTTGTCACCGAGGACGTCGAGGCCGCAATGTTGACGACGTCCGCGGACAGGTTCTTCGCGGCGACCTCGAAGCTCACCCGCGTCCGGGTGGAGGCCTCGTAGAAGAGGAGCGTCACCCCCCAGCCGCGGAGTGCCGGGACCTTCGGGATGGCCCGGGCAAGGATCTCGGTCATGGTGTCCGTGGTGTGCATGATGAGATCGAGCTCGTCGGCGGTCAGAACGTCGACGTCGAGGAGGTGGCGGTGCGACCACCGCCCGGCCGGCGCGGCATTCGCCGGCGAGCCTGGGCCACCGGCCACAACGCCCGGATCGGCGATGGATCCGGCCATGTCCTCCGGCGCGGCGAGCGCGGGATCCGTGACCGTCGTCACTGGACCGGGAGCGCGAGTGGGGCCGGCGTCGCGGCCCGGTCGAGGTCGACGGCATCCTCGCCGTCGACCTCCTCGATCCGGACCCGGACGATCTCCTCGCGCGAGGTCGGGACGTTCTTCCCGACGTGGTCCGCGCGGATCGGGAGCTCGCGGTGGCCACGATCCACGAGCACCGCCAGGCGGATCGCCCGGGGCCGGCCGTACTCCATCAGGGCATCCATCGCGGCCCGGATGGTGCGGCCGGTGTACAGGACGTCGTCCACGAGGACAACGGTCGTGCCGGTGACATCGAACGGAAGGTCCGTGCCCTTCACGACCGGCTGCTGGGCGAGCATCGACAGGTCGTCCCGGTAGAAGGTGATATCGAGGGCACCGACCGGGAGGTCCACGTTCTCGTGCTCGCGGATGGCCTCCGCCAGCCGCCTCGCGATGGGGACGCCGCGACGCTGGATCCCCACGAGGACGAGCCCGTCCGTGCCGGCATGTTTCTCGACGATCTCGTGGGAGATGCGGATCGCCGCCCGGCGGATCTCCTCCGCCGTCATGATCCGGCGCCCGCTCACCGGCGACCCCCGGGCCGGCAGGTCGTCGCTCGGGTGCGACGTGGCACTGGCGTCTCCTCTCCCTTCCGGCCTCTCGGGGCCCGTGTCCGGCTCTCATGGCCGGTCTCGAAGGTCGAGGACGAGTCTACCCGATCAGTAGACCCGGACGGTCACCAGGGTCGTGCCGGACCACGAGGCACAGCCGCAGATCTTGAAGAAGTCGGGCCGGTACAGGTCCACGACCCGGGTCTGCCTGACCGGCCCGTAGTCGTTCACCACCCGCTCCAGGCAGCCCCCCTCCCCGCAGACGACGACGACCGTGCCGCGCGGCAGGCGCATCGCCGTCGTCCCGTTGTCGTAGAAGGTCGCATAGCCGCTCAGCGTGTAGCGAGGCGGCTTCCAGTCCCACCCCGCCGCTGCTTTCGGGAGGGCGGCAGCGGGGCGATCGGTCGGGGCCGCGTCGGCGCCGGAGGCCGCGTCCCGGAAAGCAGAGGCGGGATCCAGCCGGCCGGCGGCGGCGTACGCCGAATCGGGCGCCGATATCTTCTCGATCGATCGGTCGCCGGCCGCCGCGAGGATGACGTCTCTGAACGACGCTGCGTCGATGGGCTGCACGCGGCTCGGTTCCCGGGAGCCGACGAGGCCTGGCAGCGCGCCGAGCGCGAGCGCGGCGGTGAGCACCGCGATCGCGACCGTCCTGCTGGGTCGCACGATGCGACGATACGGCATTTCCGGTGATCGGTGTCGCGGAGGGCCGTTCGGGGTGGTTCGGGGCGGTGCCCCGGCGCACCACCGAATCTGTGGTCAGCGAACGACGAGGAGCCCATCGACCGCGACGCCGGCGGCCTGTCCGAACTCGTCGCCCGTCCAGGCGAGGACCTGGACGTGGCTCGGCTCGCCGTCCTGGCCGGGTGGCGTCACCCACGCGAGCCGGTTCTCCCCGATCGAAAAGCCGCGGAGCGCCGCGACGCCCGGGAGCGGGTCCAAGCCCTCGACGATGCCACCGGTCTCCGGGTCGAGTGCGACAAGCCGCAGCGTTCCGACATCGGCGTTCACGGGATCGCGAATCCAGACGGCCAGCCGGGTTCCGGTCGGATCGAAGCTGGCCTCGAAATCGGCGAGCGGCCCTTCCGCGAGAACCACCGGTGAGCCGACCGGTCCGGGCTCGGGCGGCGGCGTGGCGCTGGCCAGGGAATCGAGCGAAGCCTCGGGGGTGGCGGTCGCGTCCGCCGAGGCGCTCGGATCAGGGCTCGCCATCGGGGTGACGACGGGGGCGATCCAGCCGTCGAGGAGGAGCCGCCCGGTGCCGAGGGCCCAGCCCGTGCCGGTTCCGTCCGGGACGAGCGTCCCGGACCAGTAGACGATCGCCCTTGACGTCGGGTCGACGACCGGGCGCCAGATGTCGTGGCCGGCCAGGCCTGTCACGGTGCCCGTTTCCGGGTCGAGGAGGAACGAGACAGGGTGGTTCTCGACGGGTGCCGCAGCCGCCGTCGGTGTGGGCTCCGGAGACCCGCTCGGCTCCGTGGCAGGCACCGGGCTCGGCGTGGGGCTCGGTGCCGCGCCCTGCTTCGGGCCGCCGGCTTTCGGCGTCCGGTCGGGCTTCGGATCGCCTGGCTTCGGCGCCTGATCGGGCTCCGGGGTCGGAGTCGGATCGACCGGCGGAAGGTCGGAGGCGGCCGGCAATTCGAGGAGGCTCGGCGTGTCGATCGGCTCCACGCGGCTCGCGAGGACGAGGTTTCCGAACCAGCCGGCGAAGAATGTCCGGCGGTCGGCCGTCACGGCGCTGGCGACCGGATCGCCAACGCGCCACAGGTAGAGGTCCGGTCCGGCGCTCCCGTCGATCGGGCGGGCCGAGAAGGCGAGCCAGCGGCCGTCCGCGGAGTACGCCGCCTCGCCCACGACGATGACGCCGGAGAGGATCGACCAGCTGTCGTTCGGGTCCGGCGAACCGGACGGTGACGCCGATGGCGCAGGGTTCTCGCCGGGACCCTCGGTGGTGTCGGGGGTCGCCGTAAGCGTGGGCGCCGGCTCGGTGGGCGCCGGCGTGGTGGGCGCCGGCGTGGTGGGCGCCGGCTCGGTGGGCGCCGGCTCGGTGGGCGCCGGCGTGGGAGGCATGACGGACGATGCGCTCGAGCTGGCGCTCGGCTCCGGGGTCGGCACCGGGACGACGAGGACCTCGCCACCACCGCTGCTCGTTGCGGCCGAGACCACGATGAGCTGCTCGCTCGTCGGCGAGAGGACGACCGCCTGGGGCTCGCTCGGCAGCGTCAGGAGCGGGGTGGAGGCGTTGTCGAAGGGCGCGCACGCCTCGGAAGCTGCCGCGCAGACCTGGCTGACGTTGGCAAAGACGACCTGGAACGTTCCGTCGCCACCCTCCTGAACCCAGGTGAGGGTCTTGGCGGTGACCGCGAGCGGCGTCGGCTCGGGAGGCGGGGAGGCCACCGCGACGGCAGAGCCCGCCGGCACGGTCGGACCGATCCCGCGCGGGACGAGCGACGTGCCCACGACGACAAGAACGACGAGGACGCCGGCCAGGACCCCGAGCGGGACTCGCCCGATACGCCGGCCGTCGACCGGCGCCCGCGCGGTGCGATCGTGGCGCCCGGCCTCTCGCTCGATCGACGCGGCCGTCCGCGCCCAGAGGTCGCGCGGTGGTTCCGGGACGCTGGTCCGGAGGCCCCGCAGCAGCTCGCGATCCGCGCGGTACGCCTCGATCTCGATCCGGCACTCACCGCAGCCGATGAGGTGCGCCTCGAGCCAGGCCGCGTCGCCGGGCTCGGTCGGCTCCAGGAAGCCCATCGCGACGATCGCCCGGGCGCGATCGTGCGACGCCTCGTGATCGTGGTGGCGCCGGCGGAACGGGAGCGTCATCGGCCGAGCTCCCGGTCACGGGCGTAGGCGGCATCCCGTTCAGCTTCGGCGGCAGATTCCGCGTCCTTCTCGGAGGCGAGTGCCTCTCGCAGGCTCTGGCGGGCACGCGTGAGGAGGGCCCGTGCGGCGACGTGGCTGATCCCCAGTGCGGCGGCCAGCTCGAGGCCGGTCAGGTCGTGGACCTCGGCGAGCAAGAGGGCCGCGCGCTGGCGTTCCGGGATCCGGGCCATCGCCCGCTCGAGCGGGCCGGACAGGCGGACGTCCATGGCGAGACGTTCAGCGGACGGCGACGAGCCCTTCGCCTCACCGGTGAACGGGAGAAACCTGACGATCTTCCGGCGCCTGATGTCGTCCAGGGCGACCCGGTGGGCGATCTGGTACAGCCAGGCCCGCGCGTTGTCGCCCTTCTGGAGCGTGTCGTAGGCGCGGTATGCCTTCACGAAGGCGTCCTGGGTCAGATCGGCCGCGAGCTCCGGGTCACGGAGCATCCGGAGCAGGTACGCGTAGATCTCGCCGTGGTGCCTGGCGAACAGGGTCTCGAGGAATGCTCCGGCTGAGTCCTGGTCCCAGGTACCGGTCATGACGGTGCCGACCCCCGGGCGCCCGCGCGCGCCCGGGGCGACCGCGAAGCCCCCCGGCTCGCTGCTGCCGAACATCCAGATCCTTCCGTGATGGGCGGCCGCGCACAAGCTTGGGGTCGCGCGCCACCGTGTCGAGGGACGACGCGCCCGGGGGCGATGTGACGCGGCGGGCTCAACCGGGCGTCTCCGCGGTGCCGACGGCACGCGTGAGCAGCTCCTCCACCGCGTCCTCCGGAGAGACCGAGTTCACCGGCAGGCCCGTGCCCAGCTCCAGGCCCGCGATGTCCCGCAGGCGCGGGTGGATCTCCCAGTGCCAATGGTACGTCGCGTCGACGCGCTCACGGAGCGGCGCCGTGTGGAGAATCAGGTTGTAGGGCGGACCGTCGAGCGTCCGGGCCAGAATCCCGAGGACGTGCCGCAGGGCCGCGCCGGTCGCTCGGATGTCCGCCTCCGTCACCCGTCCGAAGTCTGCCTCGTGACGGCGCGGCACGATCCACAGCTCGAAGGCAGAGCGTGACGCCCGTGGTGCGAACGCGACGCCGTCCGCGTCCTCCCAGACGAGCCGCTCCCGCGTCCGGGTCGCCTCCCGGACGAGCCGGCAGTACGGACACTCCCCTTCCCGGATCACGAAGCGGGCAGCACCGCCGAGCTCCTCGGCGATCCGGTGCGGAATCTGCGGCAGGTCGTAGAGCTCGAGGCAGAGGTGGTTCGTCCGGGCGCCCGACTGAGCGCCCCAGTTCTGGACGACCTGGAGATAGTCGGTCTGGTTGGCCGTCCGCGCCGTCGCGATGGCGTCGCGGGCGCCGGTGATCATCGCCTCGACGATCGCCGAGCCGACCTGGTGAAGGCCGCGGTGCTCGCCCGGCGGCGCCACGATGGTCCGCCAGCTCCCCGCGGCGCGAGCGCTCGAAAGCGCGACCTGGGCGAAGCGCTGATCGAGCTCCCTCGCCTCCTCCTCCGTGCCGACGACGTGGAACGCGTAGTCCTTGAGGACGCGGAGGCGAACGCCGTCACCCTCGGGGAGGCGGCAGTTCTGGCAATCCCCGGCGTCGTCGATCTGCTCCGCATGCCGGGCAAAGCGGTCGCGGTGGAAGGCTCGGTCGACGATGGTCGCGACCCACCAGCCGGTGATCGGGTCCTTGCGCAGCTCGAAGAGGCCGGCGGCCACGTCAGGCCACCCCGGTGAAGACGGGGGTCGTGGGAGTGTCGACCTCGACGACGCCGGCGGCGTCCATCGCTTCGCGAGCCAGCGGGTCGATCTCGGCGCCAAGCGCGTGACCAAGGGCCGTGGCGAAGACCTCCGCCGCGCGACGGACGACCTCGGTGGTCGGCGGCTCCGCCGTCCGGCCGAGCTCCTCGGCGATCGAGGTCGAGACGAGGCCGGGCATCCCGCACGGGTCGATGAGCTCGAAGTCACGGAGATCCGGGTCGATGTTCAGGGCGATCCCGTGGTAGCTGACGCCGCGCTCGATCCTGATCCCGAGCGCCCCGATCTTGCGCGGCGGCCGGCCCTCCTCCGTCACCCAGCAACCGGGATGACCGTCCCGGCGGGTAGTCTCGACTCCGAGCGAGGCGCACGTCTCGATCATCGCCTCCTCGAGGGCGCGGACCAGGGCCCGGAGGAGAAGCCCGCGCTCGCCGAGGCGAAGGATCGGGTACGCCACGAGCTGGCCGGGCCCATGGTAGGTCACCTCGCCCCCACGTTCCACCCGCAGAACCTCGATCCCGCGCTTGCGCAGCTCGCGGGGCGTCGCGAGCACGTGCGCCTCGTCGGCGTTCTTCCCGAGGGTCAGGACCGCATCGTGCTCCAGCAGGAGGAGCGTGTCCGGGGTGGCGCCCGCCACGCGCGCCTCGACGAGCCGCTTCTGAAGCGCCCACGCGTCGCGATAGGCGATCCGGCCGAGCCAGCTCGCGGCGATCGGATCCGTTCCTCGCCCGGAGCGCGACTCACGTCGCACCGGCCCGCCGTCCATGCGATGACGATAGCAGGGGTCGGCTCGTTTGCCGGTTCGCGGGACCTCAGCCGGGAAGGCGGAGCAGGACGTAGAAGGCGGCGTCGATGGGACGGCCGGCACGGTCGAGGTCCCAGGCGCGCCGGATGCCCTCGAGCTCGAAGCCGGCCCGGAGCGCGACGCGTCCGGATCGCTCGTTCGCGACGTCTGTGTAGAGCTCGAGGCGAATGACGTCGGTCGTCGCCATCGTCCAGTCGACCAGGAGCCGCACGGCCCGGGTCGCAACACCGCGCCCGCGTGCCTCTGCTGCGACCCAGTAGCCGATCATCGCCCGGTGGCCGTTCGGACCGTGCCGTGAGATGGACCCGAGCAGGCGGTCCGTCAGCGCGTCCACGATCGCGAAGTGGGCGCTCGGGCCGGCTGCTGATTCCTCCGCCGCGTGGGCCACGAACCACGCGCCGTCCTCGAGCCTGTAAGGCTGTGGAATGGGGATGAACCGTGCGATCTCGGGGTCCTGGCATGCCTCGAACACGGCCTGCGCGTCGTCCGGCCGCCAGGGCCGAAGCGTGATGACGCCGTCGGTCAGGGTCGGCTGCGGACTTCGAGGTTCGGTCATCGGCCAAGTGTCTCATCGACGAGAAGCGCGATGAACGTCCGGGCGGCGGCGCGCGTCGGCTCGTCGTCGAAACCAGTCCTCCCTCCCGACAGCCGGCAACGGAGTGCCGTGTCGATGAGCCAGGCCCATTCGGGCATCCGCTCGGCCACCCAGGCCGCCCCCTCATGCTTCGAGCACGGCACGCCCGTCCGAACGGTCCGGCAAGCGCGGCACGTCGATAGGACCGCGTAGGCAAGAGATCCCGCGCCGAGATCGCCGAGGCTCCACGCTCCGAGCCACCCGGCGTAGCGTGCCACCGCCGCGACGAACTCGACCCGCGAGATCGTCGGCATGACGTCAGCCGCGGCGGCTCCGTCGAGGGTGACGCCTGTCTCCCGGACGAGGTACCAGTTCTGCAGCCAGTCGGCCACGCCGCCGACGACATGGAAGGGCTCGCCGGGGCTGATCACGGCAAGCGACCCGGAGTTCGTGCGGAACGCCTGGAGCGTCGTCTTCCCGATGTAGACGATCTCGAGTCGATCGTTCCAGTCCGGGTAGCGGCTAACGATGTCGCGCTGCATCTCGTCGAGGCCGCCAAGGTCGATCTCTTCGACTTCCGCCCGGGTCACCGCGACGAGATCGAGGTCGCTCACTCCGAGATCGAAGCCGCCGGACACCGACGATCCGTACAGGTAGATCCCGACGAGATCCGCGCCGAGAGCGGCCCGGATCCCCGACACCAGTGATTCGAGCGGAGTTCCGGGCATCGGATCGACGTGGTCCATGGAACGAGGTTCGGCGTCGGCACCCGCGCCGTCAACCACGACCCCCGGACGTAGCGCGGATCGGCCAGACGGCGCCACGCCGGCTTCTCGACCCGAGCTCCTCCACCGGGCTCATCGTGCGTGCGGCATCTGCGGAAGGAAGCCAGGGTCCTCGAGGGCCAAACCCCCGGAAGCACATCCCTTCTCGGTGCCGCACCCGGCCGCCGATCCCCTGCCCGGCGCTGGATCCTCCACCCCGCTGATCGATCTCGTTCATCACTTCGGCCACAGGTGAGCGTGGCCCTGCGCCGATTCCGACGAATCCGCGGTGGGGCCCAGCGTGGTTGTTGTGGATCTGATGAATGGCATCGATCACGGCCCGGGGGGGCGGCGTGGGATGCACACGGGGCTCAGCGAGGGCTTGACTCGTGACTATCTAGTCACATATCGTGGCGGCGATGACGATCGACCCGATGTTCCCGGTCTTCCGGGCGCTGAGCGACCCGAGCCGCCGGCTCCTGCTGGACCGGCTCTTCGAGCGCGATGGCCAGACGCTCGGCGAGCTGTGCATGCACCTGCCGGAGATGACGCGGTTCGGGGTGATGCGGCACCTGGACGTCCTGGAGGCGGCCGACCTCATCACGACCCGGCGAGAGGGCCGGGAGAAGCGGCACTGCCTCAACCCGGTCCCCATCCGGCTCATGCACGACCGCTGGATCAGCAAGTACGCCGAGCCGGTCATCGGGGCGCTGAGCGCGATGAAACGACACCTGGAGGCACCCGTGTCCACCTTCGATCACGTCTACAGCGTCTACATCCAGGCTCCGCCTGACCGCGTCTGGCGAGCGATCACGGACGGCGCGGAGACCGCGCGGTACTACTACGGCACCCGGGTCGATTCGACCTGGGAGGCGGGCGCTCCCCTCACCTACGCCAACCCCGACGGCTCGATCGCGGCGGACGGTCGCGTCCTCGAGATCGATCCGCCGAGCCGGCTCAGGATGTCCTTCCACGCCCGCTGGGATCCTGACATCGAGGCCGAGGGCCCAGTCGAGATGGCCTGGGTCCTCGAGGTCCAGGGCGATGCGACGAAGCTGACCGTGACCACCTCCGGCCTCGTCGAGGGCTCAAAGACCGCGGCCGAGTTCGGCGGCGGGATCGTGTACATCGTGTCCGGCCTCAAGACCCTCGTCGAGACCGGCCGGCCGATGACCGCCAGCGCGGCGGGCTGACCCGATGGCGCGGCAGGAGGAGCGCAGGGACCCCGAACGTCTGGACACCCTGGCCTGTATCGACGACGGCCTCGACGCGATCGCCCTTCATGCGTTCACTGTGGACCCGCAGGAGCCGCCGCGGATCGGAAACGGGTGACCGATCCCACCACCCACGACCCAGGTTCGTGGTAGGTGCGAGTCAGTCGCCGCTTCCGGGGCGCCGCAGGTATCGCCGTGCTCAGCCGAGACCGCGCAACGCGTCAGGGGAACGCGGTCCGGCACCCAGTACGACGCCGGTTCGTCGGTGGGGCCGAATCCGCATCGCCGGTCGCATACCACGACCCTGAGTCGTAGGCGGCGCCGTCTCCGCCCCGTCGGCGATGTCGTACGACCGTGGATCGTCGGTGGTCCCGATCCGAGCGGCGCTGGTCGCAGGCAGACGCTGGCGAGGGTCGGCGCGAGCCCGAGCGTGCCCGGCGCGGCGCCCTTCCGCGTGGCGCCTGTCGGTGCTTCGGCCCGTCGGCCACCGCGGCAGCCGCGGCTCAGCCGACCGGCAGGCCCTCGAGCGCGCGAAGCGCTTCGGCGACCTTCTCGGCCGGGTACTCGAAGTCCTCGAGCTGGCCGGACAGGTAGCGCTCGTAGGCGGACAGGTCGAAGTGGCCGTGGCCGCAGAGGTTGAAGAGGATCACGCGGGATCGGCCCTCGGCGCGGGCCTCGACCGCCTCGTCGATCGCCACCTTGATCGCGTGGGTCGGCTCGGGTGCCGGGAGGATTCCTTCCGCCCGGGCGAATCGGACACCGGCCTCGAACGTCGCCCGCTGGTGGACCGCGCGCGCCTCGATGAGCCCCTGCTCCTTGAGCATCGACACGAGCGGCGACATGCCGTGGTAGCGGAGGCCGCCGGCGTGGATCGGCTCGGGGATGAAGTCGTGGCCCAGCGTGTGCATCTTGACCAGCGGGGTCATCCGCGCGGTGTCGCCGAAGTCGTAGCGGTAGACGCCCTTGGTCAACGAGGGCGCGGCCTCCGGCTCGACCGCAACGACCCGCGGCTTCGGGCCGCCGCGCAGGCCGCGGCCGATGAACGGGAAGGTCAGCCCGGCGAAGTTCGATCCGCCGCCGGCGCAACCGATGAGGACATCGGGCTCCTCGCCGGCCAGCGTCATCTGCTCGATCGCCTCCTGGCCGATGACGGTCTGATGGAGCAGGACGAAGTCGAAGACCGACCCGAGCGAGTACTTGGTGCCCGGATGCGTGACCGTGTCCTCGATCGCCTCGCTGATCGCGAGGCCGAGCGACCCGGTGTGGTCCGGCCTGTCCGCCAGGACGCTGCGGCCGTACTGCGTGTCCGGGCTCGGGCTGGCCACGACCTGTGCGCCGTAGGTCTCCATGAGGACCCGTCGATACGGCTTCTGGTCGAAGCTGCTGCGGACCATGAAGACCTTGACGTCGAGGCCGAAGACGGCACCCGCGAACGCGAGCGCGGACCCCCACTGCCCGGCGCCGGTCTCCGTCGCGAGGCGGGTCACGCCCTCCTGCTGGTTGTAGAACGCCTGGGGCAGTGCGGTGTTGGGCTTGTGGCTGCCCGACGGGCTGCCGCCCTCGTACTTGTAGTAGATGTGGGCCGGGGTATCGAGCGCCTTCTCCAGGCGGTGGGCTCGGTACAGCGGGCTTGGCCGGTAGAGCCGGTAGGCATCCCGGACCGGCTCAGGGATCTCGATCTCCCGATCCTGGCTGACGACCTGCTTGATCAGCTCCATCGGGAAGAGCGGCGCCAGGTCCCCCGGCCCGATCGGCTGCCCGGTGCCCGGATGGAGGACCGGCGGCGCCGGTGCCGAAAGGTCGGCGGCGATGTTGTACCAGGCCCGCGGGATGCGCTCCTCGTCGAGGATGAACTTCGTCCGATCAGATGCCATGTCGGGACCCTCCTCCGTCTCGGGAGCGGAGAGCGTAGCAGCCTCCTGCGACCGTGCGAAGGAGAGGCATGCCGACGGGCGCACGCCGGGCCCCCGGAAAGGGTCAGGGAATCGGGGCGACGTCCAGGAGGGTCCCGCGGAGCGGTGGGTCCGCCGACGGCTTGCCGGCGTTGAAGGCCGCGATGAACACGGCCCCCGAAACGGTCCTCGTCCCGCCCGAGCCGATGAGTGTCACGTTGATCAGGCGACCCGAGACGCCCCGATTGCGCAGGTCCAGGCTGATGAGCGTTCCCACGTTGGTCCGGGCATCTTTCGCGAAGATCGCGGACAGGTCGGCCGCGGTATATGCCTTCGTCTGCCAAGTGGCGTATGGCGCGCCCGCATCGTATGGGACGCCGGCCGGATCGCGGTCGGGCGAGCCACGGAGGTACGGCAGCGGGGTCGCCACCCTCGCGCCCGTGGGTGAGACGAAGACGTTCTCATTGTTCTCGGTGGCGCCGCCCGCCGTCGAGTGGAACACGGCGTTGACGAGCGACAACCCGTAGCGCAGGACCTGGCCGGCCGTCGAGGCGATGACGGCATCGGCGTCGGGCTTCTCCTGGCGGACGCCCAGGTACACCTGCGAGCGCGTGTCGTCGTAGACGTCGAAGGTGCCCGACGCGGGGCGCAGCTGGTAGGCCGCGTACGACCGTGCCACGATCGTCTGGGCGATCCGGGCCTCGAGCGGCCAGGACGTCGGCATCTCGGCCGGCACGACGCCGCGGAGGTACGTCTCCAGCGACAGCTCGTTGACCACGTCCACGGTCGCTCCCAGCGCGAGGACGCGGAGGGTGCCCCGGTAGAGGTCATAGACCGATGGCTTGGAGAAGAGCTGAAGGGTGGTCGCCTCGGTCGTGCCGCGGATCCTGAAGTCCGTCGCGATGGGACCGTCGTACAGGACCTGGGTCGCCGCGACATCGACGATCGCCCGCCAGGACTCACCCCAGGAGGTCGGCGGAAAGACCCGGAGCCGGGCATCGGCGGGGAACTCGATCCCAACATCGGCGAAGGACCACCCGCCGCCCCGACCGTAGACGGTCAGCGGCTTGACGGACGTCGGGGCGAAGTTGTCGAGGAGGAGCACCCGGATCGCGGTGTCGACCGAGATCGACCCGATCGCCGTGCCTGGGAAGTAGTTCGCCAGGATCTCCGGTGCGAGCTGACCGGCGAGCGCCCGGCCGCGGGCGCCGTACTGCGACAACCCGACGCCGTGACCGTAGCCGCGGCCGTAGAAGGTCGTGCTTGGACCGAGGACGGTCCCCGAGACGACGGTCGAGACGGTCGTCGCACCACCGACGGGGGCAGGGGTGGCGACCGGTGCCGCGGCCGTGGGGGTGGGCACGACGGTCGAGGCACCCGTGGCGGGCGCCGTCAGGACCCCCGCCGCCGCGTAGAGCGCGGAGACGCCGTACAGCCCGCCGACGGGCTGGCCGTTGACCTGCGTGACGACATACCAGGAGGAGCCGGACTTGGCGGTCGGACAGGTCGCGCTCCACGAGGAGCCGATGACGGTGCCCGAGACGGTCACGACGGCGGCAAGGGGGAGCTTCGCCTTCAATGTTCCGCTCGTCGATGCCACCGTCCGGAGGTTGACGCCGTCGCAGGCCGCGGCGAGCACCGTGTCCGTCCCGGGCGCGACGGCAGGCGCAGCAGGCACGGGCGCGGGGGGCGCGGCGAGGGTGGGCGCCGGAGGCGGCGTCGGTTCTGGCGGCGCGGAGCTGGTCGCCGGCTGGGTGGGTGCCGGCGGGCCAGCCTGCGTGACGAGCACCCCGCCTGCCGCAAACAGGAACGGGACGCCGTACAGTGCGCTGACGCCCTGACCGTTGATCTGGGTGATGACGTACCACGATGAGCCGGCCTTCGACGTCGGGCAGGTCGTGGTCCACGCGGGCCCGGTCACGGCTCCCGGGGCGGTCACCGTGCTGCCAGGATTGAGCTTGACCTTGATCGTCGCGCTTGTGGAGGCGGACGTCCGCAGGTTGATGCCGCTACACGCCGGCACGTAGATGGTACCGTCCGCAGATGCGGGGCTGACCTCGGCGGCAGGAACCGCGGCGGGGGCAGCGACGGTCGATGTCGGCGGGGGGGTGGGGGCGGGAGACGGGACTGGAGCAGCGGCGGCGGTCGGCGCAACAAGCACGCCGGTTGCCGCGTACAGGGCGGGCAGGCCGTAGAGGGCGCTCACCGCCCGCCCATCGACCTGGGTCACCGTGTACCAGGACGAGCCAGACTTCCAGCCCGGGCAGCTGGTGCGCCATGGCGACCCGCTCACCGTGCTCGAGATCGTCACGCGGCTCGCGAGGCCGAGCTTGACCTTGATGCTGGCGCTTGGGGAGGCAGAGGTCCGAAGGTTCACGCCACTGCAGGCAGGGGCAAGCGTCTTTGGTGTCGCGAACGCCTGCGAAGCGGCGATTGCAGGGCCCGCCAGGAGCAGGCTCAGGATGACAGCTGAGAGCAGCACCGCCGTCCGCGAGGTACGGCCGGCGCGGGCGGTTTGGGTGCTGCGGGCGGCGAGTCGAGGTCTGTCCACTGGGCAGCCAGCGTGAGCGCACCGCGTCGGACCCGCCACGACCCAACAGGGCCAGTCCAGTCCCAACCCAAAGGTCCTACGGACGAGACGAGGGCACTGAGCTGGTACGTCAAGTGCCGGGGGCTGTCCGGGATCACGAAGCAGTCCGCGACCGTCGGCACGAAGGTCGTGCGGCGCGAGACTCCGGCCAGCCTGTCGATCACCGCCTGGGCCGTGTCATCCGCGGGACTCGTGACGGCCCACGATCGCCGCGAGCGACCCGGACAACGTCGCCCTGGACACACCATCGGGAGCCCGGCGCCCCCGCCGTGGCCCCGTCAACGCCGTCTGGAAGCACGCCGACCGTCTTCGTGGCCAAGCTGACCGTCACCTGGCTTCGGACTCACCGGACGGCGCCGCTCGGCGGCACCCTGACGAGCACCGACGCCTGCTCGTCAAGCGCCATGTTCATGCTGCCTCCGGGTAGCGGACGGTCCCCCGGTCACGGTCTGTCACTCGGGCGACCTTCGCAGGAGCCACCTCATCGCGAGACGGCTGACTTGTCACGTACCGGAGCGGAGCCGGAAAGCGTAGGCGCCGGTGGCGGTGCCGTCGGTGTAGAGCTCGATCGTGTACGTGCCCGTGGCGGGCAGGACCTTCCGGCCGAGGTCCTTGCAGGCGAAGTCGAACCCGAGCGACTCGGTGTTCGGACCGATGAGGCGCCAGAGCAGTCCGTCGACGCAGGGCCCCCGGGCCTCGAGGTAGACGACCTGGCCGGCCCGGCCGGCGAACGTGTAGCGAGCCTTCTCGTCCGGCGCGGCGATCACGCCGCTGGCGGTCGCGCCAACGGCGATCGGTGACGCCTCTCCCCCTCCCGCCGCCGCTGCCGAGCCACGCCCCCCGCTCGCGGCCGCCGCCGCCGCTGAGGAGGCTGCGTAGGACGAGTCGCCGGTGGACCCGACGTCGAGGATGCAGTTCGTGAGCGTCGGCTCGGTGTGGACGCCGACGGCACGGCAGAGAACCTCTGCCCGGTCGCGGGTCGCCTGGTCGAGCGTCTCGATGGTCGCCGGGCCGCTCGGGATGTCCAGGCGCGTGAAGGTCGCCGTGCTCTCGCCGGGAGCGTAGTCGAAGAGCGATTCGGCTTGGGCGATGCGCCAGCTGGCGCCGAACGGGTCGTACAGCCTGGCGAAGAACTCCGGATCCGACGGGTCGAGGACGCCGCCGCCGCGGCTCGTGAGGTCGTTGGCAACGTTGCCGTCGGCGCTGCCGAGAAGACCGGTCAGCACCGGTCCGTCCGTCGCGCCCGGGACGAATCCGTAGTCGAGGTGATCGCCGTTGCGGATGACCGTCAGCCTGTCGCCGCTCGGCCAGTCGATCGTGACCACGGATCCGTGGCGCTCGACGATCCCGCCGTTCGGCAGGCGCACCGAGAAGTCGACGCGCGTCATCGGCTTGCCGCCGATGGTCAACGGGCGAGCGTCGTCGGCGTAGACCCCGACGCGGTCTCCGGCGACGGACGCGGCGACGGCGGTGTTGTACGTGACGAGCGTCGAGCTCCCGACGGGCTCCTGTCGAGCCTGGACCACAACGCTGCCGTCCGGTGACGCGATGACCAGGAACTCGCCGGCCGCCTGGAAATCGAGGGGGCGGCCGTCGGCAGTCTTGAGATGAGGATCGCCGTATGAGCAGTACCCGCCATAGCAGCCTGCCCCGCTGCTCACGTTCTCGCACACGAAACCCACACACGTGAAGCCCCCCGAGCCGGAGCCGGAGTAGAAGGCGACAGCACCACCTGATTTCTCCATGCCGGTACCGGGCCCGAAGCAGGAAAGAGCAAGGCATCTGAACTTGGGTGAAGGCGGCGGAGGCGGTACGTCGCCCAGGCCGGTCGGATCCACGCGGTTGACCGGGTCGCCGCCCACGTAGCGGTAGAGGTTCGCGTCGCCGCCGTCGAAGCGGATCGGGTCCGGGCCGGTCCAGCGACCGACGGTCGGGTCGTAGTCGCGGGCGCCGAAGCGGACGAGCCCGGTGTCCGGGTCACGCAACCCGCCGGCGAACCCGAAGGGCACGAGACCGGGGCCCGTGTCCGAGACGATATTCCCCCACGCGTCGTAGGTGATCGACTCAGCGATCTCGCCGCTCTGCGCATCGATCACCAGGAGCGGGCTGCCGAGCTGGTCGGTGACGACGCGATAGGTGCGCCCACCGCGCTGGACCAGGGCAAGGCGTCCAAGGTCGTCGTACGCGAATCGCGCGAGGGTGGCGCCCGAGCCGTTGAGCTCAGCGACGATCGAGCCGTCCGGCCGGTAGAGATACCCGGCGACGAGGCGACCGTCGACCGAACGCCCGATCCGCCGCCCGTTCCCGTCGACGACGTACCCGATCCGCCTCCCATTCGGGAGGGTGACCGCCCGCAGCGTTCCGAAGTCGTCGACGTCGTAGGTCGTGACGGTGCCGCCGTCGGTCCGGCGAGTCAGCGTGCCGTCGGGAGCGTAGCCGTAGCGGCCGGTGCCCCACTGCACGAGCCGATCGCGGTCGTCGTACGTGGCACGCACGTCGCCGGTCGGGCCGGAGACCGCCGTCCTGTTCCCGGCAGCGTCGTACCCGTCCTGCTCGACGACCTTGCCGTCGACGGTCACCGTTGCCAGGCGGTCGGCGTCGTCGTAGGCGTACTGCGTCGTCGTGGGCCGCGCGCCCCCACGCGCTTCGCCGACCGTCACGATCCGCCCGAGCGCGTCGCGCTCGTAGCGCAGGTCGAGCAGGGTCGAGCCGTTCGCCACGGTCGTGGCCCGCGTGACGCGACCGTTCGCGTCGTACTCCCAGGTCGTGTCGACGGTCCCCAGCGTCGCCTTCGTGGCGAGGCCGCTGACCGGGTCGCGCGTCATCGTCAGGTCGCCGATGCCGGTGAGGAGCCCTGAGCCATCGTAGGAGGACCGGACCTCGGACGAGCCGCCGACCGTCTCGCCGACGACCCGTCGCTCGGGATCGAGCAACAGGCTCACGGAGCCGGTGACCGGGCCGGACCAGGCGAGGCCGGCCAGCGTCGCTCCGGCGCGGATGTAGGTCGTCTCGACCCCACCCGGCGCGCCGGTCTTCGCCAGGAGCCCGGTCTGTGGGTCGTACTCGGACGTCGACCGCCCCTGATCGAACGTCACGGTGACCGGACGGCCGGCGTCGTCATACCCGATGTCGATCGAGCGCTCGCCGGGCCCGCGGAGCGCCGCCGAGTTCCCGTCGTCGTCGTACGTCCGCGCCTCGTACGAGCCGTCGTCACCGACCGTCGGCGGAAGGAACCCCGTCGGTCGGCCGGCGGTGCTGTTCCCGAGGGTGAACGAGGCGCGTCCCGGCGGGCGGACCGCGGTGATCCGTCCCGCACCGTCGTACGCCAGCAGGAGCGTCGATCCGTCCGGGGCCGTCCGGCGGACGATCCGGCCGTTCGCATCGAACCCGAACTGATCGACCCTGCCATCCGGACGGGTGACGCGGACCAGTCCGGTCGCGGCGTCGTAGGCATAGCGGGTCGTCGCCGCGGCGGCGCCGCTTCCCCGGGTCTCGCTGGCGAGCCGGTCCAGCTCGTCGTACGAGAGCGTGACCTCCGGCTGACCGGGCGCGGTCTGCCGGAGCAGCCGGCCGCCTCCGTCATACGCCTGGGTCGTGCGACGACCGGCGGGGTCCGTCCAGGTGATCGACCGGGCCACTGGATCAGCCGTCTCGACCCAGTCCTTCCCGTCGACGGATGTCGTTCTCGACCAGGCTGTGACGGCCAACGGGTCGCCCGGGGCCGTCTCGACCGTCTGCCTGATCCCCACGCGTCGCTGAACCCCGTCAGGCCGCGTCTCGACCATCGGGGTCGGGAGCGGGGCCCCGAGTCCCCAGCGCGGGTCGGGCTGCGCGCCAAGGGTGATCCTGGTTCCGTCGGGGAGGCCGATCGTCCGCAGGCCCGAGGCGTCGGCCGTCATCGCCGTCGTCGTCCCGTCGGCCGCCACGTACGTCCGCTTCACTCCGCCGGCCGCCTGCTCAACGCCGTAGGTCGCCACGCGCTTCAGCGGCGTCGAGACACGGACCTCGATCCGACCGGCGGCGTCGGTGCGCTCGTACCGACGGGTGACGCCGTCGGGGTCCATCAGCGAGGTCAGCCTGCCCGTGTCGTCGAAGCCGTACGTGGTCGTGCCACCGGCCGCGTCCACGTAGACCGTGACCAGGCCGGTCCTGGTCGAAGAGAGGAGGACCGCCCGACCGGCGGGATCCTCGACCCAGCGAGGGTGACCGTTGCCGTCGAGGGCGAGAGCGGTCGTCGCCCCGCTCGCACCGACCAGCCCGCTGGGAGCCCCATCCGTCGAACGCTCGACCGTGAGTCGGATGGCCCGGCCGTCGAGCCAGCCTCGGGCGCCGCTCAGGCGCCCGGCGTCATCGTAGGTGAACGTGACGAGCGTCGTCCCGAGGACGGCGTCGACCGTGCGGACGTGCCGACCGGCCAGGTCAAGCACGTACGCACGCCGCCCGTCGTAGGAGGGGATCGCCTGCTCCCCGGATGCCAGGCGCACCGGTCTGGTCAGGCGCCAGGAGCCATCCCCGTCGAGCAGGACGCCGTTCGCGGCGTCGTACCGCACGAGGGCGTCGATCGACCAGCCACCGAGCCCGAGGCGGCCGGCATCCCACCCGGTCCGGTCGATTCGTCCCGCTGCCCACTCGCTCGAGTACGTGAGCGATAACCCCGTGCCCGCCAGCGGGATCGCCAGGACGACAGCCTGATGCTCACAGGGAACGTAGCCCGCGGGATCACATTCCTCGAGGGCGAGGCGGCCCGCCTGCCCGGTCGTCGGAGGCGCCGAAGATGCCGGGGACGCGCTGGGCGTCGGTCCTGGAGCCGGGTTGCAGGCAGCGAAAACGAGGAGCCACACGAGGATCAGGTAACGAACCGGACGGCCGGGCCGCCGGTGATCCGTACTCATGCCCCGACCTGTCGACGACATCCGTCCGCCCCGCTGGTGCCCGTCGTCCTCACCATGGCCCGACGCCACGGATGCCGGTCCGCCCGCGTCCATCTCTCCACGCCTGCGCTCCAGATCGAACCGGACCGCCGGAGTGGTGAGCGTTGATGCGAGCATCGGTGGGACCATCCGGACGCTACGGCAGCGCGCTCGCGATCGCCGTCGCGGCCTCGCTGCAGATCGCCTTCGACGGCTTCTTCTGGCTGCCGGCCGGCACCTGGGGCGACCAGCAGGTGATCCGGAAGTAGATCCCGCCCTTGAGACCGGCCGCGCCCGATACGCCGGCCGCGCCAAGATCCGCGGCTGAGATGCCGGCCTCTTCGGCGGCCGTGCCCGGCAGGGCATCCATCTGGCCGGAACCGATCGTCGCCTGGAGCTGCTGAGCGACGTCATCGCTTCGCGGCCCCAGGAAGACGGTGAGCGGCGGCGCGAAGTCCGGCTCGCTCTGGCGCCAGATGCACTGGGCGTAGGTTCCGTCCTCCTCCGGGTCGCGGATTCCTTCGAGCACCGTGCCGTCGGCGATCTTCCCAGCGGCGTCGGTGGAGAGCAGCGCGCACGGGTCGACGAGTCCCGCCGGGACCGGACCGGGTGTAGTCGCGGTGACGCCGGACGACGGCGCACTGCCCGACGAGCCACCGGCGTTCCCGCCTCCGGACCCGCCGCCGGGCCCGGGCGAGCCTCCCGGTTGCGTCGGCCCGCCGCCGGAGCAGGCAACGGCCACCAGCGCGAGGCCGACGACGAGGACGACGAGGGCCCACCCGCCGGGCCGGCCCTCGTGCCGGCCGGGCATCGCGCCCGCACCCCACGCCCGGGAGCCCCGTCGGCGGGTCACGGCGAACCAGGTGACCATCGATCTACCTCCAGATCAGACCCGGGTGGCGACAATCGCCAGGATCCTCGTGATCGCGTCCTTGACGTCGACCCCGACGAGACCGTTGTCGCCCGTAGCGCCGAGAAAGACGGTGATCCCCAGACCGCCGACCCGGGCGCCGCCGGCTCCGGATGCGGCGTTGACCCGCGCGGCATCGCCGATCCCCGGGACGCTGTCGGCGGCCGAGCCCGCGGCCCACAGCTGGTCGAAGTCGGCCAGCGACGGGCCCGTCAAGACCGACAGCGCGATCGACGTGGCACCCTGGCCGGCGAAGAACTGGCAGTACGTCTGGCCCTCGAGCAGGCCCGGCCTGTCCGTCCACAGCACCTGATTGAAGAACGTCGCGGTCGACAGGCCGGTCGCCTGGCGCATCTCGGCGTCTGTGATCAGCTTCGTGCAGTCATACGGCTTGGCCGCCGCCGGCTGGGTGATCGGCGCCGCGCTCGGGGCGGCCGAGTCGGCGAGCGTCGGAACCGTGGAGGGCGCAGCGCTTGACGCCGGGCTCGGGGTCGTCACGGTGACGGCACCGGAGGCCGGGGCACTCGGCTCCGCCGACGGGCCCGCGGTCCCGGCGGACGTACAGCCAGCAAGAGAACCCAGGACCAGCGAGACGATGAGCGCGGAGCGGGATCGACGATCCATCCGCCTTCCCCTTTCGCCTTCGGCCGATCCGGAACCGGCCCTTAGAGGCCACGGTAGGTGCCCGCGGTGCGCGGGGCATCCGTGGAACCACGGATTCATGGCCCGGACCCCGTGGCTGCGCGCCCCCGTGGCCGGGTCGCAGGATGGCGTTGGCTGTATGAAGACGGGCGCGGAGGCCGCGCTGACGGCTCGCACGGTCGGACCGCGGACCACGCGCAGCTGGCGGTCAGGGGCAGGGAGGCCCTCCGACCACGGGCACGCATGGCGTTGGCGGGGGCGGCGTTGGCGGAGGTGGCGGAGGAGGCGTTGGCGGAGGAGGCGTGCCGCACGCCCCCGTGGGATCGCAGGATGGTGATGGCTGAGGAGGCGGGGGAGGCGTTGGCGGAGGAGGCGTGCCGCACGCCCCCGTGGGATCGCAGGATGGTGATGGCTGAGGAGGCGGGGGAGGTGTCGGCGCAGGGGTAGCCCCGCCGCACGCTCCCGTGGCGGGATCACAGGATGGCGATGGACTCGGCGTGGGCGCTGGTGTCGGCCGCGGCGAGGGGCGCGCCGTTGGGCAGCTCAACGCGCCGATTGCGGGCAGACACGGCGACCCGGTGGGTGACGGAGTGGATCGCCCGGGCGTCCCGCCCGGCGACGCCGATGCCTCCGGCGATCCGGACGGGCACGTGCCCACGGCGGCCCCGGCCGGACAGGACGGCAGCGCGGTGGGCTCGATGGTCGGCGTCTGACATCCGCCCACGCCGACGGCGGGCAGGCAGCTCGGCGAGGGGCTCGCAGAGCTGACGACGGCAGGTGTCTCTGGGCCCGGTGACAGGCCCGGGGTCGCGCATCCCTGCCCGGCCGCGCCGGACACGCCGGCCGGACAGCTCGATGGGACGTCGTTCCCGGCCGGCTGGCCCGGCCACCCTGCGCGGACGAGCGCGATCCACCCAACCAGCAGCAGCGTGACGATCGCGATGCCGGTCCGGGGTCGACGCCACCACGGCGGTGGGAAGGGCCGGTCGGCCGACGTCGGCGGCCCTGGACGGCTCGGGACGCGGACCGGGGCGGGGATGCGGCTCATGGCCAACGGCGGGCCAACCTCCGGTTTGGGGCGCCGCGGCGCCGTGCCCGGCGGGGCGGGAGCCGACGACTTCCGCCGACCGGCATCGGTGGGCCACGGCTGCGGGGCCGCATCGAAGACGCCCGGGCGGTCGTCGTACGGATCGGCGACCAGGCCGGCCGACGGGCGGGCCGCGACCTCCGCGATCGACGCGTCCAGGGCGCCACTGACGAACCGTCTGGCGAAGGCGGCGGACGACTCGCGCGGGATCCGGACGTAGAAGTCGCGAGCCGGGTGCGCAACGCGGAGGAGCGTCGACCCCCAGGTGACGGAGGCAGGCGTTGCCGTCACCCTCCCGGTGACCAGCCGGCCGAGCACCGGGGCATGTGGGCCGGGTTCGGTCGGCGGCGCCCGGTGCAGCCGCCGCACCGTGGGCTCGGTCGGCGCTCCCCGTTCGATCGGCAGGGGTCGACGCCCCCCGACGAGCTCGTCGACGATCGCCAGTTCGTCGGGAGTTGCGAAGCTCGCTGCGATCGAGCGGACGGCGCCCCACGCCCGCTCGAGCCGATCCCCGGCGCGCTCCGAGCCGCCGTCCGCCAGATTGAGACGGGCGGAACGCCCGAGGCGATAGAGGTCGTCGCCGAACGCCGCCCGGTCGACGAACACACCCGGGCGCTGCCAGGTCTCGACGACCCGACCATCGTCCAGCGGGGCCAGGACGGGTGACTCGCCGGCCACTTCGTCCTCCCAGGTGCGGATGGTCGAGGCGAGGAAGAAGAGTGTCGCCGCGACGAGGTCGTCGCGGGTCTCGAGGAAGTCCGTCCCGGCCTCGAGGCGGTCCGGGCGCGGTCGGACGAGGAGACCCGGGGAGCCGGTGCGGTCCGCCAGGAGCATGAGGGCCGGCGCGAACGTCCGGACGTACCGATGGACGACCCGCCGGCCGAGCTCGCCCGGACAGGCCGCGTTCAGGTGGGTGGAGTAGCCGCGGAGCTCGACCCGTCCGGGTCTCGGCGCGATGGCGCGCAGCCGGCGCACGAGGTGTTCGCGCCCGACGAGGGCGTCGTCGGCCAGGCGCCCGGCGATGCCCGGACCCAGGCGACGGGGCGAGGTCGCGACCTCGGCCTGAGGACTGTCCGCCGTGAGGACGGCACCGGAGGCGAGGAAGCGCGCGAGCGGGTCGTGCGGGACGCGCGCGATGGCCGTCCGCGGCGCGACCCGATCGATCAGGTCGGCGAAGTCGACGGCGCGGCCGTCGATCCGGACCCCGTACTCCTGCTCGATGCCGGCGATCGCGGCCGGTCCGGGCAAGCCGGCGCCAGGGTCGTCGCCCAGCAGGTCATCGTCGGCCGATGCGCTCGGCGCGGCGGCGAGGGCCCGGGGTGCAAGGGCGGTCATACCCATGACCGGCTCCCGAAATGACGAGGCTCAGCCGGTCGGGCGGCTGGCGCTCACCGATTCCTGAATGGGCCCCGGGCCTTTCTCAATATTAATCGGCCCCGGGTTCATCTCAATATTGGGCGGCCCTGGGTTCATCCAAGTCGATGGCCCCGATTGCACCGCAGGGACGTCATTGCCGCCCAACTCCGGCCCCAAGGGCTGACTCGACCCTTGCGGCTCGGCGCTCGTAAACGGCGTACCAGATCCTGGCTCGCCGCTCGTAAACGGCGTACCAGATCCTGGCTCGCCGCTCGTAAACGGCGTACCAGATCCTGGCTCGCCGCTCGTAAACGGCGCCCGGGCAGATCCGACACCGCCCTGGTCCGTCTCCAACCCCTTCTCACCCATCGCGCACCTCCTGTGTCGAACTCCAAGCACAGACCACGAACACAACGTATCGGCCGCTGTCGCCCGTGGCACCCTACAGCCGCGACAGCACGAGCTTCGCCAGCTCGATCTTGGCCGCGTCAAGGGTGGCCGCCGAGGGGGCCGGCAGGATGACCATCTGGATCGTGAAGTCGAGGTCTCCCTTCTTCACCCACAGGACGTCGAGGAAGCCGAAGACGGCGTCGTCTCCCAGCCCCGGCACCGGGCGCGCGCTGTCCCGCTTCTTGGTCATGTCCCACTGCGTCGAGTCGAACGCCTCGACCGTGAGCGAGACGAGCGCGCTCGACTGGCCCACCGGGGTCTCCCAGTCGCAGGTCGCGGTGCTGCCGCTCACAAATTTCACCGTCCCGGCCGGGAAGTCGACCCCCAGCTGGGCCTTCAGCTCCTCGGGCGTGAGGAGGCCGCAGACATCGCCGACGACCTTCCCGCCGGCGTTCCCGCCTCCGGACCCGCCGCCGGGCTGGGCCGAGCCGCCCGGCTGGGCCGGCCCGCCGCCGGAGCAGGCGACGGCCACCAATGCGAGGCCGACGAGGACGGCGACGAGGGCACGCCTGCCCGGCCGGCCCGCGGTCCGGCCGGGCATCGCGCCCGCGCTCCGAGCCCGAGAGCCCCGTCGACCCATCGCGGCGAACCAGGTGACCATCGATCTACCTCCAGTGTCTTGCCGAGTCGGGGGCGATCAACCTCCGTATCAGACCCGGGTGGCGACGATCGCCAGGATCTTCGTGATCGCGTCCTTGACGTCGACCCCGGCAGGACCGTTGTTGCCCGTAGCGGTGAGCCGGCTCTCGAGGCCACAGTAGGTGCCCGCCATGCCCAAGGCATCCGTGGAACCACGGATTCATGGCCCGGACCCCGTAGGTGCGCGCCCCCGTGGCCGGGTTCGCATCGGCGGACTCTCGAACTGCCTGTGAGCCTGCCGATGCCGGACGTGCCGGGTTGGCGCGCCGGGTATGCGCGCGTCGTGCGGGAGGTGCCCGAGCTAGCCGAGCAGGATCTCGACAGCGCCGTCGCGACGGCACGACGTCTCATGGATCAAGTCTTGGCGGGAACTGCGACGGGGAGTTGGGACCCAAGCGACCCCGTTGGGAAACCTGATTGGAGGCGGCGCGACCCCGCCTCGGATCGGGCCTCGTCGTGTGACGCCCGCGTGCTCGGCAGCGCGACTGCAGGCGTCCTTATCGGCGCGTGGATCCGTGCCCTGGCCGTGGCTACTACTGCCTGGCTGCTGACCACGTGCCGGAGATTGACTGCTCGACGCCGCAGGCGGTCATCGTCCAGGTGCCGGCCATCGTGCTTCCGGTGAGTGTGCCCTCGAAGGCCACGTCACGAATGCCCGCGGCCACCCAACCCATCGAGATTCGGCCGTTCTCGACGGTTCCGGCAACAGTCCCAGAGCGCACGCAGGTTGGGCCCGTCACGTCGATCGTGCCACTGAACGCCTTGCCCTTCTGGACGACCACCATCGTGAACCCACCCGCCGCTCCACCCCACTGCTGATCATTCTGCCAGAGTCCGTCCCAGGTCCCGGTGATCCCGTCGCTCGGGTTCGGGCTGGGCGACGCCGGCGGCGTGTGGTACGTCACGTCGATCGTCGTGAAGGCGCTCGGGAAGGCGAGGGCGTCCAACTTCGGCCGCATCGCCGCGTACAGGGCCTGCGCGGCGGGCCCGACCGGACTGCCCGCCGCATCGCCGAGCAGGATCGACTCGACGACGTCCGCGAGTTTCCTGATCTCGGCCCGCTCGACAGCCACGGAGACGAGCATCTGGGCTGTCACCGGCGTGCCTCGCTGAGCGGCCTCCTTGCTCTCGGTCGCGGTCTCGTAGAAGAGCGAGGCACTCTCGTCGTCGTCGAGGCTGCCGACGGCCGAGAGCGGCTGGGCATGAGGTGCGAGTCCGCTCGTGTTCCAGATGACCGCCGACCCCTTCACCGGGCTCGACGCGAGCTGGGCTGCGGCCAGCTCGGCGCATGCCGCGATCTCGTCGTCGTAGACGTTCGGTCCGCGCCAGACACTCAGGTTGACCTCGCCCTCGACGGCATCGCCGCCCTCGACGCGATAGGCAACAGCGGACGGATCCGCGTCGAGCGACAGGCTCCACGGTCGGCCCAGGCTGGTCGCATACGTCATCAGCGCGATCGCGCCCACCGTTCGGCGAAACAGCGCCGGATCGTCCTTGAACTGGGGCGCGTAGAACTCGATGACCTTGGCCAGCCAGGACGGAAGATCGGCGTCCGACTCGACGACGCCGTCGAGCGCCGCCGACACGAAGGCTGACACCTCACCACAGAAGCCGGACGCCTTCGCCGCGGTCAGAACCATCGACACGCCCCGGCCAGTTGCCTGCCATCGGCCTCGCGACGCCACGGCGGTGGCCCCCGCACCGCGCGTCGCGTCGGCCACGAAGGCGGTCAATGCGATGGATGGGTAGATGCGCGCCGCCGGGTCTTCTCTGGCCGATCCGTCGATGAGCGAAGCCCCGAGCGCGGCGGCCGGCGTGCCTGCCTCCGCCACCCAGCCGGCCAGGAGGGCGCTGACCGGTCCGCCGCCGGCTGCCTGGCTGGCCGCGTCGAGATTGGCACCGAACGCGCCTCCGCCGGCCGCCAGCTCGAGGGCCATGTTGCGGACCTGGGAGCGCAGGAGCCGGACGGCCGACGGCTCGCCGGTCGGCGGCACCGCCGGTCCGGCGTCGGATGGCGCCAGCCGCACGTCCACGCCGATCGCCGCAAGGTCGGCCACGGCCCGGTCGACGTCGGCCAAGCTGAACGATTCGTTGACGCCCGGCGCTCCCGGGACCGGCGCGGATAACCCGGACCCGCCCCCGGGCTCGGCGGAGCCGCCCGGTTGGGCCGGCGCGCCGCCGGAGCAGGCGACTGCCACCAGCGCGAGGCCCGCGACGACGGTGACGAGGCCCCGCCTGCCCGGCCGGCCATCGCCGCGGTCGGGTATCACGGCGCCCGAGTCCCGGCCGACGCACAGCCAGCAAGAAGACCCAGGACCAGCGGGGCCACGAGCACGGAACGGGATCGACGATCCATCCGCCTTCCCCATTGCCTTCCTTTGGCCGACCCGGAGCCGGCTCTCGCGGCCACAGTAGGTGCCCGCCATGCCCGGGGCATCCGTGGAACCACGGATTCATGGCCCGGACCCCGTGGCTGCGCGCCGTGACGCGGAGCCACGCGCGGAGGCCGGCCGAGTGGCATCCTGCATACAGAGGAGGTGCATCGTCGACGAGTCGATGACGATCCTTGGTCGCGACGTCGAGCGAGAGCGGCTCGAGCACTTCGTGGTCGGTCTCGGCCCGGCCATGCTTCTCGTGGAGGGTGAGCCCGGGATCGGCAAGACGACGCTGTGGCGACACGGCACCGCGGTCGCCGAGCGGTCGGGCCTTCGTGTCCTCGCGTTGCGACCCGGCGAGGCAGAGCGTCCCCTGGCGTTCGCCGGGCTGGCGGGCCTCCTGACCGATGCGCTGCTGGACGCCACGCTGCCGGCCATCCCGGAGCCCCGGCGCCGGGCACTCGACGCGGCCCTTCTCCGTGACCGCAGTTCCGGCCGGGGACCGGACGCCGATCCCGGCACGGTCGGCCTCGCCGTGCTCTCCGTGCTCGGCCTGCTCGCGGCACCGGCCCCGGTCCTGGTGGCGCTCGACGACCTCCAGTGGGTCGACGAGGCGACGCTCCGGGCCCTCGAGTTCGCACTGCGCCGGCTCGGGAAGACCCCGGTCAGCGTCCTGGCCGCCCGCCGCGGGGCCGGCTCGGCCGAGCCGGCCCCGCTCGAGCTCGCTTTCCCGGAGGATCGCCGCGATCGCCTGGTGCTCGGCGGGCTGTCGGTCGGTTCGATCGGGCGCCTCCTCCATGATCGGCTCGGCCTGGCGTTGCCTCGACCGGTGGTCGCACGGCTCCAGCAGGAGGCTGGCGGGAACCCGCTCCTCGCCCTCGAGCTCGCCCGGGCGATCGTCGCCCAGGGACGCCTGCCGACCCCCGGGGAGCCCCTCCGCGTGGCCGGCGACGCGGGGGCCCTCCTGGCCGGTCGGATCGCCCGGCTCTCGCCGTCGGCTGGCCGAATCCTTCTTGCGCTCGCTGCGCTCGCTCACCCGACGGTCGAGCTGCTCGAGCGCGCCCTCGGCGAGCAGGCCGTCGCCGAGGCGATCCCCCAGCTCGTGGCGGCCGACCTCGTCCGGCTCGACGGGCCGAACGTTCGGTGCGCCCATCCGCTCGTCGCGTCCGTGGCCTACTCGACCGCGCTGCCGGCCCGGCGTCGCGAGGTCCACGAGCGTCTCGCGGCCGTGGTGCACGACGCGGAGCAGGCCGCCCGACATCGCGCTCTCGCCGCGATCGGCCCGCACGAATCGGTGGCCGCCGCCCTTGACGCAGCCGCGGAGGATGCACGCCGGCGGGGGGCCTCGGACGAGGCCGCCGAGCTGGCGGAGCTCGCCGTGCGGCTCTCGCCGACCGACGACCCGGTGGTCGTTTCGCGCCGGGAGCTCGTCGTCGCCCGGCGCCGGCTCGGCGCGGGCTCAGCGGCGGAGGCCCGTAAGGCTGCCTGCCGATCCCTGGTGCTGCTCCCGCCGGGGCCGGGCCGGATCGAGACGCTCGTGTTGCTCGCGATGATCGAGCAGGACCTGGCCGAGCTGGGAGCCGCGCGGGAGTGGCTCCGGCGCGCGCTCGACGAGGCCGGCGACGACCGAGCGGCGCTCGCTCGCGCACACGTCGCCGCCGCATCCATGGCCTGGTACGACGTCGACTGGGAGCGCGAGCACGCGCAGGCTGCCCTCGACCTCCTGGCCGGGCACGAGTCGGACGATCCGGAGTCGGTGGCGACCGCGATGATCGTGCTCGCCGAC
Source organism: Anaerolinea sp. (assembly GCA_013822395.1). Lineage (GTDB taxonomy): Bacteria > Chloroflexota > Limnocylindria > Limnocylindrales > CSP1-4 > UBA5189. Next base: position 19,738 of record PNKK01000011.1, on the reverse strand, counting down.
ACCGACCTCGAGGGTGGACACGGCCCTAACTTCGAGCTCATCGATCGGGCGGTCCGCCTCGAGGCGGCCCTCGATGTGCCGCTGATGGCCCGCCCCTCCACCAACCGGGCGAACTACCTCGGCCACGCCGGCCGGCACAGCGAATCGGCGGCGGCGATCGAAGCCGTCCTGGCCACGGCCGAACGCGAAGGGGACTGGACGTCGCGGCCCCATCTGCTGCGCTGTCTGGCCTGGGTGGAGCTCTGCGCCGGGCACCTCCCGGTCGCGCTCGGTCGCGCCGACGAGGCCGAGGAGCTGGCCGAGGAGCTCGGGCTGGAGGACGCGAACATCTGGGCGGTGAGCGGTCACGTTCGGGCGGCGGTCGGCCGCCTCGACGAGGCGCGCGGCCGGTGCTGCCGCGCCGTCGACCGGGCGCGAGCCGTCGGGAACCCGTGGGCCGAGGTTCGCGCCCTCGGCGCCCTCGGTTTCCTCGAGCTGACGGTCGGCGACCCCATTGCCGCCGTCGACGCGCTCGCCCCCGCGAGGGCGGCACTCGATCGGATGGGCCTGCCGGAACCCGGCTGGTACCGGGTCGACGGGGACCTCGCTGAAGCACTTGTCCTGACCGGGCGTCTCGACGAGGCCGAGGACGTGATCGCCACGTTCGAGGAGCGCGCCGCCGGCGGCCGTCACCCCTGGTCTCTCGTCGTGTCGGCCCGGGCACGCGGACTCCTCGAGGCGGCACGTGGCGCCGACGACGCGGCGATCCGCAGTTTCGAGCGATCGCTCGCCACCGACGGGCTGGACCAGATGGCCGTCGAGCGGGGCCGGACGCTGCTGGCCCTCGGGGCGACGCTCCGCCGTGCGAACCGGCGCCGGGCGGCGCGGGCGGCGCTCCAGGAGAGCATCGCCGTACTGGCGGCTGCGGGTTGCGTGCCCTGGACGGAGCGAGCCAGGGTCGAATCGGCCGGCGTGAGCGGCCGGATCGCCAGCCCCGCCGAGCTGACGGGCATGGAGCGCCGCGTCGCCGAGATGGCCGCCATCGGCCGGACGAACCAGGAGATCGCCGACGAGCTGTTCCTGTCGGTCCGGACGGTCGAGAGCCACCTGTCGTCGGCGTACCGCAAGCTCGACGTCCGCTCGCGGACGGAACTCCTGACCGCGCTCACGGGTCGACGCCCATGATTCGGTGGTCCCACGGATGTCCCTGTGATCACGCCCGGCTAGGGTGGGCCGATGACCGGGCGCAGGGAGGGAGGTACGGCAGGCGGAACGCCGCGGCGGTTCTTCCTCGTTGAGCGCTACGTCCCCTCGATGAGCGCCGCCGACGTCGACGCCGCGACGGCCCTCCTGGACGGGATGACCGACGCGGAGACCCGCCACCTGGGGACCCTGCTGATCCCGGGCGAGGACACCTGCCTGTCGCTGTTCGAGGCGCCGGAGCAGGTCGCCGTCCAGGCCGTGAACGGCCGGGCCGGGTTCGCGCTTGACCGGATCGTCGAGGTCCAGCTGTTCGCTCCCGCGAACGATGCATCCGGCTGAGCGGGATCGTCCGATAGAGGGAGGGCCCACGCTGGCCATCGGGGACACGATCGAGATGTGGATGACGGCGGTCACCGAAGCCCGCCTGAGGCGCACGTCCGGTCGGCAAACGGGCAGCCACCGGGCCTGGACGATCGCCGGGCGCACCTGACTGTTTGAGGAACGAGCCGCACCTTGGCTTAGCCGAACTTCCGCTGAGATCCGAGCACGATTGAGTTCAGATCGCCTCGATCGTGCTGCGCCGTTCTGACTCCATCGAGTCGGCCGAGACGCCGATCAGCTCGAGAGCCCGGACCTGGAACGCGGTGGGCTCGGTCAGGATGGCGAAGGTCGCGGCCTCGTCGGCACCCGGCAGCACGACCCGGTTGCGGGCCAGGGTCTTGAGCTCGCCCAGAGCGTGCTGAAGCTGCCGACCGGGAGCCCATCGGCCGTCCGGTGGTCGCGCTCCCTGCGCACGGCGCCGGCCGAGCGGTCGCGCGGCCCGACCGATCTGGGCCCGATCGGGCCGGCCGTCGCGGGAATGGCCGTGGGCCGCGAGCGGGCAGTGGCGGCCCTCGACGTACGTGCTGGTCAGGTCGTACAGGACGAGGCTGCCCGAACGCAGGTGACGCCTCGCGAGGCCGGCTTCGATCCGGGGCTGGCGCTCGAGCAGCCAGTCGTCGACGTTACCTTCCGCGTCCGCGTGCCGGCGTCCACGCCGTCCGCTCGTGTCGAACTGAATATCGAACCGCATCCGGCTGCCCAGCGCGAGGGCCCGGGCTGAGGCGGTCACCGCGGCCCCGCCCCCAGCCTCTGGCTCAGGAGCGTCGTGCGAGGAGCGAGCGCGGCGCCTCCGGGAGAGGCGCCGCGAGACGATGCGGTGGGGGGACTCAGCCGCCGAGCGCGGCTGCCCACTCGGCTGCGACGGCCGCGTCGAAGGGCTGCGTGTATCCGCAGGCCCAGACGAAGGTGTCGTCGCCGGCGACGAGGTAGCGCTCGCCCACTGAGAGGTTCGGCCCACCGGCCGAGGTGATCGAGGTCCCGGTCATCCCAGGAGCATCCAGCGTGACCGTCTCGTCTTGGGCGCCCCGGAAGACCTCGTTGACCGCGAACGTCACACGCTCGCCGTCGATCGCCGTGACCGCCCCGTCAAAGGCGAAGCTGCGATTGGCGAGCGCCGTCGGACTGTAGGGCTCCACGCATGACGCCGAACTGGTGCCGTCGGAACCGGTGCCGTCGGGGGGCGCGGGCACGATGCCCGGCGCGCTGCCGCGGCCGCCAAGAATGAGAACCAGGGCAAAGGTGGCGAGCGCGGCCGCGCCGGCGCCCAGGCCGAAGAGGCGCGCCCGCCGCGGAGCCCCCCGGGTGATCGTTTCGGTCATGACATCCTCACTGATCCTCGCGCGGATGCGGGCGAGGCTCGCGGAGGACAGGCGATCGGCATCCACGGGATCTGCGGCCCGGAGCGCGTCGAGCGGATCCGGCTCGAGGTACTCGTTCATGGTTCGTGTTCCCCGTAGCTGTGGCGACCAGGCAGCCTGCCCTCTACCGGACCAGATGTCCGGTCGGGGGCAGAACCTTTCACATCCTCGCCACCGACTCGGGCCAGTTCGTCCGCGAACCGGCGCCGGGCGCGGTAGAGGCGGATCGCGACAGCGTTCGCGCTGATCCCGAGCACCACCCCGGCCTCGGCCTGGCTGAGACCATCCCACGCGAGCAGGCGAAGCAGCTCCTGGTCGTCGGGTCGGAGGCGAGCCAGGGCCTCCAGGGCAGGCGTCTCGACATCGGGTGGCGTCGCCATCGGCGGCGCCTCGGCGCGAAGGCGCAAGGAGAGCCGGAACCGGCGCACCGATCCGCGGCGCTGATTGGCGACGATGCGCCGGGCGATCGCGAGGAGCCACGGCCGGGCCAGATCCGGCTCGGGCAGCCGGTCGACCCGTCGCCAGGCGACTGCAAACGTCTCGGCCACGACGTCCTCCGCATCGGCTTCGGTCGGCACGCGGCGGAGCGCGTAGGCGAGCACCGCGCGATGGTGGCTTGCGAAGGCCGCGTCGAATCGCGTCACGGAGGGACTTGTCACTTGGTCCGGACGGACGAGGGTCCATCTCGGTTCCCGAGCACCGGGAGCGAACCGCCTCTCGGCACGGCTGGCGGCGGAGTCCTTCAGGATTGCCCGGAACCAGCGGATCGATCGGGCCAGCAGGCATTTCCAGGTCATCCGAGGGCGACCGTGGCTGGTGGGTCTTGACCACTGCAGAGATCCCGGCGCTCGGAGGAGGGCAAAGCTGAATGATGAACATCTGTTCGATCTGAAAAGTCCCCAGAGCCCCCGCAACATCGCGGCGGGTCGTTGCGTCAAAGGGCCGTGGGAACCGATTTCCGCAGCCTTGTCGCTGTCATGACGCGGATCGTCGCGCTGGTCGCCATCGCGAGTCTCCTCATCCTCGTCCTCCTCCCGGCGGCACTGGCGGCCCAGGCGGCCAGCGGCGTCTAGGCCCACGGATTCGAACGTTCGCGGGCGTCGAGCCCGGGAACGCAATGGCGACACCGGTATCACAACCGGAGGTCGACCGGGCCACCACCCGGTGAGCGGGTGGCGGCAGAGCGCAGGACCCCGTCGCATCTGGGGGTGACGGGGTCCTGTCACGTCCGCCGTCTCTCGCGTCCGCCGTCTCTCGCGTCCGCCGTCTCTCGCGTCCGCCGTCTCTCGCGTCCGCCGTCTCTCGCGTCCGCCGTCTCTCGCGTCCGCCGTCACGATGGGCTCGCCGGGTGCGGTACCCTCTCGCTGTCCGGGCGGTGCGACTGCCCGTTCGACTGAGCGAGCGAGACGGAGCGGAGAACGAGCGGAGGCGGCATGGAACCCCGGCGCAGGGACCTCATCGGAGCGGGCCTGCTGACGCTCTCCCTGCTGGGAATGGTGGCCCTGATCGTCATTCTCACCTGGCAGGGCGCTGCCTGACCGCTTCCCCAGTCGCGACCCCTCGGGTGCCGAGAGCCCGTCGCGTGCCGGCCGGAAATTTCGCCAAAATTGCCCTTTTCACCCAGCTTGATCGCAGCTACACTCAATTGAGCGGACCGCCGGGGGCTGGTCCGGCAACCTGGCTGGGGGACTGCGGTGCAGACGGTACGACCGCGCGACGTGGGGGCGCTGGTATTCGTCGTTGGACTCTTCCTGTCGCTCTTTCTGGTGGCCTTGATCGTGCCGGTCCACTGACCCGGGCAGCCGATGACCTCGGCACGGCCGGCGGACGCGCGGATTCGGCGACCGGCGTGCCCCATACCCGGGTTCAGTCGTACAGGCGTTCCAGGTGCCAGGTACCGGCGACCCGGTCGAAGTAGACCAGCGCGAGCCAGCGCGACCCCACGACCTTGAAGTAGTCCCGGGCGATCAGGTCCCGCCACCACGCCTCCTCGATCCGCCAGCGGTTGCAGACCTCGACCGGCTCGCGCCGGCCGGTCCAGCGGATGGCGACGAGCGTTCCCGAGGCATCGAGCTCGGCGTCGATCACGGTGTGGGCGCGGAGGAGCCGGGTCATCGGGCCGTCCCCGTGGTGCTCGCCGGGGCGACGGCGATCTCGGTGGGGGCGGCGGGCCCATCGATGCCCTCCACCGGCCGCCAGGCCAGCGGCGCTCCGGCAGCGGAGCCTCCGGGTCCGTGATCACAACCCGGCGAACCCGATCCGCCCTGAACGTCAGCGCCAGCCGGGCGAGCTGCCAGCCCAGCCGGGCGTCCCGGAGCGCCTGGGGCACGAAGAGCTGGAGCTGCTGGCCAGTCGCGGGCTCCGCGCCGGCCAGCTCCAGCTCCAGGCGGGCGAACGGTGCGGGCGGCGGCGTCCGCTCGACCCGGGCGAGGAGGAGCCGCTCGACCGCCTCGACATCCGCGGTCGGTTCCGGGAAGCGCGTCTCCACGACGAACTCGCCGGGCGTGCCCGGCCGCGCGAACGCGAGGTCCAGCTCCAGGCGCAGCCGACCGCGCGTGGCGGCGAGGCCGGCGGCGAGTGCCGTCGCGAGCCGACGAAGAACGAAGCGGACCGCCTCCAGCTCCCCGACCGGTGGGTCGATGGGGAGGGCGAGCCGGAGCCGTTCAGGGGCGCGGCGCGGCCGGAACGGGTCCGTCTCCTCGCCGCGCGCGCGGACTCCGATCCGGAGGCCTGGAACCGCGCCGCGCATGCTCATCTCCATCGCGACCATACCCTCTATACCCCGTGGCGGGAGCCTCGGTTGGGTCCGGGCTGCTGACTCGGAGCCGATCGAGCAGGACCACACGCAACAGAAGCGCGTCCACTAGCCCGAATCGTCCCGCTGGCGCATCTACCCTGCGAACGGCGGTCATGATCGTCCGTGCGATGGAGGGACGGTGACCGTCGAGGCCCTGCAAAGACGCCGCCCGGAGACGCTCGGGCAATTGCTCGAGGCGTATGAGCGCGAGTTGCAGGCGGTCGCGTACCTGATCCTGCGCGATCGTCCGGAAGCGGAGGACGTCGTGGTCGAGACGCTGCTCACCGCCTTCGAGCGCGGTGGCGCGATCCGAGACGAACGGGCACTGCGAGCCTGGCTGCTGAGGGTCGCCACGAACGAGGCCCTCGGTCGGCGGCGGAAGACAGCCCGACTCGTCCGACTCGATCTGACGCACGACTCGGCCGGCCCGGGCGACCTGGCATCGGAGTCCGCCACCCGTCTCGTCCTGCTCGACGGCATCGATGCCCTGCCGGTCCAGATGCGGGCCGCGCTCGTCCTCCGTTACTACGCCGACCTGTCCGTCGACGAGGTCGCCGCCGCCCTCGGCAAGAGCCCGAACACGATCAAAGCTCAGCTCCAGACCGCGCTCGACCGGCTTCGCGTGCATCTTGCTGACCCAGCCGGCGCCAGCCTCGGGGAGCCCCGCCGTGCATGACAGCCAGACCGAGGATCGCCTGCGAGCGGTTCTCCGAGCCGAGGGCGACACGCTGCCGCTGACGATCACGCCCGACGAGCTCGTGCGTCGGCTGGCCCTGCGGCGCCGTGAGCGGAGCAGTCGCCGGCTGAGTCTCATGGCCGCCGGCCTGGCGATCATCGCCGTCGGCTCGATCGTCGCGACGACGGCCGGTTGGATTCGCATTCCAGGTGTCGGTTCCGGACCGGAGCCGAGCGTCCAGCTCCTCGAGACGCCCCGGTCCAGCCTTGGGCCGGCGGCCACGCCGCTGGCTGGCATCGCGCCGCTGGTCGGCACGCCCGGCCGGATGGAGCTCATCCGAATCGATCCCGCAGGCCCGACCGATGGGACGAACGGAACCGCCACGGCGCCAGCCAGTGGCACGTCCGTCGTGGCGTCGCTCAGCTGCGTTGGCGACGGCAACCTCGAAATCGCCATCGACGGCGCAGCGCAGGGCATGGGCTGCACCTCCTCGCTGGCTCAGAGCCCTGGTGTCTGGTTCGACGTCACCGACGGCCAGGTTGACCTGACGTACTCGGCCACGGGCTCCATCTCGTTCGCGCTGCTCGTCGAGCGCCCGGGAGAGGGCGAATCGCCACCGGTCGGCAGCGAGCCCCCGTGCGATCAGGTTGATCCGTCGCTGTCACCCGGACCGCCCTCGATCGCCGCCCGCGTCATTCCCGGCGACTCGATCAGCCTCCGCGGCACCACGAGCGCGTTCGAATGGAATGGAACGGTCGTCGGAGCGGCGGGGTCATGGGAAGGCCTGCCGGCGGTGCCGGATTCCATCATGGTGAATCCGGAGACCGAAGCGATCGAGATCGTTTCCGACGAGTGCCTCTACGAGGTCACGGCCGAGTCTCTCTTGACCGTCTATGCCGACGTGCCCGACCCGAGCCCCCGGCCCGCCGAACTCCCGATCCTGCGCGGCGTCGGGACACGTATCGTCGACATCCAGCCACCGGCCGTGGGCGGGATGACCGTTCGCGTTCGCGCGAGCTTCGCGACCACGGACGGCAGCACGGCCTGGTCCGAGACGCTGTTCCGCGTCTTCGTCCCCTTCGAACCCCCGACGCTGGAGATGAGCCAGGGTGCGGGCATGGACTACAGGGCAGCGAAGGGTCGCTGCCCGAGCTACCAGCTGGCCTCGGGAGCGAGCGCGGCCGACGGGTGCGGGGCGCCCTACGAGCCGATCACCGACATCGCCCCGCTCGTTGTTCCATGGGGAGATGGCCCGTTCGTGAATACGCTCGACTTCACGCTGACTGACTTCTGGCGCATCGACCAGGCTCGCATCACGGCCGTGCGGGCCGATCTCGTTCAGTCGGGATCGGTTGCACCCGAGTACTCCGTGGCCGTCGTCGATCAGGGCGGTCTGTCTCTTGCGATCCCCATTCCCCTCGACCCCGGGCCCTGGATCCTCCGGGTCAGCCTCAACGGGAGCAGGGGCGGCGACAAGTTCGGCGCGTACTACGACCTGCCGTTGCAGGTCGGGCCGTAGCGAGCCGTCGGTCCCTCGCTCCCGACCGAGACGACCCGGCCGGGCCGGTGGCAAGAACCTCGGTTGGGTCCGGGCTGCTAGACTCGGAGCCGATCGAGCAGGCACCATCTGCTCGGACGCGCCGGTGGGGATGTAGCTCAGCCGGAAGAGCACCGCGTTCGCATCGCGGGGGTCAGGGGTTCGAGTCCCCTCATCTCCACCATCTCCCCTTCGCGAACCCACGTTCCGCTGTGTAGCGCCGCCGCTCGCAGGTGAGGCAGGCAGGGTGCCCATGACATCAGTTCTTGACTTCTGATGTCGCGGGCATATCCTCTTATCATGACTGCCGAGCGCCCCACCCGATCTGTTTTCCCGTTGCGCTTCGAGAACGAGCGTACCCGTGAGCTACTCCGGGTCATTGCCGAGCGACGGCACACATCCATGAACCAGCTCGCCGAAGAGATGATCGAGCGCGAGCTCCAGGTGCTTGCGCTGGGCCTCGAGAGCAGCCTGTCGAGAACGATCGAGCTTTTGCGTTCCTACCGTGGCGAAGGACGAGCGGAGGCGTGGGTCGCGTTTGCCGATGCCGAAGGGCTCCCCGAGCCGATTGCCGCCCGACGCGCGCGGCCAGACGAGGATCCCTTCGGGGTCGTTCGTGCCTTTGAGGCCGGGGCTTGATCCTGCCGGGTGGATGTCCCGATTGGAATGAAGACCGGCCCGGCGACCTGGCGAGGATCATCGCCAACATCAGAGACCTCTGGCCCATGATCGAAGCCGATGCGACGGCGCGGGCCACGCCGTCGCTTGCGATCGCGCTCGAGTGGCACCGCCGGATCTACGACCGTGTGGCCGCGCCGCATCCGGACTACGTCGGCCACGTGCGCGACAGTGATCCGCGTGTCCCGTGTCTGATCGACTATGAGATCGCCGTTGGAACAACCCGGGGGGTGAGGGCCAGGGACGTCCCGGCAGCGCTCGACCTGTTCGTGCGGGCAACCGCGGCCGTCGTGTCGGCGCTGGACGCTGCCGTCCCCTCGGGCACCGTCGCTTCGTCTCCTCCAGTCGTGGCAGCCATCGTCCGGCTGTGCGCCTACGCCCACGGCGAATGGATCCGCATCCACCCGTTCGCCAACGGCAACGGGCGCACGGCGCGCGTGTGGGCGAACTGGATCGCCGTGCGTTACGGGCTGCCGCCGTTCGTTCGGATCAAGCCGCGACCCGACGATGTTCTGTTCACGGGCGCGGCCGAAATGTCGATGCGGGGCGACCATCGTCCCACGGAGGTCATGTTCGCCTCGATGCTGAACGAAGCACTGCGAGCCGCTACGGGTCAATCCTGACACCCCACACGACGTGAGGGCACGCCGGTCCTCGGCCGCGCCGCGGCGGCGCCGAGTCTGGCAAGATAGGCGCCCCGCGCGGCGGCCGGTCTCCTGGTCCGGGCGCGGCGGTGTCACCGGCGTGGGTCGGTTGGGCAGGTGGTGAGCCCAAGGGTCTGTAAAACCCTCGCCTTCGGCTGTGGCAGTTCGATTCTGCCCCGGCCCACCAGCATCCGGTGACCGCTCAGGCCTCCTTCGCCGGCGCGTCGGCGCGCTCGTCCCCGCCGCCCTCGAGCGCCGCGTGGAGCTCGTGCGAGTGCGCCCGGAGCCAGCGACGCCAGGTCGCATGATCCGGCCGGCGGGTGGCCACGAGCTCCCAGAACCGCGGCCCGTGCCCGAAGACCAGCAGGTGGGCCAGCTCGTGGACGACGACCGTCTCGAGCGCCGCGGGCGGCGCGAGGATCAACCGCCACGAGAACGACAGCGTCCGCCGGCGGGTGGCGCTCCCCCAGCGGGTCCGCGGATCGCGGAGCGTGATCCTGCTCGTCGCGACGCCGAGCGCCGAGGCGTGGATCGTCACCGCTCGGTCGATCGCCTCGCCCGCGCGGGCACGGAGCCAGGTCTCCAGCACGACCGCCGGCGCGCGCCGGTCCCGGCTCGCGAGCCGGATCACGAGCTCATCGCGATCCTCAGCCCCGGTGCGCTCGACGGTCGATCGGCGATGGCTCGGGCCGGCAGCCACGATCCTGAGTCGGTGGAGCTCGCCCAGGTACCGGAATTCCGCGCCGTCGCTGATGCCCCCGCGCGCCTCGATCTGCGCGCGCTGTCGCTCGTGACGCGCGAGGTGCCGGCGGATCCATGCCTCCCGCTCGCCGAGGAATCGTTCGACGTCGCGTTCCGGCCGCGCCCAGCCACGCCGGCTTGCGAGCGGCACCGCGACGATCACGCCGCGTCCGGGATCGAGCGTGACCCGGAGCCCCCGCGACCGCGCCGAGCGCCGCAGGACGTAGTCGAGGCGGCCACCGGGGAGCGCCACGGTGCGCAACTCATCCAGCCGCAACTCCGTCATCGACGCTCATGGTGCCATCCGCAGCGTCGTGCCGATCCCGCGAGGTGCGTCACCATACCGGCATCACGGCGTCAGCCCGGTGCACGAAGACCCGGTGGGAGACGTGCCCACGAGACGGGACCGGGGTCGCAACGAGTCGCCGAGACGAGACGAGTCGACTCGGCCGAGTCGAGTCGGCCGGCCACAAGCGACCCCCTGCTATACTCCGCGACCGGCGTGGGGCTATAGCTCAGCTGGAAGAGCGTCTGAATGGCATTCAGAAGGTCAGGGGTTCGAATCCCCTTAGCTCCACCAACTTCCTGAATCGTTCGGCCGGCCTCAGCATGCGTCGCGTCGATGGCCGCGCTAGCATCCCGGGACCATGACCACGACGTCCGAACGCACCCGGATCGAGCGCTACGACGCCGCCTCGATCGAGCCGCGCTGGCAGGCTCGCTGGGCGGAGCTCGGCCTCCACCGGACGGACCTCGAGGACACGTCACGGCCGAGGTACTACCTCCTGACGATGTACGACTACCCGTCGGGTGATCTCCACATCGGCCATTGGTACGTCAAGACGCCGACGGACGCGATCGCGCGCTACCACCGGATGCTCGGACAGAACGTCTTCCTGCCGGTCGGGTTCGACGCCTTCGGCCTGCCGGCCGAGAACGCCGCGATCAAGAACCGCGTCAACCCGCGCGAGTGGACGATGCGGAACGTCGAGAACATGCGCCGTCAACTACGGAGCATGGGCGCGTCGTGGGACTGGGCCGCCGAGATCGTGACCTGCGACGCGAGCTACTACCGCTGGAACCAGTGGCTCTTCCTTCGGCTCCTGGAGGCCGGCCTCGCCTATCGCGCCAAGGCCCCGGTGGACTGGTGCCCGAATGACGGGACGCTCGCCCGCGAGCAGGTCGAGGGCACGGACCGGCGCTGCTGGCGGTGCGGGTCGAAGGTCGAGAAGCGCGATCTCGAGCAGTGGTGGCTCCGGATCACGAAATACGCCGACGAGCTGCTCGACTTCAGCGGCATCGACTGGCCGGACCCGATCCGGATCATGCAGACCAACTGGATCGGCCGGTCCGAGGGCGGCGAGATCGTCTTCACGACCGCGCCGGATGACCACCAGCCGGGCGGCGACGAGCTGCGGGTCTTCACGACCCGGCCGGACACGCTGTTCGGGGCGACGTTCATGGTCCTCGCCCCGGAGCACCCGCTCGTCGAGAAGCTGACGGCGCCGTCACGGCAGGCCGAGGTCGAGGCCTACGTGGCCCAGGCCCGAACGGAGACCGAGATCGAGCGGCTCTCCACGGACCGGGAGAAGACCGGCGTCGCCCTCGGAGCGCACGCCGTCAACCCGGTGAACGGCGAACGGATCCCGATCTTCGTGGCCGACTACGTCCTGGGCGGCTACGGGACCGGCGCGATCATGGCCGTCCCGGCCCACGATGAGCGGGACTACGCGTTCGCGGAGACGTTCGGCCTCCCGATTCGGCGCGTCGTCGCGGCGCCCGGCACGGAGGACGCGCCGCTCACCGAAGCCTATGTCGCCCACGCGGCGGACGAGCGGCTGGTCAACAGCGGGCCATACTCGGGGATGCTCGCCGACGAGGGCGGCCGCGCGATCGTCGCGTCGCTGACCGAACGCGGCCTCGGCCGGCCGGCCGTCACGTACCGGATCCGCGACTGGCTGATCAGCCGCCAGCGCTACTGGGGCACCCCGATCCCGATCATCCACTGTGAGCGCTGCGGCGCGGTCCCCGTCCCGGACGACCAGCTTCCGGTCCTGCTGCCCGAGACCGTCGACTACCGCGGCAGCGGCGACAACCCCCTGACCCGCGATGAGGCGTTTCTGCGCGTCGATTGCCCGGCCTGCGGCGGACCCGCCCGGCGCGAGACGGACACGATGGACACGTTCATCGATTCGAGCTGGTACTGGTTCCGCTACCTCTCGCCGGGGAAATCGGACGGGCCGGTCGACGGCCCGCTGGCCGACCGGTGGACACCCGTCGACCAGTACACCGGTGGTGCCGAGCACGCCGTGATGCACCTCCTGTACAGCCGCTTCTTCACCAAGGCCATGCGGGACATCGGCCTCATCCACGAGAGCGAGCCATTCCGGCGCCTGTTCAACCAGGGCCAGATCCTCGGCGCCGACGGCGAGCGGATGAGCAAGTCGCGGGGCAACGTCCAGGACCCCGACGAGCTGGTCGCCCGGTATGGCGCGGACACGATCCGCCTGTTCCTGATGTTCATGGGCCCGTGGGACCAGGGCGGCGCCTGGAGCCCGACGGGGATCGGTGGCGTTCACCGCTTCCTCAACCGGACCTGGACGATCGCGCTGGATCCGCACGGGACGGACCCGGGCGACCAGGAGGCCGGGACGTTGCCGGCGGGTCAGGATGTCGCCGCGGCCGAGGCCGCCCTGCGGACGGCCGCCCACCGGACCCTGCGCGACGTCACCGAGGACTACGAGGGCTTCCGGTTCAACACCATGGTCGCGAAGCTGATGGAGCTCTCGAACGTCCTGTACCGCCACCGCGGGACGGAGATCGCCGGAGGTTCGGCCTGGGAGGAGTCGGTCCGACTGCTCCTGCTGATGCTTGCGCCCTCGGCTCCGCACCTCGCCGAAGAGCTCTGGTCGCGCCGCCTCGCGGCGTCGGGCCGGGACTGGTCGTCCATCCACGCGGAGCGCTGGCCGGAGGTGGATGGCGCGGCGATCGTTGAGGAGACGCGCGAGGTCCCGGTCCAGGTCAACGGCAAGCTGCGCGACCGGGTCGTCGTGCCGGCCGGCGTCGACGGCGCCGAGCTCGAGCGCCTGGTCCTCGCGGCCCCGAAGGTCCAGGCCGCCCTGGGCGGCCGGACCCCCGACCGGGTCGTCGTCGCCGGTGGCGGCAGGCTGGTGAATCTCGTCATCCGATGAGCCTGGACCCGGCGCCCCGATCGGTGGCCGACGGTGCGATCGTCGAGCTCCGCGAGGTCACGAAGGACACGGTCCGGGCGATCTGCCGCCTCGAGACAGGCGAGGCCCAGCGGGCCTTCGTCGCCCCGAATGCGATCTCGTTCGCCGAAGCGCTCTTCGAGCCGAAGGCGTGGTACCGCGCGATCTACGCGGACGGTGCGCCGGTGGGCTTTGCGATGCTCTACCTCGACCTCGAAGAGCCCAGGTACTACCTCTGGCGGCTGATGATCGCCGACGGCTTCCAGCGCCGCGGGTACGGCCGGGCAGCGCTCGGTCTCATCCTCGAGCACGTTCGCACCCTGCCCGGCGCGACCGAGCTGCTCGTGTCCTGGGTCCCGGCGGACGGCGGCCCGGCGCCCTTCTACGCGGGTCTCGGCTTCGTCCCGACCGGAGAGATCGATGACGGGGAGGTCGTCGCGCGCCTCGCGCTCTGACGGGGTACCCTGCCGGTGCCCGGGTCGCCTCTAGCCAGGCGGCACGGGAAGAGCCCGGAGGACGACGGAACCGCCCTTCGGGCTCGCTCCCTGCCCGATCGCCGGTAGCGCGACGCGGCCTGCCATCCTTTCGGAGTCCCCGTCATGTCCTCGATTTGTCTCGGCGCCCTGTGCTGGAACCAGCACACGGACTGGCCGTCGCTCCTCGAAGCCGGGCGGCGCGCGGACCGGCTCGGGTACGACACGCTCTGGACGTGGGACCACCTCTACCCGATCGTCGGGTCGTGGGACGGCCCGATCCTCGAGGGCTGGACCGTCCTCACGGCGTGGGCGATGGCAACCGAGAAGATCAGGATCGGCCTGATGGTCGGCGCGAACACCTTCCGCGAGCCGGCCCTGACCGCGAAGCTCGCGACGACGCTGGACCACGTCTCCGGCGGCCGCGCCATTCTCGGGATCGGTGCCGCCTGGTTCGAGCGCGAGCACACGGCGTACGGCCTCCGCTTCGGGGACGGCCCGCCCGAGCGGCTCCGCTGGCTGGCCGAGGCGCTGCCGGTCATGCGCGGCATGCTCCACGGCGAGGCGCCCTCGGCGGCCGGACCGCGCTACGCGGCGCGCGAGGTCCGGAACGATCCTCCGCCGATCCAGGAGCACCTGCCGATGCTCATCGGCGGTGGCGGCGAGAAGGTCACCCTCCGACTCGTCGCGCGGTACGCGGACGCGAACAACGTGGGCGGCGGCCTCGAGTCCGTGAAACGGAAGGAGGCGATCCTCCTCGAGCACTGCGAGCGCGAGGGCCGCGACCCCGCCGAGATCGAGCGCACGACGGGCATCGGCACGGTGGTCATCCGCGACTCGCGCGAGGAGGCGCGGCGCGTCTTCGAGCAGACGTTCGCGCGGAACGGCAACGCCCGGCCCTGGGAGGATCAGCCGGTGGGCACGCCCGAGGACGTCATCGAGATGCTCGCCCCGTATCCGGCAATCGGCTACCGCCACCTGGTCGCGGGCTTTCCGGCGCCCTACGACGAGGAGTCGATGACGCGGCTCGCGACGGAGGTCCGCCCGGCCCTCGAGGCCGGCTGAGGAAGCCCGCGGCCGCGGGCACCGTCGCCATCTCCTGGGGGGCAGGGCGTCTGTCAACAAACCATCTCGAGAATCACAGCTGACCGCTCGGCCTCTCGCTTCAGGACCTGGGTCGCGATTCCTCGCGCGCCCGTTGCCGGTGCCGGGCGGCCTTTGCGCGGTTGCCGCACGTCTTCATGTCGCACCACCGGCGGCGCCCGGTCGGTGAGGCGTCGTAGAAGGTCCAGCGGCAGGTCTCGCTCGCGCAGGTCCTGAAGCGCTCGGGCTGGCCGCTCCCGACCTCGCCGACGATCGGGGCGGCGACGGCCGCCAAGGCGTCGTCCACCGGCGAGGCGCCGTGCCGGTGCCCGATCCGTACGGTGGTGCCATCCAGCTCCAGGCGCGGCGTTGCGCCGCTCGACAGCGCGCTGTTCACGATGCTCGACCGTTGACCAGATACGCGCCGTGACCCTGGCGCGGGACTCGCAAGGCAATCGCAGGTAAGTCGCAGCTAAGCGGGGCATCGTAGGCTCCTGCCGCGTCCCGTCCAACGAAGTGCCCGGCGGACGGGACGTCCGTCACTCCGCCTGGAGACCCGCCGGGCGAGGACCCGTGGAGCCTTCCAGCGCCCCTTGGCGCGTCGTCGACGCCCCCGTCTCACCTCCCGATCCGTCGCCGACCGCCGCGGCTGGTCCGCAACCGGCGCGCACGACGCTCGTCGTGGCCATCGGCGCGATCGTCCTGCTCGTCGTCGCGGCCGTGGCGATCGCCGCGGGCACCCTGCCGGGGTCGTCCGCGAGCGACCCCGCCGGCGTCGTCGTCGACGCGTCCCTCGATTCGGATCCGGGTGGCGAGGTCGTCGTCGACGTCGCGGGCGCGGTCGTCTCGCCGGGCGTCTACCGGTTGCCGGCCGGATCACGCGTCGGCGACGCGCTGAAGGCGGCCGGCGGATACGGCCCTCGCGTGGACGCCCGGCGCGCGACGGGCGAGCTGAACCTCGCCGCGATCCTCGAGGACGGCGCTCGGGTGGTCGTGCCGTCGCGCGACGAACCGGCACCCAGCGATACGCAGGCCGGAACCGGCGGCACCGGCGGCACCGGCGGCACCGGGGACGGCCTCGTCGACCTGAACGGCGCGACGCAGGCAGAGCTCGAGGCGCTGCCGGGCATCGGTCCGGTAACCGCCACAAAGATCATCGAGGCGCGGACGGCAGAGCCGTTCAGGTCCGTCGATGACCTGCGAACGCGGAAGCTCCTGGGGCAGAAGGCCTTCGACACGCTCCGCGACCTCGTCACGGTTCGCTGATCCGTGCCCGTCAGCGGGCGGCTGGCGGCCGGCGCCGTCGCGGCCACACTCCTGCTCGGAGGAGGCTCCGGCACGGAGCCGCGGGCCACGTTCGCACTCATCCTGGGAGCGGGCGCCGTCGCCGGCGCGGGCTGGCTTCTCGGAGCGACGGGCGGCCAGCGCGAGCTCACGCGGACCATCGTGGCCTCTGCCGCCGGAGCGGGTGCGATCGCGCTCAGGCTGCTCGTCGCGCCGTCGATGGCGCCGCCTGCGGACATGACGCTGCCCGACGGCGGTGGGCCCTGGACCGCAACGATCAGGAGCATCGGGTCGCTCCGCGAGGGGACCCGTCCGGCCGTCGTGGAGCTCCGGGAGCCATTCGAGATCCGCCTCGCCGCCACGCTCCCGGCCTGGCCGGCCGTCGTGCCCGGGGACATCGTCGAGATCGGCGGCGAGCTCGAACCAAGGCCGGACGGGGAGTACGGTGACTACCTCCGGCGGATCGGCGCGGCGGGCGTCGTCCGGGCGAGATCGGTCGCCGTCATGGGCGCGCCGGCGGGCCCCGGCCGGGCGCTCGAGGGACTCCGTCGCGGCGCCGACGAGGCGCTTCGGCTGGCCGTCCCGGAGCCCGAGGCGGGCCTGGCGTCCGGCATTCTGATTGGCTTGCGCGACCGGGTCGACCGGGACCTCGCGGCGTCGTTCACCGCCGTCGGGGCCAGTCACGTGATCGCGATCTCGGGCTGGAACATCGCGATCGTGGCGGCGACGCTCGGGGCGCTTGCAGGCCGGGTTGCACGTCGACGGCGAGCCGCGCTCACCGCCGCCGCAGTCGTCGCCTACGTGGTGTTCGTCGGGGCGTCGCCATCCGTCGTCCGGGCCGCGGCGATGGCCGGCGTCGTTCTGCTCGCCCGCGAGCTGGGCAGGCCGAGCCGGGCCGCCGCGGCGATCGGGTGGGCGGTTGCGCTCCTCCTGCTGGTCGATCCCCGGCTCGTCGATGATGTCGGCTTCCGGCTGTCCGCGCTCGCCACGGTCGGGCTCATCGCCTGGGGCAGCCCACTCTCCGCGCGTCTCGCAGGACCATCACCCGGTCGGCTCCGGGCCTGGCTCGCGGAGTCGTTGGGAGTCTCGCTCGCGGCCCAGCTCGCGACGCTCCCGGTCGTGGTGTTCGAGTTCGGGCGGCTGTCGATCGTCTCACCGGTGGTGAATCTCGGCGTCGTGCCACTCGTGGCGCCGGCGATGGCCGCCGGAGCGCTCGCGCTGGCCGCCAGCTCCCTCGCCCTCGCCGGGGCGCCGGTGATTCTCGCCACGCTCGGTGGCCTCCCCGTCTGGACACTGCTGGCAGCGATCGTCGGCCTCGTCCGGGCCGGGGCCTCGATTCCGTTCGCCAGCGTGGAGCTCGCCGCGCCGTGGGACTCGGTCGTCGCCGTGGGCTCCGGCGCCCTGGTCCTTGTCGCAGACCGCCGGTTGCGGCGGCGCATCCCCACCCCATCAGCCGCCGTGGCAACGCGGCGACCGGGCGTTTCGAGCTCCTCCGACCGACGCGTCCGAGGACCGCGGAGCCGGGCGGAGCGGCTTGTCGCCGGGGGTCTGGTCACGGCCATTGCGGCGCTCGCGATTGCCGTGGCCAACCGGCCCGACGGTGTCGCGCGCCTGACCGTTCTCGACGTCGGGCAGGGCGATGCGATCCTTCTGGAGGGGGAGCGTGGTGGTCGTCTCCTCGTCGACGGCGGTCCGGACCCCGGACGCCTTCTCGTCGCGCTCGACGAGCGCCTGCCGCCGTGGGATCGGCGCATCGACGTCATCATCCTGACCCACCCGCACGAGGATCACGCGGCCGGTCTGGCCGCCGTGCTCGACCGGTACCGGGTGCAGCGTCTGCTCGAGCCCGGAATGATCGGACCGGGTCCCGGATACACCGCGCTCGAGAGCGCCCTTGCAGCCGGGGGCATCGCCCGCGGGACCCTCTCCACCGGCGACCGGCTGGCCGTCGATGACGTCCGCCTCAGGGTCCTCTGGCCGGACCCGGGCACGGTGCCCGAGCAACCGCCCGATGACGGAACTGGGATCAACAACGTCTCGATCGTCCTCCTCGGCGACGTCGGAGGCCAACGATTCCTGCTCGCCGGCGACATCGAGGAGGAGATCGACCCGACTCTCATCGCGCGGGGCCTTCCGCGGGTCGATGCGCTGAAGGTGGCGCACCACGGATCGCGAACGGCGTCGACGGCCGCGTTTCTGGCCGTGGTTCGGCCGCGGGTGGCGGTGATCTCGTCGGGGCGGGGGAACCCGTACGGTCACCCGGCCCCGGCGACCGTCGGGCGGGTCGAAGCGGCCGGCGCACGTGTCCTCCGGACGGATACGGTCGGCACGGTCGAGATCGAGCTGGGCCCCGGGCCGATCCGGGTGCGCGCCGAGAAGGGCACCGCGGTGCAGGATTCCTCGCCTGCTGCCGTGTGGGCGGCGGCGTCTGCGTCGTCCGCGCGGCCCTCGGCGTCTGCGTCGTCCGCGCGGCCCTCGGCGTCTGCGTCGTCGGACCAGCTGCCGCCACCGTCCGACATCGGCGGGATCGTCCGGTACCATGCCGGCCGTGGCCTCCCCCGGACAGCGCTCGTCGCCCCCCGTCGCCTACTTCTGGGGCGACGACTCGTACGGGATCGAGACCGCCGTCGAGGCCGTCCGGAACGATCCCGCTCGCTTCCCCGGAGGCGCTCCGGAGCGCTGGCGCGTCCGCGGCGAGGCCGGCGATGCCGCCAGGATCATCGGCGAGCTTCGGGAGCGCCTCTCGACCGGGACGATGTTCGGGTCAGGCACCCTGGCGATCCTGTCCAACGCGGGGCCGCTCGTCCGGCGCGGCGAGGACCGCGACGCGCTCGTCGCCGCGATCGGCCTCCTCGCCGAGGGGAACGGGCTCGTCGTCACGGAGGAGACGGACTCGGGAAAGAAGGATCCGCCCTCGAAGGTCCTCTCGGACGCCGTCCGAGCCGCCGGTGGCGAGGTTCGGCCGCTCGTCGCGCCGCGCGAGGGCGGGCTCGCCGCATGGGTGGAGGCGCGCGCCCGGGAGCGCGGGATCACCCTTGGACCGGGCGCCGCGAAGGAGCTTGCGACGCGGATCGGCGGGTTCGTCCGGGAGGGCGACGTGGACCGTCGCCAGCAGGGCCGGCTCGCGGTCATGGAGCTCGAGAAGCTCGCCCTCCGCCGGGCCACGGGTCCCGCCGGCGAGGGGCGCAACGGCAGCGTGACGGCAGAGGATGTCCGCGAGCTCGTCGCCGAGGCCGTTCCGGGCACGATCTGGGGGTTCGTTGATGCCGTCGGGATGCGCCAGCGGACACGGTCGCTCGAGCTCTTGGAGCGGCTCCTTGATGCGACGCCGGAGCCCGTGCTGCTCGCGGTCCTCCATCGCCGGATTCGGGAGCTCATCGAGATCGCGGACCGCCTTGCGACCGGGGAGAGCCCGGGGTCCCTCGTTCGATCGATGCGCCTTCAGCCGTTCCGTGCGGAGACGCTCGCCCGCCAGGCGCGGGCGTGGACGGTCGGTGAGCTCGCGGCTGCGCTGGAAGGGCTGCTGGAGCTGGACTCGCTCGTGAAGGGCGTCGGCGGGGCAACGACCGGGGATGCATCGGTCAGGCTGGCGTTCAACCTGTGGGTGACGGACCGGGTGGCGCCGACCGCCTGAGTGGCACGATCTCGGCGAGCTCGAGGTGGAGCCGCTCCAGGCGGAGCCGACGTCGGTGAGT
>PNKK01000010.1 GCA_013822395.1 Anaerolinea sp. | reverse complement strand
CGCCCGCTTCCGGATGAGCGCGGACGACGACTTCCGCACCAGGGTGGGCACGTTCAAGGAGGCGCACCTGCGCTGGGTCGATCGCGTCCGCGGCATCGTCGCCGGCCGGGAGAAGGTCACCGAGCAGGAGATCGTCGGGCACACGGAGTGCGCCCTCGGCAAGTGGTACTACGGCGGGGGCGAGAGACAGCTTCGGAACCTGGCCGAGTTCCGGGCCATCGACGCCCCGCACCAGCAGTTCCACCACGCGGTCAGGGCGACCGTGGGCGCACGCAACGGCGGCAACCTCGCGGGAGCCCGGGCGAAGGCCGAGCTGGTCGAGCGGATCTCCCACGAGATCGTTGCCGCCCTCGATCAACTGGCGCGACGGGTTTCGGCGACCGACGCGGTCGGTGAACGCCGGCGCACCGGCGCACCGATCTCGAGGGCGGCATGAACGCCATCCGACGCGTCGATCGCCCTCCGGTCGCGGCGTAGCGGAATGGCCGGCACCGCCAAGGTCCAGGTCATCAACCGCTATGTGACGTCCGCGGCCGATGTCGTGGCCCACGAGACGGGGGCGCCGGTCACGCGCGGCACCCTCCAGATGGAGGCCAACCCGTACACGTCAGACCAGGTCACCGCCATCGTGGGGGTCTCCGGCGCGTTCGCCGGGTCGATCTACCTGTCGATGTCCGAGCCGACCGCGCTCGCGGTCGTGTCCATCATGCTCGGGCAGGAAACCACCGTGTTCGATGATCTGGCCCAGAGCGGCATCGCCGAACTGGCCAACGTCGTGGCGGGCGCCGCCGGCGTGGCGCTGTCGAGCGACGGTCACGTCACGGACCTGACGCCGCCGCTCCTCATCGTCGGCGCGGGCGCCAAGCTCTCGTCGGTCACGCTCCAACGGCTGGTCGTGCCGCTGGCGACCGTCGCCGGGACGATCAAGATCCACGTCGCCCTTCGCGAGGGGATCTGATGCGCCTCGCGTTCGACCTTCAGCCCGGGGACGACCGGCTCTTCACGGACGAGTCGGTCGAGCAGATCGAGCGGATCGAGGAGGGCCTCCTCAAGCTCGAGCGCGGCGATCTCGACGCGACCCTCCTGAACGAGGTCTTCCGCGCCGCGCACACGCTCAAGGGTTCGGCCGCCACGATCGCGCATACCCGGATGGCCGGCCTGACCCACGCGATGGAGGACATCTTCGGGGCGATGCGCAGCGGTCGACTGACCGATGCGCGGCCGCTCGCCGACCTCCTCCTCTCCACCGTCGACGTGCTTCGCGCGCTGGTCGAGGAGGTCTCCGCCGGCGAGGTCCTGACCGAGGTGGCGGAATCGCTCACCGACGAGCTGCGCTCGGCGTTCGCGGCGGCCTCGTCCTCCGCCCCGGCCGACGGTCCGGCTCCGGGCCCAACCGCGGCGGCGGCATCAGGCTCGCCTGCCCCGGCGGCGACGGCAACCCCCGGCGCTCGCGGGCAGGATTCGATCGTCGCGCGCCTGCTGGCCGAGGTGCCACCGGGCGATGCGCCGCGCTCAGTCGTGCTGTGCACCGTGGATCCCGCATCCGCGTGGGCCTCGGTGCGCCTGTTGCAGCTCGCCATCGAGGCCGATGCGAGCGGTCGCCTTCAGCTCAGCGTCCCCTCCCGTGAGGAGATCGAGGGCGGACTCGAGAGCGGCGGGCTCGCGCTGCTCGTCCATGGGCAACCTGAAGACCTCGAGAGCCTGCGAGCGACCCTCCTCAACGTGGACGAGGTGACCGCGGTCGACGTCTGGCCACTGGAGACGATGGGCGAGGATCGGGTCGGCGCGGATCGTCGGCAGATCGATCTCGGCCCGGAGGCGCGCGGCCTCGCCGGGGCAGATCGGGCCATCGCCGGCGATCGCCTCAAGGCGACCCAGCAGACGATCCGGATCGACGTGACCCGGCTCGACGAGCTGATGAACCTGGTCGGTGAGCTGATCGTCCAGAAGACCCGCATCCAGCAGCACGCCCACGACGTGATGCTCCGCCTGGGCGACGATCCGCTCGCCCGGGAAGCCGAGGCGGTGGCGCAGCAGTTCGCACGGGTCACCGGCCAGCTCCAGGACCGGGTGACCGGCCTCCGGATGCTGCCGATCGAGAGCGTCTTCAGCCGCTTCCCGCGCGTGGTCCGCGACATCGCGGCCCGGCTGGGCAAGTCTGTCCGGCTCGAGATCGAGGGCAAGGAGACCGAACTGGATCGCTCCGTCCTCGAGGAGGTCGGAGATCCGCTCGGCCACCTCGTCCGCAACGCCCTGGATCACGGTCTCGAGACGAGCGCGGAGCGCATCGAGGCGGGCAAGGACCCGGAGGGGTTCGTCCGCCTCACCGCCCGTCATGCCGAAGGCCAGATCCTGATCACGGTGGAGGACGACGGCCGCGGGATGGACCCGGAGAGCCTGCGATCGGCCGCCGTCTCCAAGGGGATCCTCAGCCAGGAAGCGGCGACGGCCATGAGCGATGGCGATGCGCTGCGGCTCGTCTTCGCGCCCGGTTTCTCCACGGCCGCCCGGGTCACGGACGTGTCCGGACGCGGTGTGGGCATGGATGTCGTTCGCACGAACATCGAACGCCTGGGCGGCCGGGTGGAGATTCGCAGCATGCCCGGCCGAGGAACGCGGGTGGAGCTGTCACTGCCGCTCACCCTGGCCATCATCGGGGCACTCATGGTCCGCTCCGGTGAGCGCATCTGCGCCCTCCCCCTGACCGGCGTCGTGGAGACACTGCGCCTCGACGCGAGCTCGATCTCCACCGTGAGGGGACATCACGTCATCACGCTGCGCGGCCGGGTCGTCCCGGTCGAGGTGCTCGACAACGCACTCGGCGACCCGCGCCGCCCGCTCGCGCCGGGATCACGCGGGTTGATCAACCTGGTCGTGGTGCGGTCGAGATCGGCGGAGCTCGCCCTCGCCGTCGACGAGTTCGTGGGCCAGCACGAGATCGTCCTGAAGTCGATGGGCGCGTTCGCCGGGCGCCTCAACGGCGTGGCCGGGGCGACGATCATGGCCGACGGCCGGGTCGCGCTCGTGGCCGACATCGGTGCGCTCCTCGAGCGACGAGCCGGCCCGCCGGCCCGACGCCGGTCGCCGGCAGCCGCCTGACCGGCCGGGGATCAGACCGCGGCGGCGAGCTCGAGAGACCGGACGTCCGCTCGGCGCAATGCCTTCCAGCCGCCCAGCAGGGCGGCGAGCGCCTCGAGGATTCGAGCGTCGAACTGGCCGCGCATCTGAAAGCGCATCGTCCAGAGCGCGTTGTACGACGAGCCGGCCGGCTTGTATGAGCGGGCGGAGGTCAGGGCATCGTAGGCGTCGGCGATGGCCACCAGCCGGCTGTCGGGTGGGATGGCCCGGCCCCGCACGCCGGAGGGATAGCCGGACCCGTCGGCCCGCTCGTGGTGCTCGGAGATGATGTGGGCATAGCTCGGCTCGACGCCGAGCGCCCCCACGACCATCCGATGGCCGACGGTCGGGTGCTCGCGCATCCGCCGCCACTCCTCCTCGTCGAGCGGCCCGGGCTTGTCCAGGATCTCAAGCGGGATCCGGTTCTTGCCGATGTCGTGGAGCAGTGCGCCTCGCCCGATGTCCCGGATCGAGTCGCCCTGGAACTCGCGCATCGCCCCGCCCAGCAGCACGGCGTAGACGGCCGTGTTGATGGCATGGGTGTGGGTCGCCAGGTGCTTGCTCATCGTGGCGACCATCGACCACACCAGGCTGTCCATCCCCGACAGCCTCGCGACGAGAGCATCGATCGCGTCGGTGGCATCCTCGAGATCGTCACGGTCGAGGGGGCCGCTCGCCTTGAAGATCGGCGACATCACGTAGCCGACGGCCGCGTAGGCACGCCGGCTGCGCTCCACCGGCGTACGCGACTCGTCGCCGAGGATCCGGCCGACCGATCGCGACAGGCCTCGGCGAAGGACGTCGCGATCCTCGACGCGGATCGCCAGCTCGGCGTTGCCGCCGGCGTGGGCGACGACGTCCCTGGCGTCGCCACCGGTGGCCGCATAGAGCACGTATCGCCCGGCATAGCCGAGGAAGACATCGCAGGGCAGCACCTCGAGCGAGGCCAGGATGTCAAGCGGGATCGGCTGGTGCGTCGGGTCCGTCTGACGGATCCCCCGTGGTGGCGCGCCTCGCCGGTGCCGCCCTCCCGTGGTCGCGCCGGTGGGCGGCCCATCCTCGGCAGGGGACGCAGCAGGGATCCGCATGCCTGAGGTATCGGACGGGTGGCCGCCCGAGTTGAGCTGCGTCGAGGGCTCGCCGGCTGTCATGTCCTGCCCGGATCGAGGGTGGACCCCGATGTCGGACGCCGGGCGGATCGGCGATAACGTCGTCATGCAACAGCATGCACCCCGGGCTCCTCTCCCCGTGCCCGACCGCCGCGGTCTGGAGCTCGACGTCGCAGGCTACGAGCGGCTCACCCACGACGTGCGACCGCTGCTGGGGATCGACCTTGCGCAGTACCGGCCACAGCAGGTCTGGCGCCGGGTCGTCGGCTTCGCGACATCGCATGGCTGCGCCGACCCGGACGAGCTGGTGGCGCGGGCACGAGCGGAGCCGGACCTTCGGGCTGCCTTCCGGGAGATGTTGACGATCAATGTCAGCGAGTTCTTCCGAGACCCTGCGGTCTGGGAGCGGTTCCGGACGCAGGTCGTCGATCCGCTCGTGGCGAGCCGGCAGAGCGTCCGGGTCTGGAGCGCCGGCTGCTCGGCCGGGTACGAGCCGTACTCCATCGCCATGCTCTTTCGCCAGGCGTCGCCCACCGTTCGCGTCCAGATCACGGCCACGGATGTGGACGAGAAGGTCCTGGCCGTGGCCCGCGCGGGCCGCTACGCGACGACCCTGATGGGAGGGGTGTCCGCGGACCGTCGGGCGCGCTTCTTCACGCCGACCACCGGCGGATACCTGGTCAATCCCGAGATCCGCGCGATGGTCAGCTTTGCCCAACGGGACCTGCTGCGCGATCCGATGCCCTCCGGGTTCGACGTCATCGCCTGCCGGAACGTCGTCATCTACTTCACCGACGAGGCCAAGGCAAAGCTCTACCGAGGGTTCGCGAACGCGCTGCGGCCACATGGTACGCTGCTCATCGGCGCGACCGAATCGATCGCTGGCGCGAAGGCACTCGGGTTGGATCCACGTTCTCCCGGGTTCTACACCCGAGCTGCTCCGCCCGGTGGGCTGCGATCGGGCCCGCGCCAGAATCTCGCGGCACGTTGATCACAGGAATCTGAGCTAAGACGGGACGGATGATGCCCACCACCTTCCCTGGCTTCGGCGACGCCGACGCCGACCCCGGAGACCTCGAAGCCCACGACCGTCACAATGGCCGCCCGGCCCGGTCCGACAGGTCGGCCCGGGCCGCAACCGAGCCCGGGCCCACGACCCCACGGATTCTCGTCGTCGACGACGACGCCTATGTCCACGTCGGCATCCGCGCCGCCCTGCGTGGCCTGCGGGGCGAGATCCGGACCGCCGCGACCGGCCGGGGGGCACTGGCCATAGCCGCGGAGTTCCGGCCGGATGTCGCCATCCTGGATGTCGGACTGCCCGACACGGACGGCTACCAGCTGGCCTACGACCTGCGCTCGGACCCCGGCCTCTCGACGCTGCGCATCATCTTCCTGACCGGATACCTCCCGGACCGGCTGTCGGTCGACGTGGCCGGCGGCAACCTGTTCCTCGGCAAGCCCTATCGGATGCAGGTGCTGCTCGACGCCGTCCGGCGCCAGCTCGGTTCGCCCGCGACCGCCGGATGAGCGCTGAGGCCCGCGCCGGCTCGATCGGTCCGGCGGTCGGATCCCGGTCCAACGGCGTACGACGCTTGCTGGGCTCCCGTATCAGCGGGTGGAGGCATTCGCTGAGCGCCCGTTTCATCGTCCTCTCCGTGGCTACCAACGCAGCCCGTCTCCTCGTCGCCGTCGCGATCCTGCGCTTGGCTGGCGACATCCATGCAGCGGTCGCCGGCGACATGAGCGCCGGGGCGGGCCGGGCGATTCACGAGGCGGTGGATCGCATCCTGCTCATCCTCCTGCTCGTCGTCCTCGCTCACGTCCTCGCCGACTTCCTGGCCTTCCGGCTGGGACGCGACCTGATCAGCCGCCCCGTCGCCCGACTCCTCGCGGCGACGGGAGCATCAGCGCCGGATGCGGCGGGGGATCCGGGAGGCTCCCGCGTCGACGCCCTCACGGAGACCCTCAATCGCTTCCGGACGACCCGCGAGGCGGCCGACGAGATCGCCCGGCTGAACGAAGAGCTGCAGGACCAGATCCGCGACCTGGATTCGTTCACCTACTCGGTGTCACACGACCTGAGGGCACCGTTGCGGGCGATCGATGGGTTCGCCCAGCTGCTGGAGGAGAGGCCGGCCACGACCACGGACCCGGAGAGTCGCGCGTACCTCACGACGATCCGCCAGAGCGCCCGTCACATGAACGGCCTGATCGAGGGCCTGCTCCAGTTGTCGCGCATCGGACGAGAGGCGGTTCAGCCGGAGGTCGTGGAGCCTGCGGACATGGTCCGTGCGGTCCTCGAGGAGCACGGCATCGCGACAGACCCGGGCGTCGAGATCTTGGTGGATCCGCTCCCGCCATGCGTCGCCGACCCCCTGCTCCTGCGGCAGGTGTATGCCAACCTGCTGGAGAACGCCCGGAAGTTCAGCCGCGATCGGCGGCCGGCCCGGATCCATATCGGCGCGGAGGCGGGACTCGACGAGAACGGCGACCCCCGGATGCACTACTTCGTCCGCGACAACGGCGTGGGGTTCGACAACCGGCACGCACCCCGGCTCTTCGGCATGTTCCAGCGGCTGCACCGCGCCGACGAGTTCGAAGGGACGGGCGTCGGGCTCGCGATCGTCCACCGGATCATCGATCGCCTCGGGGGTCGAATCTGGGCGCACGGCGAGGTGGGCGTGGGTGCCACGTTCTGGTTCACCCTCCCGAGCGGCGCGCCATGACCGAGCGCCTCGTTGACGTGCTCCTCGTTGACGACAACCCGACGGACATCGCCCTGATCATGGCGGCCATCCGCCAGTCGGGCTTCGACGGGACCGTCAGCCGCGCGCGGGACGGCCTGGAGGCGATCGAGCTCCTGCACGGCACCGACGGACATGCCGACACCCTCCGTCCGCGGGTCGTCGTCCTGGACCTCAAGATGCCGCGCGTGGACGGATTCGATGTTCTCCGGCAGGCCAGAGCGCAGGAATCGACGGCCTGGTTGCCGATCGTCGTCCTCACCTCCTCCGACCTCGAATCCGACGTCGCGACGAGCTACCAGCTGGGCACCAGCGGCTACGTGGTCAAGCCGACGTCGTTCGACCTGCTGTCTCACCGGATCCGGGCGATCCTCGACTACTGGGTGAAGGCGAACCGCTCCCATCCCGGCTGGATGCCCCGGTGACGGCGACCGGCGGCGGGGTCGCCGATCCGATCGTCCATTCGATGGCCTCCTCCGAGGGAACCGGCTGCCGGCTCCTGATCGTCGAGGATCATCCACCCGACGCGGCCCTGATCGTGGCCCGACTCCGGCGCGCGGATCTGGCCGCCTCGATTCGGGTTGCCGACGATCGGGCGACCTTCGAGGCCGCGCTTGCGGACCCGCCGGATCTGATCCTGTGCGACTTTGCGCTGCCGGGTTTCGACGCGTTCGAGGCGCTCGACCTCCTTCGCGATCGATCCCTCGACATCCCGCTGATCGTCGTGAGCGGTGCGCTCGCCGACGACGAGGCGATCGAGTGCCTGCGCCGTGGCGCGGTGGACTATCTCCTGAAGGACCGCCCCGCACGGCTGGTATCCGCCATCCAGCGCGCGCTGGACGATCATCGACACCGAACGGCGATGCACCGATCCGAGGCCGCCTTCCGCGACCGGGCCGGACTGCTGCAGGCCGTCTTCGAGACCGCCGCGGACCCCATCGTGGTGGTCGACGACGACGGTCGGATCGTCGAGCTCAACTCCGCGGCGAGGCGCCTCTGCGAAACGCCGGTCGAGCGGCCCGACGGCGCACAGGATCACGCGGTGAACATGCTTCAGGACCTGTTCCGGCGGGTGGGCCGGGGGGACTCCACGCGCGGCGAGGTCGAGGTCGAGGATCGCGACAGCGGACGGCGGATCCTCGAGTACACGGCGGACCGAGGGTTGCTGGCGGATCGGCACCTGGTCGTCCTGCACGACGTGACGGTCCAGCGGGCGCTCCTCGTGGATGCCCTGGAGCGACATCGGCTGGAGAGCGTGGGCCGGCTCGCCGGCGGGATCGCGCACGACTTCAACAACATCCTGGCGGCGATCGTCACGTTCGCCGAGCTGGCCCTGGCCGAGATGCCGCCGGACGGTCCCGGGCGGGCGGAGATCGACGCGATCCTGCACGCGGCCGATCACGCGTCCGACCTGGTCCGGAAGATCCTGGCCTTCGGCCGCCAGCAGTGGTTGCAGCCCACGGTGGTCGACGTCCGCGACGTCGTGGACAGCCTTGATTCGATCCTTCGGCGGCCGCTCGGCAGCCATATCGTCCTGGCGGTGGAGGCCACCCACGTCCCGGCGACGGTGTTCGCGGATCGGGCTCAGCTCGAGCAGGTCATCGTCAACCTCGTGGTCAATGCTCGCGACGCGCTTCCTGACGGAGGCAGGATCACGATCCGGATCGGGCATGAGCAGGTCGGGCCTGAGACGGACGCCTCGTCGGTGGTGCCGGGGCGGTACGTGCGCCTCGAGGTGATCGACACGGGGACGGGCATGGACACGGCGACCAAGGCGCGCATCTTCGATCCCTTCTTCACGACCAAGCCCCAGGGACGCGGTACCGGCCTCGGTTTAGCCACCGCGTACGGCACGGTGCAGCAGCTGGGCGGGTCCATCGCGGTGGACAGCGAGCCCGGACAGGGGTCGCGCTTCGTCATCCTCGTGCCGGGGATCGAGCCACCGGAACCGGCGCTGGCCGAGCCGGCCACGGAGCCCGAGGAGGAGGCGCAGGGCGCTGCGTCCGGCCGAGCCGGCGGATCGAGCACCGGCCGCGACACACGCAGCCCAGAGACCGCCGAGCCGCCGACGATCCTGATCGCCGAGGACGACCCGGCAGTCCGATCGGTCCTGACCCGGATTCTGGCCGGCGGCGGATTCCGCACGCTGGTCGCCGCCGACGGCCTGGAGGCGCTCAGCCTCGCCCATGGCACGGCTGGCATCGATCTGCTCGTCACCGACGTGGTGATGCCCGGCGTGACCGGTCCGGCGCTTGCGGACCGCCTGCTCGATGAGGGCCGGGTGCGGCGGGTCCTGCTGATCTCCGGCTACCCTGGCGTCGCGCCGATCCCGGATCTGGAGCTCGATCCGCGGGTGGCGTTCCTGCCCAAGCCGTTCGACGTGACCATGCTCCGGGACGCCGTGACCGGCCTGCTCGCGTCGTAGGCGCCGGGAACGTCGTAGGCGCCGGGAACGTCGTAGGCGCCGGGAGACCGACGCGGCGTCCCCTCTGTCCCGGGCCATCCGCGAGCCGGTGACCCGGATGACGCGACCCAGCTTCGGCCCTGCGGGTCGCTGAAGCTCCCCGATGCAGGTGGCTGGCTACCGTGCACCCCGGGGATCGGGGACGCCTCGCGCCATCGATCCGAGCGATCACCTGGCGCTTGACCATGTTCGTCAGACCGCTCGGGCCGTCAATCTGGGCTCCCTGACGAGCGCGGTCGACGTCCGGCTGATCGGCGGATCGATCGCAGCGGTGGCGGTGGCGGGCGCGGGCGGTAGCGGGGGCGGCGCGGGCGCGAGGGCGGCGCGGGCGCGGGCGCGGGGGCGCGGGCGGTAGCGGTAGCGGGGGCGGTGAGCGGGGGCAGGCGCGACGACGGCAGGTTCGGGCGGCTGGGAGCGCGGACAGGGCGCTGACGGAACGCCGTTCACCGATCGCGGCTTCGCGAGCGTCCCGGCGCTCGCGGTCGTGGCCGGACTCCTCGACGCAATCCTCGCCGCCTGAGGGAATCTCGTCTCCACCAGGGAAGATCAGTCAGCGCCTACGTTATTTCTGCGCGGACCCTCTAGCCCCGGCTATTGCCGCTGAGCGAGCTCACCTGGGCGCCGATCGACGCCTGCTGGGACTGGAGGCGACTGAGCGAGATCTCCAGCGCCGTGAACTTGCGGTCGAGCGCCGCCTGCCGGAGGTCCAGGCGCTGCTGGAGGCGCGCCTGTGCCTGGCTGTTGGTCCTGAGCTCGCTATCGGCGCCGGCCTGTCCGGCCTGGACGACCCCGCCGACGCCCGTGACGGCCTTGAGACGGTCGATGATCGGCCCGATGATCCCACCGCCCGTTCCGAGCAGCGACGCGACCGCGCTCGGGTTGCTTCCCAGCGCTGCGGTCAGCTTCGCGGCATCGAGGCTCAGACGGGTCGTGGACCCGGGCTTTGCGCCCAGGGCGCCGGAGTTGACCCCGAGGTCCCCGAGCGAGCGGAGACTGCTGCTGGCGGCGGACGGCGACATGGCCAGGAGAAGCGAGCGGATCGACAGGGCGAGCTCCCGAACGCCGGGATCTCCCGCGAGCGGGCCGGGCGTGGCGCCCGGGGCCTGCTTGGCCAGCTTGTCGACCGTGTCGGCCAGCGCGTTGTAGGACGTGACCAGGTCCGTGACGGATCTCTGGATCGCCGCGCCGTCGACGCCGACGGTGAGGGTGGCCGCGCTGGACGTCCGGTCGAGCAGGGTGAGGACGACGCCGTCGATCGCGCCCGTCACGGTGTTCGTGTCGCTCGTCACGACCCGGCTCCCGTCGATCGTGATCTGCGCGGTCTGACCGATCACCTGGGCGTTCGTCGTCCCGGGCGCGAGGGCCAGGGCCGTGCCGATGGTCCCGTTCGTGTCGCGGATGTCGATGGCGGTCGCGCCGGCGGCCTTCCGCGCGAGCACGATCCGGTCGTTGGTCCGGTCGACACTGGCGATCACGCCGGCATCCGAGTCGTTGATCCTGGTGAGCACGGTGTTCAGAGAGTCGACCGTGGTGTCGTACGAGATGGCGACGCCGTTGACCGTCAGGACGCCGGTGGCGGTCGATGCCAGACCCGTCAGGCCCGCCGAATCCAGGGCGACCGTCGCCTGGGTGACGCCCAGCAGACTCGTTCCGTCGATCGTCGTGGCGCCGATCCCGAAATTGGCGACACGCTGGCCGGCGAGGCCGAAGAGGGCAAGCGCGGTGCTCGTGTCGCCACCCACGCCGAACCGGACGTCATGGTCACCGGCGGCCCCGGCGACGGTGAAGCGGACCTTGTTCGCGACGATGGAGGCCGTCACGGTGGCGCCGGGATCGGTCACCCGGGCCTGCGTCTGAACGGCGTCGGCGATCGCGTCGATGACGGTCTTGAGGCTCGTGCTGGACGGATCGCCGACGGTCAGTGTCACGATCGTGCCGTCGACCACCAGCCCGATCCGCCCGGCGGTGACGGTTCCGGGGAGGGGCAGGGCGCTCATGAGTCCCGTTGCCGTCGCATCCGTGATCGCGGTCCCCAGGGCGGTCGTCGAGGTGGCCTTCGTCGATGTCGCCAGTCGATCGACGCTCACCGAGTACTGGCCCGGGATGGCCGCGCTGTTGGCGACCGCGGTGAGCCGGAGCGGATCGGCCGACGTGACCGACCGGGCGCTTCCGGCACTGCCGAGCGTGAACGCCTGGGCCTTCACGAGGAGATCTCGAACGGCCGTCTCGAGGGTCCCGAAGGCTGACCTGCGTGCCGTGAGGACCGTGGCACGGGATTGCAGCCGCAGCAGCGGCTGGCGCTCGGCGTCCATGAGGGCCGTGATGATGGTCTTCGGATCGAAGCCGGACGAGACGCCGCCGAACTGGATTGCAGCCATGCGAAATCTCTCGCCTTACCGGTGTACCGGCTGTGACCCAGCCGGGCTGTACCGAGGTATCGGCCGGGGATGCCCGCATCTTGAGTCGCCGATCGGCGAATCGCCGCGCCGAGCATCCTCGGCCTGGCAGCGCAACCCGATCCGCATGGCGGCATCGCCCTCGAGCAGGCGATCGAGGCTCGCGCCGAGGGATCGCGGCAGGGCCGCAACAGCGATCCCGTCGGTCCGGAGGACTGCGCCGCGAGCCGAGGGGGCGGAACGCACGGCGTGGATGCGCGTCACGCGAGGGCAGGTCGGGCGCCGGCCAGTCCGGCTGCCGCGGCGGCGTGGCCTGGATCGCCGCCGTGCACTGGGCGATTCGCGAGGGCGAGATCGCTCATCCGCGTCCGGCGACTCACCTCCTGCCAGGCGGCGAGGAGCTCGCGCAGCAGGTCCAGGACCTCGACGGTGGGGCGTGGCGTGCGGCTCAGATTGCCGGCCACGAGGCGATCGAGGATGAAGCCATAGACGGCGTCGAGCTGGTGAGCGATCGGGCCGGCCGAGAGGTCGAGGACCTCTTGGAGCTCGGCGACGATCTCCTGGCAGCGGATGGAGGCCGTGTGGGCGGCATCGAAGTCGCCGCGCTCCAGGGCATCGACGTGGCGGACCGCGAAACGGACGGCCCCCTCATAGAGGAGCACGACCCGCTCGACCGGGTTGCCGGTGACCACCTGCGCGGTCCGGTACAGCGAGACGGCGTCATACATGGAAACGCTCCTCGTGCTGTCGGACGGGCCGGGGCTCACGCCCCGGCCCGTCCGTCACTGGACGTCGGGCTCGCCTACCGGAGGAGGGAGAGGACCGACTGCGGGGCGGAGTTGGCCTGGGCGAGGATCGCCGTGCCGGCCTGCTGGAGGATCTGGGTCTTGGTGAAGCTGACCATCTCGGCCGCGACGTCGAGGTCGCGGACTCGGGACTCGGACGCCGCCAGGTTCTCTGCCGCGACGCCGAGGTTGGCGATCGTTTGCTCGAGACGGTTCTGGACCGCGCCGAAGGCGCCGCGCTCGGTGCTGACGCGAGCGAGGCCCTGGCCGCTCGTGTCGAGCGCCGTGATGAGCGCCTGCGCGTTGGCCACCGACTGGGTCGTGCCGAAGTTGTTGAGGGCTGTCGTCAGGCCGAGGCCGGCGACGTCCATCTTCGTGAAGCTGACGGTGAGGAAGTCGGAGGCGTTCGCTCCGATCTGGAAGTTGGCCGCGCTGCCGCTGACGATGATCGTGTCGTCGGCCGCCGCGGTCAGGTCGGTCACGATGTCCGCCGCGGCCTTGCCGGACGCGTTGGCCTGGATCGTGATCCTGATGCCGAGGTTGCCGAAGTTGAGCACGCTCGTCCCGTTCGCCGCCGCGGCGCCGACGGTGATGGTCTGTGCAGCACCGTCCGCGCCGGTGAGCGTCAGGCTCGTGCCGGAGCCCGAGAACGTGTAGGTCTGGGCCTTCGCGCCTTCGACCTCGATCTTCGTGACAGCGGCGACGGCGGTCGTCGCCAGTTGGTCGCCGACCACCAGGTCGGTCGCGGTCGCGCCGCCGAGCGAGCCGACGAGCGTGCCGTTCAGGAGCTTCTGGCCGTTGAACTCGGTCGCGCCGGAGATCCGGTCGATCTCCGCCCGGAGGGCCTGGATCTCGGTGTTGACGCTGGTGAGGTCACCCGCGCTCAGGGTGCTGTTCGACGACTGGACCGCCAGCTCGCGCACCCGCTGGAGCATGTTCTGGACTGCGTTCAGCGCGCCTTCAGCCGTCTGGATCATCGAGATGCCGTCCTGCGCGTTGCGGAGGGCCTGGTTGAGGCCACGCACCTGCGCCCGCAGCTTCTCACTGATCGCGAGGCCTGCCGCGTCGTCGGCGGCGCGGTTGATCCGCAGGCCGCTCGACAGCTTTTCCACGCTCTTGCTGAATGCCGTGGCCGTGGCGCCGAGGTTCCGCTGCGCGTTCAGCGCCTCGATGTTGGTGTTGATCCGGACACCCATTGAAGTAGGCCTCCTAGCCTTGGATCTGTGTGGCGGCATCCATGCCGCCGACGGAGCGAATGCCCGTCCCAATGGGTATCGGACGTGAGCCCGGTCCGCTGAAGCGCTTGCTCACACGAAGAGCTCGCGTACAGCGGCTCCGTGACCTGCCGCTCGGCCGATCCGACAGCGCGTCCTGGCCGTGTCCGGCCGGCGCACCGCGGCCCTCAGCGTCGCGGTTCGAGGAGGTCGCGGACCTGGCTGCGTGCCCCGGCCGCCCGCCGGACCTCATCGGAGACGGCATCGACCAGCTCGCCCCGGACGACGCGGATGCTCGCCGGGGCGACGATGCCCAGCACCGCCCGGTCACCCTCCACGCGGATCACGCGGAGCTCGATGGAATCACCCACCCGCAGGACCTGACCCTGGCGACGAGTGAGGACGAGCATCAGTCGGCGATCGAGAGCGGAGCCCGCAGCGGGAACTCGTCGCCCTCGAGCACGATCTGCCGGCCAACCCGCTCGTTCGGATCGATGACGATCGGGCCAGCCAGATTCGCGGTCAGGACCGGCGGCTCCCCGTGGACGGCCAGCAGGACGAGGACGAGATCGTTCGCGCCGACATGGCCCTGGCTGACCAGGAGCTCGCGCAGGCCGGGCCGGATCCGATCGATCTGCGCGGCATAGAAGTCGAGGCCACCGGGCCGGGTCGAGCACAGCTCCATGAGGCCCGATCCCGCGTCGGTGCGGAGCGCGAATCCCCTCTCCTCCGGAAGGCCGACGAGACCCTTGGGGAGCGTCAGGGTCAGTTCCGGCGAGTCGATCACGTCAGTCTCCCGCTTCAGCGCAGCCGATCGATCAGGCTCGGCTGGAGGATTCGCGCGTTGACCTCCAGCGCGGCCTGGTAGACGGCCTCACGCTGGGCCAGCTCGGTGATCGCCTCGGTCAGGTCGACGTCCACGAGCTCGGACAGCAGTCGCTGGGACGCCAGCGTCAGCTCCTCCAGCGTGCCGGCTTCGGCCTCCAGCCGGTTCTGCCGAGCCCCGAGCACGGAGCGACCTGTCAGCAGCGCGTTCTGGCCACCGTCGAGCAGGGCGATCGTCGCCCCGCTGACCGGACCGCCGCCGATCAGCTCGGCATGGAGCTGGCCGAGGGCCGCGAAAGCCGGCCCGAACACGGCGTCGGCCGTCACGTTGACGCCGATCTGGGCCGTCGGGCCGACCCGGATCAGGATCGTGCCCGAATCGCCCAGATACGGGCCGACGGCAGCGCTGCCGGGCGGAGGCGGCGCGTACGGCGCGGTATCCGTCATGTAACCGCTGAACAGATACCCGTCACCGATCCTGGCGGCGGCAGTGCCGACCAGCTGGCGCGTGAGCTCCTCCACCTCGAGCGCGATGCTCTGGCGATCCTGCGCCGAGAGGGTCCCGTTGGCGGCCTGGATGGCGAGCTCCCGGGCGCGCTGGA
Organism: Anaerolinea sp.; assembly: GCA_013822395.1. Taxonomy (GTDB): domain Bacteria; phylum Chloroflexota; class Limnocylindria; order Limnocylindrales; family CSP1-4; genus UBA5189. The sequence continues at coordinate 59,383 of PNKK01000010.1, read as the reverse complement.
CGAGGTCCCCGGCCGATCCCAGGGCGGTGTCGGCCGCAGACGTCGCGCGGGTCGCGGCGGCCACGTTGCGCTGGTACTGCGCGATCTCGGCCTTCGCGTCGCTCGCCTTGACCGCGAGGCGGACATCGATGGGACTGTCCGACGGTCGCAGCAGTCGCTTCGTCGTCGAGACCTGTTCCTGCACCCGGGCGAGCGCCTCCAGGTTTCGGCCAAGATTGGCGAGCGCCCGATCGTGCAGCATCCGGTTCGTGATCCGCATCCCGGCATCCCTCCTACAGGCCGACCAGGCCGGTCCGGTTGATCAGCGTGTCGAGCATCTCATCCATCACCGTGATCACCCGCGCGGACGCCTGGTACGAGCGCTGGAAACGGATCATGTCGGCAGCTTCCTCGTCCAGGGAGACACCGCTCGTCGACTCGCGGCGCTGGCGCAGCTGGTCGGTCACGAGGGCCTGATTACGGGCCATCTCGATCGCCTGGCGCGTGTCGCTTCCGATCTGACCGATCATGCCCGCGTACGCGTCGGTCGCCGTCTGGGAGCCGCCGCCGAACAGGCGCGCCAGGCGCAGGTCGGCGATGGCGCCGGCAATGGCGCCGTTGCCCGGCTGGCCCGTGGCGCCGGCGGCGGCGAGCCGGCGCGCGTCCGCGGCAATCGGCGCGGCGACGGCAAGCGTGGCGGCCGCATCCCCGGCCGTATAGGTGAAGACCGCTCCGCCGGCGGTTCCGTTGGCGTCGAAGCCGGTCGCGTGGACGGCGTTGACCGCGTCGGCGACGGTCGCGGCCAGCGTGTCCAGCTTCGCCCGGTAGCTCGCCAGCTGGACGTCGCGGAAGGCGACGAGCGCGCCGAGTCGGGCCTCGCCGAGGGGGACCGCTGAGCCGTCCGGCCAGGCCGGAGTCAGGCGGCCGGCGAGATCGGGGACCGTGGTGAGCGATCGTGCTCGGCCACCGTTGACCAGGTCCGTGCCGCCCACGAGGACGGTCACGGTTCCGTCAGCCTGGGGCTCGAGACGCGCCGGGATGATGGCGGCCAGGTCATCGAACAGGGCGTCCCGCTGATCCTCCAGGTCGTTGGGGCGGTCACCGCTGATGCGGACCCGCTGGATCTGCGAATTGAGCGAGGCGATCCGGGCCGCCAGATCGTTGATCGCGGCGACATCCTGCCCGACCTGGAGGTCGATGCCGTCGGCGAGCGACGCCAGCTGGGCCGCCGTGCCGTTGAGCCGGCCGGCGAGCGTGGCCGCGACCTCCACGACGGCCGCCCGCGCGGTCGCCGACATCGGGTCCGCGGACAGGTCTGACCAGGAGTCCCAGAATCGGCCGAGGACCGAGCCCAGACCGGACGGGTCCGGCTCCGGGAAGATCACCTCGACCTTGGACAGCTCGTCGCGTCGCGCCGTCCAGGCGCCTTCGAGCGGAATCTGTCCACGCAGCTGCAGGTCGACGAACGCATCGCGGACGCGCGCGATCGTTGCGATCGAGACGCCGGTCCCGACCTGGCCCGGCAGCCCGCTCCGGTTGAAGGCCGGGTAGGAGAACGGGGTGGACGCGACCAGCGTGACGCGCTGCCTGGAGTAGCCGGCCGTGTTCGCGTTGGCCGTGTTGTGCGCACCGATATCCATCATGACCTGGCTGGCGACCAGGCCGCGCAGCGCCGTGTTGAGGCCGAACCAGGCGGAGCTCATGTCATGCGTTCCGCTCGATGCTGAGGATCGGGACCGTGGCGTACGCGCCGGCTGGCGACTCTACGGGTCCTCGGCCCAGGCTGAGCAGCAGCCGCGTCGTGGCGGCGTCCATCGCCCAGGCGCGCTCGATCAGCATGGAGTTGCGCCTGACTGCGGCGCGAAGGCGGCGGACGAGCCCGGTCACTCGGCCGTCGGCGGGAACCTGCCCGCCGGTGCCATCGAGCTCGGTGATCTGCGCGGCCAGCGTCGTGAGGAGCGCCGTGGCGCGCGCGTTGGCCGAATCCAGGCGGATTCGATCGTGAGCGAGGACGGCGGCCGCGACCGCGTCGAGGATCTCGGCAACCTCCCGCAGGGTCGCCTGAAGGTCGCCCGGCATCGGCCCATCGGTGGCCCGCTGCGCCGTCATGCCCGTCGGTCCAGGATGCCGCGGGCGGTCACGTCGGCATCCAGTCGGTAGCGGCCGTCCGCCAGGCGGCTGCGGACATCGTCAACGACGTCCGCCCGAACGTCCGGCGCTTCTTCGACGGCGCGCCGCGCCGCATGCAGCTCGAGGACGCGGATCGACAGCTCGACCGTGGCCGCCGGCGGCGCGCCGGCGGGGGCCCCGGTGATTGCCGGGTCCGGCCCGGCGCCGGATCTGGCCGGGCGCACGGGCACGACCGGGCGGCCGACCTGGCCGGTACCGGACGCCGTGGGGTTGACGTCGTCGATCTTCACGCGTTCCTCCTTGCGTCAGGAGAGGAGTCGGTCGATGGCCCGGCGGGATGAAGGGCCAATTCCCGGCGGACCCGGCCGGCGGTCATCGCAGCCGACCCAGCTGGACCGCGTCCTCGAGCGTCCCATCCTGGATCGTGAGGGCGCGCGCCGAGAGGGTGAACTGGCGCTGGAGCGAGATGAGCTCGGTCATCGCGGACGCCACGTCGGTCGTGCTCCGCTCCAGGGTGCTCTGGCGGATGGATCCGCCGGCTGGGGCGAGCGATCCGGTGGCGACCATCAGCGTCTCGCCGACGCGGGTCGGCTCCGCAGCCGGCCAGCCCACGAGTGCGATCCGCTGGTTGGTCCCGGCGACGGTGCCGTCCGGCCCCACCTCGAGCGAGCCCGTGGTCACGATGGGCCGGCCCGCCGTGTCAAGGACCGGGTAGCCTTGGGCCGTCACGAGGATGCCCTGCGCGTCGATCCCGAAGTCGCCCGCGCGCGTGTACGCGATCCCGGCCGGCGTCCCGATGACGAACAGCCCATCTCCCTCGATCGCGAGGTCGGTCGGGCGGCCGGTCTGCTCGAGCACACCCTGCGAGCGATCGATGGTCAGGCCGGTCACGATGGTCGCCGTGCCAAGCCGGCCGATCGGCCCGCCGCCCGACAGGACCACCTCGCGGCCGAAGTCGGTGGTCGTCGAGCGCGACTGGCGGAAGCCCACGGTATTCAGGTTGGCGATGTTGTCGGCCACGATCGACTGGCGCGTGGTGGACGCCAGGATGCCCGAGACGGCAGTGTAGAGACCCCTGATCATCGACGGCTCCTTCGACGGTTGAGACGCTGCGCGACGTCCGGTTCGGCGAGGCGGGCGCGCAGCGCCAGCACCAGCTCAGCGTGGATCTGGCAGACGCGCGATTCGGTGATCCGCAGGACCTCGCCGATCTCGCGGAAGGTCAACCCGTCCCGGTAGTAGAGCGAGAGGATGAGCTGCTGACGCTCGTCGAGCCGCCGGATCTCCTTCCCCAGCGATGCCACGAGGTCGTTCTGAACCGCGGCGGCCTCCGGGTCCACGGCGAGCGAGTCCGCGGTCAGGTCCTCCAGCCCGACGCCCTCGTCATCGTCATGGAGACGGAGCTCGTTGAGCGACAGGATGACCAGGCTCGCCACCTGCAGCTGCTCACGATAGCGGGCCACGCTCACCCCGAGCCGTTCGGCGACCTCCGCTTCGTCGGGCATCCGACCGAGTTGGCCGGTCAGCTCGCCGATCGCCGCCTGGATGGCCCGACCGGCCTCCCGCCCGGTCCGGCCGACGGTGTCGAGGCTGCGGATCGAATCGAGGATCGTCCCCCGGATCCGGGTGATGGCGTATGACTCGAAGGATGCCGCGTGGCGCGCGTCGTAGCCGTCGATCGCCTTGAGCAGGCCGATGGTCCCGACCTGCATCGCATCCTCGTGGTCGGATACGCCGCCGACAGCTACGCCGAGCCGGCCCACGACGTACTTCACGAGATGGGCGTAGCGTGCCACCAGCTCGTCCCGGGGCGGTCCCGCCGGGGCGGTCCCCACCGACTCCCGAGGGTCATCCCGACCGACCCACGCCGGCCTCGCCGGCACGCCGCTCCGGTCCGAGACGGGCGCCGTGGGTGAGGGGATCGGGACGTTCTCCGGCATCGCGGTCACGACCCACCGTCCTTCTGCGCCCGTCGGGTCAGGAGTCGTCGCAACCGCTGCTCGGGTGTCTCGAGGCGTGCGAGGAGCACGCGGCCGCCGAGGGTGAAGGCGAAGGCGGCGGCGGCGGCGCGCAGGACCGCCTCGAGCGGCGGCGCTCCGACGGACACGGAGATCGCGCCGACCGCCAGCGCTGCCAGCGCGGCGAGCCGGACGGCCCAGACGGCGACGAGCAGCTCCATCGATCAGGCCTCGACCTGGGCGTGGATGTTGACCGGGACGCTGGGCACGATCTCCTCGTACGCGAGCACGCTGAGCTGAGGCAGTCGACGTTGGGTGAGACCGCGCACGGCTCGCCGGATGCGGCTCGTGCAGAGCAGCACAGGTTGGTGCCCGAGGGCGGTCAGGCCGGCCACCTCGCGTTCGATCGCACCGAGCAGCGAGCGTGTGCCGTCCGCGTTCTGGTCGAGCCCGATATACCCGGGTTGGATCAGGAGCGAACCGCCGAGCCGGGTGTCCAGGTGAGGGGCCAGCGCGATCGCGTGAAGAGTCCCGTCGGCCGATCGGTGACGCATCGAGATCGAGCGTGCGAGCGCATGCCGGGCGGCCTCGGTCAGGAGCAGGGGTTCCTTGATGGTGCGTCCCGCGTCGCCGATCGCCTCGCAGATCGTGGCCAGGTCGCGGATCGAGATACGTTCCTCCAGGAGACCCTGGAAGACCTTCTGAACGTCGCCGACGCTGACGACGGCCGGGATCAGCTCCTCGACGAGGCTCGGCTGGCTCTCCTTGAGCCGCTCGAGCATCTGGTTCGTCTCGTGGCGACCCAGGATCTCGTAGGCATGCCGCCGGATCGTCTCGGCCAGGTGTGTGGCCAGGACGGATGCCGGGTCCACCACGGTGTAGCCGAGCGAGTCTGCCCGCTCGCGGTCGGCGTAGCCGATCCAGGCGGCCGGCAGGCCGAACACCGGCTCCGTCGCCGGAATGCCGTCGACGGCCACCTCGCCCCCGCCTGGCGGCATGGCGAGCAGGCGGGCGGGATCGATGCGACCTCGGGCGATCTCGGCGCCGCGCAGGCGGATCACGTAGGCGTCCGGCTCCAACGCGAGGTCGTCGCGGATCCGCACCGTCGGGACGATCAAGCCCAGCTCGGCCGCGATCTGCCGGCGGACCAGGCCGACCCGTTCCACGAGACCGCCGCCGGAGCTGTCCGAGGCATCGACCAGCCCGACGAGCCCGTAGCCCAGCTCGAGCTCCAGGGTCTCGAGGTGCAAGCCGTCGGTCGGTACCTCGACCGGTCCGCTGAGCAGCGGCGTTGCCGGCGGCTCCACGATGGGGGCTGGGCGCCGTCGTCTCGACAGAACGACACCGAGGCCCGCCACGGAAGCGCCGGAGGCCAGCATCACGATGATCGGGAACCCCGGCACGAGCCCGATGAGGGCGATGATCCCGCCGCTGATCGTGAACAGCCTTGGCCAGGCGAGAAGCGAGCCCGCCAGATCAGACCCCAACCCATCGTCCGAGCTGCCGCGGGTCACGAGGATGCCGGTCGCCACCGACATCAGCAGGGCACCGATCTGGCTGACCAGCCCCTCGCCCACGGTCAGCACCGTGTACGTCGTGATCGCGTCCCCCACCTCGAACCCCAACTGCACGATCCCGATCGTCAGGCCGCCGACGATGTTGACGATGATGATGACGATGGCCGCGATCGCGTCGCCCTTGACGAACTTGCTGGCGCCGTCCATGGCGCCGTAGAAGTCCGCCTCGCGCTCGATCGCGCGTCGCCGGGACCGCGCCTCCTCGGCGGTGATGAGGCCCGCATTCAGGTCGGCGTCGATGCTCATCTGCTTGCCGGGCATCGCGTCGAGGGTGAACCGGGCGGACACTTCGCTGACCCGTCCGGCACCGTTCGTGATGACCACGAACTGGATGATCACGAGGATCAGGAAGACGACCACGCCGACGACCGTGTTGCCGCCGACGACGACATTCCCGAATGCATTGATGACGTCGCCGGCGTCGGCTTCGAGCAGGATGAGGCGAGCCGCGGACACGTTGAGCCCGAGGCGGAACAGGGTGGCCAGGAGGAGGAGCGGCGGGAATGCCCCGAACTCGAGCGGCTCGCGCACGTTGAGGCTGACCAGGAGCACGGTCAGCGACAGGGTGATGTTGAGGATGATCAGAACATCGAGCAGGTCCGCCGGCAGCGGGATGATCATCATCGCGATCACGCCCACGACGGCTCCGGCGAGGAGCATGTCGCTGCGCGACACAACGCCCGTCGTACGGGCGGCGGGCCGCCGGGCCGGGTTCATCATCGGCCGGCCCTCGCGGCCGCCACGCGGCGCCCGAACCGGGCAGTGTGAACGACGATGAGGATCCGGGCGACCGCCCGGTAGAGCTGCGGCGGCACCTCGGCGCCGAGCGGACGTCCGTACAGCGCTCGGGCGAGCGGCACGTCCTGCACGATCGGCACCCGATGACGGAGGGCGACCTCGCGGATCCGGCCGGCCATCAGGTGCTGGCCCTTGGCCACGATCCGCGGCGCCCGCATCGTCAGGGAGTCGTACTTGAGGGCGACGGCAAGATGGATGGGGTTCACGACGACGACATCGGCCGTCTCGACGGCGGCCATCATCCGCGAGAAGGCCAGCTCTCGGGCGCGGCGCCGGCGAAGGACACGGAGGCTGGGGTCGCCTTCGCTCTCCCGAGTCTCGCGACGGACCGCATCTCTGGTCATCCGCAGCTGGCCCTGGGCACGGCGCCGCTGCACGACGAAGTCCGCCAGCGCCACGACACCCATGAAGATCACGATGGCGAAGCTGAGGTTGCCGATGGCCGCCAGGGCTACCCGGAGCGTCTCCGATGCCTCAGCCCCGCCCAGGACCAGCACGCGTGGCGCGCTGTCGCTCAGGGTGACCCAGCCGATCAGCAGCAGCAGGACCAGCTTGGCCACGGCCAGCCCAAGGCGCATGAGGGCCTGCCGATCCATGATCCGGCGCAGTCCCGCGATGGGGTTCAGGCGACTCGAGTTGAACCGGACGGCGGCACTCGACAGGACGAACCCGCCCGCGGCGAGATTCGCGAGGATCGCGGCCAGGGCGATGGCGACCGCCAGGGGGAGGACGATCGCGACGCCCTGGCCGAAGCCCTGGCCAGCGCGGTCAAGGAGCCGCCCGTCCGGGAGCCGCCCGTCGCCCATCTCCACGATCGCCGTCCGCAGCAGCGTCGCCAGCGTGCCCACCATCGCCGGCAGCAGCGCGGGCAGTGCCAGCGCGGCCATCGCGAGGGTGGCGGCCATGGTCAGCTCCTGGCTCCGGCCGACACCCTCGCCCATCCGACGCGCCTCGTCGCGCCGGCGTGGCGTGGGCTCCTCGGTTCGCTGGTCGGTCATGGCATCAGCTCGCGAGTCTCGCCACGGCGCGGAACAATCCGTCGAGGATCCGGGCGGCGCCGGCGACCAGCGTCGGGATCGCAAGGGCGAGGGCCGCCGTCCCGATCATGAGCTTCGCGGAGAGGCCCAGGATGAACACGTTGACCTGGGGGATGGCGCGTCCGATGAGGCCCACCACGAGCTCGACCAGCAGGAGCACCAATGCCAGGGGCAGGGCGACACGAGTGCCCAGCTCCAGCGCGAGCAGGATGAGCTGGCCGGCCACGAGGCCGAGGTCCGCCGGCCAGCCCCCGCCGATCGGGAACGCCGCGAATGATCCGGCCAGGATCCTGACGGTCTCCACATGCAGGCCGAGCGCGAGGAAGAGGAGCCCCGCCAGGACGCCGAAGAACGGATCGAGGGCCGTCGAGGGATCCTGGTTCAGCGGGTTCAGGACCGCCTCCAGCGACAGCCCGAGCTGGAGCGCGAGGAGCCGGCCGGCCAGCTCGATCGCATGGAAGCCGAGCGACAGCAGGAAGCCGAGGCTGAGGCCGAGGAGCAGCTCGATCGGCGCCGCCAGGGCGACGGCGTCTGCACCGGGAGCCACCGTCGCGCGCGGGAGCAGCAACGCGCTGAAGCCGACCGCCAGGGCGGCCTTGACCGTCCGTGGCAGCGCCCGATGCCCGAGCAGTGGCGCCGTGACGACGAAGCCGGTGCAGCGGAGCAGCACGAGGAGAAAGGCGGTCACCTGGCCGCCCGTCAGGACGATCAGCGGAGCGGTCGTCATCGTGCCACCTGGGAGGCGGTCTGGAAGACCAGCCGGGAGAGGGCAATCAGCCGCTCCAGCATGTCCGGACCCAGGACCATGAGGGTGGCGGCGACCACAAGCAGCTTCGGAACAAAGGTCAGGGTCGCTTCGTTGATCTGGGTCGCCGCCTGGAGGACGGAGATCGCGAGACCGACGAGCAGGGTGGAGATGAGGATCGGTCCGCCGACGACGAGGACGGCGACGAGGGCCTGCTGCATCACGACCGAGACTTCCGAGGCGGACATCGGTCAGACCACCGCGAAGCTGCGCACGAGCGACTGGACCACGAGGACCCAGCCGTCGATGAGGACGAACAGGAGGAGCTTGAAGGGCAGGGCGATCTGGACCGGCGAGACCAGGATCATGCCCATCGCCATCAACGCGGCGGCCACGACGAGGTCGATCACGAGGAATGGGATGTACAGCAGGAAGCCCATCGTGAAGGCGGTCTTGAGCTCGCTCACGACGAAGGCGGGCAGCAGGACTTCGGTGGGAATCTCGGCGGCGCTCGCCGGTCGGGGCGAGTCGGCCAGCTCCAGGAAGACGCCGAGCTCACGCTCTTTCGTCTGGGCCAGCATGAATCGCCGCAGGGGCTCGATGCCCCGCTCGATGGCGACCTCCTGGGTGATCGCTCCGTTCAGGTACGGCTGCACGGCGTCGGCATTGACCCTGCTCCAGACCGGAGCCATGACGAACAGGGTCAGGAACAGGGCAAGCCCGAGCAGGACCTGGTTCGGGGGCAGCTGCGGGATGCCGACGGCGCTTCGAAGCAGCGACAGGACGATGATGATTCGGGTGAAGCTCGTGGCCAGCAGGATGATGGCCGGCGCGACCGACAGGACGGTCAGCCCGATGAGCAGCTGGAGCGAGAGGGCGAACTGTCCCCCGCCCGTGGTGGCCTCCCCGTCCCCGACACGGACGCTCACCTCGGGCGCGCCCTGTCCGCCGCACCCGGCAGCGATCAGCGTCAGCATGAGCAGGCCGAGCGGAAGGGCCCACGGCGGCCGGATTCGCCGCCATGTCATCGCACGATGCCCCCGCGCCGCGCCAGGTCAGCTGCCACCCGGGCGAACCCCTCGATCGGTCCACCCCTCCCCAGGTCGACACCGGTCACCGGCCGGTTCGCTCCGTCCGTGGCCGCGGGATCCGGCAGCTCGTCGGCGGTCAGCTCGGCCAGCGGGACGAGACCGCTGGGTGTCAGGCCGACGACCAGGCGGCGATCGCCGACGGCGACCAGGTGCAGAGAGGCCCGCTGGGCGAGCGGGCGCGACTCCAGGACGACCAGGTGGGCCGCGGCGGATCCGCCCGCGGACGACATGCGATTGAGGAGCCGCAGCGTGAGCAGCAGCATGACCAGGACCAGGACGCCCTTGCCGGCCATGTCGAGGACGCGGCCGAGCCCCGAGTCCAGCGTGCCTCCGAGTCCCAGGTCCGGCGTTCCGCCGAGCCCCGTGACGGGCACGCTCGACCCATCGTCGCGGGAGGTCGAGCCCACGCTGACCGAGGCGGGACCGGTTGCCTGGTCGGGCGAGGAGACGGATGGCGGCGAGCCGGCCAGCCCGATCGCGCCGAGCGCGATCGACCCGATCAGGAGAGCCACCGCGACCAGTCGCACCGACGATCGTCCCGAGCGGAGCCGCTCGACGGTTTCGGTGAGCCACGCGACTGCGCGCGACAGATGGGTCATGGCCGTCCCTCGAACGGGGCGAGCCTGCGGTCTCGGGAGACGATCTCGGTGATCCGGACGCCGAAGTTCTCATCCACGACGACCACTTCGCCGGTCGCGACGTGGTGACGGTTCACCAGGACGTCCACCTTCTCGCCGGCGAGCTTGTCGAGCTCCACGATGGAGCCCGGGGTCAGCCGGAGCACGTCACGGATCATCATGCGGGCCCGGCCGATCTCGACGGAGACCTCGAGGTTCACGCCCAGGAGGAGATCCAGGCTCTGCCGTCCGGCCGGGGCCGGGGCGGCCGACAGCACAGGGAACTGGACGGCACGGATCGGGGCGGCCGGCGGCGCTGCGATCTCCGACCCGGAATCGACGCCCGGCGCTGCCGTCGCACCGTCGACGGGAACGGTCGGCTCCGGGCCGGGGATGGCCGGCCCGGCGGCCGGCCCGGCGGGCGCCGGAGCCCCGTCCTCGGGGAGGTCTGCGTCTGTCATGCCCGGGGCACCATCCGGGGCTGTGGCGAGCTCGTCGGAGGTCGCCGCTCCGAGGGTCTCGAGCGCCCGGATGTGGGTCGCCAGCTCCGCCCTCGCTGCGAGGGCCGCGACGGCGACCACGGCAACCTCCGGCGCGGCCTCCTGATCCGTCCCCGAGCTCACACCGAGGCGCACCAGGAGGAGCTCGTCGTCGCGGGGCAGGCCATCGGCCGGGCCGAGGCTCAGCCCTTCGCCGACCAGCGCGCCGAGGACCGCGTCCAGCGCCTCCAGGAGCCCGCGTGCGATGCCCTCAATGGCGACGGCCGCGCCGCCCAGCTCGCTCCCGAGCGTCGGGTCGAGGGCCGCGCCGACCGCCCGCCGGCTGGTGCCCAGCAGCTCCAACGTTGCGAGCGGGACGAACCCGTCGGGCAGATCCGCCGCGGAGCACACGGCCGTCTGTACGCCGACGACCGACGCCGGGCCCAGGATCGTGGCCGCCGCGGCCTCGTCGAGGGCTGACCGGATGAGCGGTCCGTGGGTGGCCAGGAACGCCGTGAGCGAGTCCCCCTCGGCTCCCGGAGATGACCATTCGAGCTCGGTCCAATCCATCGGTCAGGCCTCCACGGGTGTGAGGGGTGCGACGAGCTGCACGGCAAGGCGGTCGTCGATCCGGCCGGGGATCCCCCAGGCACGGACCTGGTCGCTGATCCAGATCCTGATCGGGTCGGCGATCCGCTCGTCGAGCCGGATGACGTCGCCCAGCTGGAGATCCGCGAGCGTGTCCACGGGGAGCTCGACGGCGCCCAGGACCGCCGTCACCGCGATCTCGATATGGTCGAGCGCCTCCTCGAGGAGCGGCCGGCTTGCCTCGCTTTCGCCGTCGCGGTCCGTCTGGGCGTACCAGGCCGTGGCCGACAGCCGGGGCAGGATCGGCTCGACGGCCGCATGCGGATAGATCACCGTGAAGGTGGCGGCCCGTCCACCGAAGCGGATCTCGAAGGCCAGAACCGCGGCCACCTCGGACGGCGCGGCGACCCGCAGGAGAGCCGGGCCGAGCGCCGTTTCGATGATCTCGATCGGGAAGGTCGTCAGATGGGCCCACGCCTCGGCGATGGCGGGCACGATCTCATCGACGAGGCGCCGGATGAGGACGCCTTCGATCGCCGTCGGCTCGCGCCGCTCGGTTGGCAGTGTTCCGTGGCCGCCGAGCATCCGTTCGATCCCGGCGAAGGCGAACCTCAGGTCAAGCTCGAGGAGCATGGGCCCGGCCAGCGGTCCCGCTCGGAGCACCACCAGCTGGGTCGGCAGGTCCAGGCCGGCGATGTACTCATCGAAGACCGTCTGCTCGCACGTGGCGAGCTGGATCGAGACCGGGCTCCGAAGGGACGCGCCAAGTCGCGCGCCGGCGATCCGGGCGACGTTCTCGTGGATGGCCTGGAGCGTTCGAAGCTGATCCTTGGAGAACTTGTCGGGACGCCTGAAGTCGTAGGTCTTCACGGTCCTGCCCGGGGCGATGGCGTGCAGCGGCAGCGCATCCGCGTCGTCGGACACGGGGCTGGTCCGGAGGATGGCGTCGATCTCGGCCTGCGATAGCATCTCGTGGGTCCTACTGCATGACCAGGTCGGTGAAGTAGACGTTCAGCACCGCCTGCTCGCCGAGCACCACGCCCATGGCGCCGATGAGCTCCTCCTTGAGCCGTGCTCGGCCGTCGACGGCCACGAGGTCGGAGGAGGTTCGAGAGGAGACGACGGTCCCGAGCGCGTCCAGCAGGAGCGGCACCATCGGCTCGTACTCCTTGCGCGCCAGCTCGTCGGCGGCGGCCCTCTCCTCGCCGACCAGCGTGTAGAACGACGCGTCGAGGGGGCGGATCTCCACGGTCACGCCGATCTTGGCGTAGCGGAACGCGCCGCCCGCCTGCAGGTTCACGACACGCTCCTCGAGGGCGATCATCGGACCGTACTGGCCAGCCCCCGGATCCGGCACGGGCTCGGGCGGCCCCTCGGCCGTCGTCAGCCGGACGTAGGCCAGACCGCCCGACAGGGCGAGGCCCAGGACGACGCCGAACAGGATCGTCCGGCGTCCCTTCGGCCGCTTCACGGCAGGATCCCCTGGGGCGAGCTGACGGGTGCGAACGGCTGAGAGCTGGTGTCCGGATACAGGATCAGCACGTCCACGCGGCGGTTGCGCGCCCGCGACGCGTCGTCGGTCATCGGGACGATCGGTTGAAATTCCGCATATCCCGCGGCGGCCAGCCGGGACCGGTCCACGCCGCCCTCCACCATCGCCCTGAGAACGGCGAGGGCGCGGGCAACCGAGAGACTCCAGTTGTCGGTGTAGAAGGGGCCGGCAGGAGGCTCATCGTCCGTGTGTCCCTCGATCCTCAGCCGGTTGGGCAGCGGTCCGACGACCACGATCACTCGATCGAGCAGGCGCTTCGAGCGGGCGTCGAGGCTGGCCCGCCCGCTCGAGAACAGGAGCGCGTCGCTGATCCGGATGGCGATCCCCTCCGGCACGCGGTCGACGGAGACCTGTCCACCGACGCCGTTCTCCACGGCGAAGTCTCTGACGGTGGCCTCGACGGTTCGCAGGTCCGTGGACAGCACCCCCGAACCGGCGTCGAACGTGTCCGTGCTCGGCGCGCTCTGCTGCCCGCTCGTCACGGTGATTGCCTCGGTGCCCTGGAAGACCTCCGTGCTGAACGCGGCGGCGACGGATTGCGCGAATGCCGTGAACTTCCGGACGTTCTGGTCGGACAACGCGTAGAGCACGATGAAGACCGCGAGGAGCAGCGTGATCATGTCGGCGTAGGTGATGAGCCAGCGCTCGTCGGCATGGAACTCTCCGTGGTCGCTGGCTCGCCGGCGGCGCTGCATCAGGACGCTCCCGCCTGGGGGACGCCGTCAGCCAGCCTGGTGGCCACTCCGGCCTCTGGCCGGGCATCGCTCGTGGTCGCCTTGACGCCGGGGTCGAGGAACGTGTCGAGCTTTCGCGCGACCATGCGCGGGTTGTCGCCGGCCTGGATCGCCAGAATCCCGGCCATGGCCATCCGACGGCCGGCGGCCTCGGTGGCCGAGTGTCCCTTGAGACTGACGCTCAGGGGCATGAACACGATATTGGCGACGCCGACGGCCAGCAGCGTGGCGATGAAGGCGACCTGGATTCCCTCGCCCAGCTTCTCCGGCTGGGACAGCTTGGCCATCACGGCGATCAGGCCCATGACGGCGCCCAGGATGCCGAAGGTCGGGGCGTAGCCCGCCATCGCCGCCAGCATCATCGCGCCATGGGCGTGGCGCCTGGACATCGCTTCGACCTCGAGCTCCAGGACCTCCTCCACCGTCTCGGGCTCGAGGCCGTCGATGACCATCTGGAGACCGCGGCGGACGAAGGAGTCCCTGACTTCCTCGATGTCGGATTCGAGCGCCAGCAGTCCTTCGCGCCGGGCTCGCTCCGCGAAGGTGACGAGCTGGTCCCGCATCGTTCGCGATTCCGCTGCCGGCGCCCGCATGGCGACGCTCATCAGCTTCGGAAGCTTCAGGAACGCAGGGAGACCGAACGACGCCATCGTCGCGCCGAACGTCCCGAGCATGACGATCGAGATCGCCGGCAGGTTGACGAGGACCATCGGGCTGACGCCCTTGAGCACGAGCGTCAGGAGCACCGCCGCGAGCGCGAAGACGACGCCGATCATCGGATTGCGAACGAGTCGAGGTCGACGGTCCCGTCCTCGCCCTCGCCGGTCGCCTCGCCGTCGCCCTCGGCAGGATCGCCGTCGCCGGTCGCCTCGCCCTCGGCAGGATCGCGCAGTCCCTCGGACATGGCGTGGACCGCACGTTGATGCGCCAGGAAGCGTGCCGACACCTCCGCGGCACTCTCGCGCACGAGGAGCTTCTTGCCATCGGCCAGCGTGATGACGGTGTCGGGCGTCTGCTCGACCGTCTCGATCCTGTTCGGGTTCACGAGCAGGGTGGAGCCGTCAGGGCGGGTCAGCGGGATCATGGCCGGGACCTTCTGGTCGCCGTCTAGCTGACGAGCGTGCCCATGGCGACGCGCATCAGGCCTGAGCGCGTGCGGATGTTGAGCTTGCGGCTCAGATTGCCTCGATGCGCCTCGACCGTCTTGACCGAGAGGCCCAGGACCTCGGCGATCTCCCGATTGGAGAGACCCTCTCCGATGAGATGCAGCATCTCGCGCTCCCGCCGGGTGAGCACCGACGTCTGGTGATCGTCGATCACGACGGCTTGATCGCCGATCTGGTCAGGGCGGAACCCGGATACGACTGGACCTCTGCCGTCCATGGCGACCCGGACGGCGTCGAGGATCGATTCGCCGGTGGCGCCCTCGAGCGCGATGGCGGCGTCCAGACCGGCGTCCAGGCACTCGCGGGCGCCGATCGTGGAGCCGGGTCCCACCAGGCCGACAAGGACCGGGCGCGGCCAGAGGCCGGCGAACAGCCGACCGACGGCCGGACCCCCGCCTGCCGAGAAGTCAAACAGAACGACATCCGGATGATGGATCCCCGCGATCCGCAGGGCGTCGAAGGTGGAGGGGGCGCCCGTCACCTGACCGAAGGCTTCATCACTCAGGAGCACCCCGAGCCCTGCACGGATCACGGCGACCGGATGGGCCACGATCGCGTGCAGCAGCTGCCGCGGGCGAGACGGCGACGTGAATGCGAACGACCGTCGAGTCTGCGTCGGTCGACTGACGACAAGCGACATGCTGTGTTCCTCGACTGCTTCGGTCCATCTCGGCAGGGCCGTTGGCGGGCCCGATTGTCGGTTCGATCCGCTCGACTGCGGAAGGACCGGGATGGGTCGCCGGACCGTGGAGGGTCGAAGGTCCGGGCGCGGGTGACGCCGGAAGTACCAGCGGCGGCCGAGTGGCCGGCTCAGCTGGGCCGGCTGTCGAGCTGACGGATGCGCCGGATCGCGTATCGATTCACGAGGGCGACATCGGTGTAGCGGTCGCTCACCAGGCGCTGCCGGCGACGCACGGACGGTTCCGTGATCGGCAGGAACAGCAGGCCGCTGCGATGCGTCGCGTACTCCGGCGCGTTGCCCGGGAAGACATGCATCGTGCCGAGGACCTCGAATTCCTGGCCCTCGATCAGCACCGGATATCTGACCTTGTGGATCCGCTTGGCCGCTCGCTCGGCGTCCGACCCCACGATGGCGTAGCCGAGCGCGAGCTCCAGGTCGAAGGGATCGATCACCATCTCACCATCCGGCCGGGGCAGCCAGCTGGCCGAGCGCAGGCCGTGCACCCGCGCCTGTTCGATCCTCAACGGCTCCCGCTGGTTCAGGGCATCGGACAGGCGACCCCAGCCCGAGATGAAGCCGCTGACGTACAGGTCCTCTGTCCAAGCTCGCAGGAACTGCTCCACAGCCGACCCGATGGGGGTCGGCGACTGCAACGGCGGCAGGGGCGCCACCGAGCGGCCAACCTGGTTCGCGCGCCAGAGTGTCATCGGTATCCTCTCGCTTTCGGCCCCGTGGACGCAACGGTCAACGACACGCCGCGGTTGGGCGAGTAACCGGTCGAGGGGGATCGCCGCCGAGACGAGGTACGGGATCGCCACTACCGGTACGGAGCGGAGCCGCCGGGGCTCTCAGTTCGGGGTCGTCGAACTGGCCGCGGCCTTTCGGCCGACCGAGCAGAAACCCCTGGCCGAGGGACAGCTGGATCTCGCGCAGCACCTCGAGCTCACCGGGCTCCTCGATTCCCTCGGCGATGACCTCGCAGTCGGCGCGAGCCGCAAACTGCCGCATGCCGGCGACCATCGCCTGGCGGGTCAGATCGCGATCCACGTGGCGGATGAGGCTCATGTCGAGCTTGACGAACCGGGGCCGGAGCTCGATCACGTGGCGGAGACTGGCGAATCCGGCGCCGACGTCATCGACCGCGAGACCGACCGTGGGTCCGAGGCCCGCGATCGCCCGGCGGACCGCATCGTAGTCGTTGACCTCCGCGTGCTCGGTGATCTCGAGAACGATCCGGCGTGACCGACCGGCGAGGAGCCCAGACAGCGTGCCTTCCCGGAGGATCAGTGCCGGCGAGACGTTCAGGCTGAGCCAGGTGCCCGCCGGGAGCGCCTCGGTGGCCCCGAGCGCAGCTGTGAGACAGGCGGTTTCGAGCTCGATGCCGAGACCAACCCCGTGCGCCTCGTTGATCAGCTGATCGGGAGGGGTCCCGTTCGCGAACTGGGTGAGCGCCTCGTAGCCGATGACCTCGCCCGACGCCAGCGCGACCACCGGCTGGAAGACGGGCCGCAGGCCGCCGTCCGCCAGAGCGTCGCGGATGCGCTCGCGAACCAGCTCGTCGTCCCGGTCCTCGCTCCGGTGGAGCTCGGTGATGTCGGCGATCGTTCCGAGCAACCGCTGCGGCCGGCCGAAGCCGTCGAGCTCGAGCGTGCCGCGCCCGTGGACCCACCGCTCCTCGCCCGTGTCGGCTCGGACGATCCGGTAGCGCCGGTCGAACGGGTGCCCTCCGCCGAGGACGTCGACGACGAGGTGGCCGCGCACGGCCTCGCGATCAGTCGGATGGACGAGCGAGATCCACCTCTCGATCGATCGATCGAAGGCGCCGTCGATCCCGAGGATCGCGTCGAGGCCCTTCGAGCTGACCCATCGTCCCGACGGGACATGGAGCGAGTACGAGCCGATCCGGGCGATGGCCTCCACCTCGTCGAGCCGGCGCTCGGCCGACCCGGCACCGCGGTGGGGAGATGCAGGTGGTGCCGAGACCGCCACGATGGGCGCAAAGCGTCGAGGTGGGTGGCCCGTCGAAGCCGTCGCGGGAGCGAGCTCCGGGGAATGCAGGACCGCGGGCAGAAGGACCGCTGGATCACCGATGGCGCCCCGTCGGGGCCGCGAGGTGACGTCGGCTGGGATGGTCATCTGTACGCTCGGTCGTCCTTCTCCCCCAGCCACTGAAGAAGCGGGACCCAGGGACGCACCCTGCGAGATCGCTCGTCGACCGCATCGGAGGTCCGGGATCGGAACATACCAGCCGTCGATGGACCGGTGGAGTACCCATGTGAGGGGCCGCCACCGCACGGTCGGGGAGGGAGCCGCCGCCCCGGCAGAGCGCCTGGCTCAGTGCACCGCCGGATCGGCCCAGGCCGCGATGGCGTCCGCCATCCGATCCAGCGGCAGCACCCGATCGGCGAGCCCGGCCTCGACGACGGCCCTCGGCATCCCATAGATCGTGGCGGTTGCCTCGTCCTGGGCGAAGACCGCGCCACCGTGCTTCCTGACCGCCCGGGCGCCCTCCGTTCCGTCGCTCCCCATGCCGGTCAGGACAACACTGAGCATCCGGTCCCGCCAGACGGGAGCCAGGGATTGGAGCGTGACGTCGGCCGCGGGGCGGACCCCATTCACGGGCGGCAGCCGGACCAGCTGGATCCGACCGCTTGCCGAGCTGACGAGATGGTAGTCCCCCGGCGCCACGAGGATCCGTTCGTCGCTGATGAGATCGTCGGCAGCGGCTTCAACCACCTCGAGACGGCCGGACGAATCCAGGCGCCTCGCGAGGGAGGACGTGAAGCCGGCCGGCATGTGCTGGACGATGAGGACGGCACCGCCGAGTCGTTCCGGAAGACCACCCACCACTGCCTGGAGCGCGCTCGGTCCACCGGTCGACGACGCGATGACGACGATCTTCCGAGCCACCGTCCGTGGTGGCCGAGGCTTCCCCGCGTCGCGAGCCTGCCGGGCATCGGGCATCCCTCCCGGTGCGGCGCCACGCGGGAGCATCGCCGCGGAACCGTGGTCCACCCGCATGGCCGCCCGGCGAGCATGGACCAGGAACGAGGCCTGGGACATGCTGGCGGCAGCCTGGATCTTGGCGACGAGATCCAGACCAACCCGACCGATGTCGATCGACAACGAGCCTGAGGGCTTGGCCACGAAATCGATGGCGCCCGACGCCAGGGCATCCATGGTGACCGCCGCGCCATCGGTCGTCAGGCTGGACAGCATGATCACCCGTGCCGGTTGCTCGGCCATCACTCTGTGGAGCATGCCGAGTCCATCCAGGACGGGCATCTCGACATCGAGGGTGATGACGTCCGGTCGGAGCTGTCGTGCCAGCTCGAGTCCCGCCTCGCCGTTCGCCGCTGCGCCCACGACCTCGATCCCGGGGGACTCGCCGAGGAGGCGGGTCACCGCGTGTCGCATGAACGCCGAGTCGTCGACCACGAGAACCCGGATCGGCTCGATGGCGATCATCCGAGCGTGTCCCTGTCGACCGGGTGACGGCTCAGGCGGTGAGCTTTGCGACCGCGGCCAGGACCCGGTCCGGGGTGAACGGCTTGACGATGAAGTCCCGAGCGCCTCGCTTGATCGCGTCCATCACGATCGACTGCTGGCCCATCGCGGTCAGCATGACGACCTTGGCCGAGGGATCCGACCCACGGATCGCGTCGAGCGCCTCCATGCCGTCCATCTCCGGCATCGTGATGTCCATCAGGACCGCGTCCGGCCGCTCCCGGGCATAGACCTCGACCGCGAGCCGGCCATTCTCCGCCTCGTATACGACGTGGCCCGCGTCCGCCAGGAGCTTGGTCGCACGAAGCCGCATGAACGCGGCATCGTCCACGACGAGGATCTTGGCCATGCTGTTCGACCTCCGGGAGATGGCGGCGTCGAGCCCCGCCGGGTCTGCCTATAGCGCCTTCGTACCCGAGACGCTCTTGATGAGCAGTCGGCCGGTGCCGACCGCGAGTTGAACCGTTCGCCCGGCCGAGCCACCCAGATCGGACGCGGTCATGCGCAGTCCGGCGCCGGCCAGGCGGGTCTCGACGGCCTGGATGTTCCGGCGGCCGATGTCCAGCGTGCTGGCCATGACCGCCAGCATCGATGCGCCGCCGGCCGCCTTGAACTCTGCGCGCCCGGGCGACCCTCCGATCACCCGAAAGGCGTCGAGGAGTCGCTCGAAGCCCTCGTCCACGAACTTCACCGGCGGACCGCTGCTGCTGCCCGAGGGCAACATGAAATGGGCCAGGGCCGCCGCCCGCACGCGTGGGTCCCAGGCGCTGAGGGCCACGCACGAGCCGAGCCCGTAGCAGACCAGGGTGTGGTCGGGATCGGCGGAGCTCACCATCTCGCCGATGCCGGCGACCGACAATCCGGGGATCGTCGAGGCCGGGGCGCCGCCCGGGATCGTCAGCGTCATCGATGCTGCGAGGCGACGGCCTCGGCGAGGCGCTCGAGGGATGGCGCATCGGGGAGGATCAGGATCGTGCCGTCGATCGACTCACCACCGATCGTGAAGGACGTGCGCGCCGAGAGGACCTGATCGACCTCGGCGATCAGGTCCGCCAGCACGGCATCGAGGATCGCGCCGGCAAGCTCCACGATGGCTTGCGGCACCGTGGGGTGGACCGGTTCCTCGAAGTACGTCCCGAGCTCGTTCAGACAGGCTGAGATCGTGACATTGCCCAACTCCTGGAGGGCCGATGCCTCGAGCGGCCCGAGGGCGAGCTCGCCGTCCGGCCCGGGAAGGGCCTCGCCCGGCTCGAGGACCCCCTCCAGGAGGAGCGCGGCGAACCGCCGGGCGCCATCCGGGGAGAGAAGCATCAGGGCGTGCCCATGCAGGGGTCCGGTGATCCCGACATAGACACCGGCAACGACTGCATCGGGCCCGCCGCAATCATCGACGACCTCGTTGGCTCGACGCATCCGCACCTCGGCCGCCCGGACCACGATGTCATGGCCGCTCATTCCTGCGAGGGCGTCGCCCGCGCGCGCCATGGCGTTGAGGAAGATCGTGGCCAGGATCGTCTGCCCAACGGGCGATCCGGTGGTGAGCGTCATGGGAGCCCTTTCGCGGTGGCGGGACCTGGCGGCGGGATGATCTGCACCGCCGGGTCCCTCCTGGGTATCGGGCGCGCCTGACCGAGACTGGAGCCGCTCGTCGACCGGGGGCCGCGGCGCCGGCGCCGGCCAGTCTCGGTCAGGGCCGGTAGGCCCTCATCGCGGCGATCATCTCGGACACGCTGTCCGGCGGGATCAACCGGACCAGCCCCCGCTCATCGAAGACCGCGACCTGAACCTCGTCCGTCTCCGGGTCCACGGTGAAGACCGCGAACAGCGCCAGGGGACCGGCGGGCCCGTTCACTCGAACATCGGGGCCCGCCTGCTTCAGGAACGCGTCCGGCGCACCCCCTCCGGGCCGCACCCGTGCCGGACGCCCTGGTCCGGACACGACCGGGGCTTCGGTGCTGATCGGGCTGAGCAGGTCCGCCATGGTGATCGAGGTGTCGGCAACCTCTCATCTCGCCTTGAATTTGAGGGCATTCCCCGGTAGTCGGGGCGGCTCACTGGTCGAGGTCGAGGAGCCCCGTCCGGATGGCAATGACCGCGGCCTGAGTCCGATCGGCGGCGCGAAGCTTCCAGATCAGGTTCTGGACGTGCTTCTTGACGGTGTCCTCGGAGATCCCGAGGCCCCCGCCGATCTCCTTGTTCGTCATGCCCTCGGCAAGAGCGCCCAGCACCTCGAGCTCCCGCGGGGTGATCGACAATTCGGCCGCGCGCGTGCGGGCCACGCTCCCCTCGGGACGAGGCTCCAGGTCCCCGGCAAGCGCCTCGCGCAACAGCGTCGGCTCGATCGCCAGGCGGCCATCCGCGACATCGCGGAGCGTCGCGATGACCTCCGCGGCCACGGCGTCCTTGAGCAGGTAGCCGGCTGCCCCGCGGCGGATCGCCTCGATCACGTAGCGGCGATCGTCGTAGAGGGTCAGGATGACCACGGCGACGGGCCTGCCGAGCCCCTTCAGGCGCTCCAGGCACTCCAGCCCGTTGATCTCGGGCATCTTGATGTCCAGCACCACGATATCCGGCCGAAGACGCTCCACGGCTTCCAGGCCACTGAGACAGTCGGGCGCCCCGCCGAGAACGGTGATCCAGCCGGCCGTCGCCAGCATCGCCTCGAGGCCGCGTCGTGCCAGCTCGTGGTCATCGATCAGCAGGACGGAGACGCGCCGTCCGCTCATGCCGACGT
Organism: Anaerolinea sp.; assembly: GCA_013822395.1. Taxonomy (GTDB): domain Bacteria; phylum Chloroflexota; class Limnocylindria; order Limnocylindrales; family CSP1-4; genus UBA5189. The sequence goes on along the minus strand of PNKK01000010.1, from coordinate 38,009 downwards.
CTCCACCGGCCCGTCGTCCGCTCCCGGTCGCTTCGGAAGGTGGCGCGAGAGCGGAACGGAGATCCTGACCGCGGTTCCGCCCCCCGATCGGTCCCGGAACGCGACCGTGCCGCCCAGCCAGCGCGTCTGGCGTACAAGGCCGGCGATGCCCAGCCCGCCACCGCCGCCCCGGCGACGAGCGGCGGAGCGATCGCCCCAGCCGGACGTCCCGATCCCGTCATCACGGACCACGATCACGACCCGATCGCGCACCGTCGAGCAGTCAACCGAGAGGCTCTGCCCGCCCGAGTGCCGCGCCGCGTTGGTCATCGCCTCGGTGACCATCCCGTAGACCACCTGCTCGACCCACGGCTCCAGGCGGGGCAGGGTCCCCTGGACGCTTCCGTTCAGGCCTGTTTCCACGAGCAGGTCCCGGTGGCGAAAGCGGACGGCCTGATCCAGCCCCTGCTCGAGGCCGGCCGGGGTGAGCTCATCCAGGGTCATGCGAATCTCGTGGATGGCCGCTCGGAGACGCTCCTGCGCCAGGTCGAGATGGCCGGCCACGAGCGCCAGCCCGCCCTTGTCCGCGCCGTGCCGAACGGCTTGCCCGGCTTCGCTCTGCCCGGCCTGGTGCGATCGAGACGCTTCCCAGGCACGCAGTTCGCTGACTGCCGCGTCAAGGAAGCGGACCGCGCTGACCATCGACTGGGCGGCCGTGTCGTGGATCTGGTGCGCAATGCGCGCGTGCTCGCGCTGGCGGACACGAACGGCTTCGCGGGCAAGCCGATCGGCCGTGTCGCGAGCCCGTTGAAGCTCGCGCCGCTGGCGGTCCGCGCTGCGATAGAGGGCCTGGAACTCCTCCGTCGCGACGATGAACTGGGCGAGGGTCGCGGAGGCGGCACGCTGGCGGTCCGCGCTACGCTCGCGTTCGACCACCTGCCATTCCAGCCTCCCGGCGGCCGATCGGAGTCGATGGGCGGCGCGCAGGACGTCGCCCCCGCGGCTCGGGGGGGACTCGTGGGCGGCCCGACGGAGCGAAGCGGGCGGAACGTGGGCGATCGAGCCCATCTTTGCCACCTGCCGGGCAGTCGGATGGCCCACGCGGAGGACGACGACCTCGGCCGAACGGCGATCATCCGTCGGCACCGGAAAGGCCAGCAGGCGGACACCCGCCCCGCATGTTCCACCGGCCGGGCGGCGCGTTGCGAGGACCGACGCGACGACGACCTCGGGACACCGACGGCAGAAGTCGAGTCCGGCGGCGGTCGAGCAGATCGCCGCACAGAACGGGTAGGCCGCCTCCCAGCCGACCACGAGTCGCGCTGCGACGGGCCCCGGTTCGGACGAGCTCCGGTGCGGCGTGCCGGCCATGGATCCGACCGGGCCACCGGCCGGATCTGCGCCGGAGCGCCAGATCTCGGCAGCGGCCAAGATGCGCTCGACGGCAGACGGGCTCACCGAGGCAGTGTACCCCGCCTCCACCAGGCGACGCTGTCGCCAGAGGGCAACGGAGCGGCGGTTCGGGTGCGCCATCTACTGGTGTTCCCCGATACCGAACCGCCAGGACTCGACCGAGGATTGGCCTCGTCAGCGAGCCACACCAAGGAATGAACCGGCCATGAGCGTCTTCGACACCCTCCGGATTGCGAGCTCGGGCCTGACCGCCCAACGCCTGCGGATGGATATCGCTGCGAGCAACCTCGCCAACGCCCAGACGACGCGGACGGTGGCCGGCGGGCCCTATCGGGCCGAACGCGTCGTCTTCGGACCGGTGCAGGTGGGCTCAAGCCCGTCCGCAACCGGCGTGCGCGGCATGGCCATCGTGGCACCCGGGGGCGGCGATGTCCGAGTCTTCGATCCGACCCACCCGGATGCCGACGCCCAGGGCTATGTGGCCTACCCGAACGTGGACGTCGCCGCCGAGCTGACGGACATCATGGGGGCGGCCCGTGCCTACCAGGTCAACGCCACAGTCGCGGCGGCGGCCAAGCAGACGGCCCTCGACGCGCTCGAGATCGGTCGGTAAGAGCGATGAGCATCGGACCGATCGGGGGCATCCCGGCCGACCTGTGGCGTGGGAGCAGCGCTGGCGGTACGGTCGGGTCGTCGCTGTCCGGCAGCAGCTCGATCGGCGCGCCCGCCATCGGCACCGGCGCGGCCGGTGGCGGCGCCGGCGGACCCACGCAGGCGGGCGGGGGAGGCTCGTTCCTCGACGCCATCGGCGCGGCGACCGCCCAGCTCAACGCCGACCTGGTGAGCGCCGACAAGGCGATGGCCACCTTTGCCGCCGGTGGATCCGCCGACCTCCAGACGGTGATCCTGCAGATGCAGGAAGCCTCGCTCCAGGTGAAGCTGGGCGTCCAGATCCGGGATCGGCTCCTCGAAGCGTACCAGGACATCATGCGGCTGCAGGTCTGAGGACTGACCCGTGAACGCTCTCGAGGCCGTCCTCCGTCAGCTCTCGCCCATCCAGCGCGTCTGGATCGCGGGCGCCGCCGTGGCATCCGCCGTGGCGCTCGTCGTCTTCGTCAGCGTGGCCGCTGCTCCGGACTTTCAGCCCGCCTTCACCAGGCTGTCGGCGGCGGAGGCCGGGGCGATCAGCGACGCCCTGCGTTCGGCCAAGATCGACTTCCAGATCGCCGACGCGGGGGCCACCGTCCTCGTCCCGGCCTCGTCGCTCGCCCAGGCGCGTGTCGCCGCGAGCCAGGCCGGCGTCCTGCCGGGCGGCGGTGCTCCCGGCATGGAGCTGTTCGACAAGAGCAACTTCGGCATGACCGAGTTCGACCAGCAGGTCACCTACCAGCGGGCGCAGGAGGGCGAGCTCGCGCGCACCCTCCAATCGCTCGATGGCGTCGCCAGCGCCAGGGTGACGATCGTCGCCGAGCAGCTTGGACTCCTGTCGGAGAACGACCGCCCGGCAACGGCCTCCGTCGTCATCGCGATGAAGGACGGCGGTCAACCCGATCGCGCCATGGTTCGCGGCATCGTCAGCACGATCGCCAGCTCGGTGACCGGGCTTTCGTCAGACAACGTCACCGTCATCGACGAGTACGGCCGGATCCTGGCCGGCCCACAGCTGGGCGACGGGTCCGAGGTCATGGTCGCCCAGGATGCGGTCGAGCGCGCGATCGAGGCCAAGGTCAGGGCGCTCGTCGACCGGGCGATCGGCCCGGGGAGCGCCTCGGTCGCCGTCTCGGCGAGACTCGACAGCTCCAAGATCGAGCAGCAGATCACCACCTATACCCCGATCTCCGAGGGTGCCTGGACTCCCGTGAGCGTGAGCTGGAATCGCGAAACGCTCAGCGGAGAGGCAACCACCGGGACCGGCGGGATCCCTGGCGTCTCGTCGAACATCCCGGGCCTGCCGACCTACCCGCTCGTGGGTTCGTCGCCCGCGCCGGGTTCGTCGCCCGCGCCGAGCGCGTCGCCGGGTTCGTCGCCCGCGCCGAGCGCGTCGCCGGGTTCGTCGCCCGCGCCGAGCGCGTCGCCGGGTTCAAGCGCCTCTCCGTCACCGTCCCCGGCCGCGTACGGCCGCGAGGATGTGACCGTCAACTACAGCCTGTCCCAGAGGGTCGAGAAGATCGTGCGCGAACCCGGCCTGCTGGAGCGCCTGAGCGTCGCGGTTCTCGTCGATGAGAAAGCCGCGGCGGGAATCTCGACCACCAAGCTGCAGGCAGCCATCGAGGCGGCAATCGGTGCCGATGCGACCCGGGGCGACGTCGTCTCAGTGACCGCCGTCGCCTTCGCCTCGCCCGCACTCGAAGCGGTCAGCGATCCGCTGTCCCAGGCCGCCGAGGTCCTGCCCCAGATCCTCACGACCGCCGTGGCCATCATCATCGGACTCGTCCTGTTGCTCCTGCTCTGGCGCAACCTGCGGGCTCTTGGCCGACGCTCCGAGGAGGCGCTGCTCCTGGCCGAGCCACCCCGTCGGCATGCCCATCCCCTCCAGGCGGGCGCCCAGAGAGAGCTCGCGGGCGTAGACGACCGCCGCTCGATGCTCGCGGCGCCAGCGCCGGATGACAGCGCTCAGGCGCAGATCCAGGAGCGCCTGCGGCGCGTGGCCGACGAGAAGCCGGACGCCCTCGTCGGGCTGATGCACGGCTGGCTCCGAGAAGACGGCTCCCGCCGATGACCGACCAGGCGATTGCCCAACCGGGATCGCGAAAAGTCGCCGCGCTGCTGATCGCCCTGGGGACCGACGCGGCGGCCAAGCTGCTGTCGCGCCTGCCCCAGGACGCCATCGAACGGGTCGCGACCGAGCTCATGCGGACCCCGCTGCTCGACCCCGAGGTTCGGGATGCGGTCCTCGAGGAGACCTATGCCGGCCTGCTGGCACATGGCGGCGTTCTGCCCGGCGGCGAGGAGTACGCGGCGCAGCTGTTCGTCCAGGCCTTCGGTGAGGGCCGGGGACGCGAGATGCTCGATCGCGTGAACCTCGCGCAGCGGATCGTGCCCTTCGAGTTCCTCATCGGCGCCGATCCGGTCCAGCTCGCCGAGATGCTGACGACCGAGCACCCGCAGACGATCGCGCTGGTCCTCGCCCACCTGCCACCGCGCCCGGCAGCCGCCGTGCTGATCGGCCTTGAGGCCGACCTGCAGGTCGACGTGGCGCGACGGATCGCACTCACCGAGCAGACCAGCCCCGAAGCCCTGGCGGTCGTGGAGGACGGCCTGCGTCGGCGCATCTCCAGCGTGAAGACCGAGACCGCCGTCATGGGCGGAGCGCGACCGCTGGCGCATGTGCTCAATCAGGTCGACCGAAGCACCGAGAAGCAGATCCTTGCCGCGCTCGGAGAGCTTGACTCCGAGCTCGCAGAGGAGGTTCGCCGGTTCATGTTCGTCTTCGAGGACGTGGTCATGCTCGACGACCGCTCGATGCAGCGCGTCATTCGCGAGCTCGACCAGAAGGACATGGCCCTGGCCCTCCGATCGGCGACGGAGGCGGTCCGTGAGAAGTTCTTCGGGAACATGTCCCAGCGCGCCGCGGAGACCCTCCGCGAGGAGATGTCGCTGTCCGGGCAGGTTCGCCTCAAGCACGTCGAGGAGGCGCAGGGTCGAATCGTCGGCGTCATCAGGGAGCTCGAGGACAAGGACGAGATCGTCATCAACCGCGGCGGGGGTGGCGACGATGCTCTCATCTGAGCGGGTGCTGTCGGGCGCCGGCGCGGCTTCGCGGGAACGTTTCACAGCCCAGGCCACGCCGGCGGAATCCCGAGCACCTGCCGAGGGCGTCGTCCTGCGCGGCCTGCGCCCCGGGGCGAGCGGGGCGGCGCGGCGGGCCGCATCCGCCCACGGGCACGGGCCGGGCGCCGTTCGGGGACGGACGGAGCGGGCGGCAGAACCGGCGCCTCCGGCGGACGACGACCTGCGCCGACTGCACGACATCGCCGAGAAGCGCGGGTTCAAGGCGGGCATGGCCCGGGCCGAGCGTGAGCTTGCGTCCGCCGTTGCGGCCGCGGGAGCCGTCGCGGCCCAGTTGGAGGCCGATGCCCCCACCCAACGGGCCGCCCTGGCACGCTGGGTCACGGACCTCAGCCTGGCGATCACCCGACGCATCCTGGGCGACGCCATCCAGGCCGATCCTGCGCTCATGGTGGCCGCCATCGAGCGGGCGATCACCGTGGCCAACGGGTCGCCCGACGTGCAGATTCAGCTCCACCCGCAGGCGGTCGAGCGGGTCCGCGATGCATGGGACGCCAGGCACGGCGCCGGCTACCTCGGAAAGCGCTGGAGCTTCGGAGCGGACCCGACGCTGCCCCCGACCGGCTGTGTCGTTCGGTATCAGCATGGTCTGGTCGATGCCGGCATCGAGGCCCACCTCGATGCGATCACCTCGGCCGTCGCTGCGGCGATCCATGGCAGCGATCGGACCGTCGAGCTGGATCCCGTCTCATGAGCGACACGCGCTCGGCGCTCATCGACGCCGTGGGGCGAGCCACGCTGCTGCGCCCCCACGGTGAGGTTGTCCGGGTCGTGGGAACGACGATCGAGGCCGCCGGGCTCGTCGTCCAGGTCGGGTCGACCTGCTGGATCGACATCGATTCCACGCGGAGCGTGAGCGCCGAGGTCGTGGGCTTCCGAGACGGCCGCATCAGCCTGGTGCCGTTCGGCGGACTGTCCGGAATCCGCCCCGGCTCACGCGTGCGGATCCGGGAGGAGCAGTTTCACGCGCCGGTCGGGCCGGGTGTGCTCGGTCGGGTCCTCGACGGATTCGGACGACCCATGGACGGCAAGGGGAGGTTGGTCGCGAGGCAACGCGTCGTGGCATCCGGGTCTCCCGCCCCGCTGGACCGGGCTCGCGTCCTGGAACCGCTGGCGACCGGGGTGCGGGCGATCGACGGGCTCCTGACCGCGGGCCGAGGCCAGCGCCTGGGGATCTTCGCCGGCTCGGGCGTGGGCAAGTCCACGCTCCTGGCCATGATCGCCCGGAACGCGGCCTCGGACGTCAACGTCATCGCGCTGATCGGCGAGCGGGGCCGTGAGGTCCGCGAGTTCGTCGAAGAGCAGCTCGGGCAGCAGAGCCTGGCTCGCTCGGTCGTGATCGTGGCGACCTCCGATCAACCCGCCCTGCTGCGGATGAAGGCGGCCGAGGTGGCGACGACGATCGCCGAGGAATTCCGCGACAAGGGCCACCACGTCCTCTTCCTGATGGACTCGGTCACCCGCCTCGCCATGGCCCAGCGCGAGATCGGCCTCGGGGCGGGCGAGCCGCCTGCCCTGCGCGGCTACCCCCCGTCGGTCTTCTCCTACCTGCCGAGGCTCCTGGAGCGGACCGGCAGCGGCGAGGCCGGGACGATCACGGGCTTCTACACCGTGCTGGTGGAGGGTGATGACATGAACGAGCCGATCGCCGACACCGTCCGCTCCATCCTCGACGGCCACGTCGTCCTGTCACGCTCGCTCGCCGAGCGCAACCACTATCCCGCGATCGACATTCTCTCCTCCGTCTCGCGGGTCATGCCGACCCTGGTGGAGCCGGAGCACCTCAAGCTCGCCAGCATCCTGCGCGCTTCCCTGGCCGAGTATGAGAACGCTCGGGATCTCATTGAAGTCGGGGCCTACGCGCCTGGCTCCAGTCGTGCGATCGATACCGCGATCACGCTCCGTCCGGCCATCGAGGCGTACCTCCGCCAGACGCCCGACGAGACCGGCACGCTCGAGACTGCGCTGGGCGCGTTGACGGCGATCGGCCTCGACACGGCCCGCGCCGGAGTCGCCGCATGAACCGGCACGTTCGGCTGGGCGTCGTCCTGCGCCTGCGGGAGCTGGAGGAGGAGGCAGCCCGTGCACATCTGGCCACCGCGCTCGATGCGCACCGAGTGGCCGTCAGAACCTGCGACGAAGCGACGGAACGGCTCGCCGAGCGGTCGACCATCCTGGCCGAAGTCCAGCTCGACGGCGGCTCGGCGGACCGGCTCATCGCCGCCGCACGAACGCTGGTTCTGGCCGAAGAGCGGCGCGAAGCCGCCGAGAGTGCGGTGGAATCGGCCGCCCGCGTCCTGCTGGATCGCCGTGGGCGGCTCGCCGATGCCAGCCGGCGACGGGAGGCCGTGGAGCGGCTGCGCGACCGGATCCTCGCCGAGGAGCACCTGGCGGCCGACCGACGCGAGCAGGCCGCCGCGAACGACCTGGCGACGACGCGTCACGTCTGGCTGGCGGTCATGGAGTCGGACCGATGACACCGATCATGTCGGAGGCCATGGCCCTGACGCTCGATCGGATCGAGCAGATCAAGGCCCGGGTCCGGCAGATCGACCCCACCCTGTGGAGCCTGGACGGCGTCCTCGATAGCCGGGCCATTCCCGCTTGGGGCACGTCGGCAAGTCTGAACGGGGAGCCCCTGTCACCGATCCGAACGGCGCCGGAGGGATTCGCGGCGGCCCTGTCTGCGGTCTCCGTCGGTGCGCCCACGGCGGCGGCCCTGTCTGCGGTCTCCGTCGGTGCGCCCACGGCGGCGGCCGGCGGGCCTACCGGGCAGCTCAAGGGCGGCTTCGTGGCACCCGTGGTCGGTGCGCGGACCACGCAGCCGTTCGGGCCATCTCAGTTCGCATTCGAGCCGCCCGCCACCGTGAACGGGGTTCGCTACGCGAACTTCCACGACGGCCTGGACCTCGCCGCACCGGTTGGACAGCCGGTCTTCGCCGCCGCGGACGGTCGAGTCGCCTTCGCTGGCCCGGTCGCGGACGGCGCCGTCGTCGTGCGGATCGTCCATGACGACGGCAGCGAGACGCTGTACGGCCATCTCGGCACGGATCTCAAGGTTCGTGCCGGAGACCGGGTGGTGGCCGGGGAGCAGATCGGCGAGATCGGCATGACCGGCAAGACGACGGGTCCGCACCTTCATTTCGAGCTGCGGCACGACGGCCAGCTCGTGGATCCCGCTCTCTGGATCAAGGCGGGCCGATTGCCCGATAGCCACTCGCCGGCGGCGTTCGGGACCGGGCTGGGGACCGCGGCCCCGAACCCCCTGCCGGACGGTGCGGCGACGCTGGCACGGTTCGACAGCATCGCCGGCCGCATCCCGTACGGACAGGAGATCCGCGCCGCGGCGGCCGAGGCCGGGATCGACCCGTTCCTCCTCGCCTCGCTGGTCCGCGCCGAATCGAACTTCCGCGCGAACGCGGTCTCGTCGGCCGGAGCCATGGGCCTCACCCAGCTCATGCCGGCCACAGCCAGGAGCCTGCAGGTCGACGATCCGTTCGACCCCGCGCAGAACCTGCGCGGGGGTGCGAAGTACCTCGCCGGAAATCTTCAACTCTACGGGCGCGTCGATCTCGCCCTGGCGGCCTACCAGGCCGGCAAGGGTGCCGTCCGGGCCGCCGGTGGGATCCCCGACTCACCCACGACGCGTGGGTACATCGACGTGGTCCTCAAGACGTGGGCAGGCTATCTGGAGGGCAACCCATGAGCTGGCTGCAGGATCCGATCCACCGAACGCTGTCGGGCGCCCTCAACGGCCTCGCGCTGCGCGAGTCGCTGGTCGCCGGCAATCTCGCGAACATCGACACTCCTGGGTACAGCCCGAAGTCGGTCGACTTCGAGGGCGTCCTCCGGGCGGAGCTTGCCCGGGACGGAACCCCGGTCCGTGGGGCGTCCACTCCGCCCATCCAGGGCGGGATGCTCCGAACGGATCCGCGACACCTGGACTCGGCCAGGCCGCCGGAGCGTGACGGGCCGGGGGCATCGATGTTCGCCGGTTCCATCCGGAACGATGGCAATGGAGTCGACCTCGAGTCGGAGATGGCCGCCCTGGCCGAGACCCAGCTCCGGTTCGCCGCCGTCGGGCGACTCATGACCGGGCGTCTCGCAATGCTTCGCGACGCAATCACCGGAGGTCGCTGATGCTGACCATTGGAGCGCCTCGCCTCTCGTCGATCGAGCCACAAGCCGGCACGGGCGGGATGCTGAAGGACTTGCCCACGGCCGACTCGAGCGAGCCGTCCGGGACATTCGAGGACACGGTCGAGGCGGCTCGCGAGGCGAGTGCCGCGCCGACGCGGGCGGAGCCCGATGCCCGCACCGGATCCGGCAGTTCCGGCAGCGGCGGCGATTCGAGCGACGGATCAGATGCCAAGCCCGGAAAGCCCACCCGGCGTGTCCCGGGCGAGCCGGCCGAAGTTGCGATCGCGGCGCCGGTTGCGACCGCCGTTCAGCCGATCGCAACGGCGGTCGTGCCGATTGGATCGCTCGGGCAGTCGGACGTCAACGGAGACGTGATGCTCCCGGATCGCGCGCCGACGCAGCGTGCGACCCCGGCCGTGCCGGCAACGGCGGCAACCCCGGCGACCCGGGCCGTGCCGGCAACCCCGACGACCCCGACGACCCCGGCAACCCCGGCCGTGCCGGCAACGGCGGCAACCCCGGCCGTGCCGGCAACCCCGGCAACCCCGGCCGCGCCGGCAACCCCGGCAACCCCGGCCGCGCCGGCAACCCCGGCAACCCCGGCCGCGCCGGCAACCCCGGCAACCCCGGCCGCGCCGGCAACCCCGGCCGTGCCGGCAACGACGGCAACACCGGCCGTGCCGGCAACGGCGGCGACCCCGGCGACGGCGGCAACCCCGGCCGTGCCGGCAACGACGGCAACCCCGGCCGTGCCGGCAACGGCGGCGACCCCGGCGACCCCGGCCGTGCCGGCCACGACCGGGGCGATCGAATCCGCGGACATCCCAACGGACGGGCGACTGTCCGGCGGCGCCCGCGGCCCGGGCGGGGAGGCAGGGTCATTCGATTGGAGGGCCACCGGTCCGACCGCCGCGCACAGGGAGGGACCGATCCTCGCCGAACCGGCACGTGAGCCCGGCGTGTCCTCCGAGCGAACGGCCGTCGCCGGGCAAGCGGACGCGGCGGCGAGCATGGCGGTTCCTGCCGACGGCCATCGCCCGGAAGCCGTCGGTCGCCCCACCGACGCGGCCACTCCAGCCGCTTTCCCGGCCACCGACGTGGATGCCGACGGGCTTCTGACCCGCGTGATCGACCGAGCTCGCCTGATGGTCGGCGAGAGCGGAACGAGCCTCACCACCGACGTCGATGATCCGTCGCTCGGCTCGATGAGGCTCGCCGTGACGCAGGGTGCGGATGGGCTGATCAGGGCCGTGCTCACCGCGGACGACCCGGTCTCCGTCAAGCTCCTCCAACTGGCTGCCGACCGCCACCGCGCCGCCGGCGAACTGGCCGGCGTCGACCTTCGAATCCGGCCCGAAGCGGACGGTGGGCGCCAGCTGGGACCGAACCACGATGCGCCGCCGGGTACTGCCGGGGATCTCGGGGGTCGGCGCGATTGGCGACGGCCGGACGGCGACCCACCCGCGGGGGTGCCCGACCTCCCGTCAATGGTTGATCGGCCGTCTCGTGCCGGCCGTGACAAGGGTGGACACGTTCCGCCCGGAACGTCGCGGCTCGGCCGGACGATCGACCGCACTGCCTGACACGAAGGAGACGCCATGGACATTCGCGCGCTTGCAGGAGATACGGGGCTGCTGACCGGGAGCGGCGGCGCGTCCGGGGTGGATGGAACTGCCGGCACCCAGCTGGCCGGGAAACCCAAGGACGACATCTCGGCCGCGTTCGGACTTGGCCGAGACGACTTCTTCAGGCTGTTCCTGGCCCAGCTCGCGAACCAGGACCCGACGAAACCTGTCGACAACAGGGAGCTCATCGGCCAGCTCGCCCAGTTCAGCATGATCGACACGCTCCAGGCCGTGAAGACCGCGCTGGCCGACACCCAGCTGGCCCAGGCATCCAGCCTGCTCGGCAGGACCATTCAGGGCGTCGACGCCGCGGGCACCGCAGTAGAGGGCGCGGTGGAGCGGGTGGTCCAGACGGGCGGGCGCCTGCTGCTCATGGTCGATGGCCGCGCCGTCAGCCCTGACGGCGTCAACGTCGTCGAAGCCTCGCCCGTCAGCGTCGTCGAAGCCTCGCCCGACAGCGCCGGCCCGGCCGCCTGACGGGCTCGATCGAAAGGAGGCAGGACCACGGTCGACCAGATCAGATCCACGAACCCGCTGGGCCCGGCGGCCGGGACGGCGCCATCGGCGAGGAGCCGACCGACGCCGACCGACGCACGGCGTGCCAGCTTCGAGGCCGAGCTGGAGATGGCCGCTCGGCCGGTCCAGATCTCGCGGCACGCCCAGCAACGGCTGGAGCAGCGGAACATCGATCTCGGGCCGGAGGATCTCTCGCGTCTGCGCGGCGCGGTCGATGCGCTAGCCCGCAGGGGAGCGCAGCACTCCGTCGTGCTGCTCGACCGCCTGGCGCTTGTCGTCAACATCCCATCGGCCACCGTCGTCACGGCCGTTGAACCACGGGTAGGAAAGGAGTCCGTCTTCACGAGCATCGACAGCGTCGTCATCGCCTGACGACGACGGCAGCCCCGTCGTCGCCCATCCAGCTCGAGCCGCCGACCACTCGCCGGACCTCCTGTAGGGGGCGATCGGATCTCGGGCCTCGAACGCGCGAGCCACCGCTCGCTACGACAGGGAGTCTGATCGTGCTTCGATCCATGTTCTCCGCGATCTCGGGCCTCCGTGGCCATCAGATCATGATGGACGTCATCGGCAACAACATCGCCAACGTCAACACGGTCGGCTTCAAGTCCGGCCGGGTCAATTTCCAGGACATCCTGTCCCAGAACCTGCGCGGGGCCACCTCCCCGAATGGCGGCCTGGGCAGCATCAACCCGGCCCAGATCGGGCTGGGCATGGTGGTCGCCGGGATCGACGTCCTGCAGACGCAGGGCAACCTCCAGTCGACCGGCAAGCTCACCGACATGGCCATCCAGGGCGACGGATTCTTCGTCCTCGCCAATGGCATCCAGCAGTACTACACGCGCGACGGGTCGTTCGACATCTCGCTCGACGGAACGGTCGTCAACGCCGCCAGTGGCCTCAAGGTCCAGGGCTGGCAGGCCGATGCCGCCGGCGCGGTGGATACGACCGTCACGCCAGGCAATCTGACGATCCCGATCGGGCAGCGAACGACGGCACTCCCAACGTCGAACGCCAGCCTGCGCGGCAACCTCGACGCCGCCTCGGCAATCGGCGCCACGGCCAGCACGACGCTGACCGTGTTCGACAGTCTGGGGGTGAGCCACTCGATCAAGATCACCTTCACCAAGACGGCCGCCAACGTCTGGGACTGGGCGGCCAGCACAGACCCAGCCGATACGGAGGCGGCGATCACCGCCGGCACGAGCACCGGTCAGCTCACGTTCACGAGTGACGGCCTGATCGACACGATCACCCCCACGCTCCCGACCGGGGCGCTTTCGATCGACCTCACCAACGGTGCCACCTCTCCGATGGCGCTTGACGCGGCCGCGACACCGCCCGAGCTGGACTTCCTGCAGATGACCCAGTTCAGCGGCGCCAGTGAGCCGGTTTCCCAGGCCGATGGGTTCACCAGCGGCACACTGGTGACCTTCGCGGTCGGTAACGGCGGCGAGATCACCGGGGTCTATTCAAATGGCCAGACCCAGATCCTCGGCCAGATCGCAATGGCCAGCTTCCTCAACCCGGCCGGACTCCTGCGCGCCGGCCAGAACACCTTCCAGACCTCGTCGGCGTCGGGCACTCCGTCCATAGGCCGGCCGGGCCAGGGCAACCGCGGGAACGTCACCACCGGCGCCCTGGAGATGTCCAACGTCGACCTCGCCACCCAGTTCACGGGGATGATCACGGCCCAGCGCGGCTTCCAGGCCAACGGCCGGGTCATCACCACCTCTGACGAGATGCTCCAGGAGCTCGTCAACCTCAAGCGTTGAGCGTGAGGACGGCCGGGCACCCCCGGCCGTCCTCACCGTTGGCGCTCGGAAGGGCCGGCCGACTTGAGCCGGTCCTTCCGGCTGCCGATACCCTGGCATGACTGCACCGCCCCCCCGCGTCTCTGGTGCGCGGGCCGTTGCTCCTGCCGTCCTTCTCCTGGTCGTGCTCGCCCTCACCGCGCCGTGGCCAACCTCCGCCGAAACCGTCGGCGACCTGTACGCCACCACGAGCGGCGGAGTGCTGGAGCTGCACGTCGCCTCGGGCAAGGTCATCACGCGGGTGGACGTGGCCACTAGCCCGTCGGCGGCCGCCTTCAGCAACAGCGGCCGGTCGCTCTACCTGGCGAGCGGGTTGCCACAGATCGGTCGCATCGATATCGAAGTGATCGAGCTCGCGGACTCGATCACCCTGCCCATCAATGTCGCGGCGGTCGCTGTCCCACTCGGCCAGACGGCGGTCACCGCGGGACCGGCCCGCGCGCGACTCCTGCTCGCGGATCTCGAGAACGGGACGATCTCGGAGTCCGAGCGCCTGCCGGCCGCGCCGGATCTGCTGGCCGCCGACCGACGCGACCCGTATGCGATCGCCGCTCGATCCGGTTCGGCATGGGTGGCGATCCTCGACGTCGGAGCCCGGACGGTGTCCAGGCTCAACCTGAAGGGCGCGGTCGTTGGCCTGGCGGTCGATCGCGCAGGCGGCGCGGGATTCGTCGTCACGAGATCCCCGAACCGAGTCGCCCGGATCCGGTTCGACGATCCGGCCGTTCTGTGGAGCGTGCCGCTTCCCGAGCAGCCGACGGCCGTTACGTCAACGTCATTCGGTCCCATCGTCTCGGGTTCAGACGAGCTGTGGGCCACCGACGGCCGCACGCTCGCCGTATGGGCGAACCAGGGGACACCGACGGGGATCCTCACCGCGAGCGACGACGGGAGCATCGTCTACCTTGGCACGCCTGACCGCGTGCTCGCCTTCGATCGGACCGCCGGGCTCAGGCAGTCCATCAGGCTCCAGGGCTCGGATCGAGTCCTGGGATTAGCTGCCTTCCCCGCCCCAAGCTCACTCTCCGCGGGCGCCGGGTTGGCGAGCGCCGGGTCGGCCCGGGGTGCGTCATCAGCTCGGCCACCGGCGACATCCACGCTCCCGGACCGGTCGAGAGCCTCCACGGAAGGCTCGATCCCGGCCGGAGGCGCGGTGGTGATCTTCGTCATCGTGCTGGCTGCCGGACTGATCGTCATCCGCCGTCTCGCTCCTCCCGATTGACGAGTTACGCATAGAGGTCTCCCGGGTGCTCCCAGGACCTCGGAGACCTTCCCGTCTCGCACGGGATACACGAGGACCTCGCGATCCTCCAGCGGAGGTCGGTCGAGCGGACCGATCGCTGGCAGGCGATGGAACGCGAAGCAGACCCTGATATCGCTGCCGGACAGGTCGTCGTCGAAGGTGCGGACGAGCTGATCGCCCATCTCGACGCATAGTCGGTGAGTTTCGCCGTCCTCGCCTCGTTCAAGGCCGACTACAAGCGCCTCTCAGCGTCCGAGCAGGATCTCTTCAAGGCGGCGCTTCGCGACTTCATCAGATCATGCGATCGGTATGCGATCGACCCGACCAACGCGTGGCCGGCCGCACTTCGAGTGAGAGCTGTCGAGAATGCCCCGGGCATCCTGGAGATGACGTGGAGCTTCAGCGGCCCTGATGGCCGGGCGACGTTCGAGTGGATCCGGATCGAAGGCCAGTTGGCGGTGCGCTGGCGACGCATCGGCGGTCACGCCGTCTTCAAGAAACCGTAGGACGACGAACCGCCTCTGGATCAGGCGCCCTCCAGGCTGGCGGGTCAGCGCAAGAGGTGCTCGGGGGCGACGATCCACTCGAATCCGGCGAGCACTTCCCGAAGCGCCCCGTCAGCGGTCACGAGCTGCGTGCGGCGTCGCTGGGCAAGCGCCACGTAGACCATGTCGTAGATCGGATGGTTGTCGTACCGGCGAGCGAGATCCCAGGCCCGGTCGAGATCGCGGGGCTCGTCGACGAGTCGCACCGGCAGGTCACGAAGGAGAGCGTGCGCGGTGTCGGCCGCCACGCCGCTCCAGCGCCCTCGGCGCACTCCCGTCAACAGGGCACTGGACACCTCCTCCATCAGCAGGCGAGGCGCCACCACCTCCGCTCCGTCGGCCGCCAGTTGGGCGAGCAAGGCGACCGCCGGCAGCCCTGGATCGACGCCCGGAGCGACCCAGTCCACGACCACACTGGCGTCAACGACCGGCATGCGACGCTGCCGCCTGCGAGCGCCGCGGGCGATCCTCGATGACCAGATCCGCGGCGCTGCGGCCGGAGCCTCGGTCCCGCCATCTGCCGCGCGCCGTCCGGACCCGATCGGCCCACTCGGCCAAGGTGGGCACGACTCCCTGCTCCCGGACAAGGGCTTCGAGGTCAGAGCGCGCCACCAGCAGACGATTGCCCGAGCGACGGGCCGCCAATCGGCCTGACCACACCCAGCGCCGAACCGTCTCTGGATGTCGGCCGACGAGCATGGCCGCGTGCCGTACCTCGAGCAGATCGCTCTCGTTCCCGGTTCGTCCTGCTGCCGCCATGACCCTCATGCTACAGCACAGTCAGCATATGTAGTAGTTGTACCTGGACCGGCCCTCGTGCCTGACCCGGGGCTCACGCCCGAGGCGCGGACGGCGGGTTGCGCCGCCGCGACTCACGCCTGGGCACGCGCCGGCCCTGCACGGCGGCGTAGGTCCGCTCCAGCGCCTGCATCGTCCGCTCGTACGAGCGTTGGGCGACGCCGACGAACAGGCAGTCGATGACCGCCAGCTGGGCGATCCGGCTGGCCATCGCGCCCGACCGGAACGTCGTCTCGCGGGCCGCCGTGGTCAGGACGTGCCGGGCGTGCCCGGTCAGGGGCGAGTGGCCGAAGTTCGTGATCGCGATCGTCGTGGCTCCGCCAGCCTCCGCGAGCCGCAGGGCCTCGATCGTGTCGATCGTCGTCCCCGTATGCGAGATCGCGATGGCGACGTCGCGGGGTCCCAGCAGTGCGGCCGAGGTCAGCGCCGCGTGCGGGTCCGGCCAGACGGACGAGAGCAACCCGATCCGGTGCAGCTTCTGGTGGAGGTCCTGGGCGACGAAGCCGCTGGCGCCGATCCCGTAGATGTCGACGCGCTCGGCGCCGGCCACCGCATCGATCGCCCGCGCAAGCGCGCCGAGATCGAGGGTGGCCGCCGTGTCCTCGATCGCCCGCGCGTCGCTGTAAGTGATCTTCGCGACGATCTGCTCGAGGCTGTCGGTCGGGCTGATGTCACCGGTGAGGTGCACGCCAGAGCCGTTGTCCGCTTCCTCGCGACCGGTCTCCCTGGCCAGGGCGAGGCGCAGGTCCGGGTAGTGCCGGAAGCCCACCGCGCGGCAGAACCGGAGCACCGTCGCCCCGGAGGTGCTGCACTGGCTGGCGAGTGCGCTGATCGAGCGTCCGGCGACCGCGGCAGGGTCGTCGAGCACGGCCTCGGCGACGCGGCGCTCGGCCGGACGGAGGGTCGGGAGAGCGGCGCGGATGGTGACCAGCACACCCCGGCCGCCATCGGCGGGCGGCGCTGGGAATGGTGCTGCCGGTCGCGTCATGCGGGTCTCTCCTTCGTTGCGGCACCGTCGGTTGCGGCGCCGTCGGTTGCGGCGACCTCGGCGACGCGGCGTCGCACGGCGGCGATGTCGGACCAGTCCCGGCTCGGGTGGACCCGGTTGGTCAGCAGGACCACCACGAGGCTGCGAGTGGGATCGATCATCAGGGACGTGCCGGTGAAGCCCGTGTGGCCGACGGCTCCCGACGCGGCGAGCCCTCCCATGAACGTGGCGTCACCGATGCGGAAGCCGAGCCCGTGTCGGAACCCGGGGTCGATCTCCTCCGGCAGCTGGTCGCGGAGCATCTCCGAGACCGTCGCGTCCCGCAGGATCCGGGTGCCGTCCACCTCGCCGCCGCGACGCAGCGTCTCGCCGAACCTCGCCAGGTCGGCGGCCGTGCTGAAGATCCCGGCGTTGCCCACGGTTCCTCCCAGTGACCACGAGCTCTCGTCATGCACGCTGCCCCGAACCATGCCCCGACCCAGGTGGGGTTGGTACTCCGTGGCGGCAGCCCGCGCGACCCGATCAACAGAAGGAAGGTACCCGGTGTCAGCAAGGCCGAGTGGCCGGCAGATCCGCTCCTGGACCAGTTCGGGCAGCGTCCGGCGGCTGACGCGCTCGGCGAGGAAGCCGGCCACGACGTAGCCGATGCACGAATACTCGAAGGCGGTGCCGGGTGGGCTTTTCAGCGGGGCCTCGAGGACCGCCCTTCGGCGGGCAGCCGGGTTCGGCCAGTCGGTCCACAACCGGAGCAGATCGGGCAGGCCCGACGTGTGGCTGAGCAGGTGCCGCAGCGTGACCGCCCGGCGGTCCCCGGCTGCGAACGACGGAAGGTGCTCGGCGATCGGCCCGTCGAGGGCGAGCAGACCGTCTTCCACCAGGGTCATGAGCACGGTGGCGGTGAACAGCTTGGTGAGAGAGGCCACGTCGAAGACGGTCTCCTTGCGCATCGCGACCCGCATTCCGATCGGAAGCTCCGTCCCGTCGGCGTCTTCGTAGCGCAGCGCGTCCCCCACCGCGACCGTGGGCTGCCTGGATCCGTCGCGCACCACCAGCGCCACGGCGCCCGGGTAGAGCGGCCGTGGGCTCCCGGTGAGCCCGGCGGTCAGCGCCTCGCGCAGGCGATGCATGTGGGCCCTTCCCTGCGGCGTATGTCAGTTCCTTACGCAGTATCTACTATATGTGTCAACTCTTGACTTGGACGGCGCCAGGTGCAACGATGCCGCGTGCTGCGCTCGGCGATGAAGGCGCAGACCCCAGCCGGGCCGGAGGTGCCCGACCACCCCGCGGTCGAGGATCGCCCGCGGTCGACCGGAGGTAGGCGATCATGGATCCACGCAGATCATGGACGGCAGCCTGGGGCAGGCTCCTGGTCGCCGTCGCCGTCATCGGGCTCCTGGCCGCGGCGTGCGGCACCTCCACCGGCAGCCCGGCCGCCACCAGCTCGGCGGCCCCCAGCCCGGCGGCGAGCGCTGAAGTGACGGAGGCCCCCCGCGGAGACCTCGTCGCGGGGATCACCAGCGACGCGGACACGCTCTTCCCGTGGAAGGCCACCCAGTTTCAGGCTGTGGCGATCCTCGGGACGATCTACGGGACGCTGACCGAGCTCGACGACAAGCTCAACGTGGTCCCGGGTCTGGCGGAGTCGTGGCAGTCGTCCGATGACGGCAAGATCCTGACGTTCACGCTGCGGGCGGGCGTCAAGTTCCATGATGGCAAGGGGTTCAGCTCCGCCGACGTGAAGTTCTCCCTCGACAAGATCCGGGAGGAGGCCACCGCAGCGGTCGCGGCCGCATCCCTCGGCTCGATCGAGGAGGTGCAGGCACCGGATCCCCAGACCGTCGTCCTGAAGCTCAAGAACGCGGACGCCGCCATCCTCGCGTCACTCGCCTCGGTCAACCTGGCGATGCTGTCCAGGGACGACACCGAGGCGTCGCTCAACACGACGCCCAATGGCACGGGTCCCTTTGAATTCAAGACCCGCACGGCGAACGAGTCGATCACGCTGGTGGCAAACCCCGACTACTGGGGCGACGCGCCAAAGCTCGCGACCGTCGAGTTCCGGATCATCCCGGACGAGACCTCCATCGTGGCCGCCCTGCAATCGGGCAATGTCCAGCTCGCGGTGCTCGATGACCCGCTCGTCGCGAGGAGCGCCGCCGGTAACGGCATCACCGTCACCAAGACGCCGCAGCTCGCCTATCACGTGCTCCAGCTCAACGCCCGGCGCGCACCGCTGGACAACCTGAACGTGCGGCTCGCCATCGCCTGCGCGATCGACCGCCAGCAGGTTCTCGATACGGCCGCCCTGGGTGAGGGCGAGGTGACCGGACCGATCACGTCGCCGGCGTACCGCAGCGACCCCAGCGCCCGGCCGTGCCCGACCCGCGACGTGGCCAGGGCCAAGGCGCTCCTCGCGGAGGCTGGCTACGCCGACGGCGTGACGATCAAGACGATCGTCTCCCAGGGCGAGTACGCGACCTCGGTCAACGAGGCGCAGAACCTCCAGGCTCAGCTCAAGGACGCAGGCATCACCCTGGAGTTGGAGGTGATGGAGATCGGCGGCTACGTGGACCGCTGGCTTGCCGCCGACTTCGACGCCGCCGTGGCGCTCAACGGCGGACGACCCGATCCGGACACCATGTACGGGCGCTACTTCACGAGCACCGGCAATCTCAACAAGGTCGCCGGCTACTCCTCGCCGGAGCTCGACCAGCTCTTCGCTGCAGGCAAGACGACCACCGACCCGGCCGCGCGCAAGGACATCTACGCGCAGATCTCCAGGAACCTCGAGGACAACGCCGTCTGGGTCTGGACGTTCTCCAGCTACGCGTACACGGCTACGACCGCGGGCGTCAGCGGCTTCATCCCGATGCCGAACGCGTCGCTCCAGTACCTGCGGACCACGTCGGTCAACTGACCCATACTCCCCCTGATGCCGCCCCGGGGCGGCATCAGGGAACCGACGCCGAAGGGATGTCCCACGTGCAGACCGTGCTCGGGCACCGGGTCACTCGCCGGGTCGTCGAGGCGGCGCTCACGCTGCTTGGCGTCGCGGTGCTGGTCTTCCTCATGCTGCGGGTCATCCCCGGCAACCAGATCACGGCGTCGTTGGGCACGGAGGCCTCGGCAGCACTCACCCCAAGCCAGCTGGCGGCACTGCGCGCCTACTACGGGCTGGACCAGCCGCCGGTCGTCCAATTCTTCGGCTGGCTCGGCAACGTGCTCACTGGCAACCTCGGAATCTCGCAGCGAACGGGGCAGTCCGTGCTCGACATGACCCTGGCCGCGCTGCCGGTCACCATCGAGCTGGCGATCCTGGCGACGCTGATCGGGCTGCTCATCGGGATCCCGCTCGCCATGCTCTCGGCGTCCCGCCCCAACGGAGCGCGCGACGCGGCCGGCCAGCTGGTGGGACTCGCCGCCCTCTCCGTCCCCGGCTTCCTGCTGGGCGCGGGCCTGCTGGCCCTCGTATCGAAATACTTCCGCTACAACCCGAGCGCCCAGGGGTTCGCTCGCTTCCTCGAAGACCCGGGGCTCAACCTCCAGCAGATGCTCTTCCCGGCGCTGGTGCTCGGGTTCGGCCTCGCCGCCCCCATCATGCGCACGGGCCGCTCCGCGCTGCTCGAGGTCCAGAGCCAGGATTTCGTGCGGACGGCCCGCGGCAAGGGCGTCGCAGCCCTCCAGGTGCAGATCCGGCACGTGCTCCACAACGCGCTGGTGCCGATCGTCACGATGACGGGCATCCAGTTCGGCTATCTGCTCGGCGGTGCGGTGGTCGTCGAGCAGATCTTCTCCGTCCCGGGCATCGGCCGGCAGGTGCTCATCGGATTGCAGCAGAAGGAGTACGCGGTCGTCCAGAGCACGGTCCTCGTCATCGCCCTCTCGTTCGTCCTCGTGAACCTGGTGACGGACCTGCTGTACCGGCTGATCGACCCCCGGGTGCGTGCGTCGTGACGATGGACGTGGCAGCGCCAAGCCTCCCGGCGGCGACCGGACGCACCCGGGTGCCGGCCTGGCGCAGGCTCCTGCACAGCCACAGCGGCCTGATCGGGGTCCTGCTCACGGCGATCATCGTCGTGTTGGCCGCAGCCGCGGTGCTCGGACTGACGCCGCACGACCCGATCGCCCAGGCGCCGATCGACCGGCTGCAGGGCCCCTCACCGACCTACTGGTTCGGCACGGATCAGTTCGGCCGGGACATCTTCTCGCGCAGCATCGCCGGCGTGGCGAACTCGCTCACCGTGGCCGTCGTGGCCGTCTCCCTGTCGGCCGTGATCGGGACGTTGGCGGGCGTCAGCGCGGGGTTCTTCGGGGGTCGCGTGCGGGCGCCCGTTCTGGCGGTCACCAACGTGCTCTTCGCCTTCCCACCGCTGCTCCTCGCCCTGGCGCTGGCCTCGGCCTTCGCTCGGACCTGGCTCACGATCGCGATGGCCATCGCGATCGTGTACATCCCGATCTTCGTGCGCGTCACGCGCGGACCCGTGCTCTCGCTGCGAGAGTCCGACTTCGTCAAGGCGGCCCGCGTCCTGGGGTTCCCGACGAGCCGGATCCTGTTTCGCCACGTGCTGCCGAACATCCTGCCGATCGTCATCGTGCAGGTGACCCTGTCGATGTCCTGGGCGGTGCTGACCGAGGCATCCCTCAGCTTCCTCGGCCTCGGCACGCCCCCGCCAGCGCCCTCGCTCGGATCGATGGTGCTGGACGCGAAGACCCTCGTCGACCTGGCCTGGTGGACCATGGCCGCCCCGGGCGCCGTGATCGTGACCTTCGTCGTCGGCCTGAACCTGCTCGGCGACGGCCTGCGCGACGCCCTCGACCCCCGACATGGAGACAGCGCATGAGGCACTCGCTCCACGACGTGGGGCTCGACCAGATGGACGAGATGCTCACCGAGCAGGTCGACCCGCGCTACGGCGAGATCGACGCCGCCTCCGTCGAAGAGCTGGCCCGGCTCATGAACGAGGCCGACGCGACGGTCCCGGCGGCCGTCCGCGCGGCGATGCGCCAGATCGTGCCGGCCATCGAGGCCGTCACGGACCGGCTCGCCCGAGGCGGCAGGCTCTTCTACGTCGGGGCGGGGACGGCCGGCCGGATCGGCGTGCTGGATGCGTCGGAGTGCGTCCCGACCTTCAGCACACCGCCCGACCTGGTGCAGGGAATCATCGCCGGCGGCCCCGAGGCGATCCTCAACGCAAGCGAGGGCGCCGAGGACGACGTCGATGCCGGGGCGCGGGCCATCGCAGACCATGGGGTCACAGCGGCAGATGCGGTCATCGGGATCGCGGCCAGCGGCAGGACGCCCTTCGTCCTCGCGGCCGTCCGAGCCGCGCGTCTCCGAGGCGCGCTCACAGTATCGCTCTCCTGCAACCTGGCGACGCCGCTGAGCGACGAGGCCGAGTACCCGATCGAGGTGCCCGTCGGCCCCGAGGTCCTGGCCGGGTCCACCCGGCTCAAGGCGGGCACCGCGCAGAAGCTCGTCCTCAACATGATCTCGACGATCGCGATGGTCCGGCTGGGCAAGACGTACGGCAACCTGATGGTCGATCTGCGCGCCACGAACGCGAAGTTGCGCGAGCGGGCGGTGCGGATCGTCCAGGCCGTCACCGGGGCGGACCGGGGCCGGGCGGAGGCGGCGCTGCAGCAGGCCGGCCTCGACGTGAAGCTCGCCATCCTGATCGTCGGGCGCGACCTCGACGTGGACGAGGCGCAGCACCGACTCACGGCGGCCCAGGGACGGCTGCGCGCGGCGCTGGAGGCCGACCGATGAGAGTCCTCGGGATGATCTCCGGAACCTCGCACGACGGGATCGACGCCGCGCTGGTCGAGCTCGACCTGCGGGAGGAGGTCCTCCACGGAGCCGTCCTCCACACGGCGACGATGCCGTATGAGGCGGACCTGCGGAACCACCTGCTGCGAACCCTGCCTCCGGCTGAGCTGCGGTTCGTCGACGTCTGCCGGCTGGACACGCTGATCGGGCAGGCCTTCGCCGAGGTCGCCGCGGCGGCGATCGCCAGGGCCGGTCCGGTCGACCTCATCTGCTCCCACGGCCAGACCGTCTACCACTGGGTCGACGGACAGCGGGCGCTGGGCACGCTCCAGCTCGGTCAGCCGGCCTGGATCGCCGAGCGGACGGGCGTCCCGGTCGTGGCCGACGTCCGGATCCGTGACATCACCGCGGGCGGGCAGGGAGCACCACTCGTCTCGCAGATGGACACGCTGCTCCTGGCCGACCTGCCGGGCAACCCGGCGGCGCTCAACCTGGGCGGCATTGCGAACATGACGGTGCTGCGCGGTCCGAGGGGTCCGTTCGCCTACGATATCGGTCCGGCGAACGCGCTCATCGACGCGGCGGTGGTGTCGTCGGGCGGGGGCACCCTGGGCTACGACGAGGACGGTCGTCTCGCAGCAGCTGGCCGAATCGACGCGGGGCTGCTGGCCGAGCTGCTGCGCGAGCCGTTCTACGCCCTGCCGGCCCCGAAGACGACCGGCAAGGAGCTGTTCAACGCGGCCTACCTGCAGGCCGCCCTGGCCCGGCGCTCAGGGTTGCGAACCCCGGACCTCGTCGCGACCGTCACGGCGCTCACGGCGGAGACGGTCGCGGCCGAGGTCCGGCGCCATGGGGTCGACGGGCTCGTCGTCTCCGGCGGAGGCTGCGCCAACCCCACCTTGATGGCGATGCTCCGCGAGCGGCTGCCCGGAGTCACGGTCAGGCCGTCGACCGAGCTCGGGGCGCCGACCGACGCGAAGGAAGCCATCGCCTTCGCTCTCATCGGGTGGCATACCGTGCACGGACTTTCCTCCGTCGTGCCCGGCTGCACGGGCGCGCGCGCTGCGCGCATCCTGGGGGCGATCGTGCCGGGGGCGGGGCCGCTGCGGCTCCCTGAGCCTCTCGCCCGGCCGCCCCGGGCGCTGCGCCTCTCTCCCTCGTCGACGGACGGCTGATGGGCGGGCCCGCGCTGCTGGAGGTCGAGGACCTCGCCGTTGCGGCCCGATCGCGCCGGGGCGATCTCGAGATCGTCCATGGCGTAGGCCTGCAGCTGGGGCCGGGTGAGACGGTGGCGGTCGTAGGGGAGACGGGCTCGGGCAAGTCGCTCACGATGCTCGCCCTGATGCGGCTCCTGTCACCGCCGCTGGGCATCACGCGCGGGCGGGTGACCTTCGACGGCCGCGACCTCACGGCGCTGCCGGAGCGCGACATGCGCGAGCTGCGCGGCAGCCAGATGGCGATGGTCTACCAGGACCCGATGACGTCGCTCAACCCGCTCATGCGCATCGGGGCACAGGTGGCCGAGGCCATGACCGCGCACGGCGTCGCGAAGAGCGAGGCACAGCGCCGCTCCCTGGAGCTCCTCGCCCGGGTCGAGATCCCCGACCCCGAGCGCACCGCACGGTCCTACCCGCACGAGTTCTCGGGCGGGATGCGCCAGCGCGCCGTGATCGCCATCGCCCTCGCCATGCGTCCGAAGCTGCTCATCGCCGATGAGCCCACGACGGCCCTCGACGTCACGATCCAGCAGCAGATCCTGGCCCTCGTCAACGAGCTCCGCCGCGAGCTGGGCATGGCCACGATCTGGGTCACCCACGACCTGGGGGTCGTCGCCCGGCTGGTCGACCGCGTGGTCGTGATGTATGCCGGCCACGTCGTGGAGAACGCCCCGGTCGACCAACTCTTCCACGCACCCCAGCATCCCTACACCCGAAGCCTGCTGGCCGCGTTGCCCAACCCCGCGGACGACAGTCGGCCGGCGCTGGTCCAGATCCCGGGCCGTCCGCCCCTGCCGACCGACGTGGTCGAGGGCTGCCCCTTTCGTCCGCGCTGCGATCAGGCCCGGGAGGCGTGCCGGGTGCGGCCGACCCTGCAACCGCGGTCGGCCGGCAGCGCGGCGTGCTGGGTACCTCCTGCAGAGTGGCGGCCCTGATGCTCGAGGCAATCGACCTGGTCAAGGAGTACCCCGTCCGCGGAAGCGATCGGGTCGTCAACGCCCTGAACGGCGTCTCGCTGACGGTCGGTCCCGGCGAGACCCTCGGCGTCGTCGGCGAGTCCGGCTGCGGCAAGTCGACCCTGGCGAAGCTGCTCGTGCGCCTGGAGGAACCCACGTCCGGCCGGGTGATGCTCGACGGGGTCGAGCTGACCGCGCTGACCGGCAGGCGACTCCGGGAGCGGCGGCGCCGCATCCAGATGGTCTTCCAGGATCCCTACTCCTCGCTGAACCCTCGGCAGACCGCGGGCCGCACGCTCGATGAGGTCCTGACGGTCCACCACCTGTCCGGGGACGCGCGTGGCCGCTCGCGCCGGGTGAGCGAGCTGCTCGACATGGTGGGGCTGCCGCCGCGGTTCGCGGAAAGATATCCGCACGAGATGTCCGGCGGCCAGCGTCAGCGAATCGGCATCGCCAGGGCCCTCGCCGTCGAGCCGCAGGTGCTGCTCCTTGACGAGCCGGTCTCTGCCCTGGATGTCTCGGTGCGGGCCGAGATCATGAACCTCCTCGTGCGACTCCGCGGCGAGCTGGGCCTGAGCTACCTCTTCATCAGCCACGACGTGGCGATGGTCCGCCACCTGAGCGACCGGGTCGCCGTCATGTACCTCGGTCGGGTCGTCGAGGTCGGGCCGTGGAGCGAGGTGCTGGACCGCCCCCGGCACCCCTACACGCGCGCCCTGCGGGACGCGGTGCCCGTTCCCGACCCGCGGATCACGGGACCGATCGAGGCCACCGTGACCGGCGAGGTGCCGGACCCGGCGAGGCCGCCATCCGGTTGTCCGTTCCATCCGCGCTGTCCCCTTGCCGAGGACGTCTGCCGGACGGTGGAGCCGCGGCTGCTCGATCTCGCGCCCGGCCATGCCGCCGCCTGCCACGTCGCGGCGCGCACCGCGGGCCAGTCAGGTCCCGTGGCGACGTGAACCCCGAAGCCGCCGTCATCGTCCGCAGGGCGCAGCCAGACGACCTCGCGGCTGTTTCCTCGGTCTTCCTCGCGTGCTGGCGCGACTCGTACGTGGGCATCCTGCCCCCTGACGTCATCGGCATGTACGACGAGGACGGGGTCCGGGCCCTGTGGCACCCCACGCTGAGCGACCCGCCCGCCGATGCCGTCGTCTTCGTGGCGGAGCAGACGGGGCGCGGCGTCCTCGGGGTCATCCGGATCGGGAAGGACCCCGACGAGCCGGCGGCGGGGCACGTCCACAGCCTCTACGTGCATCCGGATACGCAGGGACTCGGCGTGGGGACCCGGCTGCTCGCCGCGGCCGACGACCGGTTCCGTCGCGATCGCGTGCACGAAGCCACGCTGTGGGTCTTCGCGGCGAACGCCGCCGCGCTGGGCTTCTACGCCCGGCTGGGCTGGCATCCGGACGGCGGGGAGCGGGTGGAGCCACAGTACGGCGAGCCCGAGTTGCGCCTGCGTCGGACGCTTCGCGACCGCCGCAGCGACGACCGCAGCGACGGCGGGGCGGCATGACCGGCACCGGGGATGCCGGCCACCCGCCGACGCCGCCCGGGTCGCTGCTCTGCGTCCACGGGGCGACCCTCATCGGTCCGTCGGGGTCGTCTGAGGACCGTGCCGTCCTGGTCGACGCAGGTCGGATCCGGTCGATCGACGCCGAGGACGAGCTCCTGTGCCCCGCCGGTGCGGGCAGGCTCGATGCGACCGGGCTTGTGCTCGCGCCGGGCTTCATCGACCTGCAGCTCAACGGCGCGTTCGGGATCGACTTCACCGCCGCCCCCGACCGGGTCTGGGAGGCTGCGGCAGAGCTGCCGCGCCATGGCGTGACGGCGTTCCTGCCGACGATCGTCAGCTCGCCGTTGTCCACGATCGCGGCCGCGCGGCGAGCCCTGCTGACGGGGCCGCCGCCGGGCTTCGTCGGGGCAATGCCCCTCGGCCTGCACCTCGAGGGTCCGTTCCTGGCGCCGGCCCGGCGGGGCGTGCACGACGTGACCCTCCTGCGGCTGCCCGATCTTCAGATCGTCGCAGACTGGTCGCCCGGGACCGGCATCCGGATGGTCACGCTTGCCCCCGAGCTGCCCGGTGCGATCACGCTCGTCCGTACGCTCGCCGAGCGTGGCATCGTCGTCTCGGCAGGCCACTCCGCCGCCACGCTGGCCGAAGGGATCGCCGGGATCGAGGCGGGGATCCGCTATGCGACCCACGTGTTCAACGCGATGCCGGCGATCGACCATCGCGAGCCCGGGCTGATCACCGCCGTTCTGCTCGACGAGCGGGTGACAGCCGGGTTCATCGCAGACGGGGTCCACGTCGCCCCGGAGGTTCTCGCGCTCGCCGCGCGCGTCGTCCGTCCGGGGCGGTTCTCGACGGTCACCGACGCGATCGCCGCCCTGGGGATGCCCCCCGGCACCTACCCGCTCGGCGACCTCGAGGTGACCAGCGACGGGGTCACGGCCCGACTCGGGGACGGCCGGCTCGCCGGCAGCGTGGTCCGCCTCGACCGGGCGATCCGCAACGTCCGGAGCTTCCTCGGCTGGTCGGCGGTCGACGCCGTCGCCACGGTCACGACCGTCCCAGCCCGGCTGCTGGACGTCGCCGACCGGCATGGCGTCCTCGCTCCGGGCGCCGTCTTCGACGCCGTTCTCCTCACGCCGGAGCTCGAGATCGTCGCGACGTTCATCGGGGGTCGGGTCGTCCACGCCGCGGACGCGCTCGCGGGTCGCCTCACCGACGTCGGCGCACAGCCGAGATGAGGCCGGGCCGATGGGGATGAGGGATGAGATCCTCGAGCAGCCGGCCATCGCGGCCGGGTTGCTCGAGACGGGTCTGCCGGAGGTCGAGGCGATCGCGCGGGCGATCCGGTCGCGGGAGATCGAGTTCGTCGTGATCGCCGGCCGGGGAACCTCCGATCACGCCGGCGTCTACGCCCAGTACGTCTTCGGGACGCGGAACGACCTGCCGGTCGCGCTGGCGGCGCCGTCGCTCCTCTCGATCTACGGGGCACGACCGCAACTGCGGCACGCGCTCGTGATCGGGATCTCACAGTCGGGCCGCTCCCCCGACGTCGTGGGCGTGGTCGAGGAGGGTCGCCGCCAGGGCGCGCTGACCCTCGCCGTCACGAACGACCGATCCTCGTCCCTGGCCGTCGCCGCCGAGTGGGTGATCGACATCGCGGCCGGGCCCGAGCGGGCGATCGCGGCCACCAAGACTTCAGCCGCGTTCTTCGAAGCGGGGCTAGAAGTTGAAGCCGTCGTCGTTCGTCGCGTCATCGTGTGCAGCCTGCGTTTGGAGTCCGGCGACATGGTATGGTATGCACATGTTCACTGAGCGAACGCAGGTCCTGTTGTCCAGGGAGCAGGCTGACCGCCTGCGCCGGGTCGCACGGCGCGAAGGATGCTCGGTTGGCGCGGTGATCCGTGCGGCGGTGGATGCCTATGCGACTGCCACGCGCGAGCAACGGCAGGCGGCTGTCCGCCACCTCATGGCAATCGACGCGCCGGTGGACGAGTGGGCGGCGATGAAGGGCGAGATCCTGCGGGGGGCGACCGGCGAGGGATGACCGTGTTTCTCGACACGGCCGTCTTCATGTACGCCGGTGGGCGCGAGCACCCGCTCCGGGTCCCGTGCCGGGCACTCCTCGAGCGCGCGGTCGCCGGTGAGCTCGATGCGGCGACCTCCGCGGAGGTCGTTCAGGAGATCCTTCATCGGTTCGTGGCGATCCGGCGCCCCGAGCTCGGCGCAGCGATGGCTCGCGACGTCCTCGCGGCGTTCGAGCCGGTCCTGCCGATCACGCACGGGGTCGTCCGTCGGATGCCCGATCTGATCGAACGCCACCCGTCGCTCGTCGCCCGCGACCTGATCCATGTGGCCACCTGTCTGGAGGAGGGAATCGGGACCATCGTGAGCCCAGATCGCGGGTTCGACGAGGTGCGCGAGATTCGCCGGCTCGACCCGACCGCGACCGAGACCTGATCCCATCGGATGTAGCCCCTGGAGCCCTGGACGCCGTCGCGCTGATCCGGGTGGGCGCTGGTGGTGGTACCATATAGGGCAGTGAAGAAGACGACCGTCTACCTCGAGCCCGAGCTGGACCACGCCCTCGATCGCCTGGCGGCGAAGCGGCGCGTGTCGAAGGCCGAGGTGATCCGGGCCGCGTTGCGGGATGCGGCCAGACACGTCGAGCGGCCCCGGATCAGCGGGATCGGCCTGGCCCACGGGCCGGGCGACGTGGCGGACAACGTCGATCGCCACCTCGCCGAGACGGGCTTCGGCAGGGAGTGATCATCCTCGACACGTCGGTCATCTACGCGCTGCTCGATGCGGCCGACAGCCGGCACCGCGGGGCGCTCGAGTGGTACGAAGCGCTCGACGAGGAGCTGGTCACGACGCCGCTCGTGCTCGCGGAGGCCGATCACCTGGCCACGACGCGCGGTGGCCCCCGCGCGGCTCGGGCATTCCGGGCCGACGTCAGCGCGGGCGCCTACCTCGTGGACTGGTGGCCGACCGCCGCCCGGGAAGCCGCCGAGCTGGCCGATCGGTACGCCGACCTCGGCATCGGCCTGACGGATGCGTCGCTGGTCGTCCTGGCCGCGCGCGTCGGTTCGGCGGATGTCGCCACGTTCGATGAGCGACACTTCCGCGCCGTCCGCCCGCTCAGCGGTGCGGAAGCCTTCCGCCTCCTGCCGCTCGACACGTCGGCGTAGGCGGCCGCGTAGCACAGGCAGGCAACAGCGGCGCTCCACGTCCAGGCGCCGACGTCCGTCGACGGCTCGACGTCGCGCATCCAGGACCACCTCTCGTGCGGCTTCCTGGGATGGCCACGATTACCGGCTCGCCTCACCGCCAACCCACCCCGATTCAGCGAGGAGCCCCACGAGGAGCCCCATATGACCGGATGCGGCCGGGCATGATTACCGCCATGACGAATACCGCTCGCGACTCGATTCGCCGCCGGATCCTTGATGGCGACACCCTCTTCGGCGCCTGGGCCGACCTCGCCTCGCCGCTGGCGACCGAGATCACCGGCCGGGCGGGGTATGACTGGCTGATCGCAGACCTAGAGCACGGTGCCCCGACGGAGGCGGACCTCCTCGCTGTCCTCCTCGCCGCGGAGGCGAGCGGCGCGGCCGCGTTCGTCCGACCGCAGTCGGGAGAGCGGCTCCGGATCGGACGGGCGCTGGACCTCGGCGCGGCCGGGATCATGGTTCCGCGGCTGGACACCGCGGCCCAGGCCGCCGAGGCGGTCACGTTCCTGCGGTACCCGCCGGACGGGGTCCGCGGCGTCGCGCTCCGGACCCGGGGCGCCCGCCTGGGCACGGTGGGGCACGACGAGGTCGGCACACTGAACGCCGGGATCGTGGGGATCGTCCAGGTCGAGTCGCCCAGCGCGGTCCGCGAGGCGGACGCAATTGCCGCGATTGACGGCGTGGACGTCCTGTTCGTCGGCCCGGCGGACCTCTCCCACTCGCTCGGCATCCCCGGCCAATTCGGGAACGCCACGTACCTCGCGGCGCTGGACACGGTGCTCGCCGCGTGCCGCCGCCACGGCAAGGCGCCCGGAATCCTCCTCTACGACCACGCGTCGTTCGGACCGCACCTCGATCGGGGGTTCCGGTTCGTCGGCGTTGGCTCGGAGGGGTCGTTCGTCGCCGAGGGTGCGAAGGCCGCGCTCGAGGTGGCCCGCGCCGCCGCCCGCCAGCTGTGATTCATGACGACGCGGTTGACCGTGGCCATGCGGGCCCGCAACCGCCCTCGCCGCCCCGCCCCGGCTGCTCGGCTGGTCCACGGATCGACCAGCGGCGGCCGAGGCGCCGGTTGCCGGTTCGGCCCCCATGGGCCGGCGCTCCTTCCTCGGATGGGTCGACGGATCGACCAGGCGTCCCCGATCTCCGGTCCGGTCTCATTCGTCCGCCAGTCTGAGCTCCGGCGCGCTCGCTGCAGACGGTCCCGTCTGGGCGATGACGACGCCGGCGAGGATCATCGCGCCGCCGACGAGCTGGAGCGGGCCCAGGACCTCGGCGAAGAGCAGGTTCGCGAGGACGATCGTCCAGATCGGTTCGACCGTGCTGACGATGGACGCCCGCGCCGCGCCGATCCGGTGGGCGCCGGCATAGAACGCCTGGACTGCCACGAACGTGGAGACGACCCCGACGCCGGCCATCCCGCCCCAGGCCGAGCTGGGGATCTCGGCGGGCAGGACCGGCCGCCCGAGCGCCAGCGCGCTCAGCCAGAACGCCACCGCGGTCGCCGTCAGCATCACGGCGCCCGCGACCGTGGGATCCGCACCGGCCCCGGCTCCTTGTCCCACCCCCGAGCGACCCTCGCCCGAGAGCCGGGCGGCAAGGACGATCCAGACCGAGTAGATGACCGGCGAGGCCGCCATCAGGAGGAGCCCCGAGATCGGCGGTGCCTCCGCCGCATCGATGTTGCCGACTGCGAGCGCCACCCCGGCCAGTGCCAGGCCGAGCGCTCCCCACGCGCGCCGACCCTCCAGCCGCCGTCCGAACCGGAGCGACAGGACCGCGACGAGGGCCGGGTAGATGTAGACGATCAGGGCGGCAAGGGACGCCGACACCGTCTCGAGGCCGGCGAAGTAGGTCGACGAGTTGCCCGTATAGAGGACCCCGAGCGCCACGGCGACCGCAACCGCTCGCCGGTCCATTCGCCGCAGGCCGTGCCGCGCCGATGGACTCCCCGCGACCCACAGCCATGCCAGGACGGCTCCGATCAGGAAGCGCCAGGCCATCAGGACGTGCCAACCCACCCCGGCGGCATAGACCGGCTTGGCGAACAGCGCCCCGGACCCGAATCCGAAGGCCGAGACGATGGTCAGCGCAATACCGATGGCGACGGGCCGGGGCACCCGGCGAGGCTAGCAGGACGAGTTCGACGGCGGTGAGGTGCCAGTCGGCCCGGCGAACACTGGCCGATCGGCCCGAGGGTCGGATCCCGTGGAACGCACTACACTTCCGTCTCGTGACCGAACTCACCGAACGCGCCGTCGCGTCCCGCGTCCCGTCGCTCGCCGACGAGAAGCTCCGCGTTCTTGCCCGCCGCGACCCGCTGACGGTACGCCCCGGCACCAGCCTCGCCGACTGCATCGCCCGGATCCGCGAGACCGGGACGGGCGATTCGGTCTTCGTCACGGACGCGGGTGGCCGCCTGCGGGGCGTCCTCACGGAGCGCGACATCTTCGCCCGCCTCGTGGGCCACGAGGTGGACCTGGACCAGCCCGTCGAGTCGCTCATGAAGGAGCATCCCTGGACGCTCCACCTGGACCAGCCCGTCCGCCACGCGATCGACCTCATGCAGACCGGCCGGTACCGGAACGTCCCGCTCGTCGACGACGAGGGCAATCTCGTCGGGGTCATCCGCCCGGTCGACGTCCTCAAGTATCTGGCCGAGGCCTTCCCGGAGGAGCTCCTGAACCTCCCGCCGCGGCCCCATCAGCGGATGCAGGAATCGGAGGGCGCGTGACCATCGCCAGGGAGCGCGTCACGGAGGAGCGCCGGCTCGAGCGGGTGACGATCCGCTTCGCCGGCGACTCCGGTGATGGGATGCAGCTCACCGGCTCGCAGTTCACCCGGACGGCCGCCGTCTTCGGCAACGACATCAGCACGTACCCGGACTTTCCGGCGGAGATCCGCGCCCCTGCCGGCTCGCTCCCGGGCGTGTCCGGGTTCCAGCTGAGCTTCTCCTCGACGCACATCCACACGCCGGGCGACGAGCCGGACGTCCTCGTGGCCATGAACCCGGCGGCGCTGAAGGCGAACCTCGCCGACCTCCCGGTCGGCGGCGCTCTCGTCGTCAACGAGGACGCGTTCACGGCCTCCAACCTCAACAAGGTCGGCTACGCCGCCAACCCCCTCGCCGACGGCTCCCTCTCGGCCTACAACGTCTTCCGGATCCCGGTCTCCACGCTCAACGCTCGGGCCCTCGAGGGCTTGGAGCTCACCAACAAGCAGGTCGACCTGACGAAGAATTTCTTCGCCCTGGGTCTCATGTTCTGGCTCTACGAGCGGAGCATGGAGCCCACGATCCGCTGGATCGACGAGAAGTTCTCGAAGCGGCCGGTGATCGCCGAGGGCAACAAGCGGGCGCTTCGGGCAGGCTACAACTTCGGCGAGACCACCGAGATCTTCCACGAGCGGTACATCGTCCCGCCGGCCCGCCTCGCACCCGGCCGCTACCGGAACATCACCGGCAACGAGGCGACCGCACTCGGCTTCGTGGCCGCCTCCCAGCTGGCGGATCGGCCGCTGTTCTACAGCTCCTACCCGATCACCCCGGCATCGGACATCCTGCACCAGCTCGCCGGCTACAAGAACTTCGGGGTCAAGACGTTCCAGGCGGAGGACGAGATCGCGGCCATCGGCGCGGCCATCGGCGCGTCCTACGGCGGCGCGCTCGGGATCACCGGCACGTCCGGGCCCGGCGTCGCCCTGAAGAGCGAGGCACTGGGGCTCGCCGTCATGGTGGAGCTGCCGCTCGTCCTCATCGACGTTCAGCGGGGCGGCCCGTCCACCGGCCTGCCCACGAAGACCGAGCAGGGCGACCTGCTCCAGGTCCTGTTCGGGCGGAACTCGGATTCACCCCTCCCCGTCGTCGCCCCGGCGACGCCGGCCGAGTCCTTCGACATGGCGATCGAGGCCTGGCGGATCGCGCTGAAGTACATGACCCCGGTCGCCTTCCTCAGCGACGCGTTTCTCGCCAACGGCGCCGAGCCATGGGCCATCCCGGATCCGGCCAGCCTCGGGAGCATCGCCGTCCCGAACCGGACGGAGAAGGCCGGCTTCTTCCCGTACCTGCGGGACCCGGAGACGCTCGCCCGCCCGTGGGCCGTCCCCGGCACGCCCGGCCTCGAGCACCGGATCGGCGGCCTCGAGAAGGCGGAGATCCTCGGCAACGTCAGCTACGACCCCGAGAACCACCACCGGATGACCGTGCTCCGCGACGCGAAGATCGCCGGGATCGCGAAGGACATCCCGCCGCTGGACGTCTACGGAGCCGACCGGGGCGACCTCCTGATCCTGGGCTGGGGCTCCACGTTCGGCGCCATCCGGAGCGCGGTGGAGCGGCTTCGAGGCCGGGGACTCGCGGTCTCCCACGCGCACCTGCGCCACCTGAACCCATTCCCCGCGAACACCGAGGAGGTCGTGCGGGCGTTTCGGCGGGTCCTCATTCCCGAGCTCAACCTGGGCCATCTGTCGATGCTGATCCGGGCGCGCTACCTCGTCGACGCCATCGGCTACAACCGGGTCCGCGGCAAGCCCTTCCGGATCGTCGAGATCGAAGCGGAGGCCGAGCGCCTGCTGGCCGCGTTGCGGGAGCCCGTGGCATGAATCCTCGGGCCGATGGCTCGCGGGGGCGTCGCCTCGGCCCTCGGAGGGCGAACGGCGCTACCGAGCTGAGGTTGCCAGGACGATGACCGACGTGACCACCGCCCTTCCCGTGCTCACCCGGAAGGACTTCGTGTCCGACCAGGAAGTCCGCTGGTGCCCGGGCTGCGGCGACTACTCGATCCTCGCCCAAACGCAGAAGGTGATGCCCGACTTCGGCTACCCGAAGGAGAGCATCGTCTTCATCTCCGGCATCGGCTGCTCCGGGCGCCTGCCGTACTACATGAACACGTACGGCTTTCACTCGATCCATGGCCGGGCCCCGGCGATCGCCACCGGCCTGAAGGCCGCTCGGCCGGACCTCATGGTCTGGGTGATCACCGGCGATGGCGACGCGCTCTCGATCGGCGGCAATCACCTGATCCACTCGCTCCGCCGGAACGTCGACCTCCGGATCATCATGTTCAACAACCGGATCTACGGCCTCACGAAGGGTCAGGCGAGCCCGACGTCCGAGTTCGGCAAGGTCACGAAGTCGTCGCCGTACGGAACGGTGGACTACCCGATCAGCCCGCTCGCGATCGCGCTCGCCGCCGAGGCGAGCTTCATTGCCCGATCCGTCGACACCCACACGGAGCATCTCCAGTCCACGCTCGAGCAGGCCGGCCGGCATCGAGGCTCGGCGTTCGTGGAGGTTCTCCAGAACTGCAACATCTTCAACGACGGCGCGCACCGCGAGTTCACCGACCGCGAGGTCCGCGACGACCGGATGCTGATCCTGGAGCACGGCAAGCCGATGCTCTTCGGGAAGGACCGGAACAAGGGGCTCCGCCTGCACGGTCATCAGCCGGAGATCGTCACGATCGGCGAGAACGGGATCTCCGAGGTGGACATCCTGGTCCACGACGAGACCGATCCGCTCATCTCGTTCATGCTCGCCCACATCTACTGGCCGGAGTTTCCGGTTCCCGTCGGGGTCGTCCGGAGGATCAGTCGCGCGACCCACGACGAGCTGATCACGAACCAGATCGACCAGGCGATCGCCAGCCGCGGCAAGGGTGACCTCGCGAAACTGCTGGCGGCCGGCGAGACCTGGACCGTGACGGACGACGGAACATGATCTGCCCGGTCTGCCAGTGGCAGAACTTCGAGGGCGATGACCTGTGCGCGAACTGCGGCGCGGACCTCCGTGCCTCGGACACGCCCGAACCGGCGATCGGCTTTCGCGGACCGCTTCTGGGCCGCCATCTCGACGAGCTCGGGGCGCCCGAGCCGCAGACGGTGGACGGCTCCGAGGACGTCGCCGATCTCGTGGAGCGGATGCACCGCGAGGGGATCGACTGCCTGCTCGTGACCGAGGGCGGCCGGCTGGCCGGGATCTTCACGGACCGCGACGCGCTGGTGAAGCTCGCCGGCCGCGGCCTGGAGCACCGGCCGATCCGGGAGCTCATGACCCCGGACCCGGTCGTCCTCCGCCACGACGACACGATCGCGGTCGCGATCAACAAGATGGCCGTCGGCGGGTTCCGGCACGTGCCGATCGTCGAGGGCGGGCGCCCGGTCGCGGTCGTCTCCGCCCGCGACATCTTCCGCCACATCGCCACCCGCCTCGGCTGAACCCGGCCGCCGCCCAACTCGACCGTCCGTTGACCGGCACCGTGGGTCCCGGCATCCCCGACGCTCGGTACGGCGACCGCACGGCTCGAGCGCAGGCGCTTCTCACCGAGCATGGCGTCGCGGCGCTCCTTGTGGGTGTCGGGGCGGACCTCAGGTACCTGACCGGGTACGTCGCGATGCCCCTCGAGCGGCTGACGATGCTCGTCCTGCCGGCGGGGGGCCGGCCGTCCCTCGTGGTCCCGCGCCTGGAGGCGATGGCCGCCGCGGCGTCGCCCCTGGTCCGCGCCGGCAGGGCCGACGTGACCCCATGGGACGAGACGGACGACGCGCATGCCCTGGTCGCGACGCAGCTGGCCGGGACGCAGCTTGCCCCCGTGGCGGACGACGGCCGGGCACGCGTGCTCGTCAGCGATCGCCTCTGGGCCATGCACGTCCTGGGACTGCAGCGGGCGCTGCCCCAGGCCGAAGTCGGCCTCGCGAGCGAGCTTCTTCGCGAGCTCAGGATGATCAAGGACGCGGACGAGGTGTCGCTCCTGCGGCGGGCCGCGCACGCCGCGGACCGCGTCGTGGCGCAGATCGCGGCGGGCCCGCTGGTCGGGCGGACGGAGATGGACGTCAGCCGTGAGGTCCGTGAGCGTCTTCTCGCGGAGGGCCACGAGCTTGCCGAGTTCGCGATCGTCGCGTCCGGGCCGAATTCCGCCTCGCCGCACCACGACGCCACGGACCGCGTCATCCGTGCCGGTGAGCCGATCGTCCTCGACATCGGCGGGTCCATGGACGGCTACTGCTCGGACACGACGCGGACCCTCTGGCTGACGGGCGGGAATCCCGCCAACGGGCCCACCCCGGAGTTCCGGCGGGTCTTCGACCTCCTTCGCGACGCCCAGGCCGAGGCCGCGTCGGCCGTCCGGCCCGGCGTCGCCTGCGAGCGGATCGACGCCGTCGCGCGGGACATCATCGCCACCGGCGGGCACGGGCCGGACTTCTTCCACCGAGTAGGGCACGGGATCGGCCTCGAGACCCATGAGGACCCGTACCTGGTCGCCGGCAATGGCGAGGCGCTTCGGCCGGGCATGGCCTTCAGCGTGGAGCCGGGAATCTATCTCGAGGGCCGTTTCGGAGCCAGGATCGAGGACATCGTCATCTGCGGACCGGACGGGCCGGATGTCCTGAACGAATCCAGCCGCGACCTCTGGGTGGTCTCGGGCTGAGACGGGACGGGTCGCCGACCCGCGCGGGGCGGTCCGGGTATCATCGGCCAGACCGGACACGTCCGCCCGGCCGAATCGCCAATCGAGCCCAATGTTCCCGACCTTCCCGCGGTGCTCCGGCGCCGCCGCTCCCGGCCGATGAGCCGCCGTTCGCATCATCCCGCGCGCCACCATGGGCGGCCGCACGTCGAGCCGCGTCCGTCGCGCCCAGCTGGATCGGGCGAGATCCCGCCCGGCGCGCCGATCGCCGCCCCGGCCGCGCGAGCGCAGCCGGCGCAAGCGCCCTCCCCGGTCGCCTCACCGCCCGAGGGGGCGCCGAGTTCGATCGTCGTCGTCGCCGAGGCCGCGCCGGCTGCGGATCCGCTCCGGGCCGACGAACCGGCGCTGGGCGAACGCGGCGCCGCCGGGCTGGCGGCCCAAACCTCCGTCGCACGTCCGCGCCCTGAGCCAATCCGGGCGCCGAGCATCGCGGAGCCAATCCGGGCGCCGAGCATCGCCGTGCCGCCTGCCGCATCAGCCCCTCCTTCGGCCGCCGGGGTGCGGACGGCGCTCTCTCCGTCAGCCCAGAACGGCCCCGTTGACGCCGAGCGCAACGCCTGTACGGCGCCGCAGCTCCGACGGTTCATCAAGAGCCGTGCCTACGTCCCGATGCACGAGCTGCGCCGTCGCTTCGCGATCGAAGGCGGGGATGACGACGTGACCGGCGTCGACATGGGCTCCGGAAGCCACGTGTACGTGGGGCTGCCCGAGCGGGAGGGGCGGCTTCTCGGCGAACTGCTCCGGGCCAGGGACGTCGGCTACGAGCTCTCGCTCGATCCCATCTCGCCGATCGTGGTCGGCGTCTTCCCGATGCGCCCGGTGCCTCGCGCCTGACCCGGCTGTCGTGCCGGTGACCGGTGCGCTGACGCACCGAACGACAGAACGCGCGTCACAACCCGCGCCACGGGAAGCATCCCTTTCCTGTGCCAGATCCCACTTCCTGTGCCAGCCGACCGCTGATCCCCTGTCCCCCCGCCGGTCCCTGCCCCGTGATCGATCTCGTTCATCAATCCGGC
>PNKK01000009.1 GCA_013822395.1 Anaerolinea sp. | reverse complement strand
CACCCTCGACACCCTGGAGCCGGCGCTCGACGCGATCCGAGCCGGTGCGGCCCGCGGCCGCTGGGTCGTCCGGGTCGGGGGCTGACGGGCGGCTTCGGTCTGGCTCGGCCCGTCAGTCGATCGCGCCGCGGTCAGGCGAACTCGGGCGGGCTCGTCGCTCCCCCCGCGGTCAGTCGAGCTCGCCGCGGAGCTGGGCGAGGGCGCGGTCGAGCGGCTCCATCGAGGTCGCCACGTCGAACGGCATCGAGGCGAGGGCGGCCTCGCGGCCGATCTCGCCGCCGTGGACCTGCCGCGCGAGCGAGGCGACCAGGCGGAATGCCTCCAGCTGCCGCTCGACGAACGCCCGATCTGCAGCCGCGCCGTGTCCCGGCACGACGGCCCCGCCCACCAGCGGCAGCAGCCGTTCCACCGTTGCCGGCCAGTCGATCGGGTAGCCGTCGCCGAACCAGGGGATCGCGCCGTTCTCGAGGAGGTCGCCGGCGAACAGGACGTCGGCATCGGGGACCGCGACCACGATGTCGCCGTCCGTGTGCCCGCGGCCCAGGTAGCGGAGCTCCACGCGGCGTCCGCCGACCTCGACGTCGGCCGCGATTGTCAGGGTTCGATCCGGCGGGTCGATGACGACGGCCTCGAAATCGGCCCGGTGAGCCGGATCCGCCGCGGCCTCCTCGGCTCGTGCGTCCGCGCCGTCCCTGATGAGCCGCTCACGGCAGCGTTCATGGCCCCAGATGACCGCCGGACGCAGGACGCTGTTGCCGAACGCGTGGTCCCAGTGCCAGTGCGTGTTCACCGCGACCGTCACGGGGTCCGGGGTGAGCCGGCGGATGTCCGCCTGGAGCTCCCGCGCGTGGGCGGGCGTTGCCCGCGTGTCGATCACGAGGGCCTCGGCTTGCCCGAGGACGACGCCGATCTGCTGGTCCAGGTAGGCGTACCGGCGCGCGAAGACGCGATCACCCACCTCGAGCCAGTCCGTCGATCGCGTCACGTTGTGGATCGTACGGGTTCGGTCCGGGGCGCGTGCCCTGGGCTCGTTCTCGTGCGCATCTCCGCGCCCGTCCTCCGCGCCCGACCGGCTGGATCGTCCCCATTTACGACTGCGGCTCGTGGTATCGGATCGGACCGACAACATCGGCCCCGTCTACGAACAGGGCTCGTGCTATCGCGCCCGACCGGTGAGAGGGTCCCCGTTTACGAACATGGCTCGTGGTAGGTGCGGGATTCGACCGCGGGTGGTCGCGGACGACCCTCCGACCGGACATCTCGAACGTTACGAGCGGGGTCGGCACCCCCGTCACCCCGTTCCCGGGTGGAGGCGTCGCGCCTACAACGAGCCTGATTCGTATCTGGCAACAGGCGCGGTCTCGGGGCGCGTCGCGGTCTCGGGGCCGCGTCGCGGTCGGCCGCCGGGGGCCCGGGCACTCGACACCCGCCGCCGAATCGCTGGCGCCGCGCCGATCCCCCCGGAGTACCCTCACGCCATGCCATCGATGACCGACAGCGCGATCACCCGCGACGGGATCAGGCTCCTCGCCCGCCACTGGCCGGCGGGCACGCCGAGGGCCGCGGTCCTCCTGGTCCACGGTCTCGGCGAGCACTGCGCCCGCTACGAGCACGTCGGCGACCAGCTTGCCGCGGCCGGCCTCGAGACCTTTGGCTGGGACCATCGCGGGTTCGGGGCGTCCGGCGGTGAGCGCGCCTGGGTGGACCGCTGGTCGCGCTTCCACGACGACGTCGAGGATCGTCTCGCTGCGGTCCGGGCGGCCCTCCCGGGCAAGCCGGTGATCCTCTACGGCCACTCGATGGGTGGGCTCATTGTGCTCGGGTATGCCGTCTCCGACCGGCCGCCGCCGGACCTCCTGGTTCTGTCCGCGCCGGGCATCGATGCGGACGTTCCGGCCTGGAAGCGGGCGATCGCCCCGGTCGCGGCTCGGGTCCTGCCGCACCTCCGGATCCCCAACGGGATCGACCCGTCCGCGTTGTCGCGAGACCCGGCCCGCCAGGAGGCGGTCCGGACCGACCCGCTGATGGTCACCGGCTCCACGACCGGGTTCGGCGCGCGGTTCTTCGAGGAGCAGGCCCGCGTGCGGGCCGAGGCGTCGAAGCTGTCGATACCGGTGCTGGTGATCCACGGCCTGGACGACCCGCTCGTGCCGGCCCGGGTCTCCGAGTCGCTCGGCGCCCTCCCGTGCGTGACCCGACGTACCTACCCGGGGATCCGGCACGAGCTTCACAACGAGCCGGAGGGACCGGAGATCCTCGCCGAGGTCATCGACTGGATCGACGAGCAGCTCGCGGCTGCGTCGACATCGCCGTCGGCGGCCATGGGGTCCGCGGGGTCCGCCGCGGCCGCGGGGTCCGCCGCAGCCACGGTGTAGAATCGCGCCCACAACTTAAGATCGCCTCCGGGGAGCGCACGAGCGCTGAGAGTGTGGCCCAGCCACAGACCCGCCGAACCTGATCCGGCTCGTACCGGCGAAGGAAGCAGGCCGTTCCAAGCTCTGACGCCGTCCTCACGGGGGCGGCGTTTCGAGTTTCGGAGGACCTGGAACATGACCACGACGACAGCCGGCTCGGCCGGCGCCGCACGCGGGTTCGCTGCGGATACGCGCTGGCGGACCCGCGACATCATCGTCACCGCGATCATCGGGGTCGCCTTCGGGGTCGCGTTCGTGGCGCTCAATGCCGCGTGGAGCATCCTGAGCGGCGCGGCACCGCTGGGCGTCTTCCTGATCTACGGCGGGTGGCTCGTGCCCGCCGTCCTCGCGCCGATCATCGTCCGGAAGCCGGGCGCGGCCCTCTACGCCGAGCTGGTCGCCGCCGGCGTCTCCACGCTCCTCGGCAGCCCGTGGGGCCCGGACGTGCTGCTCTCCGGCTTCGTCCAGGGTGCGGCGGCCGAGCTCGTCTTCGCGTTCACGCTCTACCGCGCGTGGTCGCTCCCGGTGATCGCGATCGCGGCGGTGGCGTCCGCGGCCGCCGCCTGGATCCACGACTGGGCCGTCTGGTATCCCGATTACGCCGTCGACGTCCAGGTCGCCCGCGGCATCGCCATGGCAATCTCCGCGGTGGTCATCGCCGGGTTCGGGTCGGTTGCACTCGCCCGTTCGCTGCGGCGCGCCGGCGTCCTGGAAGGGTTTCCCGGCTGATCCCGTTCGGCGGGCCGGGAGGCCCGCTGCCGCTCGCCGCCGACGGCGTCACGTTCCGGTACGTGGGGACGGACCGGCCGGCGCTCGCCGGGATCGACCTCAGGCTCGATGCCGGTGGTGTCCTCCTGGTGGTGGGTCCGTCGGGGTCCGGCAAGAGCACGCTCGCCCGTGCCGTCGCCGGCCTCGTCCCGCGGGACGTCCCCGGGGAGTGGCACGGCTCGCTTCGCGTCGGGGAGCTCGAGGTGGCGGCCGCCACGCCGGCCGAGGTCGCGGCCAGGGTCGGGATCCTCTTCCAGGACCCCGCCAGCCAGCTCGTGATGGACCGGGCCGCGGACGATGTCGCGTTCGGGCTGGAGAACCGGGCCTGGCCGCTCGCGGCGATGCGGGCGCGCGTGCCAGAGGCGCTCGGCGCGGTGGGGCTCGGTGGCTCCGAGCAGCGCCGCGGGACCCGGCTCTCCGGCGGGGAGCAGCAGCGTCTCGCCCTGGCCGGCGTGGAGGCGCCGTGGCCGGCCGTCCTGGTCCTGGACGAACCCACGGCGAACCTGGACCCGGCGGGCGCGATGGCTCTCTTCGCCCGCCTGACGGCGCTCCGGGCCCACCGACGATCGACGATCGTCCTCGTGGAGCACCGGGCCGATCTCGCCTGGCCGCTCGCGGACCTCGTCCTGGCCCTCGACGCGACCGGGGCCCCCATCGATCTCGGACCGCCGGTGGCCGTCCTCGCCCGATCCGGCACCCGCCTCGCCCGCGAGGGCATCTGGCTGCCGGACGACCTGGCCGGGCTCGGCGCCAGCGCGCCCGTCGCCGGCAGCGAGGCGTCGCGGGGCACGGATCTCGTCGAGGTTCACGACGCGCGGTTCGAGTACGTCCGGGGCGAGCCGGCCGTCCGCGAC
Organism: Anaerolinea sp.; assembly: GCA_013822395.1. Taxonomy (GTDB): domain Bacteria; phylum Chloroflexota; class Limnocylindria; order Limnocylindrales; family CSP1-4; genus UBA5189. The sequence continues at coordinate 76,815 of PNKK01000009.1, read as the reverse complement.
CTCGATATCGGGATCGCCGCCGGGGAGCGGGTCGCGCTCGTGGGTCCGAACGGGAGCGGGAAGTCGACGCTCCTTCGGCTGATCGCGGGGCTGGTACGGCCCTCGGCGGGGTCAATCGCCCTCGATGGCCTCGATCCCGCGCGCCTCCCACCAGCTCGCCTCGCGCGGTTGGCCGGGTTCGTCTTCCAGGATCCGGAGCTCGGATTCCTCGCCGACACTGTGGCCCAGGAGATCGGCCTTGGTCTGAACCGGTCGAGTGCGGCGGCGGCCGCCGAGCTCCTCGAGCGCCTCGGCCTGCCCGTTGGGTGGTTCGGAGCGCGGAGCCCGTACCGGCTGTCCGGCGGCGAGCAGCGCCGGTTGTCGGTCGCCGTCGCCCTCGCCCACCGCCCGCGTCTCCTCCTCTTGGACGAGCCGACCTTCGGGCAGGATCGGCGCGGTTGGGAGGCGATGGCCGCGATCGTCGGCGAGCTGGTGGAGGAGGGGATCGCCGTCCTCGCCGCGACCCACGACGAGCGTTTTGCGACCCAGGTCGCCCACCGCCGGGTCGAGATGGCGGGCGGCTGGATCGTCGCGGATGACGGCCCGGGCCGGGGCCGTGGGGCTGGCCCGGGCCGGGGTGCCGGCGAGCCGGAAGCCGCGGCAGGCGCCTGATGCTGACACCCATCGACCTCTCCGGCGCGCAGGAGCGGAGCCTCCTCGGCCGGACGAGCCCGCTCGTGAAGCTCGCGCTGGCGGTGGCCTGGCTGATTGGGCTGGTGCTTACCGTCGAGGCCGGGCCGCCGCTCCTGCTCGCCGCCGTCGCGCTCGCCGCCGGGCTGACCCTCGGCCGGATCCCGTGGGCACGCCTCGCCGGGGGCCTGGCGCTGCTCGTCGCCGCGGCGGCGTCGATCGCGCTCAGCAACTTCCTGTTCTCAGCCTCCAACACCGATCCCACGGCCACAGAGCTCGCCCGCATCGGGCCGCTCCGGGTCACCCGGGAGGCGGCGGAGGTCGCGGCCGCGCTCGGCGCGCGGGTGCTCGCGATCATCTCGGTCGGGGCGGTCTTCGCCCAGACCACGGACCCGACGAGGCTCGTGGACTCGCTCGTCCTCCAGGCGCGGCTCCCGGGGCGGTTCGCGTACGGAGCGCTCGCGGCGTACCAGGCGCTGCCGCGCCTGGGCGAGGATCTCGCGACGCTGCGCCAGGCCCGCCGGATCCGCGGCCTCGGGGGTGGCTGGCACCCGCGCATCCTCGTAGGTCTCCTGGTCCGGGCGATCCGTCACGCGGATCAGTTGGCCCTGGCGATGGACGCCAGGGCCTTCGGGTCGGGGCCGCGCACCACGTTCCGCCCGATCCGCTGGGGCTGGCCGGACCTCGCCGTGGGGATCGGCGGCCTCGTCCTGCTCTGGCTCGCCGTCTTCCGCTGACGGGCGAGAGGGTTTGAGGCTCCCGGGTCGCGGATCCCGTCCTCGTCGAGGGCTCGCGGGCCGCGGATCCCGGGTCGCCTCAGTCCAGGACACGCGTTTCGCATGAATGAGCGTGACCCTGGGTCAGCTGAGGCAGATTCCAGCTCGAACGCGGGGATGGTCTCGCTCGTTCATCGGAAACGTGTGTCCCAGACTGTCAAGGACGGTGGATTCGGGCATGCGGGCCACGATCGGGTGTCAAGGCCGGGGTTGTGGCCGCCGGCAAACTGTCAGGGACGGTGGATTCGGGCATGCGGGCCCACGGGCTGAATCGTGCTCCGCTGCTCGTCGCGCACCCGTGGTGGTCCATTGGCTTAACGTCCGTCCGTGACTGGCGCACAATGGCGGGACATCCCTCGCACCGACGAGCGCGCCCGACCGGCGGGCGCAGCCCCAGCCTCCGGAGGTACGCCCGATGACCGAGGTCATGGACAAGGTCCAGACGCTTCAGCAGTTCATCAACGGCCAGTGGGTCGACAGCGCGAGCGGCGAGACCCTCGACGTCGAGAACCCCGCCAACGAGCAGGTCATCGCCAAGGTCCCGGCGAGCGGGGCGGAGGACGTTGACCGCGCCGCCGCCGCCGCCGCGACCGCCTTCGAGGCGTGGCAGCACACCACCCCGCAGGACCGCAGCCTGCTCATGCTCAAGCTCGCCGATGCGCTCGAGGAGCGCGCGGACGAGATCGGGCGGCTGGAGAGCCGGAATACTGGGAAGCCCGTCCAGGTCGCCATCGACGAGATCCCCGTCGTCGTCGACAACCTGCGCTTCTTCGCCGGCGCGGGACGCGTCCTCGAGGGCAAGGCCGTCAACGAGTACATGGCCGGCCACACCAGTCTGATCCGGCGCGAGCCGGTGGGCGTCGTCGCCTCCATCGCGCCGTGGAACTACCCGATCATGATGGCCGGCTGGAAGATCGGGCCGGCGCTCATGGCCGGCAACACGGTCGTGCTGAAGCCCTCGGCCCGCACGCCCCTCACCGCCATCCTCCTCGCGGAGATCGCGGCGGACATCCTTCCGCCGGGCGTCCTCAACGTCATCACGGGCACCGGCGCTGGTATCGGGGACGACCTCGTTGGCCATCCCAAGATCGGGATGGTGTCGGTGACGGGGGACACCGACACCGGCAAGCACATCGCCAGGGTCGCGGCGGAGCGTGTCAAGCGCCTCCACCTCGAGCTCGGCGGCAAGGCGCCCGTGGTCGTCTTCGACGACGCCGACCTCGAGGCGGTCATCGACAACCTCAAGACGTTCTCTTACTGGAACACCGGCCAGGACTGCACGGCCCCGTGCCGGGTCATCACCGGCCCGAAGGTCTACGACAACTTCGTGGCCGACCTCGCCGCCTCGGTGAAGACCATCAGGTGGGGCGATCCGGCCGAGGGCGCCGACATCGAGATGGGCTCACTCATCGCGAAGGCGCAGGCAGACAAGGTCGAGGGCATGGTCGACCGCGCCCGGAAGGGTGCCGAGATCGTCACCGGCGGGGTGCGGCCGAAGCGGCCCGGCGCGTACTACGAGCCGACGGTCATCGCCGGGCCGGACCAGCGCAGCGAGATCATCCAGGACGAGGTCTTCGGGCCGGTCGTCACGGTCCAGCGCTTCTCGGACGAGAACCAGGCGATCGCCTGGGGCAACGACGTCCGGTTCGGGCTGGCGGCGTCGGTCTGGACCGCCGACATCGGGCGCGCGATGCGCGTCGCCAAGGCGCTCCAGTTCGGCACGGTCTGGGTCAACGACCACTTCACGCTCGTGTCCGAGATGCCGCATGGCGGCTTCAAGGAGTCGGGCTACGGCAAGGACCAGTCGATGTACGCGATCGAGGACTACACGATCGTCAAGCACGTGATGCTCCGGATCTGATCGGGGGCCCGGGTTCTCTCAGGCAGGCGCGGCTCGGCAGCCGCGAGGCGGTTCGCCGGCCGCGACGCGATCCGTTCAGGCCGCGGGTCGCCAGCGACTCGGGCGTGAGCGGCCGAAACCCGTTCGCCAGATACGAATCAGGTTCGTGGTAGGCGCGCTCCGCCACTCCGCGTCGATCAAGACCGAAGATGGACCGGGCTCGCCACGTTCCGGATCTGCAGCCCACGCGGACCCAATCGCCTCGCGGCGGCCAGATCGTGCACCTACCACGAGCCGTGGTCGTAGATGGTGATGATTCCCTCGACCGAGGGCGATATCACGAGCCGTGGTGGTAAATGGGGCAGACTTGCTTGCGGGCCGGGCGCTGGTTCCGGGCGCGCCCTGCGGCCGGGCGCTTGCGGGCCGGACGCTGGTTCCGGGCGTCGCGGCCGCGCCGCGCGTCGGGCTGACAAGCGCCTGTGGGCCGGACGGGGTTCCGCGGATCAGCCCGACCGCGGCCGGCGCGCGCCGGCCGTGCCATACGAGAGCAGTGCGGCCACGTCGGCGGCGACCGCTCGTCCCTGGGCGATGCAGTCGGGCAGTCCGACACCCCGGTATGCGCCGCCCGCGATCCGGAGCGCGGCGAACGGCGCGAGCGCCGCCTCGGCGGCCGCGACTCGATCCAGGTGGCCGACCGTGTAGTGGGGCATCGCGCCGGGGAAGCGCGAGATCCGCACGAGGACCGGGCGGCCCCGGATGCCGAGCGTCTCTGTCACGTCGCGGTGGGCCACCTCAGCGAGCGCCTCGTCGCTCGCATCCCGCGCCCCCCCGCGCCCGGCGCCGATGAACGCCCGAGCAAGTAGCGTGCCAATGGGCGCCCGCCCGGCCCATTTCTTCGAACTGAGCGTGCAGGCGCTGATCGCGAGCGGCTCGCCTCCCGCGACGAGGAATCCGTGGCCCGTCAGATCGTCGGGGACCTGGTCGTGGCCGTACGCGAGATTCACGACGGCAGTCGATCCATGGGGAATGGAGTGGAGATGCCGAGATGCGTCGGGCGCCACGCCGTCCAGCAGGGAGGCGGTGATCGGCGCCGGCGTTGCAAGGATCACGGCTTCGGCCTGGATCCGCTCCCCGCCGGCGAGCCGGACCGCCGCGCCGGCAGCCGACACGTCGAGACCGTCAGCCGCAGACCCTGTGCGTACCTCGACCGAGGGCATGGAGCGCAGGGCGTCGATCAGCGTGTCGACGAGCTGCTGGGTCCCGCCGGCGAGCGCCACGAACGGGGATGTCGCCGCGCCCGGCAACGCGTCACCTCCGGCCGCTCTGGCCTTCCGTGCGCGAGCCCTCGCATCCGACAGGCTGGCGAGCAGGAGCGAGCGATGGCGTCGCTCCGACTCCCGAAGCTGCGGGACGACGGCATCCAGGCTCAGCTCGTCGATCGGCGTCCCGTAGACCCCGCCGATGAGCGGACCGGCCAGCCGATCCACGAGCGCGCGCCCGAGCCGCCGCCGCAGGAACGACCCGACGGCGAGGTCGCCGGTCCTCCCGTCACGGGGGAGGACGAGATCGAGGCCCATCCGCGCCTTCTCGAGGGGCGAAAAGAGCTCGCTCGTGAGGAACGGAACGAGCTTCGTCGGCAGGACGAGGCCCATCCCCTCTGGGAAGCGGAGGAAGCGGCCGCGGGCGCGAACGAAGACCGTCCGCGGTTCCTCCGGCCGGATGATCGCGTCGCCCAGGCCGAGCTCCCGGCAGAGCTGCAGGCCGGCGGGTCGATAGCCGACGAACGAGTCGGGTCCGTGCTCGATGACGAAGCCGTCGACCTCCTCCGTCCTGACCTTGCCGCCGAGCCGGCCCGATCCCTCGACGAGGAGGGTCGAGATCCCGGCCCGGCCGAGCGCCCAGGCGCTCGCGAGGCCGGTGATGCCGCCGCCGACGACGAGAACGGTCACGGTCGCCTCGGCCCTCCCGGCGCCGTCAGTTCCGAGCGCCGCCGTCGACCGGCGGCACGAACGGGCAGAGCGGATCCGACTCGAGCGCATCGCCCGTCCGGGCGAAGGCGCGGGCCCGCGAGCCGCCGCAGATCCTGGCGTGCTCGCACCGTCCGCAGCGACCCTTGAAGGCCGCCGCATTGCGAAGCGAGGTGAAGACCGGGTGCTCGCGGTAGAGCGCCACGATGTCGTCCGTGCGCACATTGCCGGTCGGGAGGGGCAGGAACCCGGACGGGAAGACGAACCCGTTGTTCGCCACGAACATGATCCCGTTCCCGTCGCGCACGCCGAACCCGCGTCCGACCGAGGTCGCCGCGATCGCCGCCTCGTCCATCCCCTCGGCCGCCATCCTCCGGATCGCGACACGCCGGTAGTGGGTCGCCTCGGTGGTCTTGATCGCGAAGGGCGAGGTCTTCGAGAGGTCGTACAGCCAGTGGTTCAGCTTCTCGGACTGGCCCGGGTCGATCTCCCGGAGGGCGGTCCCACGCCCGACCGAGATGAGGAAGAAGAGGCTCCAGCGGATGATCCCGATCCGGGTCATCAGCTCGTGAATGGCGGGCAGGTCCGGGAGCGTCTCGTCCGTGACGAGCGTGTTCACCTGGAGCGGGAGCCCGATCTCGTGCGTCCACTCGGCCGCGCGGAGCGTCGCCTCGAAGGTGCCGGGAACCCCCCGGAATGCGTCGTGGCGCTCGGCGGTTGAGCCGTCCAGGCTGAGCGACATCGTCTGGATCCCCGCCGCCTTGAGGGCTCGCAGTCGCTCCGGCGTCAGCTCTGGGGTCGCGGCCGGCGCGAGCGAGGCGCCGATCCCGCGGGCCGTCGCCGCCTCGACGAGCGTCTCGAGGTCCGAGCGCCGCAGGGGATCGCCGCCCGTGAAGACGACGTGCGGATACGGCCGTCCGAAGCCGGTGATCGCATCGAGAAGTCGGAGGCCCTCCTCCGTGGTCAGCTCGTCCGGCGCCCGCTCCGGCATCGCCTCGGCGCGGCAGTGCCGGCAGGTGAGCCCGCAGGAGAGCGTCGTCTCCCAGTAGACGAGCATCGGCGCGCGGCTGAAGACGTAGCCCTCGGGCCGGACGGAACCGACGGCCCCGATGCCGGCGGAATGCCCGCCGGGATGACCGCTGGGACCACCCGTGTGCCCTGGAGTGCCCAGAGTGTCCGGGCGCCCGTCCGGCTGGCCCGGATGGCCGTCCGGCTGGCCCAGAGGTTCAATCGTGCCCGGATGGCCGCCGAGCAGGGCTCCGCGCTCGGTCGTTGCGGCCACGTCGCGCTGCTTCATCGTCCTCGTCCTCGCTCGTCTCAGCTCGTCTCAGGGTGTCGTCAGGCGCGTCGCGGCGTAGCCGGCAGTCGCGTCCGGCTCGGGCCCGTCCGTGCCGTCCAGCCCAGCGGTGGCGACATCCGCCAGGGCTGCGATGAACCGCTCGTCGTCGTTCATCGAGCGGGCGCGCTCGAGCCGGATCCCGAGATCGCGGGCGACGGCCTGCGCCTCGATGTCGATGTCATAGAGGACCTCGAGGTGCTCGGCCACGAAGCCGACCGGCGAGACGACCACCTCACGCACGCCCTCGGCGGCGAGGCGTCGGAGCTCGTCGCGAAGGTCAGGTCCGAGCCACGGCTCGCCCGTCCTGCCCGCGCTCTGGAAAGCCTGCTCATGCCGGTCGAGACCGAGCCGCTCCGCGACCAGCCGCGCGGTCGCCGAGATCTCGTCCGGGTAGCGATCACCCTCGCCGACGACGCGCGCCGGGAGGCTGTGCGCCGTGAACACCACGCGGACGCGAGCGTGGTCGTCGAAGCGATCGAGCGCCTCGCGCGTGGCCACGGCGATGGCCTCGATGAAGCCGGGCTCGTCATGCCAGGACTCGACGAAGACGGCCGTCGGTGCCCCCTCGCCGACCGAGTCGAGCCCTGCCCGGACCGCGCGCCAGTAGCCCGCGGCGTTCGACGATCGCTGCGGCGCAAGGGCGATCGCGACGAACCGCTCCACGCCGTCACGCGACATCCCCTCGACGATCGTCGCGATCCGCGGTGCGATGTGACGCATCCCCGCGTAGACCGGGATCGGTCGGCCGCGGCGCGCCAGCTCGGCCGCCAGAGCCGCCCGCTGCCGCTCGACGATCCGCGACAGCGGCGAGCCGCCGCCGATCGCGCGGTAGCGACCGATGAGCTCCTCGAGAAGCTCGGCTGGAGGTGGGCTTCCCCGCCGGATGTCGGTGTAGTACGCCTCGACCTGGTCGAGGGTGTCGGGGCTGCCGTAGGCCATGAGCAGGACGGCGTCGCGCGGCATCTCAAGCTCCCTTGAACCGATGGGTGTGGACGAGGTCCACGAGTCGACGGAGGACGTCGGCGTCGGTCTCTGGGAGGACGCCGTGGCCGAGGTTGAAGACGTGCCCGGGCCGGCCCGCCGCGAGGTTGAGGATCCAGCGGGTGGTCGCCTCGACGACCTCCCACGGCCCGAGGAGGAGCGCCGGATCGAGGTTGCCCTGGACGGGCCGGTCGCCGACGAGCGCCCGACCCTCATCGAGGGCGATCCGCCAGTCCAGCCCGATGACATCACCGCCCGCCTGTGCCTGGAGACGGAGCAGCCCGGCCGTCCCGACGCCGAAGTGCGTGGTGGGGACGCCCAGCCGCCCGATGCCTTCCCAGAGGCGCCGCATCCAGGGCATGACCGAGCGGCGGTAGTCGAACGGCCCGAGCCCGCCGACCCACGAGTCGAAGACCTGGACCGCCTGCGCCCCGGCCACCACCTGCGCCGAGAGATAGGCGACGGTCGCGTCGACGAGACGCTCCATGAGCGAATCCCACGCCGCGGGCTGCTCGTGCATGAACAGGCGGGTCTTCGGGAACTCGCGCGACGGGCCGCCATCGATCAGGTAACAGGCGAGGGTGAAGGGTGCCCCGGCGAACCCGATGAGCGGGACCGGGCTCTCCGCTCGGATCAGCCGGATCGCCTCGAGGAGAGGACCAACGGCCTCCCGGGGCTCGAATGGCCGAAGCCGTTCGACATCCGCCTGCGAGGCGATGGGCCGCTCGATCACCGGCCCGACACTGGGCCGGATCTCGAAATCGACCCCCAGCCCACTGAACGGCGTCGTGATGTCCGCGAAGAGGATCGCGGCGTCCACGCCGAGCCGCCGGACGGGCTGGAGGGTGACCTCGGCGCACAGCGCGGGATCCCGGGTGATCTCGACGAGCGACGCGTGCTCACGGATGGCGCGGAACTCCGGCAGCGAGCGGCCGGCCTGGCGCATGAACCAGACCGGGGTGACATCGACGGGGAGACTGAGCGCCGCGCGGAGATAGCGGTCCGTCCGCGGATCCGCCGCGGTGACCTCGGCGAGGGGCGCGGCGTTCGAACTCATGCGCGAAACGCCTCGCCTGCGGCGGTGACCGTCTCCTCGATGGTCGCCGGGTCATGGGCCAGCGACAGGAACCAGGCCTCGAACTGGGAGGGCGGGAGGAGGATGCCGGCGTCGAGCATCGCGCCGAAGAAGCGGGCGTAGGCCGCCCGATCGGAGGTCATCGCCTCGTCCGCCGTGGTCGGGATCTCGTCGCGGAAGAAGACGGTCAGCAGCGAGCCGACGCGCGCGATCCCGACCGTCCGTCCGGCCTCGGCAGCGGCGTTCCGCAGGCCCGTCTCGAGTGCCGCCCCGGCCGCCTCGAGCCGCTCGTACGCGGCCTCGTCGAGGAGGGCGAGGGTCGCCGCGCCGGCTGCCATCGTCAGCGGATGGCCGGACAGGGTCCCCGCCTGGTAGACGGGGCCGTCCGGCGCGACGTTAGCCATCAGGTCCCGGCGCCCGCCGTACGCGCCCACCGGCATCCCACCGCCGACGATCTTGCCGAGGACGGTCAGGTCCGGCCGGACGCCGTAACGTGCCTGGGCGCCGCCGTGGGCGACTCGGAAGCCGGTGATCACCTCGTCGAAGATGAGAAGCGCGCCGTTCGCGCTCGCCAACTCACGGAGCCCATCCAGGAACCCCGGCGCCGGGGCGATGACGCCGACGTTGGCCGCGACCGGTTCCACGATGACGGCCGCGATCCGGTCGGGGTGGCGCTCGAAGGCGGACCGGACCCCATCGAGATCGTTGATCGGGACGACGACCGTCGCGCTGGCGACCTGGGCAGGGACCCCCGCACTGCCGGGCAGCGCGAGGGTGGCGAGCCCGGAGCCGGCCTCCACGAGCAGCCCGTCCGAGTGGCCGTGGTAGCCGCCGGCGAACTTGACGACGAGGTCACGGCCGGTCGCGCCGCGGGCGAGCCGGAGCGCGCTCATCGCGGCCTCGGTGCCCGAGGAGGTGAAGCGGAGCTTCTCCATCGACGGGACCGCGGCACGGATCGCCTCGCCGAGGACGACCTCGGCCGGCGAGGTCGCGCCGAGCGCGAAGCCGTTCAGGGCGGCGGCCCGCACCGCTTCGATGACGTCGGGATGGCCGTGGCCGAGGATGGCCGGACCCCACGCTCCGATGTAGTCGACGTACCACCGTCCGTCCGCGTCGCGGACGCGCGCCCCGGCGCCGGCCTCGAGCATGAGCGGCGCCCGCCCGACGGAGCGGAACGCGCGGACCGGGCTGTTGACGCCGCCAGGGAAGAGATCCTCGGCGCGACGGATCAGCTCCCCCTGCCGGGAGGCCGGAGTGCCAACGGTCGCGGCCATCAGTCGGCGCCCTCTCGGAACCACGTCACGAGATCTGCCGCGGCGTAGGTGATGACGAAGTCGGCGCCCGCCCGCACGATCGAGGTGGCGGCCTCGAGGTGCGTCCGCCGCCGGTCGATCCAGCCGAGTCGCGCCGCGGCCTCGATCTGGGCGTACTCGCCGCTCACCTGGTACGCGGCGATCGGGAGCTCGAAGCGCGCCCGGGCGGCGGCCAGGATGTCCAGCGACGGCATCGCCGGCTTGATGAGGAGCGCGTCGGCGCCCTCCTCGACGTCGATGGCCATCTCCCTCAGCGCCTCGCGCCGGTTCGCCGGATCCATCTGGTAGCCGCGCCGGTCCCCGAACGCCGGAGCGGAATCCGCGGCCTCCCGGAAGGGTCCGTAGTACGCGGAGGAGGTCTTCGCCGCATAGGCGAGGATCGCGGTGCCGGTGGCGCCGTCGGCGTCGAGCGCCGCTCGGATCGCGGCGACCTGGCCGTCCATCATCGCGCTCGGGGCGACGATGTCCGCGCCCGCCCTGGCCTGCGAGACCGCCGTCTGCGCCAGCCGCCCGATGGCGGCGTCGTTGTCGACGGTACCGTCTGGCGCCAGGGGTCCGCAGTGCCCGTGATCGGTGTACTCGCACAGGCAGGTGTCGGCGATGAGCACGAGGTCCGGGTTCGCCTGACGCAGGCGACGGAGCGTCTCCTGGACGATCCCGTCCTCGATCCAGGCTCCGCTGCCCTCCGGGTCCTTGGAGGCCGGCAGGCCGAACAGGATCACCCCGCCGATGCCGAGCTCCGAGAACCGGGCGGTCTCGGCGACGGCCTCGTCGGGCGAGAGGCGCGCAACCCCGGGGAGCGAGGAGATCGGGTCCCGGACGGCGCGCCCGGGCTGGACGAAGATCGGCGCGACGAGCTGCCGGGGGTGGAGCCGGGTCTCGCGGACGAGCGAGCGGAGGGCCGCGGTCCGGCGCATCCGGCGCAGCCGGTGGGCTGGCGCGACCGGCGGCGTCGGCGGCGCGACTTCGGGGGCCTGGACGGACGGGTCCGCATCGACGAGCAACTTCACGCGGGTGCCTCCTCGCGCCGTCCAGGCGCCGGATGGGGTCGCCCCGGATGGGGTCGCTCCGGGAGCAGGGCGTCGCCGATGCGATCGGCAAGGTCGAGGGGCGTCGCTCCGGGTGCCGTGATGACGCGCTCGAACCCTGCCTCCCGGGCGACCGCGGCGGTCGTCTCGCCGATGCAGCAGGCGAGGGCTTTCCGGGCGAGGTCCCCGTGGGCCGAGCCCAGGAGGGCCACGAGACCGCGGATGGTGGAGCCGCTCGTGAACACGATCGCCTCGAGATCACCGCCGGCGAAGAGAGCACGGAGCCGCTCGCGCGACGCCTCCGGCGCCTCTCGGGTGCGGTACGCGACAACGGCCCGGACCCGAGCGCCTCTGGCCTCCAATGCCGCCACGAGGCCACCGTCGGCGATGTCGGCCCTGGGCAGGAGGATCGTGTCGCCAGGGGCGACGGGCAGCTCGGCCGCGAGGGTCTCGCCGTTGGCGGCGCTCGGTGTGAACGAGACGCGCATCCCGCGCGCCACGAGCTCGGATCTCGTTGCGGCGCCGATCGCGGCCCATCTCGCAGCCGCCAGGTCAACGCCGAGCCGAGCCGCGGCATCGAGGACCGCGGCCGCACCGCTCGCGCTCGTCACTGCGATCCAGCTCGCCTCGCCGGCCCGGAGGACAGCGGCGTCGAGCTCGCCCCCGGCCTCGACGGGGTGGATCTCGATCGTCGGGATCGCGATCGGCGCCAGGCCTCTCGAGGCGAGCGCCGCGACGAGGCGGTCCGCTCCAGCGGCCGGGCGGGTGACCAGCACTCGAGGCAGGCGGGTCTCCGTGCCGGCCGCCGGCCGACCGTCGACGGTGGGGCCGCGGCCGGCCAGCTCCGCGGTCAGACGGGACGCGAGGTCGGCCGCCAACAACATCCGGTTCGCGACGCTGCCGCGGATCTCGCCCCGGGCGATCGTCGGTCGCTCGCCCGCCGGCGTCCGCAGCGCCTCCGTGCCGGCCGTCCCCGCCAGCAGCACGATCTCGTCGCCCTCGACGCTGGCGAGCGCGCCGATCGGCGCCCGGCACCCGCCGCCCGTCGCCCGGAGGAAGCCACGCTCGGCCTCCACCGCGGCGCGCGTGGCGGGATCGTCCAGGCGAGAGATCCAGGCGAGCGCGATCTCGTCGTCGGCGCGGCACTGGACCGCGAGCGAACCCTGTCCCGGAGCCGGCGGGATGAGATCGACCGGCAGGATCTGGCCGATCCGGTCCGCGCGGCCCAGCCGCGACAGCCCGGCGACCGCGAGGACGAGCGCGTCGGTCTCGCCGGCGTCGAGGCGGCGCAGCCGGGTGTCGACGTTCCCGTGGAGCGGATGGACGAGGAGGTCGGGTCGCGCCGCCCGGAGGAAGGCCGCTCGGCGTGGGCTGTCGGTTCCCACACGGGCGCCCGGGGGCAGGCTCTCCAGGGTCGTGCCGGGCCCGCGCCCCACGAGCGCGTCGCGAGGGTCCTCCCGTCCCGGATACGCCGCGATCGCGAGCCTCGGCGCCTCGGTCGTCGGAACGTCCTTTGCGCTATGGACGCCGAGGTCCACCTCGCCCGCCAGGAGCGCGGTCTCGATCGCCCCGACGAAGGCGCCCTCGCCCCACGTCGTGTCGGGCGGCCGATCGTCGCCCAGGGTCCGGACGGTGACGAGCTCGACCGCCGCGCCGAGCTCGCGCAGCGCCGCGGCGATCGTCGACGACTGGGCAAGCGCGAGGGCGCTCCCCCGGGTGCCGAGACGGAAGCTCGGCGGGGCGGCGGCCCGAGCCGCGGTCGCGACCGGGGATGTGGCCATGATCAGATCCCGAAGAGCCTGCGAGCGGCCCGCTCGACGTCGCCGGAGGCGTCGTCGTTCAGCGCGGCGAGCGGGGCATGCAGGATCGCCGCGACCAGCCGATGGCTCATCTGGTCCACGATCCCGAGCTCCTCGGCCGAGAGGCCGGGCAGGCGCCGGCGCAGCCAATCGACCTCGATGCGGCGGCGCTGCTCTGCGGTCGACACGACCGCCTGGATCGCCGGGACGGCGTCTCGCGTCCGGAGCCAGTGGCAGTAGTCACGGCCGGTCTCGGTGATCAGATCCTCCAGGCGGCGACGGATCCGCTCGCCGGGACCGCCACCGTCATCCGCGAGATCGTCGACCGAGGTGAAACACCCTCCGAGGCCCTGCCACAACGCACCGGGCACCGCCGGGGGTGACGAGAGGTCGACGATCGGCAGGGCGAGCTCGATCAGCCGGGCCGTGTCCCGAGGGCCGACCGGCCATTCGCCCCCGATGGCGACGACGATGCCGTCGAGGTCGCCGATCGCACCGTCGGTTCCGAATGGGATCGTCGTCCCGCTCACCTCGCGAGCGAGCTGGGCGGCTCGCTCGGGGCCGCGGTTCGTCACGACCACGGAGCACCCACGGCGCACCGCGGCAAAGGCGGCGAGGCGACCCATCTTCCCGACGCCAACCACGAGGATCCGCCTGCCGTGGAGCGGCCCGATCGTCTTCTCGATCCGGTCGAGCGCGACGTCCGCGAGCGAGCGCGGCGAGCCGTGGAACCATCCGTGCGCGACGCGACCGGCGTGGAGGGCCACCTGGAACAGCCGGTCGAGGACCGGGTCAAGGGCGCGTCCAGCCCGGCGCTCCCCGATCGTCTGGCGGAGCTGGTGGAGGATCTGCGTCTCGCCGAGGATCGCGCTATCGAGCCCGCATCCGACCGAGATCAGGTGGCGCACGGCGGCGGCGTCGTCCAGGACGACGCCGCCGGGGGGCAGAGCGGGGAGCTCACCGTGAAAGCTTCGCCGGGCGACATACACCTCCACCCGGTGGCACGTGTGCACCACGACGTGCCCGGGCCCGTCGCCGAGCGCGGCCAGCTCGACCGCAAAGGCCTCTCTCGGCCGGCTCGAGACGGACCGCGCGTGCGTCACGTACGCGAGCACCTCGGCTTCGCCGGCTCCTCGCTGGTCGGCCGGGAGCGTGGCGTCCCGGACCGGTGCCCCGATGGTCACGCCGGATGCCCGGTTGTCGCGATCGCCGTGGGGATCCCGGGGGAGGTCGTCGGGCCGGTGACCGAGGGGATCCCGGGCGAGGCCGCGGGCACGGTCGCGGGGGAGGTCGCGGGGGAGGTCGTCGGGCCGGTGACCGAGGGGATCCCGGGCGAGGCCGCGGGCACGGTCGCGGGGGAGGTCGCGGGCGAGGCCGCCGGGCCGGTGACCGGGAGGTCGGCGTGTCCCCGGAGGAGGGCCAGGAGCAGCCGATCGAACACGCGCGAGGCGGCGAGGAGCAGGTCCATCGCCTCATCGACCTCCAGGTGGCGTCGTCGCGCGATCCGGCTCAGCTCGTGCAGAAACGGAAGGCGGAACCGGAGGAATGTGTTCGTCAGCACGTCCAGGCGGATGTCGTGCTCGCGTGCCATGGCGCCGTAGCGGGCGGAAGCCTCGAGCGCACCGGCGAGCGAGGCCTCGCTCTCATCGGGCGTCGCCGCGTCCAGAAAGCCCAGGACGCCGACCAGGATCCGACGGCCGGGCTCGCGGAACGACTCACGCTCCGCATCGCCGAGCTCGCGGACCCAATCACCCGGTGATGCGCGGTCCGCCAGCTCGCGCCGGTACTGCCGAACGATTCGCTCCGGCGTCTCACCGAGCTCCTGGAGCCTGCGTCGGCGCTTCGCTCCGTGGGGCAGAAGGCCCAGGATGGAGCTCCTGGAGAATCGACGGTGCCCGCCGGGCGTGACGAACGCCTCGAGGTCACCGGCCTCTGTCCACCGACGCAGCGTGGCGGGCGAGACGCCGACCAGGTCGCTTGCCTCGTGGATGGTCAGCCATGCGCGAGGGGGACGGGGCGCGTCGCTCATCGTGCCGGACCCTCCATCTGGGATGGCCGCTTGTCGCGGTAGATTTAGATACTATCGTAGAGATTTGAGCGTTGCGCGCTCGCGCCGCTCGCCGGATCCGGTCACCCGAGGATGTCGAATGAGCGACTACGTGCAGGCCCTCGCGCTCGGTCTCGATCCGTCGTGGCGCCGCCTGCCGGCCGAGCAGCGCGCCGCCACGGCCTCACACTTCGCGTCCGCGATCAACGCCGATCCGGCGGTCGTGTCGCATGTGTACTCGCTCATCGGGATGAAGCCCGGGATCGACGTCCTGGTATGGCGGCTTGCGCCGAGCATCGACGCCCTGGAGGAGGCCGCGGCCCGGCTCCTGCGGTCCGAGCTGGGGGCCTGGCTGAACGTACGGGAGAGCTTCGTCGGCCTGATCCGGGAGTCCCAATACGTCGCCAGGCCCACGAGCCAGGAGCAGTCCCTGTTCGAGGGGGAGCGCTCGCGATACCTCATCGTCTACCCGTTCACGAAGTCGACCGACTGGTACCTGTCCTCCCGCGAGGTGCGGCAGGGTGCGATGAACGAGCACATGAAGGTCGGGCATAACTACCCGCAGGTGCGCCAGTTGCTCGCGTACTCCTTCGGCCTCGACGACCAGGATTTCGTGGTGGCCTACGAGACGGACGATCTGCCGTCGTTCTCCGACCTCGTGCGTGACCTGCGGGGCACGGATGGGCGCCGCTCCACCGTCCGCGACACACCGATCCTCATGGGCGTCCACCGGCCACTCGATGAGATCCGGGAGTTGCTCGGGGCCGCCCGGGGTGACCATCCGACGGCCGCCACGGAGCGACACCGTACGGGTCCGGGTCTGACCGAGCGCGGCTGAACCATCCCCGCTTGCCGATGCCGACGGACGCGGGCGACGAAAGGGCACTTGTGATTGAAATGCAAGGGCACTTGACCAGAAGCGGCACCGTCACGTAGCATCCGCGCGTCAAGCGTCTCCCCACAACTCCCCGGAGGCTCCCACGTGCGATCGTCATTCCCCCGTGCCCTGGGTGGCGCCCTGGCAGCTGTCCTGCTGGCCGCGGCCTGCGGCGGCTCGGCTTCGAGCGCCCTGCCGTCGAGCGAGCCCCTCCAGACGTCGTCGGCCATGCCATCCACGCCGACGTCGCCGTCGGCGTCGCCGTCGGGAAGCGTCACGATCTATTCAGGTCGAAGCGAATCGCTGGTCGGCCCGCTCGTCGACCGGTTCCGCGCGGCGACCGGCCTGGACGTCAAGGTCAAGTACGCGGGCACCTCCGAGCTTTCCGCCACGATCCTGGAAGAGGGCGACGCCTCGCCCGCCGACGTCTTCTTCGCGCAGGACGCCGGGGCGCTGGGAGCGCTGGCCGCCGAGGGCCGGCTGGCCGGGCTACCCAACGCAACCCTGGACCGCGTGGATCGGCGCTTCCGCTCGCCCGACGGCGTGTGGGTGGGTGTCTCCGGCCGCGCCCGCGTGGTCGCCTACGACACGCGCGTCCTGACCGAGGCCGATCTGCCGACGTCCATCCTCGGTTACACGGACCCGATCTGGAAGGGCCGGATCGGGTGGGCGCCCACCAACGGGTCGTTCCAGGCGTTCGTGACGGCCTTCCGCGTGCTCCGCGGCGACGAGGCCGCGAAGGCCTGGCTGGAGGGCATCCAGGCCAACGAACCGAAGGTCTACGACGGCAACGACGCCATCCTCGCCGCCATCGCGGCAGGCGAGGTCGAGGTCGGCTTCGTCAACCACTACTACCTGATGCGTCAGCTGGCCGAGCAGGGCGACACGTTCCCGGTCCGTAACCAGTTCCTGCCGAACGGTGACATCGGCGCGCTGGTCAATGTGGCCGGCGCCGGCATCCTGACGACCGCCCCGAATCCGTCTGCGGCCCAGGCCTTCATCGATTACCTGCTGACCGCGGAGAGTCAGGAGTACTTTGCCGGAGAGACCTACGAGTACCCACTCGTGGTGGGCGTTCCGGCCGACCCGCGACTGGTGCCATTGGCCGAGATCGCGGCGCCGGACATCGACCTCTCGGATCTGGCCGATCTGGCGGGTACGCTGCGGCTCATCCAGGAGGCCGGGGTCCTGTAGGCCCGGTCACCACGGGGCGACGACGATGCTCGGTGTCGAATCGCTGAGGCGGGGCCGCCCCGGTCGGCCACCGCGCGACGGCGGCCGGGGCGCCCCGGCCGTGACGGCCCCGGGGGCCCCGCTGCCACTGCTCGTCGCCTGCCTGCTGATCGCCGGACTCGCCCTGCTGCCGGTGGCCTACCTGATGGTCCGGGCCGTGGGAGCGGATGTGGCGGCACTCGATCTCGTGCTTCGGCCGCGGACCTTCCAGGTTGCCGCCTCGACCGTGGCGCTGGCGCTCCTCGTCGGCGGTGGGACGATCGTGGTGGGCGTCCCGCTGGCCTGGCTGACGACTCGGACGGACCTTCCGGGTCGCCGGCTCTGGGCGGTCCTGGTAGCCGTTCCGCTGGCGATCCCGTCATACGTCATAGGCTTTGCCTTCATCGCCGCATTCGGTCCGCGCGGTGCCCTTCAGGGCATGCTTGCGCCGCTCGGCGTCGAGCGCCTGCCTTCGATCGGCGGCCTGTTCGGGGCCACCCTCGTCCTGGTCCTTGCGGCCTATCCGTATGTCCTGCTGTCGACTCGGGCTGCGCTCCTTCAGACGGATCCGGCTGCCGAGGAGGCGGCGCGCCTGCTCGGCGACCGACGCCTGACGGTCTTCCGTCGGGTCACCCTGCCGATCCTGATCCCGGCGATCGCGGCTGGCGGCCTGCTGGCCGTGCTGTACGCGTTGGCCGACTTCGGGGCTGTCTCATTGCTCCAGTTCGACAGCTTCAGCCGGGCCATCTACGTCCAGTACCGAGCATCGTTCGATCGGGCCCTGGCGGCGATCCTGGCGCTCATGCTGATCGCCCTGACGCTGCTCGTGACCTGGGGCGAAGGGCGACTTCGCCGTCGCGCGGGAGCTTACGCCGGTCCTGTTCGGGCCTCTCGCCGACCGGCGACGGTTGTCCCGCTGGGTCGCTGGCGCTGGCCGGCGCTCGCGTTCTGTTCGACGGTCGTCCTCCTCGCGCTGGCGATTCCGACCGGCACCATCGCCTGGTGGCTGGTTCGCGGCGTCAGCCAGGGGGCGATCCTCCGGTTCGCGGCCGACGGGGCGCTGAACTCGTTCACGGTCGGGGCGGCAGCCGCCATCGGCTCGGTCGTGCTGGTCGTCCCGGTCGCTCTTCTCGTGGCACGCTACCCGTCTCGGCTCGCCACGATCATCGAGCGGGCCACGTTCACCGGGTACGCCCTGCCGGGCATCGTGATCGCCCTGGCCGTCGTGTTCATCGCCACGTCCAGCGTGCCCCTGCTCTACCAGACCCTGGCCCTGCTGGTGATCGCCTATGCGGTCCGCTTCCTGCCCCAGGCCGTGGGCTCGGTGCGGACGGCGCTGGTGGGCGTCGGTCCGCGTCTCGAGGAGGCTGGCCGGACGCTTGGAGATGGCCCGGTCCGCGCGTTCCTCCAGCTCACGTTACCGTTGCTGCGGCCCGCCCTGGTCGCCGGTGGCGCGCTCGTCTTCCTCACCACCGTCAAGGAATTGCCGATGGCGCTCCTGCTCGGCCCGATCGGGTTCGACACCCTCGCAACGGAGATCTGGGGCGCCGCCTCGGAGGGGTTCTACGCTCGAGCCGCCGCACCTGCCGCCATCCTCGTGGCGCTGTCTGCGGGAACGGTCGCCTTGCTGCTGCGAGCCGAAGAGCGCCCGCGATGAGTCACGTCCTCGTTGACGTGATCCCGAAGGCGCTCCAGCGCGCCAGCGCCGTGCGGGTCGCCGGGCTGCGCCGTGCCTACGGCTCGATCGTCGCCGTCGACGGCCTGGACCTGGACGTCCGGCCGGGCGAGATGCTGAGCGTGCTCGGGCCGTCAGGTTGCGGAAAGACCACGTTGCTCCGTCTCATCGCCGGCCTGGAGGCGCCGGACGCGGGGATGGTCGAGATCGGCGGCCGCCGCGTCGCCGGTGCCGGATCGGCAGTTCCACCCGAGCGCCGACGAGTCGGCATGGTCTTCCAGGACTTCGCGCTGTTCCCCCACCTGTCCGTTCGCGACAACATCGCGTACGGGCTTCGCGCTGACCCAGACCGCAACGTCCGGGTCCGGGAGCTGCTGGAATTGATCGACCTCGTCGACGCGGCCGCCCGGATGCCGCACCAGCTGTCCGGCGGCATGCAGCAGCGGGTGGCGCTGGCGAGGGCCCTCGCCCCGCGACCGGACGTCGTTCTCCTCGATGAGCCGTTCTCGAACCTCGACGCGGCCCTCCGGACGCAGCTGCGCGGCGACGTCCGTGAGATCCTGCGGGCGTCGGCCACCGCCGCCGTGTTCGTGACGCACGACCAGGACGAAGCGCTCACGCTGGGCGACCGGGTCGCGGTCATGGTCCGTGGCAGGATCGAACAGAGTGACCCGCCAGAGGTCGTCTACGGCGAGCCGGCGACCCCGTTCGTGGCCACCTTCGTGGGCATCGCCAACCTCGTCCGCGCCGAGCTCCACGGGCGCGTGGCGATCACCCGGTTCGGGTCGGTCCGCCTGGTGGGTCCACGGGCCGAGTCGGCGCATGGCCGGGCCCTGGCGGTCATCCGTCCTGAGCACCTCGATGTGACGGAGGTGCCGGACGGGCCTGCGGATGCCGGAGCCTGGCGGGTCCTGGGCCGCCGGTTCACCGGTGCCGAGATCCTCTACGAGGTGATCGCGCCGGACGGGGAGCGGCTCTGGGTCGAGGCAGGGCACGCCGTTCGTCGGTTGCGGGTGGGCGATCTGGTCTCGCTGCACCTCCGCGACGTCGAGACGGTGGCCTTTCCGATCGAGCACCTCGGATCGGAGCCCTCCGGACCGATCGGCGTCGCTTCGACGGCGACGCCCTCGTCGCCTGCGGAGCATGCTCCGCCCCCGGGCCTGACGACGTGATCGGGGAGCTGGCGCCCGCGGTCCCGCCCGAGCTCCGGGACGCCGTCCTCGCCTGGTACGACACCGACGGCCGGCCGCTCGCCTTCCGCGCGACGACGGATCCGTGGGCGATCCTCGTGTCCGAGGCGATGGCCCAGCAGACGCAGGCAGCGCGGGCGGCCGAGGCATGGGGCCGCTTCCTCGCCGAGTTCCCGACGCTGCAGTCGCTCGCCGCGGCCACGCCGGCGGCCGTCCTGCGCGCGTGGCGCGGCCTGGGCTACAACCGGCGGGCCACCGCACTCCGGCGCGCGGCGATCGCGATCGTCGAAGAGCACGGCGGGCAGGTGCCGGACGATCTGCACGCCCTCCGGGGGCTTCCCGGGGTCGGGCCGTACACCGCCAGGGCGGTGGCGGCACTCGCTTTCGGGCGGCGGGTGGGTGCCGTGGACACGAACGTCCGGCGGGTGCTCAACCGTGCGGTCGGTGGACGCCCGGGCGCGTTCACGGATGCGGGGCTCCAGGCCGTGGCGGATGCCAGCGTCCCGGCTGAACGGCCCGGGCACTGGACCCACGCCCTGATGGACGTCGGTGCGACGTTCTGCTGGCGGCAAGCGCCGCGCTGCGAGGCCTGCCCGGCGCGACCGTGGTGCAAGGCGGCCCTCGAGGGAACGGCGGAGGAGCCGCGGACGGTGCCGTCAGTGCGAGGCCGGAGCCGGGGGCCGGGGGTTCGCCGGCCAGTTGCGACTCGCGAAGCGCCGGCGCCGTTCAGGTCCACCTCGCGCTGGCTCCGTGGCCGGATTCTCGATGCGCTTCGCGACGCGCCCGCCGATGCCTGGGCGCGCCTCGACGGCCCGATCGGGGACCACGACCTCGGCGCCGTCGACGCGGCCCTTGCCAGCCTGGCAATGGACGGGCTCGTCGAGCGCCACCCCTCCGACCCGAGGCTGGCCCGGCTGCCGACCGTGTAGCGCTCCGCTCCGCGGAACCCTCCGACCGCGGAGCGCGCCGCTACGCGCAGCGCTCCGCTACGCTTGTCCGGCCGTGAACGCACCTGCCCTCTCCACGTACGTGCCCGCGCCGTTGCCGGCCGACGACCCGGAGCTGTTTTCCCTCGATCTCCGTGGTCTCCGCCGTCGCTGGGCCGCGGCGGCCGCGCGCCCCCCGATCGGTGCCGAGGCGATGACCGGGGCGGACCTCCGCGCCCAGGCGCTCGGCGTGCCGGGCGAGCGGCTCATGGAGCATGCCGGGGCCGCCGTCGCCGCCGTGGTCCATGCAATCGCCCGGGCAACCGGCCGGGCGGGGAAGGGCCCCGTCCTCATCCTGTGCGGACCGGGTAACAACGGCGGCGACGGACTCGTGGCCGCCCGGCGCCTCGCCGAGAACGGAACGGACGTCGTGGTGGCGCTCGTCTCGTCGGCGGCTCGCCCGTCCACCCTGGACGCCGCCCGGAACTGGGATCGCCTCACGGGCCTGGCGCGCGTGACCCGCGTGCAGACTCCCGTGGCGCGCGACACGGCGATCCTCGCCACCAACGTCGATCACGCATCGGTCGTCGTCGATGCCCTCCTTGGGACGGGCGTGCGCGGCGTCCTCCGCGAACCCGTCCGCGGCGCGGTC
This sequence comes from Anaerolinea sp., assembly GCA_013822395.1. Taxonomy (GTDB): domain Bacteria; phylum Chloroflexota; class Limnocylindria; order Limnocylindrales; family CSP1-4; genus UBA5189. The sequence continues at coordinate 55,449 of PNKK01000009.1, read as the reverse complement.
GAGCTCATCGCGAAGGCCCGCGGGCTGGGCATCCCGGTCGTCGCCGTCGACACGCCGACCGCGGTTGACCTCTCCTCGGGCGACGCGTCCGATCCCGTCGTCCAGGCCGACCTGACGGTCACCTTCCACCGGCCCAAGACGGGTCTCCTGACCCGCCGAGGGGCCGCGCTTGCCGGCCGAGTTCTCGTCGCGCCGATCGGCATTCCGCAGGAGGCGGACCGTGGCTGAGCGCTCCCAGCCCGGCCTGCTGGAGGTGCTCGCGATCGCGGCCGTCGCGATCGCCGCCGTCCTCGGGGCGGCCGTCGTGACGAGCCTCCTGCCGGTCGACGTCCAGCGGGTCGTCTTCCGAGAGCCCGTCGCGATCGCCGTCATCGTGGTCGGGACCGTCTTCGTCCTGTGGCGGGTCGCCGCGCGCCGGCCGCCGGAGGCGTGATGACCCTCCAGGCCGTGGCCCGGCGCCGTGCCGCGATGGAGTCCCTGGCCTCCGAGCGCTTCGACGTCCTCGTCGTGGGCGGTGGAATCGTGGGGGCCGGCGTCCTGCTCGACGCCGCGAGCCGCGGGCTTCGGGGCGCGCTCATCGAGCAGACGGATATCGGGGCGGGAACGTCCGGTCGCAGCTCGCGCCTGATCCACGGTGGCCTGCGCTACCTGGAGCAGCTCCACCTCGGCCTGGTCGCCGAGGCGCTGGACGAGCGGGCGCGCCTGCTGCGCCTCGCGCCGCACCTCGTGCGCCTGGAGCCGTTCCTCTTCCCGATCTACGGCCTGCCGCTCGTCCACCAGGGCTTCTACGGCTCCGGGATCTTCCTGTACGACCTCCTGGGGTCGAGGCATGGGGCCGGGTTCGCGCGGCACATGCGCCCGGACGCGGCGATCGAGTTCGCGCCCCAGCTGCGCCGGAAGGGTCTCCGGGCGGGGATCCAGTACCACGACGGCGTCGAGGATGACGCGCGCTACGCGTTCGCCGTCCTGCGGACGGCCCTGGACACGGGGCCGGGAGCGGTTGTCGCGACGCGCGTCCGGGCGGTGGCGCCGCTCCTCGACGGTGCCCGCGCGATCGGGGTCCGCGCCCGTGACCTGGCCACCGGCACGGCCCTCGACATCCGGGCCGAGCGGGTCGTGGACGCGACCGGCGCCTGGGCGGCCCATCCCGAGGAGCGCTTCGCGCCCGTGCCGGGCGCCGGCCGGATCGTCCCGAGCCGAGGGGCGCACATCGTCATCCGCCGCGAGCGGCTTCAGGCGCGAGGCGGGATGACACTTCGAATCCCGGGTCGCGTCGTCTTCATCATCCCGTGGCCGGACCGCTGGATCATCGGCACCACCGATCATGCGGACGAACGGCCGCCGGCCCGCCCGACGGCCCTCGACGAGGACGTCGACGAGCTCCTCGAGGTCGTCAATCACCGCCTCGACATCGACCTCACGCGGGCGGACATCCTCGCCACCTACGCCGGCCTTCGGCCGCTCGTGGGGGACGCCGGCGGCTCGACCGTGAAGGCCTCGCGCGAGCACCGGGTGACGACCGATGCGACCGGGATCGTTCGGATCGGCGGTGGCAAGTACACGACCTACCGGATCATGGCCCGCGACACCGTCGATGCGGTCCTTGGCCGGGATGAGGCACGCCGTCGGCCGTCGGAGACGGCCGAGCTGCCGCTCGTCGGCGCGGCGCCGCTGGGGAGCCTTGCGACGCTGGCCACCTCGATCGCCCGCGAGACGGGATTCACCGAGCGGATCACGCGGCGGCTCGTGGACCGGCACGGGACCCGCGCCGTGGACGTCGTGGCACTCGGGCGCGAGCTCGACCTCCTCCGCCCGCTTGCCCCCGACGTCGCCCACCTGGAGGCGGAAGTGGCGTGGGCGGCGCGGGACGAGCTCGCCGCCTCGCTCGACGACGTGCTCAGCCGTCGAACCCGATTGGCGCAGGAGCGGTCCGACCACGGTGCGGCCTTCGCGCCGCGTGTCGCCGGGATCCTCGGCGCCGAGCTGGGCTGGGACCCGGTCGTCCAGGCGGCCGAGGTCGACCGCTATCTCGAATCCTCGGCCGTCGAGTTCGCGGTCCCGGGGTCGCGAGCATCGGTCGGGAGCCTCGCGACGACTTCGGCGTCCGCGAAGCACGTGGCCGCACAGGAGAAGCACGTGGCCGCGCAGGACGTGCCCGCGCAGGACGTGCCCGCCCAGGAAGCCGCTGCCCCCGGCTCATGACCGCGCCGGATCTCATCCTCGCACTCGACCAGGGCACGACCTCGTCGCGCGCCATCGCGTTCGGACGGGACGGCCGCCCGGTCGCGAGCGCGCAGCAGCCGTTCGAGCAGACGTTCCCGTCGCCGGGCCACGTGACCCACGACCCGGAGGCGATCTGGGGGTCGCAGCTGGCCGTGGCTCGCGAGGTCGTGGAGCGCGTCGGCGGGCCGGAGCGGATCGCCGCGCTCGGGATCACCAACCAGCGCGAGACGACGATCGTCTGGGACCGGGCCACCGGAGCGCCGGTCGCCGACGCGATCGTCTGGCAGAGCCGGATCACCGCGCCCGCCTGCGAACGACTCCGCGCCGCGGGCCTGGAGCCGCGCTTCCGAGAGCGCACGGGCCTGCCTCTCGACGCCTATTTCTCCGGTCCCAAGATCGCCCACATCCTCGACGCGGAGCCGGACCTTCGAGCGCGCGCCGAGCGCGGCGAGCTTGCCTTCGGGACCGTGGACGCGTTCCTGGCCTGGCGGCTGACCGGCGGCCGCGTCCACGCGACCGACGTTTCGAACGCGAGCCGGACGCTCCTCTTCGACATCGGCCGGCTCGCCTGGGACGAGCAGCTTCTCGGCCACGTGGGCGTCCCCCGGGCGGTGCTCCCGGAGGTCGTCGCATCGTCCGGCGTGGTGGGGGAGACGGACGCGTCGATCTTCGGCCTCCCGATCCCGATCGCCGCCCTTGCCGGCGACCAGCAGGCCGCCACGTTCGGGCAGGCCTGCTTCCGGCCGGGCGAGGCGAAGGTGACCTACGGGACCGGTGCGTTCCTGCTCCTCAACGTCGGGGATATGCCGGTGGCGTCACGGAACCGCCTCCTCACGACCGTGCTCTGGCAGCTCGGGCCGGGTGGCCCGGTCGCGTATGCGCTCGAGGGCTCCGTCTTCGTGGCGGGAGCCGCCGTCCAGTGGCTGCGGGACGGCCTTCGGGCGTTCGAGACGTCCTCTGATGTCGAGCGGCTGGCCGCCGGGGTGGAGGACACCGGCGGGGTCGTGGTCGTGCCGGCGTTCACCGGCCTCGGAGCGCCGTACTGGGACCCCGATGCGCGCGGCGCGGTCTTCGGGATCACGAGGGGCACGGGCCTGGCCGAGATCGCCCGGGCCACGCTCGACGGGATCGCGCAGCAGGTCGCCGACGTCGTCGAGGCAATGGCGGCGGATACCGGCCGGCCGCTCGCCGCGCTCCGCGCCGACGGGGGAGCGGCGGCGAACAACAGTCTGATGCAGTTCCAGGCGGACCTTCTCGACGTCCCGGTGGAGCGGCCGATGGTCACGGAGACGACCGCCCTCGGTGCGGCGTATCTCGCTGGCCTCGCCGTCGGGCTCTGGCGCGACACCGCGGAGCTCGAAGCGAACTGGGCCCTCGACCGGCGGTTCGAGCCGGCGATGGCGAGGGCGCAGCGCGCCGCGCTGCGCCGGACGTGGGCGCGTGCAGTCGAGCGGGTCCGCGGCTGGGCGTCCGAGTAGGACGTACTGATTCAGTTCAGGGCGGCGGGGCTTCGTTAGGCTCGATTGTGCGAGGCAACCTATCCGCCCGGGCAGCGGTCAATGCGTCCACCAGCACGTCAACGCCATAGCGGTAAGCCTCGTCGACATCACCACCCAGTCGAAACGCGCCGGTGATCTCCATCGACACGAAGCCATGGGCGAACGCCGTTACGAGGCGGGCGGCCTCGAGCGCGCGCTCCGATCCAACGAGCCGTTGTGCCACCTGCAGGAGTGGAGCGGACGCCAGAGCGTTGAGCTCGGCAGGCGGGCGAGACCCAGGCGGCAAGTTCATGAACAGGAGCTCGTACGCATGAGGATTGCGATGCGCGAACGCACGAAAGGCCGCCGCGATCCCGCGAAGACCAGCCGCGGGGTCCGGGTCCTGGGTCAGCGGCAGGAGCCGCCGACCGAGATCCTCCAGCGCCGCGGCCCCGATCGCCGCGATCAGAGCGCCTCGGTCGGCAAAGCGCTTGTAGAGCGACGGAGCCCGAACGCCCACACGCTCGGCAACTGCCAGCATCGAGACCGCGTCGAGGCCGCCGGCCTCGAGAAGCTCTCGGCCGGCGGCGACGATTTGGTCGTGGGAGGTGCGGGCGCGAGCGGGACTCACGCCTTTGCGCGGCCTATCCGACCGAGGTGGGTGTCGTGGAATGAGCCCGGCAGCTTCAGGCCGTAACCGACGGCCCGATCCATGCCGACATGGGCGATCAGAATGGCAGCAGCCAGCAGGACCGCCGGCGATTCGAGCCACACCCCGACGCCGAGGGTCACGATGCCCGGCACCCAGTTGTGGAACAGGTTGTAGGTGAAGGTGCCGACCCTCGGACTGGCGAGGAAGCCGACGGCCGAGATGTCCGGCAGCAGGATCAAGGGCACGATGAACAGCCAGTTCCCACCGCTCGCGCCGAAGAGTGCGAGGCCGGCGGCGAACGCGGCGACACCCTCGAGGCGGAGCCAGGTCCGGACCGCTCCATCGGTCATGCCCGGGGCGCCGGTGCTTGTCGGGGCAGGGCGATGGCCGGCAGGGCGGTGGCGGTCGCGGTCATGGTGTGCTCCATTCGCTCGTGTGCTCGATTGCTACACACTATAGCCTTCATGGCTAATGTCAATAGCCTATTTTCAGGCGAGTGTGGGGCATCTTGTGCGCTCGAATTCGGGGCTAGGCAGGTTTCGGGATAGCGCGTATGCTGCGCGTCGCCCAATGTCGCGGCACCGGTCGCGACTGCATACGCGTAGACGACCACGAACCGGACTCCTCTCACGGCTGACGCGAGAACCCGAGCGCGGGATCGGCGGCGGCTACCGAGAGGAGTTCTTTTGTACAGCGACAAGAATCTGACCTGCGCGGACTGCGGACAGGAGTTCGTCTTCACCGCGTCCGAGCAGGACTTTTACGCGCAGCGCGGCTTCACCGAGCCGCGCCGCTGCCCGTCCTGTCGGGCCAGCCGCAAGGCTGCCCGCGGGTCGAGCGGCGCGGGCTACGGCTCGGGCAGCAGCGACTACGGCTCGTCCGGCGGCGGTTACAGCGCCGGCGGCAGCTACAGCGCGGGTGGCTACGGTGGTGGCGGCGGCTACGGCGGCGGTCGCGATCGTGGCACCCGGGAGATGTTCGCGGCAACCTGCTCGAACTGCGGCAACGAGGCGAAGGTCCCGTTCCGCCCGACGAGTGGCAAGCCCGTCTACTGCTCCGATTGTTTCCGGACGATGCGGGGCTAGCTCTCCTCTCGGCACGCGGCTCCATCGGGGATCCGCACGGAATCTGAGTCCAGTGACGACCCGGGCAGTCAGCCGGCCCGGGTCGTTCGATTCCCCGGCGACTCGACGCCCGAGTCCGTGGAGGCCACTCGACCCGGTGGAGGCCACTCGACCCGGCAGTCAACCGATCGAAGAAGGGTCGATCGACTCGCCCAGGTCGAGATCGAGCCCGTGGCGGAGCCAGCGCTCGAAGATAGGGTCCGCTACGCGCCAGCCGACCGTCCCATCGAGCTCGATGAGCTCTGCGTCGCGCAAGGCGTCTCGCGCCCGTTCGGCACTCGTCTTCGCCAGGTCACTTCTCAGGAGCCAGCGTGCGGAGAGGATGTCCCGCCCGGGCTCGCGTGAGAGCTCGCGCAGAAGCTTGCGCTGATTCGTCGGCAACGCCTCGTACCGGGCAGCCAGGTCGGCGCGCTGACGCGTCAGGACTTGAACCATGGCGCTGCGCACGACGGCCTCATCGACGAGCTCGACGTCGTCGTCATAGGCTGCTGCCGCCAAGAGCTGGACAAAGTGAGGGATCCCTCGGACCAGCCGGTAGATCAATTGCGCCGCCGACTCGGTCAACTCCCGACCAGCAGACGCCATTCGTGCTCGCAGGAACGGCACGAGGTCGCTTTCCGGAATGACCTCGAGGCTCATCGGCTCGGCTGCGTTCTTGAGAGCGGCCCCCGTGCCGACAAAGAGTCGCTCCATCATGTGCCGCCGTGAGCCCGAGAAGACGAGGCTCACCCCGGGCAGATCGTCGATCACCGTCTTCCAGAAGCCGCCCAGGTGCTCATCGATCTCGGCCACCTGCTGGAACTCGTCCAGCACCAGACAGACCGGGCGGCCGTCCCGGGCCGAGTCGGCAAGGAGGTCGATCGGCCGGCGGATGTCGGCGAGGAAGTCCTGCTCCTGACCACCCGGCCCAAGCGAGAAACGCCAACCCTCATGTTCGAGCGTCGGCATGACACGAGGCAACCGACGGAGTCGATCGCTGATCTGCTCGGCGGTGCCGACCATCCAGCCAAGCGCCCCGTCGACGACCGCTCTCGTGGTCTCCTCGGCCACCTCGCGCCGACTCGAGCAGCGCAGGAGGCTCGCAACCCCGACCCGGGCCCCGTGGTTGCGCCGCGCTTCCTCGACGGCCCGGAGCAGGAGCGACGTCTTGCCGTACCGACGCGGCGAGGTGAGGACGACGTTCTGGCCGCCGGTCATTCGCCGGACGAGGAATCGCGTCTCCGTCTCGCGATCGCCGAACTGGTCGCCGCGAACGGGGCTGCCGAATGAGAACGGGTTCGCCACGGGGAGGATGATACGCCGCTCCGCATTCTGCGGACCCGGTATGCGGGACCGCTGGATGCGGCGGCACCCGCCAGTCCGGGCACCCACTCCCGCAATGCCCACGGCGCGCCGCCACTGCTGAGGCCGCGCCTGAGACCACCTCGGCTCCACGCTCGGCTCATTCAAGACGTCGCTCTGGCTGCCAGCCAGAGCTCCCTCTCACCGCGCAGCGGTCTGGGATGATCGCATCGATGTCACGTGGAGGATGAGCTTGATGGCTGCACCAGCCAGCGTCGAGGAGTACCTGGTCGCCCTGCCAGAGAGACAGCGCGTCGCTCTGGGGATGCTTCGGAAGACGATCAAGGCCGCCGCGCCCGGGGTGACAGAGGCGATCAGCTACGGGATGCCGGCGTTCAAGCTGAACGGTCGATTCCTCGTCTCCTACGCAGCGTTCAGGAACCACTGCAGTCTCTTTCCGGCAAGCGAGGCGGTGCGCGAGGCACTCGGGGAAGAGCTGAAGCCCTACTTCACCGGGAAGGGAACGATCCGCTTCTCCGCAGACGAGCCGCTCCCCGGCGCGCTCGTGAAGAGGATCGTCCAAGTGCGGATCGAGGAGATCGCGGCGCGCAGCCGTCGTTGAGGCGATTCCGAGCCCGGCACGCCAAGCCCGCTCTCGCTCAACTCCGAGCGGGCCGGGCGTCGAGATACGCGAGGCTCGGGCCGGATGCTCGCCACCCGCCAGCTGCCACCCGCCAACACGCGGATCGTACGGACCGCCCTACGCGGCGCCTCCGCCCCGCCGCCCGCCGAGCAACCCCAGGTCGAACTTGCGCTCGGTACCGTGGAGCAGGCGGTTGATGTTGTCGGCGTGGGCCAGCCAGATGAGCGCCGGACCCACCACCGCCCAGGCGAGATAGGCCGGCGGGACGGCCCCCGACGCCACAGCCCAGATGAGGAGCATCGCGGGGAGGATCGCCGCCGACCCCAGGAGCGATCCCAGCGAGACGTAGCGGGTGATGACGATCGCCAGGAAGAAGACCGGCGCGGCGATGACCACGGCGATCGGCTGGATCACGAGCATCGTGCCCACGCCCGTCCCGACGCCGCGACCTCCGCCGAACCGCAGGAAGGCGGACCGCGAGCTGCCGACCACGGCGGCGAAGGCGGTCAGGACTTCGATGCCCGGATCGCCGTCGGTCAGGAGCCTGGCCGCGAGCACCGGGATCGCGCCCTTCGCCAGGTCGCCGGCAACCACAAGAGCGGCCCACCGCCGGCCGAGGGCGCGGAGGGCGTTCGTGCCGCCGGTCCGTCCCGAGCCGATCGAGCGAGGGTCCGGGCCGCCCGACAGCCGCGCGACGATGACGCCGACCGGGATGGACCCGGACAGGTAGGCCGAGATCACGAGCAGCACGCGAAGGATGGTCGCGTCCACGGTGTTCCTTCCACCTGGGGGCCGAGCCGGCCCGCCGTGCTCCGAGTCTAGCATCGGCCGCGCTCGGATTGGCCCTGCCTGCCGGCTTCCTCAGCCGATTGCCTGCCGGTCAACGATTCCGCGCCGGATCGTCGGCGAATTGTCCAGCGGACACAGCCGCGACGGCAATCGGCCCCCCGTGGAGCCCTATCCGGTCGCGAGATTGCCCGAGGCGCACAGCGACGACATCGGGTGCATGAATCGTTGACTACGGCGCAAGCGACGGGCCGGGGCGGCGCAAGCGACGGCCCGGGGCGGCGCACCGCGGCGAAGCCGGAGCGCGTGGCGCAACATGAGCAGGCCGTCCACACAGGCGCGACGCACCGGTTGCGCCCGTCGGGACCTCGCGCGTACCATCGGCCCCGATGATCCACCCGCCCCGCCGGGCCTCCCGGGCGCGCCTCGCCGCCGCCGGCGCGGGACGCTCCCTGACCGTTCTGGAGGCCGCCTGACCATGGCCGTCGGCTCGTCCAACGACTTCGATCTCGTCGTTCTCGGCGCCGGGACGGGGGGCTACAGCGCGGCGTTCCGCGCCGCCCAGCTCGGCCTCAAGGTCGCCCTCGTCGACGAGGACAAGATCGGGGGGACCTGCCTCCATCGGGGCTGCATCCCGACCAAGGCGCTCCTGGAGTCGGCGGCCTTCGCCGAGCGGATCCGGCACGCGAAGGACTTCGGGATCGATCTTCCCGGCGATGCCGTCGTGGACTACGCGAGAATGGCCGCCCGCCGCGACCAGGTCGTGAAGCGAATGTGGACGGGCCTCAAGACGCTCGTCGACAAGAACAAGGTCACCTGGATCGGGGGTCGCGGCCGGCTCGACGGCCCAACCACGGTCCGCATCCAGATGCACGGCGAGGACGGGACGCCCGGTGCGGGCGGGGAGCGGGTGCTCCGGGGCACGGACGTGATCCTCGCCACCGGTTCGAGGGTGAAGTCGCTTCCGGGGCTCGTGCCGGACGGGCGTCGGATCGTGACCTCGGACGAGGTCCTCCGCGCGGACGCGTTGCCGAAGGACGTGATCGTCGTCGGCGCGGGGGCCGTCGGCGTGGAGTTCGCCTCGATGTACCACGACCTCGGCGTCAAGGTCACCCTCCTCGAATACCTCCCGACGATCGTGCCGGCCGAGGACCGCGAGGTCAGCCAGCTCCTGGAGCGGAGTTTCACCCGGCGAGGCATCACGGTCATGACGAACGCGCGGCTCGATGCAGCCTCGGTGCAGGTAGGCAACGATGGTGTCGGTCTCACCGTCGGCCCGGAGGGCAAGGAAGCGACGACCATCGCTGCCGAGCTTCTACTCGTCGCGACAGGCCGCGCCCCGAACGTCGAGGAGATCGGCCTCGAGACGACGAAGGCCGAGCTCGACCGCGGCTTCATCAAAGTGGACGGCCGGATGCGAACCCGCGAGCCGCACCTCTATGCGATCGGCGACATCGTCGGCGGCCTGCTCTTGGCGCACACCGCCGCGCACGAGGGGATCGTCGCGGCCCACGTGATCGCCGGCGATACGGACGTCCATCCGATCGACTACGTCGCGCAGCCGCGGGCGACGTACTGCCGCCCGGAGATCGCCTCGATCGGGCTCACCGAGCAGCAATGCGAGGAGCGCGGCATCCCCTACAAGGTCGGCAAGGTTCCGTTCCAGGCGGTCGCCAAGGCGATCATCGGGGGTGAATACGAAGGGTTCGCCAAGGTGATCGGCCATCGCGAGACGGGCGACACGCTCGGAATCCACCTCGTGGGTCCCCACGCGACCGACCTCGTGGCCGAGGCGTCGCTGGCCTTCCAGCTCGACGCCACGCCATGGGAGATCGGCGCCACGACCCACGCCCATCCCACCTTCGCCGAGATCGTCGGCGAGGCGGCGATGGCGGTCGACGGACGATCGATCAACTTCTGACAATCGATCAACTTCTGACAATCGATCAACTTCTGACCTCGGAGGCACGCATCGGCCGATGGCGGTGACCCGCAAGACCCGATCGGACCTGGCGGCGTCGGTCGGCCTGACCGACGCCGACCTGATCGCGATGTACCGGACCGTCGCCCTGGCGCGTGCTGTCGACGAGCGGATATGGATCCTCAACCGGGCCGGGCGCATCCCATTCGTGATCTCGGGGCAGGGCCACGAGGGGGCCCAGGTGGGACTCGCCTGGCCGCTGGAGCGCAAGAAGGACTGGATCGCGCCCTTCTACCGCTCGATCGCGACCTGCCTGGCGTTCGGGATGACGGCCCAGGACATTCTGATGGCCCAGTACGCCAAGGCGAGCGACCCGTCGTCCGGCGGGCGTCAGATGCCAGGCCACTACGGCAACGCCGAGAACAACCTGCTGTCGCTGTCGTCGCCCGTGGCCACCCAGATGCTCCACGCAGTGGGAATCGCGCTGGCGGCGAAGATCCGCCGGACAGGGCAGGTCGCGCTGACGTCGATGGGCGAGGGGAGCTCCAACCAGGGCGACGTCCACGAGGGACTGAATTTCGCCGCCATCCACAGGCTGCCGTTCATCCTGGTCGTCGAGAACAACGGCTACGCGATCAGCGTCCCGACCTCGAAGCAGTTGGCCCTGGAGAACGTGGCGGATCGCGCCGCCGGCTATGGGATCCCCGGCGTGATCGTGGACGGCTCCGATGTCCTGGCCTGCTACCGCGCCTCGAAGACAGCGGTGGATCGCGCGCGGCGCGGTGACGGCCCGACGCTGATCGAGGCCAAGGTCATCCGCCTGACAGCGCACTCATCTGACGACCAGCAGACGAAATACCGTCCCGAGCATGAGCTGGCCGAGCTGAGGACGCACGATGCCCTGCCGCGCTTCCGCGACGAGCTGCGAGATGCCGCCGTCCTCACGGACGAGATCGAGACCGGAATCGCCGCGGAGATCAAGGCCGAGGTGGATGCGGCGACGGAGCATGCGGAGCACGAGCCGGATCCCGATCCCTCCACCGCGATGCGCTGGGTCTTCGCCGAGGACTGGCCGTCGGAGATGCCGCCCGCCTGGGGCCTCGGCGGCCACCGTGCGGCGGCCGGCGGGAACCACGGGACGGCCGGCGAGGGCCACGGGACGGCCGACGAGGGCCACGGGGCGGCGGGCAGCGAAGGCGGAGGCCGCTGATGGCGCTTCGGACCTTCATCGAGGCGATCCGCGAGACGCTTGCGGAGGAGATGCGGCGGGACCCGTCCGTCATCGTCCTCGGCGAGGACGTCGGCAAGAAGGGCGGCGTCTTCCTGGCCACGGACGGTCTGTGGGCCGAGTTCGGCGACGACCGCGTGATCGACACGCCGCTCACGGAATCACTGATCGTCGGTGCCTCGATCGGGGCTGCCGTGAACGGGCTCCGGCCGGTCGCGGAGATCCAGTTCGCCGACTTCATCTTCCCGGCCTTCAACCAGATCCTGTCCGAGGCCTCGCGGATGCGGTATCGCTCGAACAACGGGTTCGGGGTGCCCATGACGATTCGCGCCCCATACGGCGGGGGAGTCCATGGCGCGCTCTACCATTCCCAGTCCGTCGAGGCGTTCTTCACGCACATCCCGGGACTCAAGGTCGTGATCCCGTCCACGCCGTACGACGCGAAGGGCCTCCTCCGGTCTGCGATCCGCGATGACGACCCGGTCCTCTTCTTCGAGCACAAGAAGATGTACCGGTCGGTTCGGGGCGACGTGCCGGACACGGACTACACCGTGCCCCTGGGTCGAGCGGCCGTCACCCACGAGGGAAAGCAGATCACGGTCGTCGCCTACGGGCTGATGGCCCACTACGCCCTCGAGGCGGCCGACGTCGTGGCGGACGAGGGGATCAGCGTGGAGGTGGTGGACCTCCGGACTCTGCGCCCGATCGACAAGGAGACGCTTCTGACCTCGGTCCGAAAGACCGGCAAGTGCCTCGTGGCCTACGAGGACAACCGGTTCGGGGGCTACGGGGCGGAGGTCTCCGCGATCGTCGCGGAGGAGGCGTTCGACTATCTCGACGGCCCGGTGACGCGGATTGCCGGGCCGGATGTCCCGGGGGTCCCGTACAACCATGTCCTCGAGGACTGGTTCATGGTCAACCCCGAGAAGATCGCCGCCGGCATCCGGAAGCTCGCGGCGTACTGAGCCGGGGGGAGCGTACGGCCGATGGCATCGAGCGAGGACTTCGGGGCGGTCTTCCGGCGGCTCCGCGACATCCTCGAGCCGTACGGCCGGCGGATGCACGTGAGCACCGACACCGCGGCGCTCTACGGCGTCGACATGGCGGTCGAGGCCAAGCGCGATCCGACGACCTGGTTCGGTGGCGTGCGGCTCGGCAAGCGCTACGTCAGTTACTACCTCATGCCGGTCTACGTCGAGCCGGTGCTCCTCGAGGGCGCGTCGCCAGCGCTCCGGCGGCGGATGCAGGGCAAGTCGTGCTTCAACTTCACGTCCGTGGACGAGGCGCTCTTCTCGGAGCTGGCGGAGTTGACCCGTCGCGGGTACGAGCGCGCGGCCGGCGACGCGGCGTGGGAGGTCGCCCGGCGCGGGGAACACGGGCTGGCACATCGGAAGGCGATGTCCAGCGCGCGATCCGGTCCTCGCCGGCCCGTCTCTGACGGTCCTCGCCGGGCCTGTCCGGTCTCCGCGGGCCGTTCCGTTACCACCTACGCATCCGGTTGCTGCTAACCGGCCGTGCCGGCGATTCCGTCGCCACGTACGAATGCCGCTCGTCCTAGGCGCGGACAGGCGCCAATCTCGAGGGTCTCGGGTACTGGCGAGACCATCAGCGTCTCGCGCACGCTCAGATCGAGCGCGTCACCGCCCGCCTGACGCGCTTCCGGGTGGGGGAGCCGCTCCTACCACGAGCCCTGTTGCTCGGTGGCGACGGAAGGAAGACCAGGCTGCCCTGGGCCGTCGTCGGCGCCGAGAGCCACGCCCGGGCATCGATGGATCGGAGCGGATAGGCACGCGCCAGGACCGCATCGTGGCGTGCGACGCGGCGCCGGGGCGTCGTGCCCTCCGGCAGGACGAGCAGCCGGGCGACCGTCCGCCCCCGCCAGCCGAACCGCTCAACGGCGATCCGGGCCGCCAGCCGGGCCTTCGCATCGTGCCGACGCAGCGTCTCCTCGACCGACACCAGCTCGGACTTCACTTCGACTGCCAGCAGCGCAGCGGAGCCGGAGTGCCAGGCAAGGATGTCGATCGAACCCTGTTCGAAGTCAACCGCGTACGTGACCTCGACCTCGACCGCCCAGCCGGCCGCCGTGAGCAGCTCGACGGCGACGCCGACGAGTCTGGCATGGGCCTCGTCGAGCAGCCGGTCGAGGTCGCCGCCGCGCCATCGGGCCAGCAGGACGAGATCGGCGTCGAGGGCGCGAAGGACGGCCTCCAGCTTGCCAACCGCGACCGCCTCGATGTGTCCGCGCTCGATCAGCGAGACGAGCGACTGGCTCAGCCCCGCGCGACCGGCCAAGTCGAGCTGGCGCCAACAAAGCCGGTGCCGAAGCACCCGCACGACCCGTCCGATCCTTCGACCGTCCATGCGCGGACTCTGGCATGCGGCGCTTCACGCTCACTCACCTGCGGTCCGTCGCACCGCCGTGCTGGCACGGCTTCGGCGGATGGGGGACACTAGGCGCCGCGCGACCGGCGACGACCGCCGCGGCGCGACGGGATCGGCGTTCCACTCCCCCGAGGAGGTTCCTTCCATGGCCAAGGTGACGATGCCCCAGCTTGGCGAAAGCGTGGCCGAGGGGACGATCGGCAAGTGGCTCAAGCAGCCGGGCGACCACGTCGCCAAGTACGAGCCGCTCCTCGAGGTCATCACCGACAAGGTCAACGCCGAGGTCCCGTCGCCGTTCGAGGGCATCCTCCGCGAGATCCTCGTCGAGGAGGGCGCGACCGTCCCGAACAATGCCGAGATCGCGGTGATCGACGAGGGCGACACTGGCGACGCATCCGTAGCGCCAGTGCCATCCGCCGCCGCGCCCTCTCCGGGACCGGCCGCGACCCCAGTCTCGGCGACCCCCGCGGCCGAGACCCCCGCCCGGCCCGCGTCGCCGATGGCATCGATCGGGGTTGCCTCCGCCGCCGCGCACGGCCCCGCCGGCTCGGACGAGCGCACGCCCCACGAGCTGCCGGGCAACGCCGACGCCCGAATGACCCCGGCGGTCCGGCGCCTCCTCCGCGAGCACGGTCTCCAGGCCGCGATGATCGTCGGCACGGGCGGCGGTGGGCGGATCACCCGCGAGGACGTCACTGACTACGTTGAGTCGCAGCGGACCGGGAAGCCGGTTGGCCGACAGGATGCCGCGGCCGTCTCGGCTGCCTCATTCGCCGGGACCCAGGCCCCGGTGTCCCCGGCGACGCCGCCCGGGCCGGCGTCGCGGCCCGCCCCCGCCCCCGCCCCCGCCCCGACCGCCACGACCGCGGCGCCCGGCATCGTCTTCCCGCCTGGCGCGGACGAGGTCCTCATCCCGATGACCCAGATGAGGAAGGGGATCGCCGCACAGATGACCCGGGCGCTCCAGGTGCCCCATGCCTTCGTCCAGATGGAGGTGGACGTCACGAGCCTCGTCCGCTTCCGCGATCGGGCGAAGAAGGACTTCCAGGCGCGGGAGGGCGTGTCGCTGAGCTTCGTTCCCTTCGTGGTGAAGGCATCGGCCGAGGCGCTCAAGCGGAACCCGACCTTCAACGCCCACTGGACCGATCAGGGCCTGGTGGCCAAACGGCGGATCAACATCGGCATCGCCGTCGCGGTCGCCGACGGCCTCATCGTGCCGGTCATCCGCGACGTCGACAACCTCTCGATCGCCGGGCTCAACAAGGCCATCGCCGACGTCTCCGAGCGGGCTCGCGCCAACAAGCTCCGCCTCGACGACTTCGGTGGCGGCACGTTCACCGTGGACAACACCGGCTGGCTCGGCACGAACATGGTCATGCCGATTATCAACGTGCCGGAGGTCGCGATCGTCACGATGGACCGGATCACGAAGCGGCCCGTCGTCGTGGAGACGCCCGAGGGCGACGTCATCGCCATCCGCTCGATCATGAACATGGTCCTCGGCGTGGACCATCGCGCCAACGACGGTGCCGGCGGTGCCGCCCTCCTTCGAGACATCAAGGCCTGGCTGGAGGCGATCGGCCCTGACACGGCGATGTACTAGGTCGCAGACCTCCCGAGGGCGCGGACACGGAGCCGGAGGTGCGCCGCAACTCTCCGCACTCGTCTCGGCCCTCGTGGCGCTCGGTCTCGTGGCTGCCGCCTGCAGCCCGTTGGCTGGCTTCGGGGTGACCGTTCGCCGCGACGGCACGAAGCTCAACCTCCTCGTACCCGGCTATCGAGATGCGAACACCCACGGCTATCTCTGTCCGGCGGACCCCGGTCCGGGCCCGGATCGCGGCGAGGAGGGCAATCGCCGGCTGGGTCGCGCCGGCTGCCTCGACCTGGGCGTGACGGCGGCCATCGATCCCGACGCGCTGGGCTGGAGTGCCGTCGTCAACCTCGAATCTCTCGCCTCCGCACAGCTCGAGGCGTTCTCGAACCGGGAGACCTACCGGCTGATCCTGGTGTCCGGAGACGCCTCCAGCGGACGGACCTATGCGACCGACATTCCGGCCGTGAACCTCGTCCCGTGACCGGCGTTTTCGAAGCGTGAGGACGTCCCCGACGGCCGGTCGCCGTACACTCCCTGCAGCATGGCTCGTGAACTCCCGATCTTCCAGCCCCCCCCCGCCGCTCACGGTCACGGGCCGGGCGAGCCCGTCTCCATCGCGATGGGGGGCGGCGCGATGGGGGGTGGAGAGCTTGCGGGGCTCCCCGGCTCGGACGGCTCGGCGGCGCTCCGCCGACACCCGAACTGGATCCGGGCTCGGATGCCGTCCGGCGAGAACTACCAGGACCTGAAGCGGCTCCTTCGTGGCCTCAACCTCAACACCGTCTGCGAGGAGGCTCACTGCCCGAACGTCGGGGAGTGCTGGGACCAGCGCACCGCCACGATCATGATCCTCGGCGATACGTGCACCCGAGCCTGCGGCTTCTGCAACATCAAGACAGGCAAACCAACCTGGTTCGATGACGACGAGCCGCGCCGGGTCGCCGAGGCGCTATCCGGGCTCGGCCTCGATCATGTGGTCGTGACCTCGGTCGCCCGCGACGATCTCCCCGACGGCGGCGCCCACATCTTCGCCGAGACGATCCGCCAGCTCCGCCAGCGGATCCCGGGCATGGGCGTCGAGGTCCTCATCCCGGATTTCAACGGCGAGGCGGTCCCGCTCCGCGAGGTGATGGCGGCCGGGCCGGATATCCTCAACCACAACCTCGAGACGGTGAAGCGGCTCCAGAAGCCGGTCCGCAGGCGGGCGCGCTGGGACCGAAGCCTGGGCGTGCTGGAGCGGGCGAAGACGTACGCCGCGGAGCTCGGCCATGAGGCGTACACCAAGAGCTCGCTCATGGTCGGCCTCGGCGAGACGCGGGACGAGGTGACCGAGGCGCTCAGGGCTCTACGTGAGGTCGAATGCGACATTCTCACGGTCGGCCAGTACCTGCGGCCGTCGCTGAAGCACCTACCGGTTGAGCGCTACTACCACCCCGACGAGTTCGCCGAGATGAAGGCCGAGGCGCTTGCGCTCGGGTTCCGGCATGTCGAATCGGGGCCGTTGGTCCGATCGAGCTACCATGCTCGCGATCAGGTCCCGGGCGCCGAGCTGCGCGCGCTCCGTCGGCGGCAGGCCACCATCGATGCCGACGGCCGCGTTGTCCCCCTGGCGGGCTGACACTCGCGCCCGAGGCGCCCGAGGCGCCCGAGGCGCTCCGGCGCCGGGCCGCGCTCGACACCGAAGGCCGCGTGGTCCCGCCGGCCGGCTGATTGCCTGATGCCGACAGCGTCTTCCGGATCGCCTCGATGACTACCGAAGGCCGCGTGGTCCCGCCGGCCGGCTGATTGGGCGGACCCGTGAGCGTCGAGTTCGAGCCGGTCAAGCTCGGTCGCCGCCGACGGTCGATCGACCCCGCGATGGTCGGTCTGGTGGTCGTGGCCGCGGCGATCGCGATCGCGATCGTCAAGCCGTGGGGGGTCGCGGGACCCGCAACCACGGCCCACGCGTCCCCGACGATCGAGCCGTCCGGCCGGGAGCCGGAACCGAGCCCCGCGTCCGCGGCTGCCGTGCCGCCCAGCTGGCTGGACGTCACTCAGGTCGTTTCGCCGCGCCGGGAATGGGGGATCCGCACGATCGTCACGGGCGCGTCACCCAAGGCGTCGTCCGGCTCTTCGCCGCGTTACACGGAGCGTTGGATCGCCGTCGGTGCCAACAGCACGGACGACACAACCGCGACCGTGGATGCGCGTGACAACATCGTGGTCGCTCTGGGCGTCACATTCCCACCGGCGGAGGCACCACTCGACGTCAGGATCTGGCTGGACCGTGGGCGTCGCGGCCTCGAGTGGATCGACGCTCGGCCCATCAACGATGTCCCGGCTCGTGGCGCGTACCTCTTCCTTCGAGGCGGACTGGCCGGGGCGGCCCTTCAGCCCTGGGAGCCTGGCCGGTATCGGGTGGACGTACTGGCTGGTGGCGATATCCGGCGGATCGATGTCGAGATCCTGGATGGATTCGGGGTGCTGCCGGATCCGAAGGCCTCGGCGGTCGTGATCCCCCCGATCGCGACGCTTGAAGGACCGGATCTGGACGGACTGCCGGTCGGCCTCTTCGCCTTCGTTGACGGCGCCGCGGTCCCGCTGACGTCCACGGCGGGCGCCGAGCTCGACCAGATCGAAGCCTGGCTGAACCTGGATCGACGCGCCGCGGACGGACCGCCGCGATCCTTCGTCGCCCGGGCCCACCTGCCGTTGACGACCTGGCTCGGCGTCGTCCTACCTCCCGTGTCCACGATCCGCTCGGCGAATCTGCGTCGACTCGCCCCATTCGAGGAATCGGCGAACACGGGGGACGCAACGATGACGACGTCGGGTGACCGCCTGTCGTTCGTCGCCTTTGCCCAACCCGGCGGCGCGACCTGGCCGCCGGGCGTATATGCCCTGCGCGTCAAGTGGGTCGACGGCGACGGGTTGCACGATCAGACCTGGCACCTCGAGCTTCGCCCGGGATACGTCCGCGCGGAGCCCGTCCTGCTGTCGGCGACCCGAGCCTGGGCGGGGTATGCCGGCTCGAGCGGCATCCTGCTGGGCACAACCGAGCCGACCGACGGCGGCCCTGCGCCGTCGGGCATCCGACTGTTGGACATCGCTCCCGGGACCGGCGCGGTCTACCCGGGTCTTGGCAGGTCCAAACTCGTCGGCTGCGGCGAGACCCTCATTCGTGGCGCCCCGTCGGTCATCGGATTCGTCGGGCCCGAGACGGCGAGCCGCGGCCCGGTCACCTCCACGATCCTGTTCCCGCTCGCCGACGACGGGCCGCTGCCGGTCCTGACCGCGGCGCGTGCGGTTCCGGGCCTCGCCATCGTGGCGCCAGTGCTCACGACCGAGTTCGGCGGTCCTGCGCTGTACGGATTCCGGGCCGGGTCCAGCGCGGACGCCTCCGGCTACACCGTCTGCATCGGCATGGCCGCGCCCGGCCGGTGAGCGGCGTCGGCTATCCTGCCTGGTGATGGCGCGCCAGCTCTCCCGGTCGATCCCGCTTGCCGAGCTTCACTGCCACCTCGGTGCCGCGGTGACCCCGGCGATCATGTGGGGAATCGCCCACTCGCAGGGCATCAAGCTCCCGACCAAGGACTACTGGCAGTTCCGAGAGCTGATCACGGTCAACCCGCGCGGGACGAAGTCCTTCGACGGCTACCTCCAGCTCTTTCATTGGACCGAGCTCATCCAGAGTTCGCCACTGGCTGTTGAGCGAAGCGTCTACGAGGTCGTCGGCGGGGCGTACCGGAAGAACAACGTCACGACCATGGAGCTCCGCTTCAACCCCATGAAGCGGAACCGGGGCGGCGAACAGGACCTGGACCACATCGTTGCCGCCGCGGTCCGGGGCATGGACCGGGCCACCCTGGAATATCCGGTCAAGCCCGGCCTCATCTTCTGCTTGGACCGAGCCTTCCCGTTCGAGCTCAACGAGATCATCGTCGAGAAGGCCATCACCTGGCGGGACCGGGGCGTCGTCGGGGTCGACATCGCCGGTCCGGAATCGTCGACCTTCCGGGTGGCCGACTACCGGAGGCTCTTCCGCCGGGCCCGCCAGTTCGGACTCGGGATCACGGTCCACACCGGCGAGGCGGGCCCGGTCGAGGAGGTCGCCCGCGTCGTGGAGCTCCTGGAGCCGGACCGGATCGGGCACGGCGTGAAGGCCGCTTACGACCCGCGGGCGATGGCGATGATCCGCGACCGGGGCATCGTGCTCGAGATCTGCCCAACCTCGAACCTCAACACGAGGGTGGTCTCCGGCTGGGACGAGATCCGCTGGATCTTCGACACGTTCCGGCGCAACGGGGTCCGGTTCACGATCAGCACGGACGGCCCGGAGATGCTCAAGACCTATATCCGCGATGAGCTGGCAACGCTCGGCCGGCTCGGAATCCTGTCGGTCGAGGAGCAGGAACAGGCCGCGGCGACCGCCATGGCCGCGTCCTTCGTTCGAAACGTGTCGGACGTCCCGCTGCCCGCGCGCCAGCCGGCAACACGCGAGGCCGTGGAGCGCGAGGAGGCCTGAGCGGGGCTGCACGCGGGGCCGGTTGGCAGCGAGCTCGCTCCTCAGCCGACTTGAGCCCGGCTGGTCCGCTGCTGCAGGCTCTCGCGGAAGCGGCGCACGAGCTCGGCGACCTCCGGCTTGTCCCGCTTCGATCAGATCGAGCCCCGGCGGCGCGAAACCCGTAGCGGAGCCGCTGAACACCTTGGCGCGGCGTGGGTCTCGAAAATCCACAGGCCTCGAAAATCCACAAGGCCTCGAAAATCCACTTGACATCCTCAGGACCCGGGAACACCGTTACCGTGCACTTGGCCGGACCGAGATGGAAGTGCCCTCTCTGCGAGCTCAAGTGGGGCTGCAGGAGGGAGCCAGTTGTCACTATCGGTGAGTCACAGGTCCTCGAGGCGCGGATAACGGCGCTTCCATCGCCCGATTACGGGAACCCCATCCCGCTCGGGCTGCTTGGATACGGCATGTCGACCGTCCTCCTCAGTCTCGCGAACGCCGGGGTCTACGAGCTGGGGACCATGGTCCTGGCGATGGCGGTCTTCTTCGGCGGCATCGCTCAGACCATCGTCGCGATCCTGTCCTTCCGACGAAAGGACTCCTTCGCGGTCACGGCCTTTGGCGGGTACTCGTTCCTCTGGCTGACGTTCGCCTTCCTGCTGATCTGGCAGCAGAACGGGTGGTGGCCGACGGCCAACTCGGGAGCTGCGATGGGCTGGTACCTGTTCATCTGGGCAATCTTCACGTTCGGGCTGTTCATCGGCTCGTTCGTGGCGCCCCGCGTCCTGACCCTGGTCCTGACGCTCACCTGGATCCTGCTGCTGCTCCTTGCGGTGGCCAACTGGACGGGGAACGCGACCCTGACCACGATCGGTGGATGGGAGGGCGTCGCGACCGGCGCATCGGCGATCTACCTGGCGTTCGCGTTCCTGCTGAATGAGATGTACGGCCGAACTGTTCTGCCGGTCGGAAAGCCACTCGCGCGCCCCACGGGCGCCTAGCGGCGCCGGCCGGTTCTGGACCTGATCCAGGAGTGGGTGTAGCCGAAAGGAAGGGCGAAGGATGGCACAGACTATTCTGGCGGCCGCGCTCGAGCACGTGGTCGTCGACCGCTACACAGACATCGTCGGGCCGAGCAACGAGATGCTCGGACCCGTCCGCGACGGTGGCCGGATCGAGTACCTGACGGTCCCCGGCTGCTGGGGGCCGATGATCACGCCGGCGATCCGGAGCGGACACGAAGTGACCTTGCCGGTCGCGGTGGAGGGCGCGAAGGTCGGTGACGCCGTCGCCCTCCACATCGAGAAGCTCGAGCAGGTCTCGCGCGCCACGACCTCCGGCACCCACACCGGCTGGGACGGCCGCTTCCTCAGCGACCCGTTCGTGGCCGGCATCTGTCCGACCTGCCGCGACGCGGGCCGCCACTTCCTCTACCCGGACACGTATCTCGACGGGCTCGGCGAGGGCGCCGTCAAGTGCAGCACGTGTCACTCCGAGGTCATCCCCTTCCACATGGTCGAGGGCTACACCATGGTCTTCGACGATCCAAAGGGGATCGGCGTCACCGTCACGCCCGAGCGGGCGCGCGAGATCGGTCGCGACGGCCGGGCCTGGGTCGGGCTGACCGAACGCAGTCGTCAGCACCCCATCGTGGCGCTGGCGAAGGCCGACCTCGTTGGTGTCATGACCCGCTGCCGGATCTCGGCAGGGAACCTCGGCTCGATCCCCGCGGTCGACCTGCCGAGCTCCCACAACTGCGGCGACTTCGGGGCGTTCCTCGTCGGGGCCGAACACGAGTTCGCGGTCACCGAGGAGCAGCTCGAGGCGCGGACCGACGTCCACATGGACATCGACTCGGTGCGCGAGGGGAGCGTCGTCATCGTGCCCGTCAAGGTCGACGGGGCCGGCATCTACGCCGGCGACGTCCACGCGATGATCGGCGACGGCGAAGTTGCGGTCCACACGACCGATATCGGCGCCCGCCTGGTCGTCCGGACCGAGGTGATCAAGGGGCTCGCGCTCGACGGCCCGATCCTTCTCCCGCCGGCCGACGACCTCCCATTCCTCGCCAAGCCGTTCACGGCCGACGAGGTTGCCCGGGCGGAGGCGCTGGCCGAGACGAACAGGACCAGGCTCGAAGGGCCGGTCCTGCCGATCCAGGTCCTCGGTTCCGGGCCGTTCATCAACGCCGCCGTGGACAACGGCGTCGGGCGCGCGGCGAAGCTCCTGGGCATGACCGTCGACGAAGTGAAGAACCGGGCCACGATCTCGGGCGCGATCGAGATCGGTCGACTGCCGGGCTTCGTTCAGGTCAACCTGCTCGTCCCGCGCGAGCGACTGGAGCGCATGGGGATCCTCCACCTGGTCGAGGGCCAGTATGGCCAGCCGGCCGGGTGGTGAGCCGAGCGCTCGTGCGGCTCGGCATGGCGACCGACCGGTCGGTGAGGTAGCCGACACGTGCCTGCGCGTCGAGGTGACCCTCAAGGGCACCTTGGCCGACCAGGTCCCCGGCGGCCGGACGGTCCTTGAGTTACCGGTCGGCGCGCCGGCCGAGGCGATCCTGGCTGCCGTCGGTCTGCCGGTCGCCCCCTGCATCTACGCGATCAACGGGGTGGCCGAGAAGGGGTCCGCCCCGCTCTACGACGGCGATCGTGTCGTCGTCTACCCGCCCATGGCCGGCGGCTGAGGGCGGCCGTCGTTCGGTAGCCTCACCTCCGGCCAGCGGCGACCACCTCGACCCGATCGCACGTCGGCAGCCGGTCTCACGCGCCGCCCTGCCCGTTGATGATGCGCATCGAGAGTCGCGACGGCAGCCCACATCCACCGGCACTGCCCAACACCGCTGGCTCTTCGGCCTGCCTGAGAGACACTCACCCCTACGGATGCACCGGGCAAACGCTCGGCGGCTCACCGGCCGTCCGGGCTCCCGGTCACCGCGCCGGCGTCACCGGCCAGCTGCGAGCTCGATTGAGCTGAGCGGGGCTGCACGAGGGTCGGCCCGATACAGTCGAGTGCTCCCACAGTCGAGTGCTCCCAATATATGCACCTCGACGGCAGCCCCGAGTGCTCGTCCGAGCCGCCGGCCGCCGCCGCCGTCGTCGTCGCAGCCGAGCCCAAGAGACCGTCCGGCGTCGCCGACCGTCCGAGCGGCGGCGGCTGACTATGCCGCCGAGGTGCATACCCAGCAGCAGCTCGCTTCGCGGAGCTCGGGATCGGGGGCCGCAGGTGGCTGACAGCCGGGGCATCAGTCGCCGGCTCGGGGCTCCACGCGGTAGGTGCAGGAGCGGTCGCCTGAAGCGATGTGGGTCTCGCGAACGACGTCGGCGCCGAGCACGTCGCCGAACAGCGCGAGCTCCGCCTCGCAGCATGAGTCCGCCTCGCGGGCGAGGTGGAAGATCGCGCAGTTGTGCTCGCGGAGCCGGATCGAGCCGTCCGCGGCCACGATCGTCTCGGCGAGGTAGCCGGCGCCGTCCTGGATCACTGCCAGCTCACGGACTCGGTCTGCCAGCGGCGCATTCGGGGCGACCCTGGCGGCAAGGCGCTCGCCCAGCCGCGTGCTCATCTGGCGGCGCCGCGCAGCGAAGACCTCGTCGACCAGGTCCTGACCGCCGACCGCCGCGATCGCGTCGAGGAGCGCTGCGGCGAAGCCGTCGTAGTCGGCCGGGAAGAGGTCCTGGGCGTCGCCGGTGACGTCGTAGAGATGTCGCGGCCGGCCCACCCCATGGCGCTCGATCGAGTGACCGACGAGCCCGGCCTGCTCGAGCGCGTGGAGCTGCTGCAACACGCCGGTCCGGCTCGCGCCGAGATGGGCGGCGAGAACGTCGGGCGACATCGGCCCGCGGCGGCGGAGGTTCACCAGGATCGCCCGGCGGAGCGTGGACGGCGAGGGGGCGGACGACGCGGCGCCGTTCGTTGGGCCACGCCCGATCGCGGAGACGGCGACGCTGTCGCACGACTCGGAGTCGGCGTTCGGGACGGTCTCCGGCATGGGCTGAGGCTAGCAGGAAACCCCGGGGTGGGTCGTGGCGCAGGTGGGTCGTGGCGCAGGTGGGTCGTGGCGCAGCACGCCCGGTCATCGTGGCAGGGCACCCCCGGCAACGACGAGCGCCCACCCATCGAGCACAGCTCGGTGCTACGCTCGGCCAATGGACCTGGACCTCTCCCCGGAGCACTCCCTGCTCCGTTCGACCATCCGCGAGCTCATGGAGCAGGAGGTCGCACCGGTCGTCGAGGAGCACGAGCGCGAGCGCCGCTTCCCGGTCGAGGTCGTGCGGCGCCTGGGCGAGATGGGCTGGCTGGGCATCCCGATCCCTGAGGACGAGGGCGGCGCCGGCCTGGACACCCTCGCCTACGCGATCGCGATCGAGGAGATCGGCCGCGTCTGGGGCTCGCTCGGACTCATCGTCGCGGCCCACACGTCGCTCGGATGCGGGCCGCTCCACCTCGCCGGCACGTCGGCCCAGAAGGAACGCTACCTCGTCCCGATGGCGAGCGGCCGGGTCATCGGGGGGTACGGCCTGACCGAGCCCGGTGCGGGCTCCGACGCCGGCGGGACGCGGACGACGGCCCGCCTCCAGGACGGCCTCGACGGCGGGACGTGGGTCATCGACGGTGGCAAGCGGTTCATCACGAACGCCGGCCAGGCCGGGACGTACATCGTCACCGCGCGGACGGGGTCGAAGGCGGACGGCTCGGCGGAGATCAGCGCGTTCATCCTCCCGGCGGACACGCCTGGCTTTCGAGTCGGGCGTCTGGAGGACAAGCTGGGGCTCCACGCCTCGGCGACCGGCGAGCTCTTCTTCGACGGCTGCTGCATCCCGGCCGCGAACCTGCTGGGCGGCCGCGGGGACGGGTTCCGGACGTTCCTGAAGATCCTGGACGGCGGCCGGATCAGCATCGGCGCGCTGGCGGTGGGGCTCGCGCAGGCCGCGCTCGATGCGGCCGTGCCGTACGCGCAGACGCGGGAGCAGTTCGGCCGACCCATCGGCTCGTTCCAGGGCGTCGCGTTCATGATCGCGGACATGGCCACCGAGATCGAGGCCGCGCGAGCCCTCGTCTGGAAGGCGGCCTGGCTCAAGGACCAGGGTCGCGACTACGCGCTCGCGGCGGCCCAGGCGAAGCTGTTCGCGTCCGAGGTCTCCAGTCGGGCCACGAACGCCGCGATCCAGGTCCACGGTGGCTACGGCTACGTCACCGACTACCCGGTGGAGCGCTACCTTCGCGACGCGAAGCTGACCGAGATCGGGGAGGGCACCAGCCAGATCCAGCGCCTCGTCATCGCGCGGCGGATCCTGGGGCTGCGCATCGTGTAGGAATTTCAGTGAAATGCACGGTCCTGGGTGCTCGGTCCAGATGGGCGCCCAGGAGGGGCGCCGAAAACGGCCTGCGGACGTGACGTGAGCATCCCGGGAGACTGCAGGTGAGCGACGCTATCGCGGTTCTCCTCCAGGTGGTCATACCCGTGGTGGTGCTGGTCGCCCTCATTGTTCCGGCCAGATCACGCAGGTGGGCAGCCGATCACTTGACCTCGACCGCCGCGCGTCGATTCGGGATCGTGGGCGGGGTCCTGGGGTTCGCCGTAGCCGCCTTCTGGGCCGGCCGCTTCCTCGGCTTGTGGTAGGTGGTAGTCCTGATGACGATGGAGGGGCGTCCATTCGGCACCTTGACGGGCATCCGGGCGCCGCTACTGTCAGAGGCACGCGGGGCATCAGCCCTCGCCACTCCTGTCCTCTGGTGGCTTATCGTGCACCGCTCACGATGCTTCACGGTCCCGCTCCTGCTCATCTATGCGCTCGCGGTTGCCGTCCCGCCCGAGGCCCGGGCGGCTGACCCGCAGCGGGGGAGGCTCGGGGCCGGACTGGGTGCGGTGGCTGCGGGGAAGGCGCCGGATCGCACGATCGTGACCATGGCCGACGAGGTGGCGCGCAAGATCGCCGTCTCGGTCGAGTTCGCTCAGGAGCCCGGCAGCGCCATCCGCGCGCGTCTTCGATCCGCCGGGCTGGACCTTCGGGGTTCCTGGGGGCGGACGATCGAGGGCTACATCCGGCCCGAACGCCTCAAGAGCCTGGCGGCAACGCCCGGTGTCGTAACGGTGCGGGCGATCCGCGCCCCGGTCGCCGACACGAACGCCAGTCCGGCGCCGGCCCTCCACGGCGCCCTGCCGTGGCAGCAGGCCCAGTACAGCGGCAAGGGCGTGAAGATCGGCATCCTCGACGGCGGTTTCGATGGATTCGCTGGATTGATGGGTTCGGAACTACCGGGCAACGTCCAGGCCCGCTGCTATGCACAACTGGGGATCGCCAGCTCGACCCTCGCCGACTGCGAGACGCAGGGGGAGACTCATGGGACCGCTGTCGCCGAATCGATCATCGACATGGCCCCGGGCGCAGCGCTCTACGTCTCAAACGCCTATTCGAGAGCCGATCTCGCGGCCGCGATCAGTTGGATGACCGCGGCGGGCGTGCGGATCATCAACTTCTCGCAGGGGTGGGGTCCGGAGGGAATGGGCGACGGGACGAGCGGCTATGTCGATTCGATCTACGGCCTCGTCGACCAGGCCGTCGCCGCAGGCGCGCTCTTCGTCGCCTCGGCGGGCAACGAGGGCGAGATGAGCTGGCTGGGCCCGGCGACGGACGCCAACTCGAACGGCTGGCTGGACTTCGCGCCGGGCGACGAGGGCAACGCGTTGGACCTGCGCGCGGGCGACGAGATCGATGTGATCATCCGCTGGGGGAGCGCCGCGTCCGACTATGACCTCTCGATCTGGCAGGACAATTCGAAGCTCGCCGAATCGGTCGACTCTCAATCCCAGACCCGGGATCCGGTCGAGATCCTTTCGTTCACCGCGCCGGCCACGGGAACCTACGAGATCAGCGTTTCGCGGTACTCGGGACCGCCCGCCCCGGCGATGCGCCTGATGGTCCTGTCGCAGGCGGCCGCGTCGCTCAGGTATTCGACGACGGCGGGCTCGCTGCCCGCGCCCGCGGATTCCCGGAATCCCGGCATGGTGACCGTCGGCGCGGTCAACTACCGGACGCCGTCCGTCATCGAGCCGTACAGCTCTCGCGGCCCAACGCTCGATGGTCGGATCAAGCCCGACCTCGTCGCGGTCGACTGCGCACCCACGACGATCGAACCCGTCTTCTGCGGCACCAGTCAGTCGGCGCCGCTCGTGACCGGGGCCGCCGCTCTCCTGCTGGAGGCCGACCCTGCGCTCACCCCGGTTGCCCTGGCGAGCCTGCTGAAGCAGCGGGCCACGCCCCTAGGATCGCCCGTGCCGAACAACACCTTTGGGAGCGGCCTCCTCTCGCTCGGCCAGACGCCGGCGCAGGTTCCGATGGCGGTGGCTTTCCTGGCCCCGCCGGCGTCCGGTACCGCCGGAGCGCCCCTCCTCGGACAGCCGGCGGTCGGTATCGTGGATGCCGGGGGCCGTGCGACGAGCACGGGCCCCGGAGCTACGATGTCCGTGACCCTCAGCCTGGCCGGCAATCCGACCGGGGCGATCCTCACCTGCGACGGCGGTACCACCAGGACGGCCGTCGCCGGCACCGCCGCATTCACGGGCTGCTCGGTCGACCGTCCGGGCAGCGGCTACACGCTGCGAGCGGACGTCGCGAGCCTGACTGCGGGGAGCTCCACGCCGTTCTCGGTCGTGCCGGCCGGCACCGCGCCGCGCGTCTCGCTGACCCTCGCTCCCACCTCCGTCAAGCTCGGGACGACCCTCGCCGGCACGGCGTCCGTCACTCCCGGAGCGGGAGGATCGCTCGTGCTGGAGTGGTCGAAGGACGCCAGGGTCTGGACTCCGAGCGGCGACGTCGCCCTGGACCCGGCGGGCAACGCCCAGCTCACGCTGACCCCGAGATCCAACCGCTGGGTACGTGGACGCATCGTCAACCCCGACGGCACCACGGATGTTAGCCTCGGTCTCCTGGTCCGGGTCAACGCCACGGTTGTCCTCGCATCGTCCATCCCATCCGGACGGACGATCCTCCGCACCACGAAGGTCACCCTGACCGAGACGATCCGCCCGGTCGGCGTCGACGTTGCCCGCGGGCGGGCACGCTTCGACTTCTTCCTGCGGGTGGGAACCTCGTGGGTCCGCAAGCGGACGCTCTACGCCAACGCCGACCCGGCGACCGGGCTCGCCAGGATCGTGACCTCGCTGCCCTCGGCGGGCAGCTGGTGGGTCCGGTCGCGCGCCGAACCAACGACGTCCAACGAGGCGTCGGCCTGGACCGCCGGCTACAAGTACGTGGTGCGCTGATCGGGACGCGGGTGCGCTGAGGCGCGCAGCCTCCCGCCCTGCCGCGCGTCGGTTGGGTTCCCTGAGCGATGTCCGTGCCATGAGCATCTCCGGCCCTTCGATGCCGGCAACGAGCGCCGGGATCTCGCGCGCGAGCCCCTTCGGCATCGATCTCCAGGTTCGTGGTCGTCCAATGAACATGGGACGCCGGAAGGGCAGGCTCCGGGAGGCTGATGCCGCCGGGAGCGGCATCAGACGGGCGCAGTGCGGCGTCAAGCCGCTGAAATGATCACCGTACGAACATCGAGCGGATCATCCCGCCGAACGGGCAGCTCGTGCGTGCCTGCCAGTCAGCCGCCGTTGCCGGCGGAGACCGTGAGCGCCTCGCGGATCGCGGACTTGAACTCGTCCGTCCAGGGCCCCTGGCCGGCGAGCGCGAATGGCTTCGCATCGATGATCTCGAACGTCGCCGGATCCGTCGCCCAAGCCGCGGCGCAGGCATCCACGTCGGGGCGGCGTCGATCGTAGGCGTCGCCGTTCCGGAAGATGTAGATCCGCAATCGGACGGGAGCGACGACCCCGAGCCCCGACGCATCGAAGCCGATCGCGGTCCCGGTCAGCGTGGGGTCGTCGCAGCCGGCGTCGCCGGAGGCGATACGATCGAGCTCGAGGCCGCGGGTGGCGAGCTCGCCGGCGATCGCCGGGAAGTCCAGCGGCGTCGGCTCGGGCGAGGCCATGAGGACCGCGCTGCAACCGGAGAGCACGAGCGCGGTGGTGGTGAGCCACGCCGCCGCATGGCGCGGGCGGGCAAGAAACGAAGGGCATCGAATCGCAGGGGATCGCATCCCCGGAGGCTACCGCAGCGAGGCCCGGAGCGCCCCGACGCGCGCCCGACGCGTGCCCGATGCGCGTGCCCGATGCGCCAGGGACCCGTGCTAGCATCGGCCCGTGCCCGCGCCCGACTGGCCGGTCTTCGGCCGCGACGTCCCCGACGCCGCCTGGCGCCCCTCCGCGGACGACCTTGGCGACAGCCGCCTGGCCCGGTTCATCCGCGCGGCCGGCATGCCCGATCTCACAACCCTCCAGGCACACGCGGCCGCCGATCCGGCGTGGTTCTGGGGCGCGGCCGCGGACGATCTCGCCCTGCCCTGGCAACGCCGCCCCACGAGCGTTCTCGACGCCTCGCGAGGACCGGAGTGGAGCCGCTGGTGGCGTGGCGGCGCCTTCAACCATGCGGCCGCGGCGATCGACCCGCGCGCCGAGCGAGACCCGGACGGAGAGGCGCTCGTCTGGGAGGGGGAGGACGGTGAGGTCCGCCGCCGGACGGCGCGCGAGCTCAGGGACGAGGTGGACCGGGCGGCGGCCATGCTCGCCGCGGAGGGTGTGGAGCCTGGTGACCGCGTTGGGATCCTCCTGCCGATGCTCCCTGAGACTGTCGTGGCCGTCTTGGCTCTGGGGCTGCTTCGGGCGATCTTCACGCCGATCTTCTCGGGCTACGGGCCGGCAGCGATCGCGTCACGCCTTACGGACTGCGGCGCCACAATCCTGATCACCGCCGACGGGTTCCTCCGTCGCGGGGGCGTCGTCCCGCTCAAGGCAACTGCGGACGAGGCGGTGGCCGCCGCCCCGACTGTCCGGCGAGTCCTCGTGGTCCGGCGCCTCGGGGAGCGGGCGCCGGGGACACCGTGGGACGAGGGGCGGGACCGCTGGTGGCACGAGGCGATCGACACGGCGGCGCGCTCGGCGCCGTCCCTGCCCGGCAGCAACCGTGGCGAGCGGTCCGGCCCGCCGGCCGCCGGGACTCCGGGCAACCGTCCCGAGACCGACCCCGAAACGCCGTACATGGTCATCTACACGTCCGGCACCACCGGCAGACCGAAGGGGGCGCTCCACGTCCACGGCGGCTTCCCGATGAAGGCGGCCCAGGATCTCGCCCACTGCTTCGACCTGCGATCGGGCGACACGCTCTTCTGGTTCACCGACCTCGGCTGGATGATGGGCCCGTGGGCGATCTCGGGTTCCCTCCTGCTCGGCGCCCGCCTCGTCATCTACGAGGGCACCCCGGACCATCCCGGCCCCGACCGGCTGTGGTCTATCGTCGAAAGCCACCGCGTCACGCACCTCGGCCTGAGCCCGACCGTGATCCGCTCGCTCATGTCCCACGGCACGGAACCCGTCCGATCACACGACCGGTCGTCGCTCCGGGTCCTCGGCTCCACCGGCGAGCCCTGGAACCCGGATCCCTGGTGGTGGTTCTTCCGCGAGGTCGGCGAGGGCCGCTGTCCGATCGTCAACTACAGCGGCGGGACGGAGGTGTCGGGCGGAATCGTGGCGGGCAACCTCGTCACGCCGGTCCGCCCGACGTCCTTCGCCGGCCCGAACGTCGGAGTCGCGGCCGATGTCGTCGATGCGGCGGGCCGTCCGGTCCGCGGCACGGTCGGCGAGCTCGTCATCCGCCAGCCGCTTCCCGGGATGACGCGCGGCTTCTGGAACGACCCTCACCGCTACGTCGAGACGTACTGGTCCCGGTTCCCGGGCATCTGGGTTCACGGCGACTGGGCGCTCGTGGACGCGGACGGCTACTGGTACATCCAGGGCCGCTCGGACGACACGCTCAAGGTGGCCGGCAAGCGGGTCGGGCCGGCCGAGGTCGAGAGCGCGGCGATGGGCCACCCGGCCGTACTGGAGGCCGCCGCCGTCGGCATCCCGCACGAGGTGAAGGGCGAGTCGATCGCGGTCTTCTGCGTCCTGGCCCGCGGCACGGACGGCGACCCGGCGCTGCTCGCGGAGATCGGCGCCCGCGTCGCAGGCGAGCTCGGCAAGGCGCTCAGGCCGGACGTCGTCCTGGCCGTGCCGACCCTGCCGAAGACCCGCTCAGGCAAGGTGATGCGCCGGGTCATCCGGGCCGCCTTCCTCGGCGAGGATCCCGGCGACCTTTCCACCCTCGACGACCCCGCCACGGTGACGGCGATCCGGGCGCTTGGAGCGGGCCGACGGTAGCGACTTCCACAGCAGCCGGAGGAAAGGGCGTCAGGCGGAGCTCCCCGCATCTTTCTTGAGCCGTATGCGACTGTCGATTGCGTCGCATCACGCGCGGCGTCCGCGTCTCACGGCCACGTCAACGGCGCGACACGACACCATGAGGGCGACGATGCGGCCACGAACCATCGCGCGAATCGGAATCCTGATGGGTGGCTGGTGGCTCGCCGGATGTGCGGGAAGCATCGTGACGGGGCCGGGCTGGACGCTTGGGCCCACAACGCCCGGCAGTTCGCTCGCCCCCGCGCCGACCGGCGTCCCCGAGGCAAGCCGCGCTCCTGCCTCGACCGCGCCGAGCTCCTCGATCGCACCGAGTCCGACCACGAATTCCCAGCCGCCGATGCCCACTCCAGAGGCGCAATCTTCCGGTGTCGTGACGGTGGTCTTCAACGATCCGGCGCTGCCGTCGATCGATCTCCAGTTTGTTTGTGACTGGATCTCCCCAGTCGAGGTCGGCGACCTGTACATTGCTCGGTCCGCATCGCTCGCCGGCGAGCGGGTCGAGCTCGTCATCGAGCCTCCGCGCAATCGATTCGAGATATGGCGCGAAAACGCGGCGAGTTACGTGCCGAGACCCGGGCTGGGGTACGTGGCCCTCAGCAAGGTCGGCGAGGGCTGGGCATCCGGCTCGATGTGGTTCGAGGGCCTGGCACCTGACCCGTATCCCGGTCCCGGCCCGCTCCGGACCACGATCGAGGATTGGGTCCGACCCGTCGGCGGCGACCCGTCATTGAATCGACTCTCCGGCACCGTGACATGGGCCTGCGAGCCAGCCCCGCGAACGGTCCCCACCCTGGGACCGGTCGTCAGCCAACCGCCACAGCCGACCATCCCGCCGCTGCCTCGCCTGACCCTGGTCAGCGGCGAGGTCCGTCGCGACGCCGTGTCCGGATGCGGTGGGTTCATCGATATCGGCGGGTACCAAGCGGCGGACTCGTGTGGGCCGTCGTTCCAGGCATTGGATGTGGACTACGCGGTTCGGATCCCCCAACGCGGAACCCTCCGCTTCGAGCTGCCCGCCGGCTGGCGCTTCGACAGCTGGTCTCTCGGCTGGGTCGCCCAGTTCGAGGCCGAGCGGTGGCACGGCGAGCAGCCGGACACATTCGAGACGATCCAGACTGGGGGACCGACGAACGGCCGGATCCTCGAGCTCGATGCACCGCCCATCGGCGACTGGACGGTGCGCCTCGACTGGATTGGAGCCCGGGGTGCGGACAGGTTCGGTGCGCCAGCCTACTTCCGCGTCGTCGTCGAGAAGTGACCGGTGAGCACCCCCGCCTCGGCGGCCGGGGCTATATCCCTCGGCGGGATAACGCGTCGCGGGCATCGAGTCAATCCGGAGCCTGCGGATGGGTTGGACCGATGCTCATGGTTGATTATGATGATCGACCATGAGAACCATCACCGCCATGGACTTGCGAAGGCGCCTTGGCGAGATCCTCGATGCTGCGGCCGCGGGCGAGCGGATCGCGATCGAGCGCGACGGCCGGCCGATGGCGGTACTGGTCACGCCCGAGGCCGCGACGCGCCTGGACGAGGACGCAGACGCGCGGGTCCAGCGGGGCCTGGCGGCGCTGGACCGGCTTGACGAGTTCCGCGAGCGAATGGCCCACCTCCACCCGGGACCCGACGACGGCCTGACCACGGCGGAGTGGATCAGGCGCGAGCGCGACGCCCGGGACGATCGCATCGCGGCGGCGGCGAGCCGGACGTTGGACGAACGACGCACCGATCCCAGCGAGCCCGCAGGATGACGGGGTCGATCGTCCTCGATGCCTCGGTGGCCGTTCCGCTGGTCCACCGCGAGCCGGAGTCAGATCGCTGGCGCCTGGTTGCCGCCGGTTGGCTTCGGGAGAATCGCCGGATCATCGTGCCGGACCATTTCTGGCTCGAGGTCTCGAACACGCTGATCCGGCGCCATCGATACGGCGGCGGCGCGGTTCTCGAGGCCCTGCACCTCCTCGATGAGGTCGTCGCGGAGACGGCGGTCCTCGGCCGCCCAACGCTGCTGCTCGCCATCGACCGAGCCGAGCGATTCGGCCTGTCGACGTACGACGTGACCTACCTTGCGCTTGCGGAATCGCTGGACGCCGAGCTGGCGACCATGGATCGAGCGTTGGAACGCGCCGCGGGCCCACGTCTCGCTTCCGCCGAGCGCCCGTCGCATCGATTGTCCGAGGAGTGGGAGCCCTACGACTCGTCCCCCCGGGTGACCTGGCCTGACTACTCGGGCGCGGCCTCGTACCTGTCGTCGCTCCGGGCAGAGCTTCGGCGGCCAGGGGCGAACCGAATCGCGGAGGTGCGGGGGAGCACGGCACCTGCGTAGTTGGACCGGATCAGCCGCCTCGCGCCCGGCGCTTCGCCTCGCGGAGGCGGGCGAGGGTGTCCGCATCCGTGGCGCCCGGCGGCGGTGGTGGCTCGGGTGGGGCTTCCGGTCGTAGCGGTGGGGTCGCGGGCGACGCTGGTGGTGTCCGAGCGGGCGCCGGAGCCGGCGCCGTCGCGCTCGTGCCCGGCGGCTCCCTCGTCGCGCTCGTGCCCTCGCGGTCTCGCAGGATCGCAGCCCTGGCGGCCGCGCCGGCGGCCCGGTCCCGCGCTGCCAGCATCCCCGTGGTCGCAGCCGTGCGCGGAGCCGCCGCCCCCCGTCCACGCCATGTCCGGCGCACCCACGCCCGCGCGTCGGCGAGCTCGCGCCGCCCGATCGACACGCGTCGGAGGGCGACGTCCAGCGGCCACAGCAGCAACGCGAGGATCAGCAGCCACGGCCAGAGCTCGGTGAACGACGAGGTCGTCGTGAGGTCGTGCCTCCAGGGCTCCTCCGGGCTGGTGATCTCACGGCCGCCCGTGGCCGCCCGCAGCGTCGCCAGGAACGGCCGGTTCGCGCCCTGGAGCCGGTACTCGGCCGCGACCGGCGCCACCAGCCCGACCGTCCGGCCCAGCGCTGCCGCCCCAGGCCGGATCTGGGTGATCCGGACCGCGTAGGCGCCCGTTTCGATCTCGCCGAGGTCCTTCTCATAGACGCCCGGCGCTACCTGGTCCAGCTCCGCCTCGACCGGCTCGAGCGCCGGTCCCACCAGGACCGCCGAGGTCGTGTAGAAGTCGCGCGGCGACCCGTCGGACTCGACCGACTCCACGCGGAGCCTCGTCCGCCCATCCACCGTCTCGAACGTCGCCTCGATGCCGCCGGTCTCCTCGCCCGGGAAGGTCCAGCCGACGAGCTGGCTGAAGAACCTCGAGAAGCCCTGCCAGCCCAGCCAGTTCTTCGCCCAGCGCCCGGTCGAGTCGGACGTCCAGGCGACGCTCCGGCCCAGGCCGTACTGCCATTGCGCGAGGAGCGGGTCGTCGCGAGCGGTCACGAGGACCGTCTGGGCGGCGGACTTGGCGGTCGTGCCGTTGTAGCCGAGGAGCCGTGGGAAGCCGTCGCCCAGGCCTCGGAGGATCGGTGACGAGCTGGTCTGGATCGGGAAGAAGGGCTCCTCCACGATCTGCTGCCCGGCGACCTGCTCGGTCTCCTTGAGGAAGATGTCCGGGATGGACGCCGGGTTCACGGCGGGGTAGAAACGGCCGCCGCCCCGATTGGCGAGCTGCTCGAGGAACGGGTTCGCGCCGCCGCCCGCGCCCACCGTCGAGAGGGTGATCCCGGCGGCCTTCATCCGGGCGAGGATCTCGTCGTACTGGCCGGAGCTGGACCAGCCATCGGTCAGGAGGATGATGTGCCGCCGCGTCGCCGTCGCCTCCTCGAGCGATCCGACCGCCTGCTCGAGGCCGGCGAAGATGTTCGTGGTGCCGTTCGGGTTGATCCCGGAGATGTCGCCCTGGAGGTCGTCGATCTCGCCGAGCGGTCTCGTTCGGACGACCCAGCTGGCCTGCTCGTCGAAGGCCACGACGCCGAGCTCGTCGCGCGCCTTCAGTCCCGCCGCGGCGCGAAGGATCGCCTCCTTGCCGATGTCGACCTTCCGGACGCCCTGGAGCTGGCCTCCGCCGCCGCCCTGGCCGAACGAATTGCAGTGGCAGGCGTCCATGGAGCCGGACTTGTCGATGACGACGACGAGCGCCACGTCCGGCTGCTGCTGCCGGTTCCGGACGCCCATGTCCACCGGCAGGGTCTCCTCGATCGGCGTCTTGGTGTAACCGCCGGCGCCGAAGCTCTGCGGGCCGCCGACCATCACGAGGCCACGACCCAGGTCCCGGACGTAGACCTGGAGCGCAGCGAGCTGCCGGTCCGACAGGCGGATCCGCGGAACGTCCACGACAACGATGCTGTCGTACGTCGCGAGGCTGGCGAAGTCGGTCGGGAGGGCCTCCGGGACGATCGAGTCCACCGTCTGGCCCTCGATCTCGAGGCCCGAGACGAGCTCGGCTGCGACCCTTGTGTCCCCGGCCAGGACGAGGATCCGCGGCTCGCCCTTGACGATCGTGTTCGAGTCCGCCCGGTTGTTCTGGCTGAACGTGTCCCGGGCGGCCTCGACGACGACCCGGAAGGTGTGGAATCCGGCCTCCAGCTTCTCCACCTCGAAAGAGACCTGTTTTGAACCCGCGACGAGATCGACGGCCGCGGACGCGACCAGCTGGCCGTCGGCGTACAGGCGCACGGTGGCTGGCTGGGCGACACTCGACACGATCGTCGCGACGGCCTCGATCGTCTCGCCGAGCCGGGCCGTGGCCGGCGTCTGGAGCCGCTCCACGAGGACCTCGTCGCGCGCGTCGAGGCCCAGCGCGCGGGTCTCCACCTGGACGCCGCGGGCGGCGGCCAGCGCCGCCTCCTGCTGGCCCCGGCCGGTGGTGTCGTTGCCGTCCGAGATGAGGACGATCCGCTTCTGCATCTCGTCCGGGAAGAGCGCGGAGGCGAGCCGGAGCGCGCCCCCGATGTCCGTCGCGCGGGTCACCGGCGTGGACCGGATCCGATCGATCGTGCGGAGCTCCTCGGGCAGCCGCTCGACGAGCGCGTCCCCGCCGAATGCCACGACGCCGGCGGCATCCCCGTCCGGCATCGCGTCGAGGCTCTCGCGCAGGAACGCAAGCGCCGTCTCCCGCCCCTCGTTGCCGACGGAATCCGAGAGGTCCACGACGAAGACGGTCGCGAGGCGGTCCACCGGCAGGACGAGCTGGAACCCGGCGAGCGCGAAGACGAGCGCCGCGAGGAGGAGCGTCCTCACGGCGAGTGCCACGCGCCGCCGGGCGGTCCCGATCCTCCGCCGAGCCGCGAGATGTGGCACGAACGTGATCAGCAGCGCCGGGACCAGGAGAAGCAGCCAGGCCGGGGCCTCGAACCGGACGCCCATCTACACCCCCCGCCCGCGGCCGGGACCGCGACCGCCGGCCGGCGCAACCTCGCCCTGTCCGAGCCGAGTCCGGAGGCCGCGCCAGAGCCGCGTGACGGCGTCGCGCTGGTAGACCATCCACTCGGCCAGCAGGACCGCGAGGACGAGGAGGACGATCGGGATCCACAGCTCGTCGCGGGCGGCCGGGCGGTCGGGTGTCGTGGAGCCGGCATCGCCCGAGGATGCGGACGGCGAGCCGGTTGACGCGGCCGACGCGGGCGCACCGGACCCGCTCGGCGCGGGTGATGCCGCACCGCCTGGGCCGATGCCGAGCGCCTCGATCGCGGCCGCGGAGCCGGGCGCGATGTTCGATTCGCTCGGGTCGAAGAGATCGACCGCGAACCGGTTCGGGGCTTCCGGGTCGGCCGGCGCCGGCGTCGGCACGGGGGTGGGGGAGTCGCCGCCCGGGGCGGCCGGCGAGGGCGACGTCCCGGGCGACCCAGACGGGTCGGCGGACGGCGTCCCGGCCGGCGCCGGCGGCGTCGTCGCCTCCGGGTAGACCGGGACCACGGTGTAGACCCCGAGCTGGTCGGTCTGGCTGAACGAGATTCCTGCCCCGCCCGCCGTGCCCGGCGCCAGCTCCGTGATCGTCCCGTCCGGGCGCGTCACCTGGAGGCGCAGTGCTCCTGCCGGGAGCAGCAGGGGCACCGGATCGCCCGGCGCCACGGCCCCGATCGGCGCGGCCGAGCCACCCATCAGCTCGCCGGCGAGATTCGAGACGAGGATCGGGAACGCGACCTGGAGTGGCAGGTCGGATTGGCGGGGCTCGAAGGCGAGCACGGCCGCCTTCCGGCCGTCGCGCTCCCCGATGTAGAGGAGCGGGGCACCACCCGGGCCCGGAACGACGGCCCGCGCCCAGGCCGGCAGGGCGAGCTTGACCGCGCTGCCGATGTGCGTCGTCGAGAGGTCCACATAACGGAGAATCGGCTCGTCCGGGTCCAGCGACCCGATTCCCGGGTCCTTGAGCGTCCCGACCACCTCGCCGAGCGAGCTCGTCGTTGTCGGGGCGATCGCCAGGACCGCGGTCGGCGGTAGCTCCTCTGGGACGGTCCCCTCGAAGATGATCAGGTCGAAGAGCTCGGGCCGGGTGGCGACGCCATAGTCCTGCGGCGCAACCCCGTACAGCTCTGTGTTGGGGAGGAACGTCAGGGCGGTCTCGAGGTATGGGTCGCCGTCCGAGACCAGCAGGATCCGGCGCAGCCGGTCGGGCGGCACGATCGCCCAGGCTCGATCGTCGAGTGCCAGGACATCGGCGGTGGCGGCCCGTGGCTCCTCCCTGTCGAGCCGGACTTCGATCACACGGACGCCCACCGGGACGTCGTCGATGATCGCCTCTGACCGGGTCTGCGGGTCGAGCGTCAGGTCGCGGGCCTCCAGCAGCACTCCGTCGCCGTAGACCTGGAGCCGTCGCTTGGCGGGCTCGATGTCCAGGTTCGCGACGCTCACGAAGACGGACCGCGTCACACCGGACGAGCCCGGGCGCACCGCGAGCGCGACGATCGCCTGGTTCTTGCGGTCGCGGCCCACCTGGAGCACGGTCACCGGGTGGTCCAGGCGCGACGTCGGCGGCGTCGCCAGTGCCCCGTCGGTCGCGACCAGGATCTCCGCGTCCCGAGACCGCGCGGCGAGGGCGTCAGCGAGGTTGAGCGCGTCGCCGAGATCGCCCGATGCCGGCGAGACCGCCAGGTTCTCCACGGCCGCGCGCACCCGCCCGAGGTCGCTCGTCGCGTTGACGACGACTCGGGCGGTT
Organism: Anaerolinea sp.; assembly: GCA_013822395.1. GTDB lineage: Bacteria > Chloroflexota > Limnocylindria > Limnocylindrales > CSP1-4 > UBA5189. The sequence continues at coordinate 17,299 of PNKK01000009.1, read as the reverse complement.
CGACCGGCCGCCACCACGCTCACCTTTCCGCCCGCGGGCAGGTCACGGAGTGCGTCGACGGCGAGCTGCTTCGCCGCGGTCAGGCGATCCGGCGCGACATCCGTCGCCGCCATGCTCGCCGACGTGTCGATGACGAGGACGAGGTCCCCGGCGAGGCCCGCGGGCCGCTCCAGGAACGGTCGCGCGGCGAGCGCCGCGAGGAGCAGGACCAGGAGGAGTTGGAGCAGCAGGAGCAGGCTCCGTCGAAGTCGCTGCCACGGGGCGTTGGCCTCGACGTCGGCGACAAGACGCTGCCAGAGGAGCGTCGAGGGCACGACCGCGTCGTTGCGCCGGAGCTTGAGCAGGTACATCGCCACGACGGCCGGCACGAACAGCAGACCGAGCAGCGCGAGCGGCGAGACGAAGCTCATCTTGGTCCTGAACCCTGAGGTGCGGTCAGGCGGGGCCAGCGCAAGGCGCCGCCGAGCACCGAAAGCGAGCGCACTTCAAACGTGCGTGAGCGCGGCGCACAGGTGGCAACGCCGCGATGGGTCCGCATCACCGCACCTCAGCCCACGACCTGGCGGCGGCGCAGCTCGGCGAACATCAGCTCGGTCAGCGGCACGTCCGTGGAGAGCGGCACATAGGTGGCGCGGCGCCGTGCGGCGAGATCGGCGAACCCCTGCCGCCACGCTTCGAGGCGGGCCCTGTACCCGTCGAGCGTTGCGAGATCGACCGTGACGTCGACGCCCTCGCCGGTCTCGACGTCCACGAGTCGGAGGTCGCCCTCCAGGACGGGGTCGAGATCCTGCGGCGAGAGGAGGTGGAGGACGATCAGCTCCGAGCCGGTGGCGGCGAGCTCTCGGATGACCCGGTCGGCGTTCGGGTCGAGGAGGTCGGACAGGAGGACGATCACGCCGCGCCCGGTCAGCTGGGCGCCGGCGTGCCGGGCCGCCGCCATGAGGTCCGTGGGCCCGTCCGCGGCGGCGATCCCGGACAGGGCGGAGAGGAGCCGGAAGACGCGCCCCGAGCCGCGAAGCGCGAGCTGCCGGCGGCCCGCGCGCCCGCCGAGCGAGGTGATCGCGACGCGATCCTCGGACGCCAGGCCGATGTAGCCCAGCGCCCCAGCCGCGCGCTTCGCGAAGAGGAGCTTGGAGGGATGCCCCGACGCCATCGACGCGCTCGCGTCGAGGAAGAAGTGGATCGTGACGTCCTCCTCCTCGACGTACAGCTTGATGAACAGCTTCTCGAGGCGGGCGAGGACGTTCCAGTCGAGCTGGCGGAGGTCGTCGCCGAGCGTGTAGTCGCGGAAATCGGCGAACTCGACCGATTGGCCACGCTTCACCGACCGGCGCCCGCCCTTGAGGCCGCCGCGAACCGGCGCCCGCATCAGGACCTGGAGGCGCTCCAGCTGACGGAGGAATCCCTCGTCAAAGACCGTTGCATCGACGTCCGAGGGGAGGAACGCCGGACGGGCGCGACCGCGCGCATCCGCTTCCGAGATCGGCGCTTCAGCCGGGGGAAGCGGCGAGCCTGGCAGGCCGTCCATCGCCACGCGCTTCGTCCTGACGCGCCGGGAGCTCGGCGCTACTCGACCGACGGAACGGGGACGGCGTCCAGGACGGACCGGACGATCGCCTCCGGGGTGATGCCCTCGGCCTCGCCCTCGAAGTTGAGGATCACGCGATGCCGGAGCGACGGGAGCGCAACCGCGCGGACGTCGTCGATCGCAACGTTGAACCGGCCGTCGAGGAGGGCGTAGATCTTGCCCGCGGTCACGAGCGCCTGGGCGCCGCGCGGCGAGCCGCCGTAACGGACGTACTCGCGGACGAGCTGCGGTGCACGCGGCTGGTCCGGGTGGGTCGCGCTGAGCAGGCCCACGGCGTAGGCGGTGATGTGCGGCGCGATGGGCACGGCCCGGGCGAGTCGCTGCATCTCGACGACCTCGGCGGCCGTGCAGACCTTGTTCGCCGTCGGGGCGTCGGCACCGGTGGTCCGGTCCATGATCGTGATCAGGTCCTCCTCCGAGGGGAACGGGACCATGACCTTGAACAGGAAGCGGTCGAGCTGCGCTTCCGGGAGCGGATAGGTGCCCTCCATCTCGAGCGGGTTCTGGGTCGCCAGGACGAAGAACGGCGGGTCGAGCGGGTAGCGCTGCCGCGCGACGGTCACCTGGTGCTCCTGCATCGCCTCGAGCAGAGAGGACTGGGTCTTGGGGGTCGCCCGATTGATCTCGTCGGCCAGGACGAGATTGGCGAAGATCGGGCCGGGCTGGAACCGGAAGATCCGGCGACCCTCCTCCTCGACGAGGATGTTCGTGCCGGTGATGTCGGCCGGCATCAGGTCCGGCGTGAACTGGATCCGGTTGAACGCGCAATCGATGACGTCGGCGATCGTCCGGACGAGCATCGTCTTGCCGAGGCCCGGCACGCCTTCCAGGAGGACGTGGCTGTTCGCGAGGAGCGCGGTGACGGTCTGGCGGACCAGCTCGCGCTGACCGACGATGACCCGGCCGACTTCGCGCTCGATCGCGGACGCCCGATCCGCGAATGCCTCGGGCGTGAGGCGCGGGGCAACCTCGGCCTCCGTGGTCGTCGTGTCCATCGAATCCTCCGCTACCGGCACGGGTGCGCCGTGCCCTGACTCCTATTCGGTCGGGTCGAGCGAGCTGAAGTAGTCGCGGACGTAGTCCTTCACGGACAGTGGCACGTAGCCGCGGTCGAGGCTCGTGACGGCGTACTGGTAGAACTCGCTGAACACCTGTGAGTACGGCACGTAGGAGCCCGGGTCCGTGCCGGCTCCCAGCTGGTTGCCCTGCGTGGTCTGCCCGGTGCCGCCGTTGCCCGCGATGTACGACGGGTCGCCGGGTTTTCCGAGCCGGTCGAACGGAGCGAAGACGCTGCTCAGGTCCTCGCCCAGCTGGGACGGCCGGTTCGGGTTCACCGGGCCGCCGACGGTGCCGCTCCCGCCGGTCCCGGATCCGAGATTGTTGGCGTTCGTGCCGCCGCCGCCGATCGAGCCGCCCCCCGATTGGCTTCCCTGGCCGCCCTGGCCGCCCTGGCCCGCCTGGCCCGCCTGGCCGCCCTGGCCCGCCTGGCCCGCCTGGCCGCCCTGGCCCGACTGGCCGCCCTGGCCCGCCTGGCCGCCCTGGCCCGACTGGCCGCTCTGGCCGCTCTGGCCCGACTGGCCGCTCTGGCCCGACTGGCCGCTCTGGCCGGGCTGCCCGGGCTGGCCCGACTGGCCCTGACCAGGTTGTCCCGCGTTCGCGAGATCCCGCCGGCTGCCCTGGAGGCGGTTCGCCGCACCCGTCAGGTCGCGGTTCGTCGCGACGGCGGCCTGCGTATCGCCGAGTGCCTCGGACAGGCGATCGAGCGCCTCCCGCGCGCCCGCCGTGTCACCCTGGGCGAGACTCTGGGCCGCGCCCCGGAGGGCCTGACCGGCCGCCCCGCCGGCCTGGCCGGCGATGGACTGCAGCTCGGTGAGCTGGCGGGCGAGCTCCTGGCGCTCCGCGTCCGTCATGCCGTCGAGCTGCTCGCCGACGTTCTTGAGGTCCTCGGCGGCCGTTGCCGGGTCGCCATCCGGATTGGCCTGCTGGTTGCCGGTCGCCGCCCGTGACAGGCCGCGGCTAAGGGTGGAGAGTGCGGCCGCACGCTGCTCATTCGCCGGGTTCAGCTGCGACCTCAGAGAGGCCTCCACCGCACCGAGCTTGGCGAGGTTCGCGTCCAGGTCGCCCGGGTTCTGCCGTAACTGGCGGGCAAGATCGCGCAGCTCCTTCGCGAGCCGCGTCCGCGGGTCGTCCGGGTTCGTGCCCCTGCTCTCGAGATCCTCAGCCAGCCGTTCCAACTTCTCTGCCTGGGCCTGCGCCTCCTCGCGCACGGCTCGAGCCTCCGCAATGATGGCGTTCTGGGAGTTCGGGAGGAGGACGACCGGCACGAGCACGAGCATCGCCATGACGGCAATCGCCGCCGGCCGGCGCGAAAGGCGCGGCCGGAAGAGGTCAGTCCGGGCGATCCGGAGCGACCCGAGGGCGTCGCGCCGCTGCTTGCGCACGAAGCGCCGTTCCTCCGCCTCCCGGTCCGGCGCGCTGGCGTCCGCCGCGATCGCGGCGAGCTCCTCGTCCGTGGCCGGTCCGGCGGTCGCCGGGACGGCGACCGCGAGGGCGAGTGCGCTGGCGATCCGGTCTCCGAGGCCTCCCTCCCGGTCAACCGCGATCGCGGTCTCGCCGAGCGACGGCCGGGCCCGGATGGCCGCGACCGCGAGGGCCACGAGGCCGAGGACCGGGATGGACGCACCGATCGCCGGGGCGGCCTCGAGCGGCACGAACCGGGCGACCGTCCAGAGCCCGAGCTCCGCGGTCGCAACGGCCGCACCGGCGGTCCATGCCCGGCGGACGATCCGTCGGATCCAGAGGTGGCGCCGGTGGGGTCGCAGGCCGGCCCGAATCCGCTCCAGGTCCGGGTCCAGCGGGCCGGCGAGCGCAGCCCGCGGGTCGATCGGGATGTGGAGCATCGCCGTATCGGCCTGGGCTGATCGCTCGACCCCACAGCGACCCCACAGACGCCGGAGCGACGGGCCTCTCAGTGCGATGGGCAGGCGGGTCATGCTGCGGGCCTCCTCGACCCGGGACGACGCGACATGCCCGGCAGGCGAGGGCGCCAGCGACGAGTCGGGGTGACGAGCTGGACGGCCCCGGCGGTGAACGCCACCGCGAGGAGCAGGAGGGTGAGTGCGCTGCGCGGCCAGTATCGGTCGCGCTGGGCCGACAGGACGTCGGCGACCGCGACATCGACGCCGGGAACCGCGATCCCGCCACCCTGGCCGGGGGCCGGGCCGCCCGTGTCGAGCATGACTCCTCCCTGGACCGGCTGGAATGAACCGGACGTCGAGCCGGTGATATCGTCGATGATGGCGCACCAGCCGCCGGTGTTGCCCTCCGTCCCGCAGGCCACGTCGGCCTGGGCCACGAACGGATTCAGGTAGAGCAGGGCTTCCGGCGGACGTGTCTGGGCCAGGGGCCCCGCGGTGACCCGTAGGAAGATCCAGATGAACGACAGGCCGACCGTCGCGATGAGCACGGCGACGAAGGTCAGCCCCGTGGCGGCCCCGCTGCGCCGGACGAGCGCCGAGAAGAACGTCCCGATCGCGCCGAACGCAATCGCCGTCACGAACAGCATGACGTAGCCCCGGACGACGTCATCGGGGGCCACCCCGCCGTACACGAAGACGAGGGCGGTCACCGGGATCGACGCGAGGATGAGCACGAAGACCCACGTCAGGGCGCTCAGCAGCTTCCCGACCACGATCGCGACCGACGAGATCGGGGTGACCGCCAGGAGATCGAGCGTCTGCTTCTCGCGCTCGCTGCTGATCGTGCCCGCGGTCGAGGAGGGCGCGAGGACGCTGATCATCAGTGTCTGGAGGAGCATCAGGGCGATGAAGATGCCGCGCCCGATGCTCGCCGACTGGTAGGTGGGGTCGAACGCGAACTGGTTCCGGGCGCTCTCCTCGAGGATCCGCCCGATCATCCAGGCGAATCCTGCGACGATCACGACGTACACGGTCACGCTGACGAAGGCCCGCTTGCCGCGCATGCGCCCGCGCAGCTCCTTCACGCCGATCGCGGTGATGCCGGGCATGGCCAGGCGCCGGACGAGACGCCGCCGCAGCGTCGTGCCGGTCATGTGGGCACCGACGCCGGGGTCGCCGCCGGCTCGTCCTGGCCGGTGACCTGGAGGAAGAGCTCCTCGAGGTCGCTCGCGGCCCGCGAGAAGCTGGCGATCGCGAGATCCGCGGCGACCGCCGCCCGAAGGAGCGCGGCGGCGGCGCCCTCATCGCCGCGGAAACCGAGCTCGATCGTCCCGTCCGGGAGGATCGCCGAGGCCGCGACGTCTGGTTGGGCGGCGAACCAGTCGCGCGCCGCCTCGAGCGTCTCGCCGCCGGCCAGAACGCGGGCACGGAGCACCGAGCCGATTCGGAGCCGCTGCTCGATGTCGGCAATCCGCCCGGACGCGAGGACACGGCCGCGGTCGATGATGGCGACGCTAGTGCACAGCTCCTCGAGCTCGGGAAGGATGTGGCTGCTGATCAGGATCGTCTTGCCGAGCACCCGGAGCTCGCGGAGGAGCTCGCGAAGCTCCACCCGAGCCCGTGGGTCGAGGCCCGAGGCGGGCTCGTCGAGGAGGAGCACCTTCGGGTCGTTGACGAGAGCGTGCGCCAGGCAGAGTCGCTGCTGCATGCCGCGCGACAGTGCCTGGACGTACGAGGTCCGCTTGTCGGCCAGGTCCACGAGCTCCAGGAGGTCGCCGATGATCCGCTTCCGTGTCGCACCCGGAAGGCCGTAGCAGCGGGCGAAGAAGTCGAGGTACTCCCAGACCCGCATGTCGTCGTACACACCAAAGACGTCCGGCATGAATCCGAGGACGCGCCGGACATCGTTGGGATTCCGGCGGACGGACCACCCGGCGATCTCGGCGTCGCCGGCGGTCGGATCGAGGAGCGTGGCCAGGATCCGGAGGGTCGTCGTCTTGCCCGCGCCGTTCGGGCCGACGAGGCCGAAGATCTCGCCCTCCTCGACATCGAGATCCACGCCCGCCACGGCGAGCGTGCCGTTGTACCGCTTCACGAGGCCGTCCGTCCGGACGATCGCCGTCATGAGATCTCCCCGCTGATCGAGATCTGGAACTGGAACCCGACGCCGCTGTCCTGCTGCTCGTTGACGAAGCGGATCAGGATCTGGCCGGTGGTCGGATCGATGTACCGCCCCGGGTCCGCGATGGTGTATGCGGAGCCCTGGCCCAGGTGCGGGAGCCGGACCCAGGCTCCTTCACCCGTGCGGTCGAAGAGATCCATCTCCGGCAGCCCGTCAAGGCGCGGCGGCTCGCAGCCGGCCGGCTCGGTGTTCGCGCGGTCCGTGCAGGGCACCGGGGCTTCGTCGAGGGGTTCGAGGGCGACCGGACTGCCGCTGGGAAAGGAGCCGCCGCCGAAGTTCAGCGCCAGCTGGAGCTCGGACGCGACGATGCTGCCCTCGAAGCTGATCGGCCGGTAGGCGATCGTCGCGGAGCCCGCGCCCATGTTCACCGAGAACGGGTCCTTGCTGAAGAAGGCCGCCTCCGTCGAGACGACGGTTGACTGGATGAGATCGGTCGTGAACGTGGCCTTGCCCTCGACGGTGAGATCGACCGGAAAGTAGTACAGGACGTTCGCATTGCGCCGCGCGGTCTGATTCTCGATCCGGACGTCCAGGACCTCGTCGCGGCCCCAGGCGAGGATCACCGGACCCGACGAGTTGAGCGTGGCGAGGTTACCGAACATCGGGTCGTAGGTCAGCTGGGACACCACGGCGGCACGGACGCGGAGCCGGAGACCGGCGTCGGTGAGCTGGGACGAGTCGCCGAAGAAGATCTGTCCGAAGATCCGGTCCGAGAGCGACTGGAAAAACTGGTTGCCGGTGGGTCGGAGCGTCACGGTCCTGTCCGTGCTCGCCGGAATGTCACCGACGACGGCCACGGAGCCGCCGAGGACGACGGCGACCTTCTCGAGCGTCTGCTGGGAACGGTTCCGGATCGTCCCGGCGAGGACGCCGTCCCGGAGCGCGAGCTGGGCCTCGACGAGTGGGACGGTGGTCGCGGACTCGGCCCGGAGCATCCGCTGCGAACTGAAACCGACGGACAGGTTGCGGACGAGCGATGGGTCACCCTGAACGATGTCGAGGACGGCGGCGTCGCCGCCGCCCGCGAAGTCGCCGGTGATCGGTGCCGCGAGAAGGGCACCGCCGGGAACCTGGACCTGGTACGTTGCCCGCGAGGGCGAGAAGATCCCGAGGTAGACCTGCGCGGTGCCCTCCGTGGCGCCGGGCGCGCCGCGGACGATCGCGACTTCGTTGACGATCAAATCGCTGCCGCGGAGCGCGATTCCGAACCCGTACGCGGAGACCGCGAAGACAGCGATGAGGATCGGCATCGTGATCCAGGCCAGCTCGCGCCGGTCCAGGCGCCGCAGAACGACATAATTGATCGGGCCGATGAGGAGGATGTAGCCGCCAAGGAGGGCGATCAACCCACCGATCGGCGGGAGGGCGAGCGATGCCAGCTGCCCGACGGCGCTCACGATCTGACTGTCGTCCGAGGTGATCACGGGAGTCCCGCCGGTCCGGGTCGGCAGGAGGCGGCGCCACATCGACTCGACGTCCCTGCTCGCCGCGAGCCAGGTGGTCGTCGGGTCGAAGCCGAGGATCGTGACGCTGCCGCTTCCGTAGTCGAGCTCGCCCGCGACGATGCGGTCGCCGGACGTCGCAAGCGCGCGCCCGCGCCCGAGATCGCCCGCGTAGGCGGGGAGGTCCACGGCGCTGGCGGGCAGCGGGCCCACGAGTCCAGCGATCGTCGTGGGGGCGACGTCGACGGTCGCCGTGGGCCGGTAGGGGAGAATGTCGTCCGGGAACCCGGACAGTGTGCCGATCCCGGCGGTTCCGCCGGCAATGATGAGCCGCCCGCCGCCGGCGATCCAGCCGCGGAGCGCGGCAAGCTGGCCATCGGTCAGGGTGTTGCTGTCGACGTCCTGCCAGATGAGACGGTCGAGCGTCGCCCAGCCCTCGAGACGCTCCGGGAGGTCCCCGACCCCGAGCGAGACGATCACCGGCACGGCACCCTTGGCGCCGGGATCCAGGTCCAGCTCACCGATGATCCCCTGCGGCTTCTCGGCGACGACCCCGACGATGAGCTGGCTGGTGTCGTGGACGAGGTAGGCGACGTCGGCCGTCGCCACGGTGCTGCTGCCGGAGACCAGCTCCACCTTCACGGATCGGCCGAAGGCCGGGGGCTGGGCATGAAGGACGTACGTCTTGCGTGAATCGGTCGGGAGGTCGACCGCGACGGAGAACCGGGTCCGGCCCTGCGAACCGCCGGCGATCCGCAACTCGCCCCGAACGGCCGGTCCGTTGTTCGTGAATTGGACCTCGATCGCCATCCACGAGCCGACGCGCGCGTGACCCTGCAGGAGGACCCGGGCCTGGAGGCCCACGTTCTCCGCGGCGGAGGTCGATAGGGCAAGCGGACCGAGGGCGAGGGCCGCCACGAAAAGCGCCGCGAGGACGCGGCCCAGGCGGAAAGCGGCGCGACGCGGCAGAGCGATGGCGAGCGGCACGACGACTCCTGCGGCGGATCGAACCTTCGAGTCGCAGCATCGACGCGGGGTCCGCCCCAAAAGTTGCGCCGTCTCCGATTCCCGGTCGATCGCGGTCCGACCGCGGCTATCGTACGATCCGGGTCCAGCGTGCGACCGGATCTGGGCCATCCGCCGGCGCCCGCCCTGTTTCCCGGGCTCCGTCCCGGCTCATCCGTCGAGGTCCACGTGCCCGTCGTCCGCCCGTTCCGCGCGCTCCGGTACTCGCCGGACGTCGTCGCCGACCTCGCCTCTGTCGTGGCACCGCCGTACGACGTGATCGGGCCCGATGAGCACCGGCGGCTCCTCGCCCGCGACCCACGGAACGTCGTCCGGCTGGACCTTCCGAGCCCGGAACCCGGCGATACCGATCCGGACGATCGCTACCGGCGCGCGGCCCGACTCCTCGCCACGTGGCGCGGTGACGGGACGATCCGGCAGGATCCGCGGCCCACGGTGTCGGTCGTGGAGGACACCTATCACCTGCCCGGACAGGACGAGGAGCACGTCCGATGCGGGTTCTTCGCCCGGGTTCGGCTGGAGCCGTTCGGGACCGGGATCCGCGCCCACGAGCGGACGATGACCGGACCGAAGGAGGATCGCTACAAGCTCCTCCGTGCGACCGGCGTGAACACCAGCCCCGTCGTCGCGATGTACATGGACGCTTCCGGCCGGGTGGCGGAGCTGCTGAGCGTGGTGGTGGCGACGCCACCGGGCGCGGACATCGTGGATGACCATGGTGTTCGACACCGGCTCTGGACGGTGGCCTCGGGCGCCGGGTCCGCGGCCGACGAGCTGTGTGAGGCGGCCTCCGCCGCCACCCTGACCATCGCCGACGGACACCATCGCTACGAGACGGCGCTCCGCTATCGTGATGAGCGGCGGGTCGGGGCCGAGGGAACGGACCTCGGCAGCGAGGGCGTGCTCATGCTGCTCCTCGAGCCGAAGGCCGGGCGGCTCGACATCCTCCCGACACACCGGATCGCCCTGGCGCTCGATGACGAGGGCGTGGCCGCGCTCGGGGCCCGGCTGCCGGAGCTGTTCGACGTGGAGCGGGGCGTCGACGTGGAGCGGCTGCTCGCCGAGTTCGGGCCGCGCGCGGTGGGCTCGGGCGGCGAGGGCCGGTTCGGGCTGTGGACGCGCGACGGCGGCGTGCTCCTGCGCGCCCGACCGGACGCCCTCGCGCCACACCTTCCGCCAGGAGGGCCCGCGCTCCGGCGCCTGGACGTTACGCTCCTGGGCGCCGCGCTCGAGGCGATCGTGGGGATCGATGCCGCCGCGATCGCCGCCGGCGACCGGATCGCCTACACGAAGGACGCCGACGAGGCGATCGCGATGGTCCGCGACCGCAGGGACGGCGCGGACGCGGCATTCCTCCTGGAGCCCACGCCCGCGTCGGAGATGATGGCCGTCGCCGTCGAGGGCGACGTCATGCCCCAGAAGAGCACGTACATCTACCCGAAGGCCCTCACCGGCCTCGTCATCAATCCGCTGGAAGGCTGAGCCGATGCCCGAGACGCCCCCCGACAGCATCCTCGTCCGCACCCAGGACCCGCCTGTGAACGGTCGGCCGATTCGCAAGGACGAGATCGAGCTCCACGACCGCGGCATCTACGTGGAGTCGTGGCTGCCCGAGCGCCGGAGCCGGCGCAAGCCGCTCCTCTTCGTCCACGGCGAGCTCGGCGGGTCGTGGGTCTGGGAGCGCTACCTCGGCTACTTCGCCGGCCGCGGCTGGGAGGGCCATGCGCTCAACCTCCGGAACCATCACTGGAGCCGGACCGCCGACCCGGCCGAGCTGTCGTTCGAGCTGTACGTCGACGACGTCGCGGCCGTGATGGATCGGCTGGGGAGCGGCGTCGTGGTCGTCGGCCACGGGATGGGCGGCCTCCTCGCGATGAAGGCCGCCGAGCGATGCCCGATCTCCGGGCTCGTCCTGCTCGCGTCCGAGCCTCCCGGCGAGCTCCGGCTCCCCGCCCACCAGCACGAGCTCCGCGAGATCCCCGAGCTGTACGGTCGCTCGGTCATCGGCTGGGAGACGTTGCCCGAGAAGCTCCAGCGCGACCACCGGGACCTGACGATCGCGGACATCCTTCGGATCCAGCACCTCATGGGCCAGAAGCCCCACGAGTCGGGTCGCGCCCGCCGGGCGATGCTCCGCGGGATCCGCGTTGACCGCGGGGTCTTCGAGGCGCTTCCGCGCCTGGTCATCGGGGCCGGCCTGGACCGGCAGGTCCCGCCGGACGCGGCGGAGCGTCTCGCCGAGTGGCTGGATGCCCTCTACGAGCCGTTCGGGGCGCATTCGCACTACGGTCTCGTCCTGGGCGAAGCGAGCTACCAGCAGGTGGCCGACTCTATCCGCGCCTTCCTCGAGGTCAACCGGCTGTAGATGGCCGCGGGCGCGTGGCAACCCCGCGCGGCCGTGCTCTCGCGGTGCGGTTGAGGGTCCGCAGAACCTGCGCGGTGTGTCGTGCGTCGGGCCGCCGAGCCGCAGCGTGACCGATCTGGGCGTCACTCCCAGCGAATCGCTCCCGATCGCGGGCCAGCGGCCCGAGCGACGACGAGTGCACGACGGAACGCGAACCGCCACCCTGAGCGATGTCGACCCGGCGATGCCACCTCGGGAGGGCACGCGTTTGTCACACCGGCGGGTCGGTTGGTATCATCCGCCGGCTCGTGCAGCGTCGCCGAGCGTCCGTGCCGCATTCGTCTAGAGGCCCAGGACACCGCCCTCTCAAGGCGGAGATCACCGGTTCGAATCCGGTATGCGGTACCACCCGCTCCACCACAACATCTTGTGGTAAGAGGCCGCGCGAATAGGCGACAGGAGTCAGGCGTGCCACTGCCGGTCCTCGCGAGCGCTATCCTTACATCTCCATCACTGTAAGGAGGCAGCATGGAAGTCAGCGCGCGCCTCAGCTCAAAAGGGCAGGTGACCGTTCCTCGCGCGGTCCGCGAGGCGCTCTCGCTCCACGAGGGCGATCGTGTCGTCTTCCGGGTCGAAGGTCGACGTGCCGTCCTCGCCCGGACGCCGGACCTGCTGGCGCTCGCGGGGTCGATCAGCGTGCCGGCCGCGAAGCGGGGGACCCCGTGGGCCGAGGTCCTGCGCCAGACGCGCCAGGCCCGTGCCGCGGCGAGGCGGTGACCGCGTTCGTCGACACCAACGTCCTCGTTCGGCACCTGACCGGCGACCCACCGGCCGAGGCTGCCATGGCGACGCGCTGTCTCCAGCAGGCGGAGGAGCTGCTGCTGCCGGACCTCATCCTCGCCGAGGTGGCCTACGTCCTCGAGTCGTTCTACGAGACACCCCGCGCCCAGGTCGCCGAGACACTCCGGGCGGTGCTTGCCTTCCCAGCCATCCGCGTCGTCGACGACGAGCTCCTCCTGCGGACCGTGGAGGTGTACGAGGCCCATCGCATCGACTTCGCCGACGCTTATCTGGTCGCGAGCGCCGAACGGACCGGCGTCGAGGAGATCGTGTCGTTCGATCGCGCGATCGACTGGGTCGGGACGGTTCGCTGGGTCGAACCCGCGTAGTGCGTTCGGCTCGGATGAAGCCAGTCCAGGAGCCCGTAGGATCCTGTCTCCACACGTCAACCAGGCGGAATCCGCCGTTGCCCTGGCCCGCCGCCCGGCGCGACCTACCTCGTGGCCCTCGACGGCTCGGGTGCGTCCGACGCCTTCGCCGGACAGCTCGCGCTCGTCGTGCCATGAGGACACCCGGTGAGCGAGGGCCGAGACTCGGGCGGCGCCATCATTCTGGCAGTGGAGAAGGTGTAGTCCATGTGCTACAGTCACCTCTATGGAGCGTATTGCGCTTCGGGAGCTCAGGAATCAGGCGAGCCGGGTTGTGCGGCGGGCGCGTGGCGGCGAACGGCTGATCATCACCGTCGACGGCGTCCCGGCCGCCGAGATCGGGCCGGTCAAGACCGCCGAGCGGGCGACCAGCCTTGACGAGCTCATCGCCACCGGCGGGGTGGTGGCTCCACGCGTCCGGACAGCCCCTCCCCCGCCCGGCCCGGCGCCGGCACCGTCGGGACGGTCGAGCTCGGACGTTCTGCGCGAGTTGCGCGAGCGCTGATGCTATTCCTCGACACCTCGGCGCTGGTCAAGCGCTACGTCGAGGAGGAGGGCACCGATCTCGTCCTCCGGCGAATGGACGAGGATCCCGAGTGGGTCGTCTCCGCGGCGGCTCGCACGGAGGCTGCGATCACGCTGTGCCGGCTCGGTTTCGAGGCGGAGGGAGCCGTGAATCTATGGCGACGCCTGCGCGAAGACTGGGACCGGTGTCACGTGGTCCCGGTCGATCCTGCTTGTCTCGACCGAGCCGCCGAGATCGGCTGCCAATACCAGATTCGAACCCTTGACGGGCTGCACCTCGCGGCCACCGACCGTCTTCCGCGGCCACTCGTGCTCCTGACCTTCGACCGGCGCCAGGCGGATGTCGCGCGAGCGATGGACCTCGCCGTCGAGGGCGCGTGATCGAGCCCGCGGTGAACGCAGCCGTGCTGCGTCAGACGGTTCACCGTGAGTCCGGTATGCGAGCCCAGCGCCAGCTCGTGAGAAGCCCGCTGGACTACTGGGCAACTTCGGTACCCCACGCTGCCTGGATGGTGCGGGAAGCCGAGCCGCTCATGTCACGGCGAAGGCCACGTCCCGGCGGGTCACGTTCGGGACTGCGACCTGCCGGGCGGCTCCGCGGCCGCCTCACCTCCCGCGAGGACAGCACGGCACACGCAGGCGAAGAAGAACCGTCGAACGGCACCTCGGCTCGCCCGGGCGGTGACGATCAGCGGCGCCCTCTGGTCCCTGCGGTCCCTCTCACACAGTTCGAGAGGCGACGCAAGGCCCCGTCGCCTACCCCTTGGCCTGCAGCCGGGCGAGGAGCGCCATCATGGCCGGCGACAGGTCGGTGTGGTGATGGACGATCTTCCACCCGCCGTCTTCCCGGCGATAGATGTTCGTGACGCGCTGGTCGATGGCGACCCGCTCGTCGGCGAGGGTGCCGTGGCCGCGCTCCACTCCCACCTCGTACGCGGTGTCACCGGCGACGGACAGCAGCTGGTCGGTCAGCGTGACCTGGCCGCCGGAGGCGATCGAGGCGACCTGGTCCCAAACCGGGCGAATGTTGTCCCAGCCCACCTCGCGTCCGCCGATCGGGTGCATGGTCGTCGCGGATGCGCCGTGGGACCAGATGGCATCCATGGAGCCCTGATGGCCGGTGAGCATCTCGTTCAGCGCCGCGTAGAACTGCGCCGATGCTGCCTTGACCTCATCGTGTGCGGACATGTCCCGCCTCCTGTTCTGTGACCGCGCTGCGGCGGGGGTTCGGAATGGTTCACATCCGCGTGCCAGCGCGAGGACGCCTCGATCAGCGGGTGCCACCCCACGTCTCCGCCGGAGCGCATTGTGCGCGTTCGGCGTCCCCGGCGCATGGTGGTTCGGGCGCGCTTCGAACTCAACAGGCGCTGCTGATATCCGTCGGTCCCGGGTGGCCGGTGTCGGGTCGCCGCTCGGCCGCCGGGCCCGGCCACGGGCGGCGTGCGGGGTGTGTCCCGGAGGCGGGAAGGGTCGAGGACCTCTCGTCGCCGGTCAGCCGGACCGCCGGTCACCAACGGTCATGCCGCTTCCCGTAGACTCGGCGGCCATGAACGCAGCGACCCCCCGCCGTCTCGTGATCCTGACCGAAGGGCAGTGGCACGTCCACAACGCGAAGACCGCGATGGGCGTGATCCGCTACGGCCCGGATCACGTCGTCGCCCTGCTCGACTCCACGATCGCTGGACGCAGCGTCGCCGAGTGGATGCCCGGGCATGACATCCCCATCGTCGCCTCGATCGGGCGGGCCCTGGTGCTGCCCGAGCGGCCAGACACGCTCCTCATCGGCATCGCACCCACCGGCGGCAAGCTCCCGCCCGCGTGGCGGGCCACCATCCTCGAAGCGATCCGGGCCGGACTGAACGTCCACTCGGGCCTCCACACATTCCTCGGCGACGATCCGGAGCTCGCGGCCGCCGCGGCGGCGGCCGGAGTCGAGCTCGTCGACTATCGGAGGGCCCCCGAGCGGATGGAGACGGCGGTCGGCCGACGGCACAAGCCGGGTTCGCGGGTGATCCTGACGGTCGGGACGGATTGCGCCATTGGCAAGATGTCCGTGGCGCTCGAGCTCCGCAGGTCAGCCCTGGCGGCCGGAGATGCTGCGGTCTTCGTGCCCACCGGCCAGACCGGGATGATGATCGACGGCTGGGGTGTCGCGGTGGACCGCGTCATCAGCGACTTCGTCCAGGGGACGGTCGAGTGGATGCTCGAGGAAGGTGAGACGCGCGGTGACTGGCTCATCGTCGAGGGCCAGGGCTCGCTGGACCATCCGGCGTACTCGTCGGTGACCCTGGGACTCATCCACGGCGCGACGCCGCATGCGATGGTCATGGTCCACAAGCCGGGAATGGCGGAGCACGACTTCGATCACCTGCCCGATGCGTCGTTCCCGATCGCCCGACTGCCCGACTTCATCCGGCTTCACGAGTCGGTTGCCGGCCTGGTCGCGCCATCAAAGGTGGTCGGGATCGCGCTGAACACGTCGCTCTACCCCGACGCCGCCGAGACACGCCGGATCGTCGAGCAGATCGAGGCCGAGACCGGACTCCCGACGGCGGACCCCGTCCGCTTCGGGGCAGATCGGCTGTGGCGCGAGATCCGGGCCGCGGTCGAGGACCTGCCGTGGGTCAGGGAGAACGACGCCAGGGCCGCGGGGTGACGCTTCATCTCAGGCACGAGGTTCTCCGCCTCGCTCTCCGTGATCCGTTTCGCATCGCCCGATCCGAACACGGCGGCGGGCAGATGGTCACGACGGTCGTCGTGGAGCTCGAGGACGATCGTTTCCCCGGGCTCGTGGGGTGCGGCGAGGGCTATCCGGACCGCTTCTACGGCGAGACGCCCGAGACCATGGCCGCGGTCTTCCCAGCGCTCCTCGCGGCGGTGGGGGCGCCCGATCCGTCGCCGGCAGGGCTGCTGGTTGCCGGCAGAGCCATGGGCGACGCCATTCGCTGGAATGGCGGGGCGAAATGCGCGCTCGACACCGCGCTGCACGACCTCGTCGGGAAGGTGACGCGCAAGCCCGTCCATGAGCTGCTCGGGTTGTCGCGGGAGCTGCCGCCGACCGACTTCACGATCGGTCTGGACGAGCCCGCGGTCGTGGCGGAGCGGGCCCGGCGGGCCGGCCACTTCCCGGCCCTGAAGATCAAGTGCGGCGGACCGGCCGACCTGGCGACGCTCCGTGCCGTCCGTGAGGTCTACGCTGGCCCGATCCGCGTCGATGCGAACACGGGGTGGACGCCCGATGTGGCCTCCGTACTGTTGCCGGAGCTCGTCGCGCTCGGCGTGGAACTCATCGAGCAGCCCTTCTCGGCGAGACGGCTCGACTGGCTGGCCGACCTCCAGGCTCGGTCGCCCCTCCCGATCGTGGCCGATGAATCGTGCGTCGCCGATGAGGATCTCGACGGGCTGGTGGGGGTCGTGGCGGGGGTCAACGTGAAGCTCGCCAAGTGCGGCGGCCCGGGCCCGGCCGCCCGGATGCTGGCCCGCGCCCGCGAGCTTGGATTCCGGACCTTCCTCGGCTGCATGGAGGAGACATCGGTGGTCATCGCCGCGTCCGCCGCGGTCGCGTCGCTCGCCGACTGGGTGGATCTGGACGGCAACCTGCTCCTCGCCGTCGACCCGTTCGAGGGCCTGGAGCTCGGTCCGGACCACGCCTGGACGTTGTCCGATCGGCCGGGGCTGGGGGTCACGCGGCGCGGAGCCTGAGCATTCCCGCTTGCCTGCCGGACCTCGACTCGAGCGCCAACCGGATGTGGACAAGTTGGTGGACGAAAAGGTGGAGAAGACCCCTTCCGGTTGCCTTCGCCGCGGACGTACCATGGCCGCTGTCGGCCGCGAGCCGTCCCGGGGGGACCCGCCGACAGCCCAGACCAATTCGGCCGTGGGTCACGGTCCATCTCGCCGTGCTCCGCGTCGTCGCTGCATCGCCAAGGCAGCCAGGAGGAGAGGGATCGATGGTCGCGCGCCCGGTGCCGGTAGCCACACCCTCGGCGGAGGCCGTCGAGTTCGTCAAGTTCTGCTACCAGCGCCGGAAGGTGGGGTGGCCAGAGCTGTACGACGAGATGTGCGG
>PNKK01000008.1 GCA_013822395.1 Anaerolinea sp. | reverse complement strand
CCGACCGCGGCCGCGATCCTCCTCGACATCCGCCTCCCGCGGGTCCTCCTCGCGGCGGTCACCGGCGCCGCCCTCGGGCTCGCCGGCGCGGCGCTCCAGGGCCTGTTCCGCAACCCGCTCGCCGACCCGTACCTCGTCGGGATCTCGTCGGGTGCGAGCGTCGGCGCCGTCTTCACGCTCACCGTCGGCCTGCCGCCGGCGCTCTATGCCGCCGGCGCCGTCCAGGCCGCGGCGTTCGCCGGCGCGGTCCTCGCCGTCACGGTCGCCCTCGCCCTCGCCCGGACCGGCGGGCGCACGTCGGTCGCCTCGCTCCTGCTCGCCGGAGTCGCGGTCGCGGCGGTCGGCGGTGCGGTCAGCTCGTACCTCCTGTTCTTCCACGGTGAGCGGATCTTCGCCGCCTACGCCTGGCTCCTGGGCGGCTTCAATACGGCCGACTGGGCGCTCCTTGGGCGGGTCGCCCTGCCGGTGCTCGCCGGCGGCGCGGGGCTCGTCGCGCTCGGCCCGGCGCTCGACCTCCTCCAACTCGACGAAGAGGCCGCCCGCTCACTGGGCCTGCGGGTCGAGGCGACGAAGCTCGCGCTCGTCGGGCTCGCCTCGCTCGTCACCGCGGCGGCGGTCTCGGCGGCCGGGCTCATCGGCTTCGTCGGGCTCGTCGCGCCGCATGTCGTCCGGCTCCTCGTCGGCCCCGCCCACCGCCGGCTCGTCGTCCTGTCCGGCCTCGGCGGGGCGACCTTCCTCGTCGCGGCCGACCTTGTCGCGAGGATCGCGCTGCCCGACGGCGACCTGCCGGTCGGGGTCGTGACCGCGGCGGTCGGCGGCCCGTTCTTCCTCGCCCTCCTCCGGTCGCGCCGGGGGCGCCTCGGATGACGGCGTTCGAGGGCGGCCCGGGCCTCGTCGCGCGCGGCGCGTCGATCGCCGTCGCCGGCCGGCGGCTCGTCGCCGACGTCGACCTCGCCCTCCGGCCCGGCGAGCTCGTCGCCGTCGTTGGGCGCAACGGCGCCGGCAAGAGCACGCTCCTGCGCCTCCTCGCCGGCCTCCACCGGACCGCTTCCGGCGAGGTTCGCCTCGACGGCCGACCGCTCGCCGCCCTCGCGCCGGGCGAACGGGCTCGCCGCCTCGGGTTCCTCGCCCCCGCCGGCCTGCCCGTGCCGGCAGGCTTCGTGGTGCGCGAGGTCGTCGGCTGGTCCCGCTTCGCCCACGGCGACTGGTGGCGCTCGACCGGCGTCGACGACCCGGCCGTCGAGCGGGCGCTCGCGGGCCTGGAGCTCACGGGCCTCGCCGACCGGCGGATCGACTCGCTCTCGGACGGCGAGCGCGCGCGGGTCTGGCTGGCCGCGCTGGTCGCCCAGGAGACCGACTACGTCCTGCTCGACGAACCGACGAGCCACCTCGACGCGGCTCACGCGGCCGACGGCCTGCGGACGATCCGATCATGGGCCCGCGCGGGGCGAGCGGTCGCCGTCGTCCTCCACGATCTCGACGCGGCGCTCGCCGCCGCCGACCGGATCGTCCTCGTCGCGGACGGGCGGATCGCGCTCGACCGGGCGGTCGGGCTCGTCTCGATCGACGAGCTCGGGCGCTGGCTCGGCGTGCGTCTCGCCGAGGTTGCCCTCGACGGCCGCCGACGGGTCCTCGCCCGCTCCGGCGGAGCCGGCTGATGGCGCCCCGGCGGACGGGCCTCGTCATCGTCCTGACCGGCGACGGCAAGGGCAAGACGACGGCCGCCTTCGGCCAGGCCCTCCGGGCGGCCGGCGCCGGCCTGCGAGTCGCGATCGTCCAGTTCATCAAGGGTGCCTGGCAGACCGGCGAGGTCCGGGCGCTCCGCCGGACCGGCCTCCCGATCGAGGTCGTCCGGTCCGGGCGCGGGTTCACGATCGAGCGCCTGCGCGACCCGCGGATCCCCATGTCCGAGCACGAGGCCGCGGCGCAGGCCGGCCTTGTCCGGGCCCGCGAGCTCGTCAGCGGCGGGGCGGCCGATCTCGTCGTCCTCGACGAGATCTTCGGAGCGGTGACGGCAGGGCTCATCGGCGAGGCCGACGTGCTCGCGCTGCTCGAGGCGCGGCGTCCCGAGACGCACCTCGTCCTGACCGGCCGCGCCGCGCCCGAGGCGGTCGTCGCGCGGGCCGACCTCGTCTCCGAGGTCCGCCTCGTCAAGCACCCGTACGTGCGCGGCGTCCGGGCCCAGCGCGGGATCGAGTTCTAGGCCGTGGACCCCGAGCCGCGCCGACGCGGTCCCCGCACGCCGTTCGTCGCCGCCCTCGAGGTCCGCTGCGCCGTCGCCCTCCTCAGCCGGCTGCGGATCGCGCCGGCGGTCGTCGACCGGACGGGCTCGGCGGCCTTCGGTCTCGTCGGGGCGGTTCTCGGCGCGCTGGCCGGGGCGGTGGCGCTCGCCCTCGGCGACGAGCGACGGCTCCTCGCCGCCGCGCTCGCCCTCGGGATCCTCGCCCTCGCGAGCGGGGCGCTCCACCTCGACGGGCTCGCCGATACCGCGGACGCGCTCGCCGCACCTGATCCGGCGAACGCCGAGCGGGCCCGGCGCGACCCGGCGATCGGAGCCGCCGGGGCCGCCGCGGTGGCGCTCGTGCTTCTCGTCGACACGGCGGCGCTGGCGTCCCTGCCGGCCGGTACGCTGCTCCCGGCGCTCGCGGTTGCCGGCTCGGTCTCGCGCGCCGTTCCCGCCCTCGCCGCCCCGTGGGCGCCGCGGGCCGAGGGCGGCTTCGGCGCCTGGTTCGCCGCCCACTCGGGGCGCGGTGGCAGCGTCGTCGCGCTCGGCACGAGCGTGGCTGTCGCGGTGCTGGCGGGCGGCCTCGTGGCGGCGGCTGGCTGGCTGGCCGGCGTGATCGCCGGGCTCGGCTTCCTGGGAATGCTCGCACGCCGCTTCGGCGCCGTAACCGGTGACGGCTATGGCGCGGCGATCGAGGTCGCCTTCGCCGCGTCCCTCGTCGGAGGGGCGGTCGTCCGGTGAGCGCGGTGGCGGTCGCCAGCGACGAGGTGCTCGATCGCGCGGAGCTGCTCGCGGGCGTCCGCTACGAGCGGCGCGCCGGCTCGGTCGTCCTGCGCCTCGACCCCGCCTGGCAGGTCTTGAGCAGCGCCGTCCTCGGCGGCGGCCGGCGACACGCCCGCTCGCTCCTCCATCTCCACGTGCCGCTCACCTACCGCGGCGACCGGCCCGAGCGGGACCTGCGCGCGGCTGCCCGGGCGCTCGATCTCGGCGGCCCGGTCGTCGGCCTCATGACCGCGGTCGATCTCGCCCGGACGCAGATCCTCAGCGGGGTCGCCGAGGGATGCGCCGTTCGGGTGCTCGTCACCGTCGGGCTGCGGAACGCGAGCCGGCCGGGCGAGCGGCCGGTACCCGCCGGCCCCGGGACGATCAACGCGATGGTCCTCGTCGATGGGCGGCTGCGCGAGGCGGCCGCCGTCGAGCTCGCGGCGCTGCTGGCCGAGGCGAAGGCCGCGGCGCTCGTCGAATCCGGGCTGCGGACGCCGTCGGGCGCGCGGGCGAGCGGGACGAGTACCGACGCCGTCGCCGTGCTCTGGCGCCCGACGGCGGGGCGTGAGCTCCGGCACGCCGGCGCGGCGACCGAGCTCGGCGCGCTCGCCGGTGCCATCATCGGCGCGGCGATCGGGACCGAGCTCGAGCGACGCTCGGGCGCCGACGAGGGCGGGCGGGCGTGAGGCGCTCCACGCTCTGGCTCGCGGCCCTCGCGCTCGACGCGCTCGTCGGCGAGCCGCCGCCGGCGATCCACCCGGTCGTCGCGGCCGGCCGACTGATCGCCGCGCTCAAGCACCGGGCGCCGGCCGCTCCCGGCGCGGCCGTCCGCAACGGTGTCGCCCTCGTCGCGCTCCCGGTCGGCCTCGCGCTGGCCGGAGGCTGGCTCGCCGAGCGTCTCCGCCCCGCCCCGCTCCGTCTCGCGGCAACGGTCTTTCTGCTGAAGTCATCGTTCGCGCTGAGGGCGCTCATCGACGCCGGCCGGCGGGCGGAAGCGGCGCTCGCGCAGGGCGATCCCGCCGCCGCGCGCGTCGAGCTCGCGGCGCTCGTCAGCCGCCCGACGGACACGCTCGATGAGGCCCGCCTCGCCTCGGCCATCGTCGAGTCGCTCGCCGAGAACCTCTCTGACTCGTACGTCGCCCCGCTCTGCTGGTACGCGCTCGGCGGCCTGCCGGCCGCCCTCGCCTACCGGGTCGTCAACACCGCCGATGCGATGGTCGGCTACCACGGGCGGTACGAGTACCTCGGCAAGCCGGCCGCCCGGCTCGACGACGTCGCGAACCTCGTGCCGGCGCGCCTGACCGCCGCCGCCCTCGTCGCGGCCGCGCCGCTCGCCGGAGGGTCGGCCCGCCGTGCGCTCCACGTCCTCGCGCGCGACCACCGGCGGACCGAGAGCCCGAATGCGGGCTGGCCGATGGCCGGCGCGGCCGGCGCCCTCGGCGTCTGGCTCGAGAAGCCCGGGACGTACCGGCTCGGCGCCGGCGGGCGGGCGCCGGAGGTCGACGACGCCGCGGCTGCACGCCGGCTCGTCCTCGCCGCGGCCGGGATCGTCACGCTCGCCTTCGTTCTCGTGGATCGACGCCGTGGCAGGGCGTAGAAACGTCAGGCCGGTCCGCCACGGCGGAGCCCCGGCGGGCTGGCTCGATCTGAGCGCGAACCCGAACCCGCTCGGGACACCCGCCGCGGTCCGGGCGGCGATCGGCGCTGCCCGCTATGACCGCTACGCCGACCTCGACGTCTGCGCCGCCGAGCGTCACCTCGCCGCCGACGCGGGGGTGCCGCGCGCCTTGGTCCTCCTGACGGCCGGCGCCAGCGAGGCGCTCCGGCTCATCGCCACCGCGCTCATCGAGCCCGGCGTCCGCGGCGTCGTCGCCGGCCCGACGTACGGGGAGTACGCCCGGGTCGCGGCCCTCGCCGGCGCGACCACCGACGAGGTCTGCGCAACCGAGCCGTCGTTCGATCCGCCGCTCGCGGCGCTGGCATCGGCGCTCAAGGCGCCGGGACGCGCCATCGTCGTCATCTGCGACCCGAACAACCCAACCGGTCGCTCGATCGGTGCCTCCGGCTACCGGCGTCTCCTCGGCGCGCTCCGGGCGCCCGAGGCGGGCGAGGCCATCCTCGTCGTCGATCAGTCGTTCGCCCCGTTCGCGGCCGCCCGGTCGCCGATCGGGGCGCTCCTCGCGACAGAGCGGGCCCTCCTCGTCCGGAGCCTGACGAAGCGTCTCGCCGTCCCGGGCGTCCGGGTCGGCTACGTCCTCGGGCCGCCGCGACTCCTCGCCCGCCTCCGGGCCGTCCGCGACCCGTGGCCGGTCGGCGCCCACGCGATCGCCGCCGCGAGCGCCGCGCGCTGGGAGCTCGGGCGATCGGAGCGGGCCCGGATCGTCGCCTGGCGGAGTTCGCTCGCCAGCGGGCTCGCCGCCCACGGCCTGCGTCCGGTCCGCTCCGACGCGAACTTCGTCCTCGCCTGGGCCGGCCCCCGGGCGCGCGAGATCCTCGTCGGGCTTGCCCGGCGGCGGATCGCCGTTCGCGACGCGACGAGCTTCGATCTCCCGGGGTACCTCCGGGTCGCGGTCTGCCCGCCCGCCGAGCAGGCTCTCCTCCTCGCTGCGCTCGACGCGCTCCGCGCCGCGCCCGCTCCGGGATCCGCGCAGTGAACCGCCACCGGCTGTTCGTCCTTGGCGGGACGCGGAGCGGCAAGAGCCGCTACGCGGAGGATGCCGCGCGCCGCCTGGGCGGGGAGCGGGTCGCCTACCTCGCGACGGCGCGGCCGGGCGACCCCGAGATGGAGGTCCGGATCGCCGCCCACCGCCGCCGGCGCCCGGTCGCCTGGACGACCCTCGAGGTCGGGCTCGATCTCGCGGCCGCCGTCGAAGCTGTGCCCGCCGGGCACGCGCTGCTCGTCGACTCGCTCGCCCTCTGGGTCGCCGCGCTCATTGAGGCCGGCGAGGCGGCGGCCGACCACTGGACGGCGGTGGCAACGGCGATGGGTGAGCGCGACGCGCCGGTGATCCTCGTGTCCGACGAGGTCGGTCTCGGACTCGTCCCGGCGTCGGCGCTCGGGCGCCGCTTCCGCGACGAGCTCGGGACGCTCAACCAGGAGGTGGCCACGTTCGCCGACGAGGTCGTCCTCGTCGTCGCGGGGCTCCCGCTCTCGCTCCGGGCTCGCCCATGACGACGATCTACCTCGTCCGCCATCCGGCGACCCCCTGGTCGGGGCTCCGCTACGCGGGGCGGACGGACGTCCCGCTGAGCGTCGCCGGGCTGCGCGCGGTCTCGCTCATCGCGGCCCGGCTCGCCGACCGGGCGCCGGCGGCGTCGCGGGTCGTGGCGAGCCCGCTCCGGCGGGCCGCCGAACCGGCCCGGGAGATCGCGGCAGCGGGCGGCTGGCCACTCGCGATCGACGAGCGCTGGCGGGAGGTCGACTTCGGCGCCATCGAGGGAGTGACGTTCGGCGACCTCGCGCGCGACTGGCCGGCGCTCGCGGCGCGGCTCGTGCGCGGCGAGCGAGCGATCGACTGGCCGGCCGGCGAGTCGTGGGCCGCCTTCCGTGATCGCGTCGCGGCCGCCTGGGCGGCACTCCTCCAGATACCGGAACACACCACGATCGTCGTCGCCCACGGGGGTCCGATCGAGCTCGCCCTCGAGCTCACTCTCGGCCACCGCCGTCAGCTCCGCCGAGTCGCCCCGGGCGAGGTCCTCGAGGTCGTGCTCAGCCGGCCACCGCGGCTCGTCGGGGGCTGGCGGCCGGGCCGATGAGCCGGGACGTCGACCGGCCACGGACGGCGATCGCCCGGGTCCCCTTCACCTGCGGCGAGCTCGTCCAGGGGACCGACGCCGATGGAGGGGCGTTCCTCGTGTCCTCCCCGATCGACCGCGCCGCCGAGGTCCGCGCGACGGTCGACGGCAGCGGAATCACCGGCGGCCCGGCCGGCCGGCCCAAGGCGCTCGCCGCGGCGCGGCGGACGCTCGTGGCGCTCGGGTGTGGCTCGCTCGGGGTGCGGCTCGAGATTCGGTCCGACCTGCCGGTCGGTCGCGGCTTCGGGACGAGCACGGCCGACGTGGTCGGCGCGATCGCCGCGACTGCGCGGGCGCTCGGCGAGGAGCTCGCGCCCGAGGCGATCGCGCGCCTTGCCGTCGCGATCGAGCCGAGCGACGGCACGATGTTCCCCGGTCTCGCCCTCGGCGATGGGCAGACGGGGAACCGCTGGGAGGTTCTTGGGCCAGCGCCCGCGCTCGGGGTCGTCGTCCTCGACTTCGGCGGGGCGGTCGACACGATCGCCCACCATGCACGGTGGCCGGCCGCGTCACCGGGCCTCACGGCTCTGCAGGCGCGCGCCCTCGACCTCGTCCGCCGCGGCGTTCGGGGCGTCGACCCGGCCGCGATCGGCGCCGGAGCGACGCTCAGCGCCCTTGCCAATGAGGCGCTCCTGCCGAAGCCGGCGCTCGTCGAGACGCTCGAGCTCGCCGCCTGCCTCGGCGCGCTCGGCGTCTGCGCCGCCCACAGCGGCACCGCGCTCGGGCTTCTCCTCCCGCCAGAACCCGCGCTTGCGGCGCGGGCGGTCGCCGCCGCCCGCCGCTCCCTGCCCGGCCTCGTCGACGTCTGGCCGGCCCGGCTCGTCGACGGCGGCGTCCGCGTCGTGCCCAGCCCCGGGACCGGGCCGCCCCGGAGCGTCTGTTCCGCGGCCCCAACCACGAGGAGGTGATCGAATGGACCGACCATCCCTGCTCAGGCTCGCGAACCGCATCGGACCCCGCGACGAGGCGGCGATGGCGGTGGCGCGCGCCCGGCTCGACCGGCTGACGAAGCCGCCGGGCAGCCTTGGGCGGCTCGAGGAGCTGGCGATCACGCTCGCCGGGATCACCGGTCAGCCGGTGCCGAGCCTTCCGCGCAAGACCGTCGTCGTCATGGCCGCCGACCACGGCGTGGCAGCCGAGGGGGTCTCCGCCTACCCGCAAGCCGTCACCGCCCAGATGGTCGCGAACTTCCTCGCCGGCGGCGCCGCGATCAACGTCCTCGCCCGGCGCGCGGGCGCGCGGGTCGCGATCGTCGACGTCGGCGTTGCGGCGAACCTCGCGCCCCATCCGGAGCTCATCGGCCGGAAGGTCGCCCCGGGCACGCGGAACCTCGTCGAAGGCCCGGCGATGACCGAGGCCGAGGCGCTCGCCGCGATCGAGGTCGGGATCGAGGTCGTCGTGCGCGAGGTCGAGCGCGGGCTCGATCTCGTCGCGACCGGCGACATGGGGATCGCCAACACGACGGCGTCGAGCGCGATCGTCGCGGCGATCACGGGCCGGTCTGCGGCAGACGTTACTGGGCGCGGGACGGGGATCGACGATGCCGGGCTCGCCCACAAGGTCGCCGTCGTCGAGCGGGCGCTCGCGGTGAACCGGCCGCGGCCCGCTGATCCGCTCGGGGTCCTCGCCTCGGTCGGCGGGCTCGAGATCGCCGGGCTCGTCGGGGTGATCCTCGGCGCGGCAGCGCGCCGGATCCCGGTGCTCCTCGACGGGTTCATCGCGGGCGCCGCGGCCCTTGTCGCGACGGAGCTCTGTCCGCCGGTCCGGGAGCACCTTATCGCGGCCCACCGTTCGGTGGAGATCGGCCACCGGGTCGTGCTCGAGCGGCTCGGCCTCGTGTCCTTCCTCGACCTTGACCTCCGACTCGGCGAGGGGACCGGCGCAGCGCTGATCATGCCGACGGTCGACGCCGCGCTCGCGATCCTCGCCGAGATGGCGACGTTCGAGACGGCGGGAGTGTCGGAACGAACGGTGGAGGTGGCGGCGGACGATGCGCGCGCGTGATCCGACCATACCTGGCCGGGTGCCGACGGCGTGCGGCGATGACCGCCGATGTCAGCGGGCGCTCGCTCGCGACGAGGGTGGTCGCAGCGCATCGCCGCGACCACGCATCGAGACACGCATCGCCACCTCGCCAGCGGCCCGTGGTAGATTCGCGTCGGCCTTCGGGGCAGGGTGAGATTCCCGACCGGTGGTAGTCCCGCGTTCAGGCGCGGGGAGCCCACGAGCGGCCCGTCGCACGACGGGTGCCAGCAGATCCGATGGTCGCCGCTCGAGGCGACCGTGACGGAGCCGACGGTACAGTCCGGATGGAAGAAGGCAGCGTCGCGTCGCGCCCGTCGCGGGCGCGCTCGTTGCGTCTCGTCTGCGCCCCGAGCCCAACGAGGTGACGTGGCGCGATGACCGGGCCGGCGCGGGATCCGATGGGGCGAGCCCTCGAGCTCGCTGCTCTGGGTCGTGGCCGGACCGCGCCGAATCCGCCCGTCGGCGTCGTCGTCGTCCGGGCTGGGCGGATCGTCGGCGAGGGGTATCACACCGCAGCCGGTGAGGCTCATGCCGAGACGGTCGCCCTGGCGGAGGCCGGTCCACTCGCTCGGGACGCCAGCCTGTACGTCACGCTCGAGCCCTGCTGCCACCACGGCCGGACGCCTCCCTGCACGGACGCGATCATAGCCGCGGGCGTCGCCGAGGTTCGCTATGCGACCGGGGACCCCGATCCGCGCGTCGCGGGCGGCGGACACCGCGCTCTCGTCCAGGCCGGGATCCGGGTCGAGGCCGGCGAGTCGGAAGCGGCGGCCGGGGAGCTCCTCCGGGGGTACCTGCTCCGCCAGCGGCTCGGTCGCTCGTGGGTCACCGCGAAATACGCCATGAGCCTCGATGGCAAGATCGCGACCCGCTCGGGTGACGCTCGCTGGATCAGCGGCGAAGCCTCGCGGGCGCACGCCCATGCGCTTCGGGATCGCTCGGACGCGGTCATCGTGGGCATCGGGACCGTGCTCGCGGACAATCCCAGCCTCACCGTCCGCCCGATGCCCTCCGACGGCCGCCAGCCGCATCGGATCGTCGTCGACACGTGCCTGCGGATGCCCCTCGACGCTGCCCTGGCCGGGCCCGAGCTCGCCGCCGGAACGACGGTGGCCTTCGTGGCACCCGCCCCGGGCTCGGCCGCGCTCAAGGACCGCGGCCTTGGCCTGCTCGCCCTCCCGGCCGACCGGTCGGGGCGGGTCGATCTCTGCGCTCTCCTCGACACCCTCGGCCAGCGCGGCTACAACGAGGTGCTCGTCGAGGGCGGCGGCGAGCTCTTGGCGGGATTCTTCGCGCTCGGTCTCGTCGATGAAGTGCAGGCCTGCCTGGCGCCGATCGTCATCGGCGGACGGACGGCGAGCACCCCGGTCGGCGGGATCGGCGTCGAGCGGATCGATCAGGCCGGCCGCTTCGAGATCGTGGATCTCGCCCGGCGGGATCAGGATGTCTGGATCGTTGCGCGCCCGGCCGGACCGCCAATGGAGGTCACGAATGTTTAGCGGGATCGTCGCGGGTATGGGGAAGGTCGTCTCGCTCGCCTCGGCCGAGCCGGGGATCCGGCTGGTCGTCCACGCGCCGGGTCTCACCGAGGACGTCCTCGACGGCGAAAGCGTGGCGCTGAACGGCGTCTGCCTCACCGCCGCTGGCCGCCCGGCATCCGAGGAGCTTGCTTTCGACCTGATGCCCGAGACGGTCCGGCGCTCGAACCTCGGTCGGCTTGCCGCTGGCGAAGGGGTCAACCTCGAGCGGTCGCTGCGGTTCGGGGATCGGCTCGGCGGCCACCTCGTCCAGGGCCATGTCGACGGGATCGCGGAGGTCGTCTCGGTCGTGCCCGAGGGCGACGCCCGGCTGGTGCGCTTCCGGTTGCGCGAGAAACGGCTCGCCCGGGCGATCGTCGAGAAGGGCTTCGTGGCAGTCGACGGGGTAAGCCTGACGGTGGTCCATTCGATGCCCGACGGCTTCGTCGTCTCCCTCGTCCGGACGACTCTGGAGCGCACCACGCTCGGCGCGGCCCAGCCCGGCACCATCGTCAACGTCGAGGTCGACCTCTTCGCGCGCCACCTCCTCGACGGCGCTCCCGCCCCGCGTGCGCTGGCCGCGACCGGCGAACCGGCGGGGGCGGGCGACGATCGGTCGGTCGCGGTCGTCGAGGCGCTCGCGGGGTTCCGGGCCGGCCGGCCCGTCCTCGTCCTCGACGACGAGGACCGGGAGAACGAGGGCGACCTCGTCCTCGCCGCCCAGTTCGCGACGGCCGAGTGGCTGGCCTTCCTCATCCGGGAGGCGGGCGGCTTGGTCTGCGTGGCGATGGACGGCCAGCGGCTCGACGCGCTCGAGATCCCGCTCATGGTCGATGCCAACACCTCGCGGCAGGGGACCGCCTTCACCGTCAGCGTCGATGCCGCGAGCGCCACGACCGGCGTCTCAGCCATGGAGCGGGCGACGACGGTTCGGGCCCTGATCGACCCCGCGACCCGCCCGACCGACCTCGTCCGACCGGGCCACGTGTTCCCGCTGCGCGCCGCGGACGGGGGGTTACGCGAGCGGCGGGGACACACCGAGGCCGCCGTCGAGCTCTGCCGACTCGCCGGGCTCGAACCCGCCGCGGTGATCGTGGAAGTGATGAACCCCGACGGCACGATGGCCCGGCGGCCGGAGCTGGCCGCGCTCGCCGCCGCCCACGACCTGCCGCTCGTCACGGTCGGCGAGATCGCGCGGTTCATCGATCACGGGGATCCGGCACGATGTGCGGAGCCGGCGGCGGCGATTCGGCCGGCGGTCGTCCGGGTCGCGGAGAGCTCGCTCCCCACCGCCCACGGGCGATTCCGGATGGTCGTCTATGGCGCCGGCGATGGGTTGAACGACCTGGCCCTCATCCTGGGCGAGCCAACGGCAGACGGGGCACTGGTCCGGGTCCACTCCGAATGCCTCACCGGCGACGTCCTCGGCTCGCTGCGGTGCGACTGCGGCCCTCAGCTCGAGCGGGCCCTGGCGACGATCGCCGCGCATGGCTCCGGCATCCTCGTCTACCTGCGCCAGGAGGGCCGCGGCATCGGCCTCGCCAACAAGGCGCGCGCCTATGCCCTCCAGGATGCCGGGCTCGATACCGTCGACGCGAACCTCGCGCTCGGCTTCCCGGCAGATCTGCGCGACTACGGATGGGCGGCGGCGATCCTCGCCGACCTCGGGGTCGATCGGGTCCGCCTGCTCACGAACAACCCGGCCAAGGTGCACGGGCTCGAAGTCGCCGGGGTCACCGTCCTGGAACGTCGTCCCCTCGAGGTCGTCGCCGGGCCGGACAACGCCGCCTACCTCGCGACGAAGCAAGCCCGCCTCGGCCATCTCCTCGAAGCGAACCGATGAACACCAACGCTGGAGCCACGGGCGGCGGTCCCACCGAGGGCGAGAGCCCCGACGGACGCGGGCTGCGGATCGGCATCGTCGCCGCCCGGTTCAACGCGGAGGTCGTGGAGCGGCTCTTGGAGACAGCCCAGGCAGAGCTCGGCCGGCTTGGGGTTCGGCCGGAGGACGTCGTCCTGCTGCGCGTTCCCGGGGCATTCGAGCTGCCGATCGCGGCCCGCGCCCTGCTTCGCTCGGCCGAACCGCCCGACGCGGTCGTCTGTCTCGGCGCGGTGATCCAGGGCGAGACGCGCCACTTCGACTTCGTCGCCGGTGCGGCGGCGGACGGGATCCTCCGGGTGGGCCTCGAGACCGGCCGGCCGGTGATCTTCGGGGTGCTCACGACCAACACCGTGGAGCAGGCGATGGACCGCGCCGACGGTGCCTACCGCCGCGGTGCCGATGCCGCCCGCGATGCCGTCGAGATGGCAAGGCTCCTGGCAAGCCCGGAGCTGGCGACCCGACGCGAGATGGCCGATACCCGTGCGATCTGAAGAGGAAGGCTCCGTACCGATGACGTCTGCAGGACATCGACGCGCATCCGGCGCGAGCGGGTCCGCCGTGTCGACCACGGCCGGGACCCCGGGCATCGACCGCGCCGAGGCGCTCGCTCTGGCCCGGATCGCCACCGGGCCCGCCCTCGAGGCACTCATCGTCCGTGCCACGGCCGTGCGAGACGAGCGTGGCTACGGCCGGATCACGTACTCCCCGAAGGTCTTCATCCCGCTCACGAAGCTCTGCCGCGACGTCTGCCATTACTGCACGTTCGCTCGGCCACCGCGCCGCGGCGAACGGGCCTACCTGACCCTCGCCGAGGTCCTCGACATCGCGCGGGCGGGAGTCGCGGCCGGCTGTCGGGAGGCGCTCTTCACCCTCGGTGACAAGCCGGAGCTGCGCTACGCCGTTGCCCGCGACGAGCTGGCCGCGCTCGGCCACGAGACGACGATCTCGTACCTGGCCGAGGCGGCCGGTGCCGTCCTCCGCGAGACCGGACTGCTGCCCCACGCCAACCCGGGCGTCGTGTCCGAGGACGAGCTCGCCCGGCTTCGGAGGGTCGCTCCCTCGCAGGGGATCATGCTCGAGACGGCCACGTCCCGGCTCAGTCAGCGAGGGATGCCCCACTTCGGCTCGCCGGACAAGCTGCCGGAGCGACGTCTCGCCATGATCGAGGCCGCCGGCCGGCTGGCGATCCCGTTCACGACCGGGATCCTGATCGGGATCGGCGAGACGCGTGCGGAGCGCATCGACGCCCTCTACGCGATCGCCGACCTCCATGCCCGCTACGGCCACATCCAGGAGGTGATCGTCCAGAACTTCCGGGCCAAGCCCGACACGAAGATGGCCGACCACCCCGAGCCGACGCTCGACGACCACCTCTGGACGATCGCGGTCGCCCGGCTGATCCTCGGACCGGACGTCCATCTCCAGGCGCCGCCGAACCTGACCGGCGACTTCGGCCGCCTGCTCGATGCCGGCATCGACGACTGGGGCGGCGTGTCGCCGGTCACCGTCGACCACGTCAATCCGGAGGCGCCGTGGCCCGAGCTCGAGCGGCTCACATCGGTGACGGAATCGCGTGGTCTTACCCTCCAGCCTCGCCTCACCGTCTACCCCGAGTACGTCCTCGAGGGGACGCGCTGGATTGACGATGGCGTCCGACCGGGCGTGCTCCGGCTGTCTGACGGCGCAGGACTCGCACGGGACGAGGCGTGGTTCGCCGGGATCACCCCCGACAGCTCGCCGCTATCGTCGCTGACCGCTGGCCCCGCGCCGAGCTCCGGTCGCAACGCCCTCCGATCGATCCTCGACCGCGCCGCCGCCGGCGATCGGTTGACCGAGGCGCAGATCGTCCGGCTGTTCGAGGCTCGCGGCGGCGAGGCACGGCTCGTGACGGAGGCGGCCGACGAGCTCCGACGGGCGATGAACGGCGACGAGGTCACCTACGTCGTCAACCGCAACATCAACTACACGAACGTGTGCACGTATCGCTGCCAGTTCTGCGCCTTCAGCAAGGGCAAGCTCGCCGAGAACCTCCGCGGCAAGCCCTACCTGCTGCCGCTCGAAGAGATCGTCCGACGCAGCCGGGAGGCCTGGCAGCGGGGCGCCACCGAGGTCTGCCTCCAGGGCGGCATCCATCCCGATTTCACCGGGGACTTCTACCTCGACGTGATCCGGGCGATCAAGGCAGAGCTGCCGACCATGCACGTCCATGCCTTCTCGCCGCTCGAGGTCAGCCAGGGCGCGCGGACGCTCAGGCTCGGGCTCGAGGCGTACCTCGGGCGACTCCGCGAGGCCGGCCTGGGCAGCCTGCCGGGCACCGCGGCCGAGATCCTCGACGACCGTATCCGGGCGATCATCTGCCCGGACAAGCTCCGCACCACCGAGTGGGCCGAGGTCATCGAGGCGGCGCACCACGTCGGACTGCGGACGACGAGCACGATCATGTTCGGCCATGTCGAGGGCTATGACGCCTGGGCCCGTCACCTGCTCGTGCTGCGGGATATCCAGGAGCGGACCGGCGGGATCACCGAGTTCGTTCCACTCCCGTTCGTCCACCTCGAGGCGCCGATGTACCTCAAGGGCCGCGCCCGGCGTGGGCCGACCTACCGGGAGTCGGTCCTCATGCACGCCGTCAGCCGGCTGGCCCTCCACCCGCTGATCCCGAGGGTCCAGGCGTCCTGGGTGAAGCTCGGCCCGACCGGCGCGGCAGCCGCCCTCCAGAGCGGCGCGAACGACATGGGCGGGACGCTCATGAACGAGTCGATCTCGCGCGCCGCGGGCGCGGCCCACGGGCAGGAGCTCGCGCCCGAGGCGATGGAGGCGCTCATCCGCTCGATCGGTCGCCAGCCTCACCAGCGCACCACGCTCTACGGCCGACCCCCGGAGGAGCAGGTCCACCGCTCGTTCGGCGCGCCACCCCTCACGGAGCTCATCCAGCCGGCGGACCTGCGGTTCCTGCGGGCTGCGCGAGCGATCTCCGGCGGCGACTCGGTCAGCCGCGTCGAGGTGTCCTGAGTCAGACGTACCGATCTCGCCCAGCACGGTTCGCGAAGCGCCGCGCTGAAGCTGACCGAGCCGGCCGTCGGCGACGTTCTGCTACGCTCGCCAAAACCGACCAGCCGGTCGGGTATTGGCGAGGTCTTCCGAGGCGTGACTCAGGAGCCCAGTCAGCCGTCTTGGCTACCGACGCGCAGCGGTCGACGCGATCGCCCGCGAGGCGGATACGAGCAAGGACGGCGTCTACCTCCATTTCTGGGCAAGCCCTATGAACCGAACGCGATCATCGGTCGCGACCGGGACTGGGCGCGCCCGAGGCATCGGCGTACACGGCCCCCCGAGTTCGCCGCGCTATGCTCCGGGGATGAGCAACCTGATTGACATCGTGGACGCACCGCTCCTCAGGGTCTGGGGCGACGCCGTCCGGGCGCGCCGGATCCAGGGTGAGCAGATCACGCTCGCGATCGTGGAGCTGGAGCCGCACGCGATCGTCCCCGAGCACCGCCACGAGGCGGAGCAGCTGGGCATGGTCATCACCGGCGAGATGCACTTCACGCTCGACGGCGAGACGCGCGTCCTGGGCCCGGGTGGCACGTGGCGGATCACCGCGAACCGGCCCCACGGGGTCGCCGCCGGGCCCGCGGGCGCCGTCGTCGTCGACGTCTTCACGCCAATCCGGTCCGACTGGGATCGCCTCGAGGTCATCGAGGGCGAGACGCCCCGCTGGCCGACCGCGGGCTGAGGTCGACGTGGCGCTCTATCAGCTCCGGGAACCTGAGGCCGACCTCGTCGACCCGGTGGTCGTCGCGGCGCTCGACGGCTGGGTCGATGCCGGGAGCGCCGCGACCGATGCCGCCGCGAAGCTGGCCGAGAAGGGCCGGATCGTCGCCGAGTTCGATGGCGACCAGCTCTTCGACTTCCGGGCTCGCCGCCCGACGCTCGAGATCGAGAACGGCAAGCCGGAGCGCCTGACCTGGCCGACGCTCCAGATGCGCAGCCGGCGAATCGGCGAGCGGGATGTCCTCGTCCTCAGCGGTGCCGAGCCCGACTTCAAGTGGCGGCGATTTGCGGCCGAGGTCGTCGAGGTCGCCAGGAAGCTCCACGTCACCCAGTGGATCAGCATCGGGGCGATCCCGGCGGCCGTGCCCCACACCCGGCCCGTGCCGATCCTCGGCACGTCCTCCGAACCCGGTCTCCTCCGCGGCGACGTCCAGGCCGGCCCGCTGGGCCTCCTCCGCGTCCCGGCCGCCTGCATCTCCGTTCTGGACATGGCGGTCTCGCGGGCGGGGATCCCGGCCGTCGGCTACTTCGCGCAGATCCCCCATTACGTCTCGGGCGAGTACCCGGGCGCGGCGCTGGAGCTGCTGCGGGCCGTCGGACGTCACCTCGACATCGAGGCCCCGACGGGCGATCTCGCGGACGCGGCCCAGGTCCTTCGGAAGCGCCTCGATGCCGCCGCCGCGCTCGACGAGACCACCCGCAACTACGTCGAGCGCCTCGAGGGCATGGCGGACGAATCACGGCTGCCGGCCGGCGACGACCTCATCGCCGACATCGAGCGCTTCCTCCGCGACCAGGGTCGGGAGATGGGCGGCGGCGGCCGGCCCAACTGAGCGGGCGAACTGCGCCCCACGACCGTTGTGGGCGAGTCGTTTGCCCGCGTAGCGACTCATTCCACGAATGGGCGTGCTCGTCACGCAGTCGCATCCGACGACTCCAGCTGTGTGACGAGCGTGCTCGTGTCCGGAATGAGCTCCCAGACGACTCAAGCCGGCGATCCGGAGGGGCGCGATTCCCGGATCCCGGTTATGATGCCCGTCTTCGAGCTCGATGGGCGCCCCGGTCAGTGCCCCGGCCCAAGCCGCTGATTTCGATCCCCACCCTGCCCTGACCGGGCCCCGCATGAGCGGGAGGGCCCGTCCAGGAGCACCTCCTCATGTCCTTCGATCTTCTCGGGCTGTCGCCCGAGCTCCTCCGCGCTGTCGCGGACCAGGGTTACACCGAGCCCACCCCCGTCCAGGCCCAGGCAATCCCGCACGTCCTCGCGGGCCGCGACGTCCTCGCGGGCGCCCAGACCGGCACCGGCAAGACGGCGGCCTTCGTCCTGCCGATCCTCCAGCGGCTCCATGCCGTACCGTCACCGCGCCCTGCGGCGCCGCTGCGACCGGGTGGCCAGCCGCGCCGCCTGCCACGCGTGCTCGTCCTCGTACCCACCCGCGAGCTCGCGCTCCAGGTGGAGGAGAGCGTCCGGACCTATGGCGCCCGGCGCCCCGTCCGATCGGTCCCGATCTACGGCGGCGTCGGCTACGAGCCGCAGTTCCGCGGGCTCCGCAGCGGCCCGGAGATCGTCGTCGCGACGCCCGGCCGGCTCCTCGACCACATCAACCAGCGCACCGTGGACCTGTCGGCGGTCGAGGTCCTCGTCCTCGACGAGGCGGACCGGATGCTGGACATGGGGTTCATCCGGGACATCCGGCGGATCCTCGAGACCCTCCCGGCCGCGCGCCAGAACCTGCTCTTCTCGGCCACCTTCAACAACGACATCCGGTCCCTCGCCTCGGGCTTCCTGCGCGACCCAGCGCACGTCCAGGCGACGCCGCGGAACACGCCGACAGCCCTCGTCCGGCAGGTCGTCATCCGCGTCGACCGCGAGCGCAAGCGCGACCTCCTGCGGGAGCTCGTGGCGTCCGGCCGGATCGACCAGGCGCTCGTCTTCGCGCGCACGAAGCACGGCGCCAACCGCCTCGCGGAGCAGCTCGTGAGCGACGGGATCACCGCCGCCGCGATCCACGGCAACCGCAGCCAGTCGCAGCGGATCCGGGCACTCAACGATTTCAAGGCCGGCCGAGTGGCGATCCTCGTCGCGACCGAGGTCGCCGCGCGGGGCATCGACATCGAGGAGCTGCCGCACGTCGTCAACTTCGAGCTGCCGATGACCCCGGAGGACTACCTCCACCGGATCGGCCGGACCGGCCGGGCCGGCGTCGAGGGCGACGCGATCTCGCTCGTCTGCGTCGACGAGGACCGGCTGCTTCGGGACATCGAGCAGCTGCTCGGACGACGGATCGACGTCGAGATCGTGCCGGGCTATGAGCCCGATCGTTCGATCCGGCCCCAGGCGATCCGCCTCCGAACCGGTGCAGAAGCGGCGCCGCGCCCACCGCGCGGGCCGTTCGTCCCGTCCGGGCCCGGCCGAGGCCCCACCGGCTTCGGGGCCCGGCCGAGTGGACCCCGGCCGCACCGGAGTATCGCCAACCGGCGACCTGGAGCGCCGGCACGCGGCCGAACCTCTGCCTCGGGTTCTGCCACGGATCGGTCCCACGCGCCCGCCCAGGGAGATGCGCAGGCGCCGTGGCGGAACGGGGCACCGGCACCCGGGCAATCGTTTGGCGGCCCTCGGCAGTCCGGTGCCGGCCCGCGCTCTTCTGATCCGGGCCCGCGTGTGGTCCTGCCCGGTGAGCGCCTGGCCCGGCGCGGGAACGGGCCGGCCCGGCGCGGTGAGCGGCCGTTTGGCCGAACCCCATGACCGCCTCGGCGCCACCGCTCTGCCCCGCCTCCGGAGTGCCGCGGTGTCGTGGGAGATCGACAGCCCGGTTCGCGCCCTGGACCGCGTGATCCTCGACCCCACCGGGCTCCGCCTGCTCGGGCTCGCCGCGCCCGAGGGAGGCCTGAAGCCGGTGGGCCGCCCGGAGATCCGTTGCGCGGCCTGCCGGGCGCCGGCAACCGACAGCGGCCTCCGGGACTCGGTGCTGACCGCCGCAGCGGCCGCCACCAGAGGCGAGCCGCCACGCTTCGACGCCTGAGGCACACTGCGCGGATGGGTACCGTCGACTGGCCTCCGATCCTCATCCTCGGCCGTGATACCTGCGAGGACACGGTCCGCTCACACGCGCATCTCACGGCTCGCGGAATTCCATTCAGCTATCGGAACGTCGAGTTCGACGCGGAGGCAGACGCGATCAACCGGTCCTACAACAGCGGACTCCTCGTGACGCCGGTGATCCTCATCGGGGACGCGGAGCGGCCCGCCCGGGTCGTCGTGGAGCCGTCCGACGAAGAGCTCGACGCCGCGCTCGCCGAGGTCGCCGCCGGCTGATCCTGTCGCGCCAGAGCGATGGCTCAGCGCGGAAGGAGGTCGTCGCGAATCAGGTCCTCGACCTTGACCGGGTTCGGGACCAGGCCCAGGCTCGTCATGAACGCAACCGAGGCGCTCCAGCCCGCCTGGTCGATCGAGCCGAGCGAAGGCCCACCTGTGCCCGATCCCTTCCATGCCGCGACCGTCGCGTCGAGGATCGCCGCCTGGGTGTCGCGATCCTTGCCGAGATCCGGAACGACCGCGATCGCGGCGTCCAGCCCATTGGACGGGTCGGTGGCGATCTCGCCCATCGCCCGCAGCGTGGCCCCCACGAACGCGGTGATGGCCACCTGCTTGCCCGGGATGGTGGCCTTGCCGCTGATGAGGCCGGGGCCGGGCAACGGGACGATGCCGTCGACCTGGAGGATCGTGGTCGGGATGCCGTTGAGTTCGAGTTGGACGGGCTCGTTGTTGACGAAGCCGGTCGCGGCGTCCACCGCCCCCTGCTGCACGGCGGCGGCTTGGCCGAAGTCCGGATACTCGACGATCTCGACGTCGTCCGGCGTGAGGCCGGCAGACCCCAGGAGAGCCTGGAGCATCACCCACGACGAGCCGTAGCGGCCCGGGATCCCGATCTTCCTGCCCTTCAGGTCGGCCGCCCCGGCGATCCCGGCCGACGCCTTCGCGAACACCACCGACGGGAAGGCCCGATAGATCGTGGCGATGTACTGGACGGGGATTCCCTGGCTGACCGCCGGGATCAGGCTCGTTCCATCGGCGAGGCCCACGTCGATGGCGCCCTGGCCGACGAGCGTCACGAGATCCGGATCGATCTTGTTCTGGAAGGTCACATCGAGGCCGGCGTCGCGGTAGTAGCCCGCCTGGTCGGCCAGATAGAACGGTGCGAACTGGACGCTCGGGATGTACCCGAGACCGACGGTCAGGGCGGTGCGGCCGGGCGTACTGGTGGCGCCCGTACCGGCGCACGCCGTCGCCACCATGGCGACGAGGACGAGACTCACGAGGGCGGCGGGGCGGCGGTTCACGGGCATCTCCTGTGCTTCTGGGTCAGCGTGCGGGCACCAGCCGACGCTCGACCAGGACGACGGCGAGGTACAGGGCCACCCCGATCGCCGCGATCGTGACCAGGGTGGCGAACATGAGGGGGATGTCGAAGAGGCTGCCGCGGGCGAGGTTCACCAGCACGCCGAGACCCCGCTCGGCCCCGGCCCACTCGCCCACGATCGCGCCGACGACGGCCAGTGTGATCCCGATGCGGAGCCCACCGAAGATCGACGGGAGGGCGGCCGGGATCTCCAGGGTCATGACCACCTGCCGCCGCGTGGCGCGCAGGCTCCGAGCCAGCTCCAGGAGTCCGGCATCCACCGACCGGATGCCGACCATCGTGGAGACCGCGACCGGGAAGAAGACGATCAGGGCCGCGATCACGACCTTGCTGAGCAGGCCCGGCCCGAACCAGAGGGCGAGAACCGGCGCGAGGGCCAGGATCGGGGTCGCCTGCGCGGCGACGAGGTACGGCGAGATCAATCTTGCGACGAACGACGATCGGCCGAGCACGTAGCCGACAACCAGAGCTGCCACCGAGCCGACCGCGAAGCCCAGCCCGATCTCGAGGAGCGTCGTCGCAGCGTGGGGCGCCATCACGCCATCCGTCCACGCCTCGACCAGGCGGACGAGGACCGATTCGGGCGGCGGCAGGATGAACGGCGGGTACCCGCCGATGACCACGACGGCCTTCCAGAGCAGCAGGGAGACGGCGAGCGCGCCGAGCACCGAGGGGATCGTGGACAGCCTCATGCGGCCACCAGGTCGAGGTGCCGCCGGATCTCCCGGGCCGTCGCGGAGACGGCCGCCTCGTCGAGCTGGTCGATCGTGCGCGGCCGCGAGAGCGGAACGGCGATGTCCGCAACCACCCGCCCTGGGCGCGCGCCGAGCACGATCACCCGGTCGCCCAGGAAGATCGCCTCCGAGATGCTGTGGGTGACGACGACGATCGTCGTTCGAAGGCGGCCCCACAGGCGCAGGAGCTCGAGGTTGAAACGGTCGCGCGTCATCGCATCGAGGGCGCTGAACGGCTCGTCCAGGAGCAGCACCTCCGGTTCCAGGGCCAGGGCACGAGCCAGGGCCGCCCGCTGACGCATGCCGCCCGAGAGCTGTGCGGGCAGGACGGTGGCGGAATCCTGAAGACCCACCCGCCTCAGGAGCTCGAGGACGCGCACTTCGCGGACGGGACGAGGAAACCCGGCGAGCTCCAGCGCATAGGCCACGTTCCGGGCGACGGTTCGCCACGGGAGCAGGCGCGGCTCCTGGAAGACGAGGCCGATTCGAGGATCCGGACCATCGATCGCCCCGCCATCGAGAAGGACCTGC
The DNA here is from genome assembly GCA_013822395.1 of Anaerolinea sp. Taxonomy (GTDB): domain Bacteria; phylum Chloroflexota; class Limnocylindria; order Limnocylindrales; family CSP1-4; genus UBA5189. The sequence goes on along the minus strand of PNKK01000008.1, from coordinate 65,421 downwards.
CCGCGACTCGGACGGACGAGCCCGGCGATCGAGCGGAGGATCGTGCTCTTGCCGCAGCCGTTCGGCCCGATGAGCGAGACGATCTCCCCACCGGACACACTGAATTCGACGCCGTCGATGGCGAGGAGTGGCGCCTCGCCCCGGCGCGGGAATTCCACGGCGAGGTCGTGGACGTCGATCCGCCCGGGGGCCGCAGCCTCGGTCATCGCGCCACCCTCGCAACGGGTGCCCGGAGCACGCGCAGGATCGGCGCGAGCGCAGGATGGAGCGTGACGTACGCACGAAAGCTCCGGTCGTGGACGCTCCGGCGTTCCGGGTTGGGCTCGAGCCGCCGTTCGATCGCGGTCATCGCGGCGATGGCGGCCGGCAGGTCCGGGTGGGCGCCGGTCCCGGTAGCCGCGAGGATCGCCGAGCCCACGATCGCCGTCTCGACGACCCGTGGAACCTCGACCGGGAAGCCCGTGATATCGGCCTTGAGCTGGTTCCAGACGTCGCTGCGCGCCGCTGCGCCCGAGACTCGCATCGCGGAGACCCGCACGCCGCTCTGGAGGATTGGCTCGGCAATGTGCCGGATCGCCAGCGCGGCCGCCTCCAGCACCGCGCGCGTCAGGTGCGCGGAGCCGTGGGCGAGGGTCAGGCCGACGAAGGCACCGCGTGCGTCCGGATCCCAGATCGGCGAGCGCTCGCCCGCAAGATACGGAAGGAAGACCAGGCCGTCCGCACCGGGCTCGATCAGGGCGGCCTGGGCGATGAGCTCGTCCGTGGTCCGACCACCGCCAAGAACGTCGTCTCGCAGCCAATCCACGGCCCTGCCCGTTGCGGCCATGGCGCCGCCGACCACGTGGTGACCGGGCAGCGGGGCGGGGGTCGTGAACGATCCCGCCGCGGTCACCGGGCGGTCCCAGTAGACACCGAACCCACCCGCCGAGCCGCCGACGTCGACCGCGTCGCCGGCGCGCAGCATCCGTGCTCCGTGGAAGCTCGCGAAGGCGTCGACGACTCCGGCGACCACCGGTGTCCCGGCCGGGAGGCCCAGGAGGTCCGCGGCGTCGCGCGCGAGACCCGCGACGGCCTCACCGGCGCGGATCGGCGGCGCGAGTCTGGCGGGCGGGAGCTCCAGGCCTGCAAGAGCGTCCGGGACCGGCCAGGGCTGGCCGGGGGTGAGGGTCGTCCGGGCGGACCCGGTGAGGCGCAGGGTGAGCGCCTCCCAGCTGTTGAGATACCAGCTCGTCCGTTTCGCGGCCTCGGGCTCATGCCGCTCCAGCCAGAGCGCCGCCGGCAGGACCCCGAGTGCCCAACCCCTGAGGCCGGAGATCTGGGAGAGCTCCTCCAGCTCGTGGCCGGCCCGGCCGTCGAGCCAGGTGATTGCCGGGCGCGTTGGCCGCCCGTGCCGATCGACCGGTGTGAGCGTGGGTCCGTGTCCGTCCACGGCGATTCCCGCCACATCGGCGTCAGCCTCCTCGAGGAGCGCGCGGACGACCGACACGAGGCCCGCCCACCATGCCTCGGCGTCCTGCTCGGCGATGCCGAGGTCGGCGTCCACCGCCATCTCGTGACGCCGGCGGGCGAGCGCGAGCGGGCGCCCGTCGGTCGTGATCAGGCCCGCCCGGACCTCGCTGGACCCGATGTCCACACCGAGGAAGGCGGTCGGCCGCGGGCGCATCAGGGGCGTCCGCCGCTGGGCGTTGACGTCGAGGTCGGGATCGGGCGGGCATTCGCGGGCGCCCGTTCCGCGAACTCGAGAACGCGGGCGGCCGTGTCGACGTCGGTGACGAGGGTGCCGACCACGCCCGCCCCGAGCGCTCCGACGATGGGCACGACCTTGGCCGCCCCGTTGGCAACGCCGATCGCCGTGGGGACGAGGGACAGGCGCCGGGCGTCGAACGCGATGGTCCGGCGCCGGAGCAACTCCCCGACGAAGCGGCCGCCGATGTCGTACGGGGCGATCAGCACCTCGCCGACCGCCTGAGCAGCCTCCAACTCACGGAGGGCGCTGGCGCCGACCACGCCCTCGCCCCAGCTCGGGCCGCCGATCCCGAAGACCGCCACGTCCAGGCGAGCCCACAGCTCGGTGATCGCCCGGATTCCGGCGTGCGCACACAGGGCGTCACGGGTTGCGCCGTCGTCGAGGAGGCCGGGCGCGAGGAGGCCGTGGGCGGTTGCCCCGAGCGCATCGGCGATCCGGCGATACGGTTCGCGCCCGCCCTCGGCCCCCCAGAACCCGCCGCACAGCGGCACCACCGTCGCTGAGATCGGCGAGCCCGCCGCCTCCATCGCGTCCGCGGTCGCTCCGACGGACGATCCGTCCCCGACCCCCACGATCATGCCGTTCCTGACGGTGGTGGCGAGCACCTGGGCGGCGATCCGCCCGACGCGCCGCCGTGTCAACTCCTCGGATTCGGCGAGCGTGGGCGCCAGGTGAGCAGCCCGGAGGCCGAAGCGGTCCCGGAGGGCGGCGGCCAGGTCATTGGGCGGCTCGGTCCGGTCGAGGATCCGAATCTCCACGACGCCCTCCAGGCGGGCCTGCCTGAGGAGCTTCGAGACGTGGGCTCGGGTCAAGCCCATCCTCCGGGCGATCTCCGCCTGCGTCTCGCCGAGCTCGTAGTAGAGCCGGCTGACCCTGACGAGCCTCGCCAGGTCGCTCGCGGGGGTCACCGGTGACGAGTCCGCGGCATATGCACCTTTGTTCGAGTCAGATGTGCCTGCACGGGTCCATCATCGCCTGCCCAGCGACCGGCGTCAATCGGCAGCGACACCGAACCCGAGGTAGCCCGTGTCCGCTGACGTCACCTGCGACGCCGCACCGCTGGGCGAACGTGCCCCGGTGCCGGTGCGCGCTGGGGTCAGGACCGGGGCGCCCCCTTCGCTGTGCGGAGAAGAACCTTGTACGCCCGCTTCCGCGCCTGGTACTCGGCCAGCGCCTCGGGCGAGTCGACGTCACCCAGCGTCGGGTAGGACGGCATGACCTCCGCGAGCCCTGGGACCGTCACGCCCAGGCGCTTGCCGAGGATCGCGAGCATGCCCCGGACCTTCATGTCTCCGTAGCCGGGCAGCGCCTTGAGCCGATCCCGGAGGTCCGCCCCGTTCGTGGCCTCGGTCCAGATCCGCCGCGCGTCGTTGTCGTAACGCTCGGCGACCACGCGGCAGAGCTCGTGCACCTTGCCGGCCATCGAGCCGGGAAACCGGTGCAGGGCCGGCCGCTCCCGGAAGATGCGGTCCATGTCGGCCGGATCCATTGCCGCGATCCGTGCCGCGTCCAGGTGGCCCAGGCGATTCCGGAGCTCGAACGGCCCCGAGAATGCCTTCTGGACGGTCACCTGCTGGTCCAGCGCGAACCCGATGAGCAGGGCGAGCGGCTCCTCGACGAGGAACCGGTCCGCGGCGGCGTCGCCGGTGAAGTGGAGGCGGTCGGTGGTGGACATGGCCCCGATGGTAGCGCCGGGGCGGCACCTGCACCGACGAGCGATGCCAATCGAAGGAGAGGTTCGGACCGACGCCGTCCCTTGGCCGCAGGAGGATGACGTCATCGCTCGGATCCTGGCCCAGCACGGTGTCGAGAGCCGCCGCCCAGAACGCCGTCTCGCGTTGCAGATCGTCGCCACGCAGAACTCGAGCCGACGCGGATCATCGAACCCACGACGAGCCATCGGTTTGACGAGGCGCGGACGCCGGCGGCGGCGCCGGTCGGCATTCGCGGCTCGGACTCGAACTGGTGCGCTTCCGACGGGAATTTCCTGTGCCGCAGGTCGGCAGCTGATCCTCTGCCCTCGCGCTGGTCCTCCCCCTGCCCTGCCCGCTGATCGATCTCGTTCATCAATCCGGCCACAGCTGAGCGTGGCCATACACCGATTCTGTCGAATCCGCGGGCCGGCCGAGCGTGGCTACCTCGGATCTGATGAATGACGTCGATCACGGGCCGGAGTGGCGGGAGTGCCGGGAGCGGCGGCCCCGGGGAGTCAGCCCAGACGGTGGGCTTGCATACGTCCGTCCGCACGGCCATTCACAGCGGGACGGGATCCAGGGACGGGATCCAGGGTCGACAGCGGTTGCGTCCGGGCGTAGGATTGGGCCGACAGGAGGTTCGCTCCACCGATGACGGGACAGCTCCGCTCCCCGGCTCCCGAGTCCGGACGCAGGCGCGCGACCCTTCGGGTCCCGAGCCTGGCGATCACCGCGGATGTCAGTCGCGGCTGCAGCAACCTCGCCACCGTGCCCCGCGCGGGCAACATCAGCACCGATACTCGCGCGGGCAGTCCCGGGTGAGCCGGGGGTGGGCCCGAGCGGGCCGACCCGGTCTCACCGACAAAGCGCAACGGCAAGACCCGCGCCCGCTGGAAAGCGCGGGTCTTCGGATTCTTCCGCTGCGGATGGAGTCCCGCGCGGACGGGCGGGCGTCAGCGTCCGGCGCGGCAGCTACCGTCGCCGTGAGGTCATTCGAGGATGATCCGGACGCCGTCCCCGTCGGCACCCTCCACGTCGAGGATCGGGCCGCGGGCCGCGCTCGCGACCGCCGCCTCGATCTCCCCGAGCTGCTGCACGGAGAGTCCGGGGACCCGTCCCATGGCGAGCCTGCCGAGCGAGACCGGGATGCGGAGATCGACGACCCGCGTGCCGCCGTCGCGGACCTCGATGCGGGCGAAACGCGGGCTCGACTCCCCATCGTCGACGCTTCGGCCATCGCTCCGCATCGGTTCGACGCCGGTCTGCGACGCCGAGGGCGTCGAGGATCGGGCCGGCCTCGTCGGCGGTCAGCCGGCCCTCAGAGACGAGGCGAAGGACGCGATCGAGCGCTCGACCCACCTCAGGCCTCTTTGCGGTAATCATCCACCAGCTCGCCCGATCGGTGCGACCACCCCGCCGATGACACGCAGCAGATCCTCCGGCGTGAGCTCCACCTGGAGGCCGCGCCGGCCGGCCGAGACGAGGATCGTGGCATGAGCGGTCACGGCCTCGTCGAGGACGGCGGCCAGCCGCCGCCGTCCGGCGATCGGGCTGATGCCGCCGATGACGTAGCCGGTGGCGCGCTCGGCCTCCGCCGGGTCGGCCAGGTCGGCGTGGCGCCCACCCAGCGAGGCGGCCAGCCGCTTCAGGTCGAGGATCCGATCGACCGGCACGACCGCGAGAACGGGCTTCCCGTCGACCATCGCGACGAGGGTCTTGCAGACCCTGTCGGTCGCCACGTCGAGGGCTGCCGCCGCATCCCGCCCGTAGGCCGGCCGTCCGTCCCGGGCAGTTCCATGACGTTCCGGCGGCTCATACTCGTGAACTCGATGCGCGATACCGAGCCGCCGCAGCTCATCGGTCGCCCGCGTGCCCCGTGCGCTCACCGCGGCATGGTAGTCGAGGGCCCGGAACGCGGCTGTGCGCCGATCCGGTATCCTCGCGACGCCCGTCCGTCGTCCCGACGCCCGGCGCGCGGACGATGACCATGGCAGACCTGGAGACAGCTTGACCTTCGAATCGCTCGGCCTGTCGGCCGATCTCGTCGCGGTGGTGGCCGAGGAGGGCTATACGGAGCCGACGCCGGTTCAGGCCGCCGCCATCCCGCACGTGCTCGCCGGCCGGGACGTTCTCGCGGCGGCCCAGACGGGAACCGGCAAGACCGCCGCCTTCGTCCTCCCGATCCTGGATCGCCTGCGCAGTCACGCGAACACGTCCTTCTCGCCCGCGCGCCACCCGGTCCGGGTCCTCATCCTGGTGCCGACCCGCGAGCTCGCCATGCAGGTCGACGAGAGCGTCCGGACCTACGGCCGGACGGTACCGCTCCGGCCCACCGTCGTCTTCGGCGGGGTCCCGATCGAACCCCAGACGAAGGCGCTCCGGGCCGGTGTCGAGATCCTCGTCGCCACGCCCGGGCGCCTGCTCGACCACGTCGGTCAGAAGACGGTCAACCTGGGCCAGGTGGAGATCCTGGTCCTCGACGAGGCGGACCGGATGCTGGACATGGGCTTCCTGCCCGATATCCGGCGCATCCTGGAGCTCCTCCCGCCGCGACGTCAGAACCTCATGTTCTCGGCGACCTTCTCGGACGACATCCGGCGCCTGTCCGGCTCCATCCTCCGGGATCCCGCAACGGTCGAGGTCGCAGCCCGCAACACCGCCGCCGAGTCGGTCCGCCAGCTGGTCTACCCGGTCGATCGCGACCGGAAGGAGGCGCTCCTCGCGCATCTCGTCTCGAAGTACGACTGGCGCCAGGTCCTCGTCTTCACCCGAACGAAGATCGGGGCGTCACGGCTGGCGACGTACCTCGACCGGCGCGGGCTGGAGGCCGTGGCAATCCACTCCGACCGGACGCAGCCCGAGCGGACGCGCGCCCTCGAGGGCTTCAAGAGCGGCGAGATCCGGGTCCTCGTGGCGACCGATGTCGCCGCCCGCGGCCTCGACATCGAGGACCTCCCGCACGTCGTCAACTTCGAGCTCCCATGGGAGCCGCAGGACTACATCCACCGGATCGGTCGGACGGGCCGAGCCGGGGCCACCGGCGACGCCGTCAGCCTGGTCTCGATCGACGAGGCAGATCTCCTCCGCGGTGTGCAGCGTCTCCTCAAGAAGGCGATCCCCTGGACGGTGGAGGAGGGCTTCGTGCCTGACCGGAACGCCGAACCCGTCCCGCTCCGCGGACCGTCGGCCGGACGGCCGGTCCGCACCCACCACTACGCCCACCGGAGCACCGGCCGCACGCGGTCGGGGAGCGGCTCCCGCAGCTGACCCGCGTTGACCCGCGCCCGCGGGCCGTCATGGCTCAGGCCAGCGGGCGCCCCGTCGCGGACAGGAAGCGCGCGCCCGGGAAGTAGAAGCCGAGGTCAAGGTCGGCCGCCACGTGCTCGACCGCATAGCGGTTCACGAACGCGTGCGGTCGCTCGACGTGTCCGGCGTCGGGTCTGTCCACGAGGTCGATCCGGACGTCGCGGAGGAGGATGAACGGACCGCCGGGCCGCGCCAGTGCCCGTCCCGGATCGAAGCCGGGCAGGGTTGGCAGCTCACCGACGATCCGGTACGGCCCGGCGGTGAGGTCCACGGCATGCCACGACGCGTGGATCGGGAGGTCCTGCGCATCCGAGCACAGGACGAGCAGGTCGTCCACCCCCAGGTGGACCCGGCTGCGGCGCTCGGCGGCGCCGCCTGCGAGCGGATACCAGGTCGCGCGATCGAGGTCAACGGACCGCTCGGCCTCCAGGCCGTCGCGCAGCGCCCAAGGCTGCGCGACGGCCCCGCTGACGATCCCCCCGGCGGTGAATGCCTCGATCTGCTGCACGTCGCTCCCCCTCGCGATACCGGGGTCGAGCATCCAACCGGAAGCGCCCGCGCGACAGTCCTATCCGTACGGGGCGCGGCGAGGCAGTCGTACCGGCGGCGTGATCTCCGGTTCCCGGGCGCACCGTGCGGCCCCGCCTCGGGCGATCAGCTCCCCCTCCACCCCTCCCCGAGCTGTCTCGGCGCGGCGATCACGAGGAGGTCGATGAGAAGCGACGTCGGGTCGAACCGGCTCTGGTTCGTGGCGATCGCGATCGCAATCTGCTCCTCGGGGAACCAGCGGACGACGGTCCGCGCCCCGGCCAGCCGGCCGGAGTGGCCGTAGGTCACGCGACCGTCGATCGTGAGCACCTGGACGCCCAGGCCGTACGGGTAGGGCGGATCGAGCGTCTCGGTGATGGCGGCGTCGCCGACCATCAGGTCCACGAGGTCCGGCGGAAGGACGTACCCGCCGTACAGGGCACGGGCCCAGCGGGCGAGATCGCGGGCGCTCGCGGCTACGGAGCCGGCCGCGCCGGCCGCCGTCGTGATCGAGGTGAACGGCCGGATCTCCGACCCGTCCGTGACGTCCTGTGGTGGGGCGCCCAGGCGGAGCGAGCTGTAGCGGTAGGCGGTCGGAAGCTGCGCGGCCGGTGGCTCGACGCCCTGATAGGAGGCGCTCGACAAGCCGAGGGGCTCGAAGAACCGGGCGCGGTACTCCTCGGCGAGGGTGTGCCCGGTGAGTCGCTCGGCGATCAGCCCGAGGAGGACGTAGTTCGTGTTCGCATAGCGGTAGCCCTCGCCTGGCGGTGCGACCGGCCGGCCCGCGTACGCGAGCGCCTGCTCGGGCGTCCAGGCCGCGCGGGGATCGGCGCGGACGGCGCGATCGAGCTTGGGGTTGGTGAGAAAGTCTCGGAGACCACTCGTGTGGTCGAGGAGCATCCGGACGGTGATCCGCGGGTCGATCGCGGCCCCGCCGACGAGCGTGGAGGGGAGGAGGCGAGCGACGGCATCGGCGAGACTCAGCCTCCCCTCGTCGACGAGGAGCAGGATCTCCGCCGCCAGGAACGTCTTGCTCACCGAGGCGATCGGGAACGGGGTCTCCGGGGTCAGCTCCCGGCCACTCGCGAGGTCGGCCACGCCGGAGACGCCCGTCCACAACCACCCGTCGGGAAAGAGCACGCTCGCCACGATCCCCGGCGCGGCGAGGTCGGTTCGGCCCGCGTCGAGGGCAGCCTGAAGTCGCGGAGCGATCCTGGCCCGGTCCAGGATCGACGGGGTGGTCGGCGCCCCCGTCGGGCGGGCTGGTGGGGGCTCCGACCTCGACGCAGCGGTCTGGGCGGGCGACGGCGCGACCGAGGCAATCGAGGCAACCGCGCCCGGGCTCGGCGCCGCGCCCCACGGGGCGAGGGGCAGGCCGGTCCCCAGCGCCGCGGTGGCGAACGCGACGGCCGCAACGACCGGAGCGAGAACGAGCGGGAGGCGGCGGTGCACGATCGGCAAACCCTTCGCAGCGGCCTGAGAACGATGGTGCGACGATACCGCGACCCGTCACGTGACACGACGGGGCGTGATGGCAGCCGGAGATTGCGTGGTAGACGGGACCCCGACGAGTGCAGCTGAGCTCCTCCGTGAGGTCGGGCTCCGGCCCGACGGCCCGGTCCTCTGGGGACGGCCGCTCACGACGCGCGCCCCGGGACTCTACATCGTGGAGCTGGCCGAGCCGCTCGCCGCGCCACGCATCGAGCTGGCCCGCCTCGGCAAGTGGATTGAGCACGTTCCCAACCTGCGCCTCGACGGCGTCCGCCCGAAGTCCAGAGCGCTGGCGGCGCGCCTGGCGGCGCTCTGGCTGCCCTCGTCCACCGTCCTGTACGCGGGCGCCACGACCGGCAGCCTCGGCGGGCGGGTTCTCGCCCTCGCCCGCCACGTCGTCGGGGACCGTCGTCCGCACGCGGACGGACACTGGCTCCACCTGCTGACCGGGATCGAGCGGGCGCGGATCTGGTTCGCCGAGACGGACGCCCCGGAGGAGCACCTGGACGCTGTGCTCGACGCCTTTGCGGCGGCGGTCTTATCGTCCCTCCCGCCGGGACGTCCCGTCGGCGCGCTCCTCCTGCCGTGGGCGAACCTGCGCCGCCCCACCGGCGAGCGGCAAGCCCACGGGATCACGGGCTCCATCCTGCCCGACGACTCGCCGCCGCCGGCGCCGCCGGCACGGCTCGTGGAGGTCCCGCCCGGCGACGCGGACGGAGCGCGGGTCGAGGAGCGCGGCAGCGGGACTGTGCGGCGCGGGCCGGCTCACCCACCGGCCACGGTCACGGGATCCGACAGGGTGCACGCCAAACCGGTGCCGAGGGCCGTGCGCGCGGCCACGCCGCCGGTGGTCCCCCCGTCCGCGCGCGCAGTCCCCGTGCCGCTCACCGCCGACGCGCTCGCCCGCCTGGAGGTGGAGCTGGGGGAGCTGACCCGCGTGCGACGCCCCGACGTGGTTGCCCGGATCAAGGCGGCCCGCGAGCTCGGCGATCTGCGGGAGAACGCGGAGTATCAGGCCGCGCGGGAGGAGCAGTCGTTCCTGGAGGGCCGGATCCGGCTGCTCGTGGAACGCAAGCGGAACTTCGTGCTCATCGACGAGTCGGGCGGGGATCGCGCCCACATCGGCTCGACGGTCGTCGTGGAGCACGATGGCGAGACAGTCACGTACACCCTCGTGGGCTCGACCGAGTCGGACCCGGCGGCGGGTCGAATCAGCGTGGCCTCACCCGTCGGCGCCGCGCTGCTCAAGGCCGTCGCCGGCGAGGACGTGGAGGTCAGGACGCCGCGCGGCACCGTTCACTATCGCGTCGTGGAGGTTCGCTGACCGCCGCTCCCCACATCCGTCAGCCGTCGGCGGCGGCGAGCAGGAGCAGGCCCGGCACGATGACGAGGAGTGGCCAACCGACCTCGAAGACATCGAGGCCCAAGCTCCGCCCGGCCAGGGCCAGGATGCCGACCACCAGCGACAGGGCGCCCAGGACCATCATCCCGCGCCGCTCCGGTTCCTGTGTCTGCAGCATCGCTTCGCCTCCTCGCCGCTCCGGTTCACGATAGGATGCCGTCTGCGCCGGGGGAAGCCCAGCGCCAGACCTCCCGATTGTGGCCAGACCTCCCGATCTGGAGAGACCTTTCTACCGTGCGTCCATCGCTCGCTCGCCGCCTCGTCGCTCTCGGGGTCGTCCCGGCCCTCGTCTTCGCCGCGTGCGGCGGGGGAGGCAATCCGGCACCCGCAAGCTACCCGCCCGGCGCAATCGTCGTCACCGCCGAGAGCCAGGCGTTCGACACGGCGGAGCTCGTCGTGCCCGCGGGCAGGCCGTTCACACTCGTGTTCGTGAACCGAGATTCGGCCCAGCACAACATCGCCATCCGGACAGAGCAGGGCTTCGAGGGTGATCTCGTCTTCCGGTTCGACCCGATCTCGGCCTCCACCGTGACCCTCGAGGTCGGTCCGATTCCCGCCGGAACCTACTTTTTCCTGTGCGAGGCCCACCCGTTCATGACGGGCACCGTGATCGCCAACTGACGGGGAACGAGACGGAGAACGATGCCCGTGGCGATCTGCGGACTGTTCGTGGCGGGTGACCGGGCCTCCTCCGGTGCGGCGGCGGTAGCATCTGGGCCGATCAACCCTCGCCCGGGAGCTCCACCATGCCAAAGCAGGTTCATGCCGGTCCGGACATCGTGGCCGGCCCGTACCCGTTCAGCCAGGTCGTGGAGGCGAACGGCTTCGTCTTCCTTGCCGGCCAGGTCGGCGACGCCCCTGGCTCCTCCGGTCCGGTTCCCGGCGGCATCGAGGCGGAGACCAGGCAGATGCTCGAGAACGTCGGGCGGCTCCTCCGCGCGGTGGGCCTGGACCACCGCGACGTCGTGAAGGCGACCATCTACCTCCGCGACTTCGGCGAGTTCTCGCGGATGAACGCCGTCTACCGCGAATTCTTCCCGACCGAGCCCCCGACCCGTGCGACCGTCGGCGTGACCGCGCTGGCGAGCGACTACCGCGTCGAGATCGAGGTCGTGGCCGCCCGCTGAGGCCGGCGCCTGCCCGTCGTGCAGCGACGTCAGCCGCCGACGACGAGCTCGTCCACCGCGATCACCTCCCGACCGGGGGTGCCCACGACCTCGATCGCGATCGTATGCGTCCCCTGCCGGTCGAACGTCATCCTGAAGAGCTCAGCCCGGGCGCGGAAGCGCGACGCGTAGACGTCGACCGTGGCGACGAGCTCCTCGTCGACGTAGACCTTCGCCTGGCCTCGAGTGGGGCCCTTCGGGCCGATCCAGGCGATCGACGTGCCCGTGAACGCGAGCGATGCGGTCGCGCCCGGCTGGACGGCGTAACGCACCTGGCCGCCGTTGTAGCGCGCGAACTGCGCCTCGTCCCACCCGCCGGAGAATTCGATCGCGAGGTTCGAATCATCGAAGATCTGGCTCTGGGCCGCGGGCTGGGCGGGCGTCTGCGTCGTCGGCGGCGTCGCCCGGCGGGCCGGCAGGAGCGGCTCGCCCATCGTCGCCAGGATCCTGTCGACGTACCATCGCGAGAAGTCGGACCAGTGGTTCGGGTCTCGGTCGCCGTTCCCCGTCAGCCACCAGTGGGCGACCGAAGCCCAGTCGCCGAGCCAGTCGTAGAGGTCGGTCAGCTTCCGCCGGGCGACGGTGTCCTGGTTGTCCGGCGTCGGCGCGGCGCTCGCATTGCCGAGGTATCTGAGCGACCAGGCGCGCCAGTTCGAGGGTAGGATCTGGTACTTCCCGATCGCGCCGCTCGTGGCGTTCACCGCGTCGTAGCGGCCGTTCGACTCGACCGCACCGAGGGCGTCCATGAACCGATCGAGGTTCGGCGGGTCGACCGCCCGGGTGATGGCGGGGCCGACGAGCCCGACGAGAAGCACGGCGGCCACGAGGGCCGAGGTGACCGCACGGAGGCGGCCGGCAGCGTCGGGCAATCGTCCTCTCCTCCATCCGGCGGCGCGGATTCGGGAGGATAGCGGCGACCGTGGCATCGGGCAACGCTCACGCTCACGACATGTGGACGCTCACGACACGCTCACGCTCACGACAACCGCGGGAACGCCGCGGCGGACGGGACCCCCCACGAATGGGGTCATGCTCGCCGCCGTCCCGCTCGCGCCGTGGTCAGGGAAGAGCGTGGCTGCCATGCTCCCGGCCAGCGTGGCGGGTCCGTCGCGTATCCTCCGGGCTCATGGATGACGTGCAGCGGTGCTGGTGGGGCGGTGGCGACCGACCGAATCCCCGGATGCAGGCCTACCACGATACCGAGTGGGGCATCCCGGTCACGGACGACACCGAGCTCTTCGAGCGGCTGACACTCGAGGCCTTCCAGGCCGGCCTGTCGTGGCAGACGATCCTCAACAAGCGCGACGCCTTTCGGACCGCGTTCCGCGGCTTCGACCCCGCGGTGGTCGCGTCATTCGACGGCGCCGACCGGAACCGGCTCCTGGCCGATGCGGGGATCGTCCGGAACCGGGCCAAGATCGACGCGACCATCGGCAACGCGCGCGCGTTCCTGGCGGTCGTCGGGGAGCTCGGCTCGTTCGACGCCTACCTCGGCTCGATCGTCCCGTGGCCGCCCGCCCGCCTCCCGGCGACCGCGACGATGGCCGACATCCCGGCGACCACCCCGGTCTCTGACGTGCTCTCGAACGATCTGCGCCGGCGCGGCTTCCGGTTCGTCGGCTCGACGGTCGTCTACGCCTTCATGCAGAGCGTCGGCCTCGTCGACGACCACCTGCCCGGCTGCTTCCGGTACCGCGGCTGATGACCCTGCGTCGCCGCCGGCACGCGACGCGAGCCGTCACCGTCAGAGCTCCCGGCGCCGCAGGGACAGGGCTGCGAGCGAGAGGACGATCACCGTCCAGGTGACGACCCAGACCAGGAACCCGACGGGCGGCGGTGTCGCCGCGAAGAACGGGTTTGCCTCGGCGAGCGGCTGGCCCTGCGCGGCCGGGATGAGGATCGGCGGCTCCAGGCCGTAGATCACGCGAAACAGCTCCGGCAGGTAGCCGATCCGGCGGCGGGCCTCCCGATCGCCGAGGGGCGACGAGATCTCCTGCGGTCGTCCGCATCGTGCCATGAGAGCTGGCACGATGCCCGGCGACGCTCCCAGCATGGTCACCATCGAGTGTTCCTGTTGCGATGTGGAGCAGTCGACGACGGCGCGGGCCTTCGCATCCCCGGCATGGTCACCATCGAGCGTCCCTGTTGCGATGCCTCGCTGGCCGTCGAGCTCCCACTGCCGGACGTGCTCCGCTGCGACGGGTGCGCCATCGGCTGGACCGTGTCGGACCCGGAACCCGAGCTCTTTCGCCCCTGCCGCCCTCGCCGCCTGACCCGGAACGGGCAGTGGCGAGCATGGGCTCCGGCGATACCATCGACGGGATGAAGCACCAGCGAGACACGGATCCTGTCGAGGCCGCGCTGCGCGCCGCCATTTGCGCGGCCGGTCGACGCTTGGGTGGCCGCGGCTTGATCAGCGCCGCCGAGGGCAACCTGTCCATCCGCCTCGGCGACGGCGCCCTGCTCACGACCCCGAGTGGGCGGCGCAAGGACGAGCTGCGTCCGGACGACCTGCCGATCGTGCCGCTGGACCCGGCTGCCGGGCCGCCCGCCGCTGGGCCGCGCCCCAGCTCGGACATCGCGATCCACCGGGCGATCTACCGCGCCCGTCCGGACGCCGTCGCGATTGCCCACGCCCATCTCCCCGCCTCGATGGCGCTCACCCTCGCCGGCGAGATCCCCAACCCGGCGGCACTCCCCGAAACGGCGCATCTCCTGCCGGTCCTCCCGTTCGTGTCCTTCGGCGCGATGGGCAGCGAGGAGATGGCGGGCCGGATCTCCGCGGCGCTCACACCGCCGGAGCCACCGCTCCCCGGCGCCGTCCTCCTGGAGCGGCACGGCGCGGTCACGGTGGGCACGACGGATGACGGGCGGGCGGGCGGCGGGCGGGCGGATGAGCCGCTCGCCGTCCTGGAGGCGCTCGCCCGGGCGGTGGACCGGCTCGAGCTGGTCGAGGTGCTCTGCCGCGCCTGGCGGGACGCGGTCCTCGTCCGCGCGGCACTCGGGCGGACCGGCCCGATCCGCCCCGCCGGCGCCTGGGCAGCGCCGGACGATCCGTCAGGTGTGGGGCGAGACCGGCCAGTGAGATAATGGGAGTCACGATGTATTCGTCGCCGGCAACGCACCGGCAGAGTGGGGAGCACTTCCATGGGCGACAGGACCTCCAACGGACATGACGGCAACGGCCGATCGCCGTCCGGTGACCCACGACTGACCACCCGACAGGGTCATCCCGTTGCAGACAATCAGAACCAGCGGACCGTCGGCAGTCGCGGGCCGGCGACGCTCGAGAACTACCATTTCCTCGAGAAGATCAGCCACTTCGATCGCGAGCGGATCCCCGAGCGGGTCGTCCACGCGCGCGGCTTCGTCGCCCACGGCTTTTTCGAGGCGTACGGGACCATCGGCGACGAGCCCGCCTCTACCTACACCCGGGCCAAGCTGTTCCAGACCAGGGGCAAGCGCACCCCGGTCGTCGTCAGGTTCTCGACGGTCATCGGCGGGCGCGATTCGTCCGAGGTCGCCCGCGATCCGCGCGGCTTCGCCGTCAAGTTCAAGACCGAGGACGGCAACTGGGACCTGGTGGGCAACAACCTGCCGGTCTTCTTCATCCGCGACGCGATCAAGTTCCCGGATGTCATCCACGCCCTCAAGCCGGACCCGGTCACCTTCCGCCAGGAGCCCAACCGGATCTTCGACTTCATGGGCCTGACGCCCGAATCGATGCATATGCTCACCTGGCTGTTCAGCCCGCGCGGCATCCCGAAGGACTACCGCCACATGGACGGCTTCGGGGTGAACACGTACCGGATGGTCAACGCGGCCGGCGACGGTGTCCTCGTCAAGTACCACTGGAAGACGCAGCAGGGAATCGAATCCCTGACGCAGGCCCAGGCCGACGCCATCCAGGCGACCGAGCTCGGCAGCGCGTCCAGGGACCTGCACGAGGCCATCGAGCGTGGCGACTACCCGCGCTGGGAGCTGAATGTCCAGATCATGTCGGACGGCGAGCACCCGGAGCTCGACTTCGACCCGCTCGACGATACCAAGACGTGGCCCGAGGACGTCTTCCCGCTCCGTCCGGTCGGGATGATGACGCTCGACCGGAATGTCGAGAACTTCTTCGCCGAGAACGAGCAGGCCGCCTTCGGCACCGGCGTGCTCGTCGATGGGCTCGACTTCTCCGACGACAAGATGCTCGTGGGACGGACGTTCTCGTACTCCGACACGCAGCGCTATCGCGTCGGGCCGAACTACCTCCAGCTGCCGATCAACCAGCCGCTCGCGAGGCCGGCCACGAACCAGCGTGATGGCCAGATGGCGTACGCGGTGGATGCCACCGGCCCGAACCCGCACGTGAACTACGAGCCGAGCTCGACGGGTGGCCTCCGTGAGGCGGACCGCTCCGGCCCCGACTATGCGCCCGAGATCCACGGCCGTCTGACCCGCTCGAAGATCGAGCGGACCAATGACTTCGCCCAGGCCGGAGAGCGCTACCGGACGATGCCTGACTGGGAGCGCGAGGATCTCGTCGCCAACATGGTCGCGCTGCTCGGACGGTGCGAGCGCCAGATCCAGGACCGCCTGGTCGGCCTGTTCGCGCAATGCGACCCGGACTACGGGACCCGCGTGGCCGACGGTCTCGGCATCCCATCCCCGGTGACGGCGGCGAGCGTCTGAAGCTCGCTCCACGCTGATCCGCGGCCCGGGAGCCGCGGATCAGCAGCGCACCTGCGCTACGACCGGCACCGAACCTCAACGAGCTCGAGCCGGATCGGACGCCGTGTCCAGCTCCGGCGTGGGTCGGGTGGCCGGCAGGACCGGCAACTCACGTCCGCCCTCGGCGAGCCAGCACGCGGCCGCCTGTCCGCCGCCAACGTCGAAGAGCGGCGGCGCCTCGGTCCGGCAGCGATCGAACGCGAGCGGGCAGCGCGGGTGGAACCGGCAGCCGGTCGGGATGTGCACGGCATCGGGCGTCTCGCCCACCAGGATGGTCCGCGACCGGGCGCTGCCCTCCGCGAGCGGGTCCGGCGACGGCGAGACGCTCACGAGCGCCGCCGTGTACGGGTGATGCGGATGCCGGATGACGGCCTCGGCCGGCCCGATCTCCATGACCTTCCCGAGATAGAGAACCGCGATCCGGTCCGCGATCACCCACGCCAGCGACAGGTCGTGGGTGATGAACAGGTAGGCGAGGTTCCGCTCGGCCCGGAGATCGAGCATCAGCCGAAGGAGCTCCGTCCGGATCGAGACGTCGAGCATGGAGACCGGCTCGTCCGCGACCACGATCTGCGGCCCCATGACGAGCGCGCCAGCGATCACGACCCGCTGGCGCTGGCCGCCCGACAGCTCATGCGGGAACCGCGCCGCAATCTCCTCGGCGGGCCGAAGCCCGGCCGCGTCCAGGGCGGCCAGCACGCGCTGCCGGCGCTCGGCCTCGGACCCAACCATCCTGTTGACGACGAGCGGCTCGGCGACGAAATCGAAGATCGACTGGCGGGGGTTGAGCGTCTCATACGGATCCTGGAAGACGATCTGGACCCGGCGACGATAGGCGCCGAGCGCCCGGATGCCCCACAGGCCGGAGACGTCCTGCCCGTCCAGCCAGATCCGGCCCGCGGTCTGACGGGTCAGCTTGACGATGACCCGGCCGATCGTCGTCTTCCCGCTGCCGGACTCGCCGACGAGGGCGAGGACCTCCCCGGTCCGAATGGAGAGGTCGACCCCATCCACCGCCCGGACGACGCTCGCCGGGCGACCCGACAGGCGATCGCCCCATCCCCCGCGGACGGGGAAATGGACCTCGATGGCCTCCAGGCGCAGGACGTCAGTGCCGGTCGGCGGGTCCTGGCGGCCGGCTCGATCCGTCACCGCGACGTTCCGGGCTCTTTGGTGGGCAGGATCACCGGCCTGCCGTCGCTGCTCTCGGGGTACTGGTGACAGGCGACGCGGACGCCGTCGGCAAAACGGACCTCGGGCGGTATCTCCGTCCGGCAGATCTCCATCACGACCGGGCAGCGCGGGGCGAACCGGCAGCCGGGTGGCGGGTCCCGGAGGTCCGGGGGCGAGCCGGGGATGATGTCGAGGGCCCGCCGATCCACCCGGAGGTTGGGGATCGACCCCAGCAGCCGCTGCGTGTACGGATGGCGCGGCCGCGCGAAGACGTCTGCGACCCGGCCCTCCTCGGCAACCCGGCCCGCGTACATCACCATGACCCGATCGCATGTCTCGGCGATGACCGCCAGGTCGTGAGTGATCAGGATGAGCGAGAGGCCCAGCTGGGACCGCAGGCGCTCGAGCAGCTCCAGGATCTGCGCCTGGATCATCACGTCGAGGGCGGTCGTCGGCTCGTCGCCGATAAGGATCGCCGGGTCGCAGGCGAGGGCCATCGCGATCATCGCCCGCTGGCGCATCCCGCCCGAGAGCTCGTGCGGGTAGGCACGGTCGCGGGCACGCGGGATGCCGACGAGCTCCAGCAGGTCGCCCGCCTTCCGGCGCGCGGCACCCTCGTCCACCTGCAACCGCTGGACGATCGGCTCGGCGATCTGGTCGCGGATGCGGCGGACCGGGTTCAGGGCGTTCATCGCGCCCTGGAAGACGATCGCGATCTCGCGCCACCGGTAGCGGCGCAGACCGATCTCGGAACGGCCGGCGAGCTCGATCCCGTAGAGCCGGACGCTGCCCTCGAGGACCCGGGCGTTGGCGGGCAGGAGCCCAACGAGCGAGAGCGCCGTCGTCGTCTTGCCGCAGCCCGACTCGCCCGCGATCCCGAGCGACTCGCCTCGCTCCAGCCGGAAGCTGACCCCGTCCACGGCGTGGACCACCTCGCTCCCGAGCCGGAACTGTGTTCGCAGCCCCTGGACCTCCAGGAGCGGAGCGGACGGATCCGCCTGCTTCGGCAGCTGGCGATCGGCCGGGGCGGTCACGGGCGGGATCGGCGGCGGGGGTTGAGGAGGTCGTCGAGCGCGCCGCCGACGAGCGTGAATGCGAAGACCACGAGCACGATGCTCAGCCCGGGTGGCACGAAGTCCCACCAGGCGAGGAGGCCGGGCGCGCCGGCCTCACGGGCGGCGTCGAGGAGCTGGCCCCACGACGGCTGGAATGGGTCGCCCAGACCCACGAACGAGAGCGTCGTCTCGGTCAGGACCGCCCCGGCGAACACGAGCACGGCGTTCGCGACGATGAGGTTCAGGACGTTCGGGAGGATGTGCCTGACCATGATGTGTCCCGGCCCGGCGCCGATGACCCGGGCACGATCCACGAACGCGCGCTCGCGCAGCGAGAGCGTCTGGCCGCGGATGATCCGGGCGGTGGACGACCAGCTCGTGATCCCGATCACCACGACGATGACGATGAGCGTCATCCGGATGCCGAGAATCTCGCGCGAGCTGGACCCCACGAGATCCTGGATGATCGGCGTCAGGATCAGGGCGAGGACGAACGTCGGCAGGACGAGGAAGAAGTCGGTGATCCGCATCAGGATCCCGTCGAGGCGTCCGCCCACGAACCCTGACACGACCCCGATCACCGCCCCGATCACCACGGTCACGACGGTTGCGAGAAGCCCGATGACCATCGACACTCGCGCCCCGTGGACGGTCAGGTTGAGCACGTCGCGACCCACCTGGTCCGTACCGAACGGAAACTCCGCGCTCGGCGGCTGGAGGCGCCCGCCGGTCGCGGTCACGACCGTCTCGAGCGGGCCCACGAATAGCTCGGGCGCGATGGCCAGGACGGTGAAGAACGCCAGGATGACCGCCCCCAGCATCCCGTCCCGCCGGCGAGCGTAGCGACCCAGGAACGCCCCCAACGCGCCCCGGCGGGAGCGCGCCTGAGCTCCCCCGCCGACCACCGTGAGCGAGTCCGGCGTCACGTCCGCACCCGCGGGTCCAGGAGCCCGTACACGAGGTCGGCGACGAGGTTCCCCAGCACGACCGTGATCGACAGGAGCAGGAAGACCCCCTGCAGGACCGGGTAGTCGCGGGCCGTCAGGGCATCGACCGTGAGTGTCCCGAGACCGGGCCAGTTGAACACAACCTCCACCGTCACTGCGCCGGCGATGACATAGCCGAGGTTGATGGCGATCAGCGAGACGGTCGGCAGGAGGGCATTCGGCAGGGCGTGCGCGCGGAGGATGCGACCGTCGGGAAGGCCCATCGCCCGGGCCGTCGTGACGTAGTCCTCGGAGAGCGTCTCCATGATCGAGCTTCGCATGACGATCGCGTACTGGCCCACCAGGCCCAACGAGACCGTCGCCAGCGGGAGCACCAGGTGGGCCCCCAGGTCGCCCAGCCGAGCCCAGACGTCCGCGTAGACGGCCCCGGCGGTGAGCATCCCGAACGTCGGCAGGCCCACGGCCGCGCCGAGGAGCAGCAGGACCATGCCGAGCAAGAAGTACGGCGTCGCGTACAGAAAGAGCGAGACGCCGTTGCCGAGATAGTCGATGGGACCGCCGCGCCGCCAGCCCGAGTAGGCGCCGAGCGCCAGCCCGAGCACGATCGCGACGAGCTCGCCGAGCCCGAACAGGAGCAGCGTCGGCCAGAGCCGCTGCGCCAGGACGTCCGTGACCTCCTGGCCGCGCGCCACGAACGAGAAGCCGAGATCGCCCCCGACCGTGGCGGCGAGGTACTTGAAGAGCTGGTTCTCGAGAGCCAGGCGAGGCCCGCCGTCGTCGATCACGATCGGGAGGACGGGGTCGTTCAGGCCCCACCGCTGCCGTGTCGCCTCGAGCCGCTCGGCGGAGACGTTCGGGACGCCCCGCAGGAGGATCCGCTCCGGCGAGCCCGGCATGAGCCGGAAGAGGACGAAGTTGAACAGGACGATGGCGACGATCGTCGCGCCAGCGACGCCGAGCCGCCGCAGCACGTAGCCGCCGCGCATCGGTGTCAGCCGCGAATCATGTCGGGGGGCCGCCCGGTGGCCGCCCCCCGACGCGCGGTGCCGACGGCTCCGGCGATCACTCGTCCTCGGCGGCGGCCGGGCGGCGACGCAGGAGGATGATGGCGACCGCGACGATCACGACGAGGCCCCCGGCCCCGAGGATCAGCGGCAGCGAGTCGCCACCTCCGCCGGTCCCGGAGGGCGTCGGTGACGAGCCAGCGGTGGGTGCCGTGACGTCGGTCGGTCCGGGCGTGGGAACGGCGTTCACGTCGGTCAGGACCGTGTACCCGCCCGAGCCGTAGCCAAACAGCGGCGTGCCGCCCTCCGAGGGCTGGCTCCGCCAGCCCGCGAACTTGTCGGTCCGGTACGCGTGGAGCTCGGCGTCGTAGTACATGACGATGTACGGCGCCTCGTCATAGGCGAGGTTCTGCATCTCCTTGATCATGTCGAACCGCTTCGCCGTGTCCGCCTCCGCGCGCTGCTGGAGGAAGAGCTCGTCGTAGCGCGCGTTCGACCAGAAGCTGTCGCTGAAGCTGCCGATCTCCTCGGTCCGGAGGACGTTGAGGAGCGAGGTTGGATCGGGATCGCCGACCCAGCCCCACAGCTGGACGTCGAAGTTCGCCGGGCCGCCGGCAACCGGAGGCACGACGTCCTCGAGGAGCTTGCCCTCCTCCGTGACGTACGCGTCCACCCCGATCCCGACCTGGCCCCACCACTCCTTGATGAACTGGGCGTTCGTCTCGTTCTCCGCCTCGGAGCTCGGCCAGGTGACCCGAAGGACGATTGGCTGGCCCTCCTTGTCGAGGCGCCTGCCGTCGGTGCCGCGCGTGTAGCCGGCGGCGTCGAGGCGCCGATTCGCCTCATCGAGATTGAAGCTGCGCGGGTTGTCCGGCCTGGTGTACCAGCGGGTGTGGAACGGCGGGACGATGCTGTCGCCCGGCGTCCCGTAGCCGCCGAGGGTGACCTCGACGAGCTTCGCCTGGTCCACCGCCCAGCCGAGCGCGTCCCGGAATCCGGGGTCGGTCAGGGCGGAGGTCGAGCCGCCGTAGCCCTCCGTGTTGCCCTTCGTGTTGAAGGCGATCTCCGAGAAGCCGTTGGAGACTCCGGCCACCGTCACGATGTTCGGCTCGGTCTTCAGCGCGTCGAACTGCGCCGGCTGGACCCCGCGAACATAGTCCAGCTCGCCGGTCTTGAGCGCCTGGACCATGGTGTCCGCGTTGTCGAATGTGAGGATGATCACCTCGTCCGCGGCCCCCTGCGGGCCCCAGTAGTTCGGGTTCCGGGTGAAGCGGATGAACTCGCCAGGCTTCCACTCGACGGCCTGATATGGGCCCGTGCCCACGACCGGTGGCTCGTTGAGGAACGGGGTGGCGCTCACGTTGGCGATGTCGTCGAGCGTGTACTTCGACCAGATGTGCTTGGGCAGGATCGGCACGTATGCCTGGAGCAGGAGGGTGCTCGCGAAGCTCGTCTCGACGACGAGCGTCCGGGGATCCGGTGCACTCACCGCGGTGACCCCGGCGTTGAGGAGGTACGGCTCCAGGTAGCCGGCGCCGAGGTAGTAGCCGTCCGCACTCGCCTGGCTCTTCGCATCCGCGTCGAGGGCCAGCTGGTACGTGTACCGGGCGTCTTCGCTCGTGGCTGGGGTCCCGTCGGACCATTTCATGCCCTCGCGGATGCGGAAGGTCCACGTCAGCCCGTCGTCGGAGACGCTCCACTGGTCGGCAAAGCCAGGCGTCGGCTCGAGGTCCGGCCCGAAGTTGACGAGCAGGTCGTAGTTGAGGGTGAAGACCTCGAAGTCGACGACGAGGATGGAATTGAACGGATTCAGGACCTGCAGGTCCTGGTCCGTCCCCGCCCGCAGCACGAGCGGGTCGGCGGCGACGACCGGGCCGGACGGGGCGAGCCCGCCGAGGATCAGACCGGCTGCGGCCGCGGCGGCCGTCAGACGGGCGCGGATGGACGATCGCATGGCTCCTCCTCCTGCGACACGCAGGTCGTGCGCGCAGGGTCCCATACCCCGGTGCCCGCTCGCAAGGTCGCGGCGCACACCGGCCCGTGGCGCGAACCGCTCCCGATGGGCGCCGGGGGCTCGGGTGCCTACCCGGGCGGGAGGCTCACCCGGCGGCCTGGCTCAGCCTCGAAGGCGCACCGTGTCGGGACGCCAGCACCTCGCCGGCCGGGTGCGGGTTGTCGAGCCGCAGCGCGGTCCGCACGACAGGACCCGGGTGTCGACGGTCGCAGCGCCCCGTAGACTCCGGTGAGTGCCACCCTCTCCTGTGTCCGACGAGCGCCCGGCGAGCGATCCCGTGCACGGCGTCCGGAGCGAGCGCGACGTCCGGATCCCGGTCCGCGACGGCACCGAGCTGTCTGCGAACCTGTGGCTCCCCGATGATGCCTCGCCGGCATCGCCGGCCCCGGCGATCCTGGAACTGATCCCGTATCGCAAAGACGACTGGCGCGCGAATGCCGACGAGTCGCGCGGCCGCTACCTCGCCGCGCGCGGCTACGTCCTCTGCCGGGTCGACGTCCGCGGCACCGGGCGGTCCGACGGGATCGCTTTCGACGAGTACACGGCCGACGAGACCCGGGACGGCTACGACCTCGTGGAGTGGCTCGCGGCGCAGCCGTGGTGCACCGGGCGCGTCGGGATGTGGGGCATCTCGTACGGCGGATTCACGTCCATCCAGGTCGCGGCGCTCCGACCGCCGCACCTCCGGGCGATCGTCCCGATGTACGCCACCGACGACCGGTACACGGACGACGTTCACTACATCGGCGGCTGCGTCACCGCATCCGAGCTGACCCAGTACGCGGTGAGTCAGGTGGCGTCGAACGCCCTGCCGGCCCTGCCGGCGCGCGAGGGCGAGGACTGGATCGCCGCCTGGCGCCGGCGCCTCGAGGCGACGCCCGTCTGGCTCCTCCCCTGGCTGCGTCATCAGCGGGACGGCGCGTACTGGCGCCAGGGCTCGCTCGCCCCGGCCTACGAGCGGATCGAGGCGGCGGTGCTCCTCGTCGGCGGGTGGATGGACGCATACGTGGACCCAGCCCTCCGGATGCTGGAGCGCTGCCCCGCGCCACGCCGCGCGATCGTCGGGAACTGGTCCCACGAATTCCCCGACGACGGCTACCCCGGCCCGAACCTGGACTGGCTCCACGAGCTCGTTCGGTTCTACGACCACTGGCTGAAGGGCGAGCCGAACGGGACGATGGACGAGCCCGCGCTGACCTGGTTTCAGCGAGACTTCGCCCCGCCCGAGCCGTTCCCGGCGGCGTGGCCCGGTCGCTGGCGGGCGGTCGCCGCCTACCCGCCGGCCGGCGCCGGACGGCGCTCTCTCTGGCTCGCCGGCGGGGACGAGCCGCTTCGCGGAGGTCTGGCCGGGGCGCCACCTTCGGCGGGTGGAGCGATGCGCTTCCCCCACCGCCCGACGGCCGGCCTGCGCGGCGGCCTCTCCTGGGGCGCCGGCGGCGCGCCGAACGGACTCGCGCGCGACATCCGCCCGGACGAGGCCGGCGCGCCGACCTACACGTCCGAGCCGCTCGAGGCCGCCCTCGAGATCCTCGGCATGGCCGAGCTGGTGGTGCAGGTCTCGACCGAGATGCCGGTCGCGACGCTCGTGGCGCGGCTCTCGGACGTCGCCCCGGACGGAACCTCCGGCCAGGTCACGATGGGGATCCTCAACCTCACCCACCGTCGCTCCCACGCCACGCCGGAGCCGCTCATGCCCGGCACCGTCGAGACCGTCCGCGTGCCACTCCGCGCTGCCGGCTACCGCTTCGCGCCCGGCCACCGGATCCGTGTCTCCGTCGCGTCGGCCTGCTGGCCCGTCATCTGGCCGTCGCCGGATGCCGGGTGGCTGACGCTCCACCACGGCGGCGAGCCGGCTGCAGCCTCCCGGCTTGACCTCCCGCTGGCACCGGCCCACGACGACGCCACGGTCCCGACCTTCCGAACGGAGCTCCCGGCGCTCGATGAGGTCGGCGGCGGCTCGTCCGATACCCCGATCTGGCGGGTGACCGAGGACGTCATGGCCGGAACGGTCACGGTGTCCACCCATGACGGCGGCGACACGGTCCTCCCCGACGGCGCGCGCCTGTACAGCGCGGAATCCCATGACCTGACCGCCTCGGACGCCGACCCGGCACGAGCCCGGATGGTGAGTCGGATCCGGTATCGTCTTGAGCGTGACGGGCACGTCATGGAGGTCGACGTCGACGGCGACACGACCTCGGACGCCACGACCTTCCACTTGGACCTGCGGCTCGTCGTCCGCCTCGACGGCGAGCCCTTCCATGCCGCCCGTACCACGGAGTCGATCCCTCGCGACCTCGTTTAGCGCAACCTCGTCTAGCGCAACCTCCGGCATCGACCGCGGTGCACCGCGGGGTCGGACATGCACAAGGGGGAGAAGTGAGCCGCATGAGCACGTTCGTGCGCGAGCTGGCAAAGGCGAACCGCCGGGTCGGTCATGCACAAACGGCATGAGGATTGTCGTCCGGGCCGAGGCGGCCCCTCTTCTCAGTCCCTCACGGACTCGGATGTCGAGCTTCATGCCCGCCGGGGATGAACACGTGCGCCGGTACCGCACAGGCGGTCGGACTCATGCCCTCAGGGTATGACTCTCCCTCTGGGCCTCGACGCCGGACGCGTCGTTGGTCTTCCAGTCCCGTACACCCCCCGCTTGCTTTGGCAAATCGCCGTTCTGCGGGCATGTACCCACGGTACGGCCGCCTACCCCGTCATCCAGGAGAGCCACCACGAGCTCCTGTGGGGAAGCATGGGCACACCTCGGCTGGCTCCGCGCCGCCGAGCCGCGGGGCGCTGCAACCGGACCGCAACCGGCGGTCCTCGCGACGACGGACTAGACTCCGCCCCATGACCGTCGAGGCGTCCCAGCGCGAGAGAACCGCGATCCCCAAAAACCCGGGGCGGGCCGACCTCGGGATGAAGGCGACGCTCCTCTTTCCGAATCGGGAGATCGTCGAGCAGTACTACGTCCCGATCATCTACACCGCCTGCCGGACCTGCTACTCCGAGCTCCCGCCGGAGGAGATCTTTCGCCGCGCGACCGCCGGCGAGATCGATGTCGCGAAGATGCAGCGGCTCATCAGTGGGGTGATCGAGTCCGGACACGGCAGCACGATCGAGCACATCGTCTTCACGTTCGGGATCACCGGGGTCTCGCGGACGCTGTCGCACCAGCTCGTCCGCCATCGCGCCGGGGTCGCGTTCGACCAGCAGAGCCAGCGCTACGTCACCTACAAGAACGCGGCGACGATGCTCCCCCAGACGATCGCGGATGCGGACCCGGAGCTCCGCGAGCGGTACCAGGAC
This sequence comes from Anaerolinea sp., assembly GCA_013822395.1. Taxonomy (GTDB): domain Bacteria; phylum Chloroflexota; class Limnocylindria; order Limnocylindrales; family CSP1-4; genus UBA5189. The sequence continues at coordinate 39,872 of PNKK01000008.1, read as the reverse complement.
CAGGTCGAGTCGTCGATGGAGCTGTACGGCGAGCTGGTGGCCGCGGGCATCCCCGGGGAGGACGCGCGGTTCGTCTTCCCGAACGGCACGCGCACGAACCTGGTCATGACGACGAACCTCCGGGCGCTCATCCACATGTCCGGGCTACGCCTGTGCACGATGGCCCAGTGGGAGATCCGCCGCCTCTTCCAGCTGATCCGCCACGAGATCTTCGGTGTCAGCCCGTTCCTCGGCTCGTTCCTCGCCCCGAAGTGCGTGCCGCTCGGCTACTGCGACGAGATGAACAACCGGGATGGGCACTGCCCCATCCGACCGCACAAGGATCGCGTGCTCGAGGCTTGGGCCGAGAAAGCGAAGGCCGCGCGAGCAGCAGGACGCGAGCTGCCGGTCCAGTCGTGAGGATCCGGCTCCAGTTCGACCGGATCGCGCCGGGGGTGGAGATCGGGCCGCACCGGCACGGCGTCGAGACCGTCGTCTATCTCGCGGGCGGCGAGCTCGTCTTCGAGCACGGAGAGGGACTCGAGCGGCAGGCGGTCGTGCGAGCCGGCGACGTCCTGTACGAAGCGCCCGCGGAGTACCACCTCGTCCGGAACGAAGGCAGGGTCGACGCCCTCGCGCTCCTCGCCTCGACGGACCCGGACCCGCGCCGGATCGGGACGATGCTCCGCCGCTGGGAGAATGACGACGAGCCGGTCCGGCGCGGCGACGATGCGCCCGTCACTGAAGCGGACGGGATCCGCCGCCGGCGCATCGTTGGCCCGGGCGACTTCGGGTCGGCCGCATTCACGATCACCGAGGTCGAGATGACGCCGGGGATCGCCGACGCCTGGCATCGCCATCCCCGGGCGGAGCACGCCATCGTGGTCTTCGAGGGCCGGGGCGTGGTGACCGTCGGCGATGAGACCGAGACGCTCGAACCGCTCAAGGGCATCCGCGTCGAGGAGGGCCGGCCGCATCGAGTCGAGAACACCGGCCGGACCACCCTCCGCTACTACGTCTGCTCGTCGCCCGGCCTGGACCCGCTCGAGGACCGCGAGACCGCTGAGGCTCCCCGCCGCCGCCTGGATGCGTGAGGGACTGAGGCGGGGCGACCCCCCAGCAGCCTGCGGCGACCCACCTCGAGCAGCCTGCTGCGATCGCAGCCTGTGGCGATCGACCTCACTCATCACTCGGGTTTGCACGCTCGGCCACCCAGCGAATCTTCCGGAAGTCGAGGCCGGCCACGCTCGCACAGCTCCTGTGTGATCAACCAGCGTGATCGCGCTGTTCGGGGCCGTCTCCATGCTCGCGGGCTGCTGCGCACAGCTCCTGTGTGATCAACCAGCGTGATCGCGATGCGGTGTGCTACCGCCGGAAGCATGGCTCCCCGGCCGCCTGACGCGCAGGCGCCGGAGACGAGGTCAGAGCTCCAGGTCGGCGACGAACCGGCGGATGACGCGGGCGAGGCGCGGGCCCGCTTCGAGGCCCGCCGCAAGGACCTCCTCGTGGGTGAGCGGCTCGCCGCTGTACCCGGCGCCCGAGTTCGTGACAAGGGACACGCCGGCGACCTCCAGGCCGGCCCAGCGGGCGGCGATGGACTCGAGGACCGTGGACATCCCCACGGCGTGCCCGCCGAGCGCCGCGAGCATCCGCACCTCGGCCGGGGTCTCGTAGTTCGGGCCCATGAGGCCCACATAGACCCCCTCGGCGAGCGGGACGCCCTCGACCGCGGCGGCGGCGTGGAGGCGGGCGCGAAGCCGTGGGCTCCACGCCTCGGTGAGGTCCGGGAACCGTGGCCCCATCTCGTCCGCGTTCGGACCGATCAGCGGATTCTGTCCGGTCAGGTTGATGTGGTCGCGAATGGCCATGAGCGTGCCCGGCCCGAAGCTCGAATCCAGCCCGCCGGCCGCGTTCGTCAGGATGATGGCCTTCGCGCCGAGCCGGCCGAAGAGGAGCACCGGCTGGACGACGAGCCCCGGGTCGTTGCCCTCGTACAGGTGAAACCGGCCCTGGAGCATGGCGACGGGCCGCCCGCCCAGGCGGCCCAGGAGCAGCCGCCCGACGTGACCCGGCGCGGTCGCGGCCGGCCAGCCCGGCAGCTCCCCGAACGGGATGGTGACCGCATCCGCCAGGTCGTCGGCGAGGCCGCCGAGCCCAGACCCCAGGACGATCCCGATCTCCGGCACGAGCGACGAACGGGCACGCACGGCGGCCTCGAGCGCGTCGAGGCGGGCCGGCTGGTCCACGGGAAAGAGGCGGGCCGAGGGATCGATCACCGGGCGATCCGTGGTCATGCGGGCCTCCAGAGTGCGTCCAGGGGGGTCGACGACCGAGGCCCGCGGGCTTCAGTCGCCCGACGGAAGTACCGACACCGGGATGCCGGTCACGTCCCGCCGGGCGGCCAACCCGGGGACGGACCGAGGGCCCGTCGCGACCGGGTAACGAAGCGCCCGAAGCGACCGGTCCGGAACAGGGTCCCTTGATGTGATCTCGGTTCCTCGTCCCCTGACGGCCCCTTCGGGCAAGACCAACTGTAACCGCCGCATTTCCGGGCGAGCAACGTGGTTATCCACGAAGTCGCCGGAGCGGGATCGCGCCGTGTCCACGAGTTTTCGACACCTGTGGACCGACGGTGGATAACCCGGCTCCGCCTGCGAAGCATGGGTGGCAGCGGCGCCGGAGAGGTCGCAGAACGGCCGAGCCGGCGCCACGAGTCAGCCTCCGAGGGCAAACATCTCCACCCGCGGGAGATGGCTCGTCGCCTCCGTGCGCAGCTCTGAGTATCGGTCGGTCCGGGCGTTCCAGACGCGCTCGAGGACCGCGCGGAGATCCGTGTCGGAAGCCCCGGAGCGCAGTGGCGCCCGCAGATCCGTCCCCACCGCGCTGAACAGGCACGTATAGAGCTTTCCCTCTGCGGACAGCCGGGCACGCGTGCAGTCACCGCAGAACGGCTGGGTCACGGACGAGATGACCCCGATCTCGCCGGAGCCGTCGCGATAGCGCCAGCGCCCGGCCACCTCGCCGCGATACGACGGCGCAGCGGGCTCGAGTGGCAGCTCGGCGTGGATCGCGCCGACGATCTCGGCCGCGGAGACGACGTCGTCCAGGCGCCAGCCGTTCGCCGTCCCGACGTCCATGTATTCGATGAACCGGAGGACGAGCCCCTCGTCACGCGCCCAGCGTGCCATCGGCACGATGCTCGCCTCGTTCTCGCCACGCTTCACGACCATGTTCACCTTGATCGGGCTGAGGCCCGCCTCGCGGGCGGCCGCGATCGAGTCGAGGACGCGCGAGACCGGGAAGTCCACGCCGTTCATCCGCCGGAACGTCGCGTCGTCGAGCGAGTCGAGCGACACCGTGATCCGCCCCAGGCCGGCCTCGGCGAGCGGCCGCGCCAGCGAGCGGAGCGCCGACCCGTTCGTCGTGAGCGTGAGGTCCACCGGGTCGCCGTCGGGCGTCCGCAGCTCGGCGAGCATCGCGACGAGGTCGGGCAGCTCCTTCCGGACGAGCGGCTCGCCACCGGTGATCCGGAGCTTCCGGACGCCGAGCTCCACTGCGATCTCAGCGAGGCGCCGGATCTCCTCGTAGGTCAGGACCTCCGAGTGCGGCAGGAACGCATAGTCGCGCCCGAACACCTCGGCGGGCATGCAGTACGTGCACCGGAAGTTGCACCGATCGGTGACCGAGATCCGGAGATCCCGGAGGGCGCGGCCTCGCCGATCGAGGATGCCCGGCCGCCCGTCGAAGGCGGCATTCGGCGCCCCGGCGCCGGTCGGATCGGGGCCCGGGTCGGCGACCTGGGATCGCTGAGCACTGGCCGCAGCGTGAGTCACACGCCGATCGTACCTCGGGCGATCGCGGAGGGGCGCGCAGGCGCCGACCTGGTGCCTCCGTCCCGGCGAGCCCCCCCCCGACCCAGCTGCAGGTCAGAGCGCCGGCGTCGCAGGCGCCGGCTGGCACCTCCGTCCCGGCGGGAGCGCTCAAGCCGTTTCCACGAGCAGGTCCCGGTGGCGTGGCAGGCGCCGGCTGGTACCTCCGTCCCGGCGGGAGAGTACGTCTAGCGGGCTGCCCCGCGAGGGGCCGACCGACCACCATCGGGATGACGCCCGAAACCCGGCCGGCAGCCGGGCCGTGTCTGAAGGATCGTACCGATGACCACCACCGAGCAGCGCAGCGGCTTCCGTCTCCCGTGGGTCTCCGACGCTCGCCCCGGCGCGCCCGCGGACGACGAGACACCGCCCGCCGCCGACGGCGAGGCAACCGATCCCGAACCGACGGGCGCCACGCCATCGTCTCCGCCTGCAGCCGCCCCCGTCGCTTCCGCGCCGGCCCGCCCACGTCGCGACAACCCGCTCGTCACCGGCCTCGTCCGGGCGATGCGCGATGCCACCGGTGCGGCGCGCGAAGAGACTGCCGCGCGTTTCGCGGAGGAGGCGAAGGCCCGCGTCGAGACGATCCACGCTCAATCGGCCGATGAGGCCACCGAGATGCGCAGGCAATCGGACGCCGAGATCGTCGAGATCCGCGAGTGGTCCAAGGCCGAGATGGCCCGGATCCGCGAGGAGACCGACCAGCGGATCGCCGACCGCCGCCGCCGCCTCGAATCCGAGGTGGAGGCCCATGCGGCCCGCGTCGAGCGCCGGATCGAGCGCGTCCAGGCGACGATCAGTGAGTTCGAGCACCGGATGGACGCCTTCTTCGAGGAGCTCCTCGCCGAGGAGGATCCGGCGCGTCTCGCCGGCCTCGCCGAACAGCTCCCCGAGCCCCCGTCCCTCGACGCCGTCGACCTCGACGATCCCGTGCCGGCGTTTCCCACCGAGGCTCTCGATGCCCACGGCGCTGCCGCGGCGGAGGCCGAGGCGCTCGCCGGACTGGACGCGAACGACACGCAGGACGCCGGGGCGGACCCGCCGGCCGCGACCGACGGCGCCGATGATGCCGGAGACGCGGATGTGGTCCGGCGGCTCGCGGCATTCACCGGTCCGGCCACCACCCTGCCGGAAGCAGCCGTGAGCCGCCTCGCGGTCGTCGGCCTCGTCAGCGTCGCCAGCATCGCCGGGTTCAAGCGAGCCCTCGCCAAGACCCATGGCGTCCGCTCCGTCTCCGTCGCATCCGGCCCGAACGGAGACTTCGTCTTCGCCGTCTCCCATGACCCCGACACAGACCTTCGGTCGGCCGTCCCCACCCTCGAAGGATTCGCGGCCCTGGTCACCGGCGACGCCGACGGCGTCATCGCGGTCACCGCCACCGATCCCGAGAGCGCCCACTGAATCGGAGGAACCAATGAGCCGCCCGACCATCGCCGTCGGCCTGCCCGCACCCGAACGCGAGGCCGTCCTCGAGACCCTTGCCGCGGCGGAGTTCGGCACGGTTGTGCTCGAGACGCCCGCCGATCTGGCCGCCATCCTCGTGGCCGAGCTGCCGATCGGGCTCGCGGTGCTCGACGCCGGTGACGACCCGGCGGCGCTGCTCGAGGCCGTCGGGCGCCTCCGCCTGAACGAGCGCTCGATCCCGCTCCTCGTCCTCGCCGACGAGATCCAGCTCGACATCCTCCATGGCGACGGCGGACTTGCGGCGGACGACGAGGTCGTCCTCCGACCCGTCGATCCGGACGTTCTCCGCTGGCGTGCCGAGGCGATGCTCATCCGGGCCCAGGTCGCGGCCGAGCACACGGAGGGCTCGGTGCTGACGCGCGGGCGCGTCGAGGCCGACTGGGCGGCCCGCTCCCCGATCGTCGCGATCTTCAATCCGAAGGGCGGCGTCGGGAAGACGACGATTGCCACGAACCTCGCCGCGGCCCTCCAGATCCGGAAGGATCGACGGGTCCTCCTCGTGGACGCCGATACCGTGACCGGTCATGTGACGATGTCACTGGGCATGGACGCCGGTCGCACGATCGCGGACGCCTGGCTGGACGAGGAGGAGGGGGGACCTGCGGAGGGGCTGCTCGACGTCGCCGCGGTCCACGAATCCGGCGTCCGTGTGGCGGCGCTCGTCTCGAGCCCGCTGGCGATGACGCGTCTCGATCCCGAGCGCGTCGGCGAGGCGCTCCTCGCGGCACGCTGGGGCGTCGACGTCATGGTCGTCGACCTCCACCCGTCGTACAGCGAGGTCAACCAGGTCATCTTCAGCGTCGCCGACCGCATCCTCGTCCCGGTGACCCCGGACCTGCCCGCGATCCGCGCTGCGGTTCAACTCACCGAGGTCGCGACGGAGCTCGGGATCCGCGACCGACTCGCGACCGTCGTCAATCGGGCGAACAGCGGCGTGACGGTAGCCGATATCGAGCGCGCGGTCGGGGTGCCGGCCATCGCCCAGATCCGGTCCGGTGGCATGCTCTTCGTGAAGGCCGCGAACGTGGGCCGGACCGTCATCGATCTCTTCCCGCGCGAGAAGGTCTCGGCCGACTTCGAGGCACTCGCGGACCGCATCCTCGGGATCGGCGATCCCCACCCGGCGACCGCCACTCGCGGCGGCGAGCCACGCTCGCTCTTCGGCGGCCTGTTCAGCGGCCGCAAGGAGCCGATTCGGGCCTGACGCCCCGCTCCTCGCCGTGCCGCGACAGGTCCTGATCACACCATCCCGGAGCCCGACGGACCCGGGCGGCCCGGACCTGCTCAGGTCCGCTCCCGCCAGGTCGTCCCGCCGAGCGGGGTCCCCGGCAGTCGCACGTGGCGCTCGCCCGTCGCCAGGTCCACCTGCTCCACGCCGCGCAGGTAGAAGCGGTTGACGAGGGCGGCGTCGGCATCCTCGTCGACCTCGACCTCCACGCCGCCAAGCCAGACGGTCGGGTTGGTCACCGCGACGAACATCTGGGTTGACCGATCGAGGAGCCCGTCAGGCTCCGACCCCGGGTGGAGCTGCACCGTCCCGACGACGCGCAGCGGCGGGACCTGGAGCGCCACGTCGAACGAGATCTTGTGGATCCGGTGGGCAGATCGCTCGTCCTCGTCGAGGGTCGCGAGCGTCTCCGGGCCGGCGATCACGACGATGAGGTCGTACGGATCCACCGTCCTGATGCCCGGCGCCGGCTCGAACGGCCCGCTGCCGTCGAGCGGCGCCCAGGTGACGTCCGACAGGCCAATCGCGTCGCGCCTGTTGAGCGTGTCGAGCAATCGCCCGGTGACCGCCATGGAACCGCGGAGTCGCCACTCCTCGGTCAGGCCGTGGAACCGGACCGGCCGCGGCCCGCGGCTGTCGGCGGCCGCGACCGTGGCGTCCGACACCGCCGGCTGCGTCTCCTTCTTCCGTCCGAACCCGAACGGCATCCTGCCTACTCCTCCGACCGGCCCGTATTCTCCCGGATCGTCTCGACGACCGTCGCGTCGGCGAGCGTGGTGGTGTCACCCAGCGTCCGGCCCTCGGCGATGTCGCGGAGGAGCCGGCGCATGATCTTGCCGGATCGGGTCTTCGGGAGGTCGGGCACGAACATCAGGTACTTCGGGCGGGCGATCGGGCCGATGACGTAGGCCACGTGCTCCCGGAGCTGGACGGCGAGCGCGTCCGTCGGCTCTCCGCCGGCCTTGAGGATGACGAACGCGTAGATCGCCTGTCCGGAGACCTCGTCCTTCACCCCGACGACCGCCGCCTCCGCCACGGACCGGTGGTCGACGAGGGCCGACTCCACCTCGGTGGTGCTGATCCGGTGGCCGGCGACGTTCATGACGTCGTCCACCCGGCCAAGGAGCCAGAAGTAGCCGTCCTCATCGCGCTTCGCGCCGTCCCCGGCGAAGTACATCCCAGGGAACCGGCTCCAGTAGGTCTGCCGGTAGCGCTCCGGGTCGCCGTAGATGCCGCGGAGCATGGCCGGCCACGGCCGCTTCAGGACGAGGTATCCGCCGCCCCCGAACGGCACCGACCTGCCGTCGCCGTCGACGATGTCCGCCTCGATGCCGGGGAACGGGAAGGTGGCCGAGCCGGGCTTCGTCGTCGTCACACCGGGGAGCGGGGTGATGAGGATCATCCCGGTCTCCGTCTGCCACCACGTATCGACGATGGGAGTGCGCCCGCGGCCGATGTGCTCGTGGTACCAGAGCCAGGCCTCCGGGTTGATCGGCTCGCCGACCGAGCCCAGGACCCGGAGCGATGACAGGTCGTGTGCCGCCGGGTACTGGGGACCCTGCTTCATGCACGCCCGGATCGCCGTCGGCGCCGTGTACAGGATCGTGACCTTGTACCGCTCGATGATCTGCCACCAGCGATCCCAGGTCGGCGTGTCCGGGGCCCCCTCGTAGATGATCCCGGTGGCGGCATTCGCGAGCGGGCCGTAGACGATGTAGCTGTGGCCGGTCACCCAGCCGATGTCGGCGGCGCACCAGTACACATCGTCCGGCTTCAGGTCGAAGATCATCTCGTGGGTGAAGCTCGTCCCGAGCAGATACCCGGCCGTCGTGTGGAGGATCCCCTTCGGCTTCGCGGTGGTCCCCGACGTGTAGAGCAGGTAGAGCATGTGCTCCGAGTCGACCGGGACGGGCGGGCAGTCGGGCGACTGGCGCTCCACGATGTCGTGCCACCAGTGGTCGCGGCCGTCGACCATGTGGACCCCGCGACCGGTCCGATTGACGACGATCGCATGCTCGATCGAGGGAGTGGACGCGAGCGCCTCGTCGGCGTGGTGCTTGAGTCCGACCTCCTTGCCCCTCCGGTAGCCGCCGTCCGCGGTGATCAGGACTCTCGCGCCGCAGTCGTTGATCCGGCCGGCGAGAGCCTCGGCGGAGAACCCGCCGAAGACCACCGTATGGGGGGCGCCGATCCGGGCGCAGGCGAGCATCGCGATCGGAAGCTCGGGGATCATCGGCATGTAGATCGCGACCCGGTCACCGGTCCGGACGCCCAGCTCGAGGAGGGCGTTCGCGGCCTTGCCGACCTCGCGCTGGAGGTTGGCGTAGGTGAGCGTCCGGGTGTCGCCCGGCTCGCCGATCCAGTGGTAGGCGACCTTGTCGCCCAGCCCGTTCTCGACATGCCGGTCGACGCAGTTGTAGCTGACGTTCAGCTGGCCGCCGACGAACCACTTCGCAAACGGAAGCTCCCACTCGAGTGTCGTCTCGAACGGCCTCGACCACGAGATCCGCTCCCGCGCGAGGCGCTCCCAGAAGGCGACGTGGTCACGCTCGGCCTCGTCGTAGATCGCGGCCCTCGCATTCGCCCTCGCCGTGAAGGCGGGGTCGGGCGGAAACGTGCGACGCTCGGCGAGAAGATTCTCGATCGCGGGCCCGGCGCCCTGGGACGGTTCGACGCTCACGAAACGACTCCGGTCTGAACGTGTTCACGACGAGCGGCTGGCCATGATGGCGACGGACCGCCATTGGCGGCGTCGTTGCATCGTAGCGCCTCGGCCGCGCCTGCTGCACCCGATGCGGCACCTGTGCTCGCGCCGGAGCTATGCCTCCCCCAATGCCGTGACTCCCCCAATGCCGTGACTCCCCCAATGCCGTGCCTCCCCCAATGCGGATGCCCGCGGTTCCACGGCTGACGATCCCCTGCCGAATCCCGCAGGTGCCCCGGCCGTCGTGCCAGCCTGAGACACGATCCAGATGAATGAACGTGACGGGGTCCGAGATCTTGCGCGGAATCACTTGATTGGGCCCAGGATCACGCTCGTTCATGCCGAATGTGTGTCCGGGACTGACCGCCAGCCTGGCGGCCGGACGGGGCGATGCCGCCCGGCCTGGCGGGGGGGAACGGGACTGACCGCCCGGCCTGGCGGGGGGAACGGGACTGACCGCCCGGCCTGGCGGGGGGAACGGGCGATGCCACCCGGCCGCTCGCTTCCCACCACGCTGCCCGCTGCGCCGCGGCCGACGGTCGCGGCGCCATCCGCTACGCTGCGGGGATGCCGGACCTCACGAAGGCGCCCTGGGACGGGATCCTGCCCTTCCTCCGGGACCCCGTGCTCCCGATTTTGATCATCGTCGTGGTCGTCGTCGTCCTGATCCGCGCCTCGCGGCTGTTCGTCCGCGGCATCGTGAAGGCGCTCATGGACCGGGAGGCGACAGAGGGGACGGCCCAGGAGCTGTCCGCGGTCGAGCTGACAAAGCGCATGAACACCCTCGACCAGTTGGGCGGCAACGTCCTCCGCTTCTTCGTGGTGATCATCGGCGGGCTGATGATCCTGCAGTCGGTCGGTCTCGAGATCGGGCCGGCGATCGCCGGGCTCGGGATCGTCGGCGTAGCGGTCGGCTTCGGCGCGCAGAACCTCGTGAAGGACTATCTGAACGGGGCGCTCATCCTGATCGAGAACCAGTTCAGCAAGGGCGATGTCGTCCGCATCGCCGGCGTTGCCGGCACGGTCGAGGACTTCAGCCTCCGGCGGACAACGCTGCGCGACCTCGACGGCGTCGTCCACACCGTCCCGAACGGCGAGATCGCCGTGGCCAGCAACCTGACCCGCGTCTGGTCGCGGATCAACCAGGACGTCACGGTTGCCTACGGAACCGACATCGACAGGGCGATCGAGGTCGTCGACAACGTCGGCCGCGAGATGGCCTCCGACCCGGCCTGGAAGCGACGGGTCCTCGAGACGCCACGCGTGGACCGGGTCGCCGCCCTGGGTGAGTATGGCGTCACCCTGAAGATCCTCGGCACCGTCCGAGCCACGGAGCAGTGGGCTGCCGCCGGCGAGCTCCGCAAGCGCCTGCTCGCAGCGTTCAAGGCTCACGGCATCGAGATCCCGCGGCCGCAGCGCGTCGTGCTCGCCCGCGAGACGCCGACGCTCTCCGGCGCCGACGACGGGACGGCGGGCGGCCCGACCGACGAGGACCTCACGCCGGACGAGTAGGGGTACCACAGGTCCGGGCGTGAGCACGGGTGATGAGCCGCCGGCAAGCGGGACCGAGTCGATCCGCGCCGAGTCGATCCGCGCCGAGCCGCGGGGGTCCCGGCGCGTCGCCTTACTGCCCCGCCTCGGGGAGCTCGCCGCGGGCGCGGGCGTCCAGGGCGGCCCGAAGCGACGCCTCGAACGCGGTCACCGCCCGGTCGACGGAGTCGTCGCTCGCGTGGGCCTCGCAGATGAACCACGGCTCGCGACTGTCCGGCTCAGGCATCGCGCCACGGGCGTGCATCCCGACCGCGATCGCGTCGTAGAGGGCGTGATCCGTGTCCGCCCAGTCACGGTACTCGGTCGCGATCTTGTCCGTGAACATGATCCCGAACATCGACGGGTGGCCGGTGAAATGGAACGGCAGACCAGCCTCGTTGATCACCTCGCGCAACCCGTCCTGGATCCGCCGGCCGGTCCGATGGATCGTGTCGAGGGCGTCCGTGTCGCGGATGATCTCGAGGGTCCTGACGGCCGCCGCGGCAGCCACGCGGTTGCCGGCGTACGTGCCGCCGTGGCTCACCTTGTCCGGCAGCAGGCTCATGATCTCCCGCCGTCCCCCGAACGCCGCGGCGGGATAGCCGTTGCCCATCGCCTTCGCGAAGGACGCGAGGTCCGGCCTGATCCCGAAGTATTCCGCAGCCCCACCGCGGGCGAACCGGAAGCCGGTCTTCACCTCGTCGAAGATCTCAAGGATTCCAAACTCCTCGGTGAGCTCGCGCATCGCCTTGTGGAACCCCTCCTGCGGCAGGATCCCCTGGGCATTGCCGAGGACCGGCTCCACGATGACGGCCGCGATCTCGTGGCCCTGGCGCTCGAAGAGGCGGCGAAGGCGCTCGATGTTGTTGAAGCGGGCCGGGATGATCGTGTCCGCCACCGCGTCCGGGATGCCGCGCCCCCAGGCGAGGCGCACCGGGTTGTCCGCATCGCCGAGGTCGGCCATGTCGTTGGGCGAGACGCTGATCAGCGCGTAGTCGTGGACGCCGTGGTACTGGCCCTCGAACTTGACGATCTTGTCGCGGCCGGTGAACGCGCGGGCGAGGCGCATCAGGTGCATCGTCGCCTCCGTGCCGGAGACGGTCATCCGGGCCATCTCGACCCAGCCCGTGAGCTCGCACACGAGCTCCATCGCGCGGACCTCGTCCTCGCTCGTCAGCGAAAAGCTCACCCCGCGCCGCATCCGCTCGTTGACGTAGTCATCGATGCGCTCGTCGCCGTGGCCGAGGATCACCGGCCCGTAGCCCATCCGGAGATCCACGAACTCATTGCCGTCGACATCCCAGACACGACCACCCCGCCCACGGTCGACGTAGATCGTGTCCTCGCCCCAGGCGCGGAAATTCGAGTCCGTCCCGCCGGGCAGGGTCCTGAGGGCGCGCCGGTAGAGATCCAGCTGGCGGGATCGAGCGAGCTGCGGGTGGTCGACGGAGCTGGTCATGATGTCTCTCCCGGACATGGCGGTGACGGCACGCCCACCGGAGCCCGAGGCGCGCGGCGGCCCGCTGCAGGTGGGCGAAGCGCGGGCATCCATCGTGCCACAGCCGCGACTGAGCGTCAACGCGAGATTCGTCTCTTGATCGGGGTTGTCGTGCGAAATCCGCACGCTCGCGCCCCACTCATAGCTCGATACGTGACTGAGCCACAGGCGAAACGGAGCCGCTCGGCGCGCAGCGGTGTTGCGAGCACGCAACTGCAAGCAACTGCACGCAACTGTGAGATACGCGAACCGAATGAACGAGCGTGATCCAAGGCCAGTTCCTGCAGTCTGGCGTCGGACCCGGCACGCCGTCACGCTCGTTCGTGAGCACCTCGTGTCTCTGAGCAGCGTCGAGCGAGGATCGAAGCTCGGGGCTGCGGCCGAATGATCAGACCCGGGCGGACACCCAGCCCGGGAGCTCCCGGGCGAGCGTCGCGAGCGGCAGCGAGCCGTGGGCGAGAAGCTCGTCATGGAACGAGCGGAGGTCGAACGCGGCCCCGTCGCGCTCGGCCAGCTCGCGGCGGAGGCGCTCGATCTCGCGCTGGCCGACCTTGTAGGTGAGGGCCTGGGCCGGCCAGCAGATGTAGCGGTCGGTTTCGATCGTGGCGTCGGTCGGCGACAGGCCGACCTCGTTGAGGAGGTAGTCGATCGACCGCTGGCGACCCCAGCGGAGGGCGTGCAGTCCCGTGTCCACGACGAGCCGGCCCGCTCGCCAGGCCTGGCCGTCCAGCATCCCGAAGCGCTCCGCCTCATCGCGATAGAGGCCCAACTCGTCGGCGAGCCGCTCGGCGTAGAGGCCCCAGCCCTCCACGTAGGCCCCGCCGACGATCCGGGAACCGAAGCGCCGGAACCGGTTCAGGTCCGTGCTCTCGACCTCGAGCGCGATCTGGAAGTGATGGCCAGGCGTCGCCTCGTGGTAGGTCGTCGCGGCCAGCCGCGAGAAGAGGCGGGTCTCGAGGTCATACGTGTTCACGTAGTACGTGCCTGGCCGGCTGCCGTCCGGCGTGGGCGGGTAGTAGTAGGCGAAGGGCGCGTCCTTCTCCTTGTACTCCTCGACCGGCATGACCCGGCAGGCGGACCTCGGCGTCTGTCCGAACGCCACGGCGGCAGCCGCGTTCGCGCGGTCGATATCCTCCATTGCCCGGTCGACCAGCGCCTGGCGCGACGCCGGGATGTTCCGCGGATCGACGGTCAGGGACTGCCGGTACGCCGCCGTGTCGTCACCGAAGCCGGCAGCGCGGGCGATCACCCTCCGCTCCGCATCGATCGACGCGAGCTCCTCCAGGCCGATCTGGTGAACCTCGGCGGGGTCGAGATCGAGCGTCGTCCAGTGCCGGATCTGGCTGCGGTAGATCGCCTCCCCGTTCGGGGCCGACCAGATCCCCGGCTCGAGGCGCACCGCGGCGCCGTAGTCGCCCTCGAGCGCCTCCAGGAACGCGGCATCGGCCGGGTAGACCTCGTCGCGGACGGCGGCTCGAATGGCCTCACGGTCGGCGTTGGATGCGACCTGGGCCATCGCCGGCACGACCGCCTCGTCAATCGGGATGGCCAGCATCCGCTCGAGCTGGGCGATCGTCCGCTCGACCACGATCCGCGGTGCGGTGAGGCCGCTCGCGAGTGCCTCGCGCAGGAGCTCCCGGTTCGCCGCCATGAACGCCGGGTAGGCGCGGAGGCGGCTCATGAACGCCTCGAACCGCTCCGGGGTGTCGGCCGGCTGGAGCTGGGCAAGCTGGGGCAGCAGGGTCTGTGGACCGGCCATATGGTCGACCACCTGGAGCACATCGATCCGCTGCAGATCGTCCTCGAGGACGACCTCGCCGACGACCCGGAGCATGTCCCGGGTGATCCGCTCCTCCACCGACAGTCCGTCGGCGGCGATCGCCACCGCCTCGTCCCGGACCCACGCGGCGAGCGAGCGGGCCTTCGCCCGTCCCTCCGGACCCGGGTCCGGGAGCCGGTCGTCCCAACGGTGGTCGCCGTTGACGGTGGCACTGATCGGGGCGAGCTCGAGGAAGCGGTCCCAGAAGGCGTCGGCGAGCTGGTCGACGGCGGACAGGGCTACGGTCACGGATGCCTTCGGGGGTTCGAGGCCACGGTCCACTGGGCGCGGCAGCAAGTGGTTGGGCCTAGGGTACCGCGTCAGGACGGTCGAACAGCCCGAGCTGCTCGCCACGCCGTTCGACCGCGGGCTCCAGGCCGAGATACGGTTCGAGAGCGGTGAGCTCAAACGGCTCTCGCTCGAGCCAGGCGCGCAGGTACGGCCACAGGATGATGTGCCAGTTCCCATCCGCCATCGCCGTGCGGAGGAGCGGCGACGCCTCCAGCCTGTGGCGGATGAGATCGGCACGCTCGGGGGCGGCGGCCAGGATCCGGACGAGGTGCTCGTCGGCGGGAATGCGGGCGTGGCGGCGGAGGAGCACGTCGCCGAGCATCGCCGTCCACTCGACCTCAAACAGGAAGGCTGCTCGACCGCGGAGATACCAGATGCAGTCGACCGCCTCGAGATCCTCCGCCGGGGCGCGGACAATCGACGACAGCCAGGCGGTCCGCTCGCGCTCGTCGAGGAAGTCGCCGAGCGTCCGATCGCCGACCCGCCGGCCCTGCTCGCGGCGCCCGAGCCAGACCGACATCCCGAGGCGGTGCCCGCCGTTCGCGAGGAGCGCGAGGAGCTCGGCGTGCTCCGTCGTGCGCCGCCGAACGTCCTCGCCGGTGACGAGCTGATCCGCGGTGGACGCCGGGCTCCGGTAGCTGGCCAGGCAGACCCGGACGAGCGCCTCGTCCGGCAGGTCGTGACCGGAGAAGAGGGCCGCGACCCGCTCGAAGAAGGCCCGCTCCGCGAGCGGTCCGGCCGTGGACAGGAGGCTGTACACGGCCCACTCCACCCGGTCGGCGAGCGGCACCGCCGCGGCATCCCGGTCCCGCCGGTCGCCGAGCCACCAGCGCCCCGGCTCGATCTCCTCGACCCGGTGCTGCGTCGGGCGGGTGAGCTCGTCGCGGACGAGAGCGAGCACGCGCTCGACGGGGTCGCGATCGGCGGGCCCGGTGCGCGTTGCGGCCCACGTCCCGATCGGCGGGCCGGCGCTGCCACCCGCGTCCACGGACGTCGTCTCCGCGCCCCCGAGTCGGTCCCCCACGTGCGCGGCGGGTGGCTCGCTCGACGGACCGTCGGGAGGGACATCGCCGTCGGACGGCGCATCGGTCGTCGCCACGAGCCGTCGAAGGTGGCCCGCCCGGTCCAGACCAACGAGGATCTCCCCGAGAAGCCGCTCGTAACGGGCCGGCTCACCCCGTTCGCGGAGCACCTCCACGGCCGTCTCGGCAATCGACCGGGCGGCCTCGGCGTGGGAGAACGGCCGGGCCTCGGGGCGCTCCGGCGGCGCGAACAGGCCCGGACCGGGAACCATCTCCGGATCGCCGCTCCCGCCCGGGATCGGAGCGAGTGGGCGGTTGGCCCTCGAGCGTGGGCCGGGTGGCAGGGCGACACCGGGTGGGAGGAGCTCCACGATCCCGCCGACGTCCTCGTCCACCTCCGCGAGCCGGGCCTCCGTGAGCCGGTATCCCGCGCCGATGCCGCCGAGCACGGCCGCCACGAGCGCCTCTGGCCCGGCGCCCTCGAGGAGCAGCACAACGCGACCGTCGCGCGCCATCAGAGGTGCCACGGCCGCCAGCGAGCGGCGCAGCGCGGCTGCCTGCCACGACCACGGCGCGCGGATCGCGGACCCTACCAGCGGCTCGAGCGGGAGGAGGGCGGCGGCCTCCCGGCCGATCGCCCAGCACGTCCCGTGGTAGGCCGCCGCCAGCCGTTCCTGATTGAACCGGAGCGGCGGCTGGCCCAGGACGAGGCGGATGCGGGGGCGCGGGCCGTCCCGGCCGGACTCGCGCCCCGGGGGACGTGCCTCACCCGCGAGCGCATCGAGTGTGTCGGGAGTCGCGATCCGGAGCACGACCGTGCCCGCGCCCTCGGCGAGGCCCCACAGGTCCGCGGCGATCCTCGCGTCGAGCGGGCCGAGTGCCCCGCCCTCGAGGCGTTGGACGAACGACCGGACAATCCGGAACCCCTCTTCGAAGGCGAGCCACGGGTTTCGCTCCCGGAACGGGTCCGGGATCGGCGAGCGCACGGTCCCGCCCGAGATCCGGATCCCCGGCATCCGTCCCTGCCCGGCACCGAGGCGGCTGGCGGGGAGGACCGCGTGGAGGAAGGCCAGCCGGAGCGCCGACTCCACCGGCGCGGCGCGCAGCTCGCGCTCGATCCGCTCGAGGATCGCGGCGAGCCCCAGGAGCTGCCGGTCCGTGTGGAGCCCGAGGATCGCGTCGACCAGGTCGCCGCCGCCGTCCGGTGTCGGGAAGCGCTCGCGGAGGCGCTGCCGGACCGCGTCCACGCCCACGTCGGCGGTCGCGCGCTCCAGGTCCGCGTCGTCCGGCGGCGCCTGGCGCTGCTCCAGCCCGCCCTGCTGGTCACGGCAGAGCGAGCAGCGGTAGTGCTTCCGGACCGGGCGGGCGGCCTCGATCGGCCCGTCGCCGCGGGCCCACTGGAACTCGTCGGCGACGAGCGTCCGCCCGCACGTCGCGCACCGGGTTGCGAAGAGCGCTCCGACCGACAGCTTCAGGCTGGACTCGCCGCGGGGCGACGCGGACAGGGTCGAGAACGCCGCGTCGAGGTGGCGGAGGTCCGGCGGTCGGAGCACGACCTCGGCGAGGAGCCTCGTGAGTGGGTTGCTCTCCAGGGAATAGGCGCGGCGCTGGCGATCGATCGCGGTCCGGGCGACCCAGCCGCCACGGCCATGGAGGTCGGCCACGATGTCGCCCGGGCCCGCCCCCGCCTCGATCCGCGCCGCCACGAGCTCCGGCGGCGGCGGCGGAGCCAGGCGGTCGAACGCCGGAAGCGTGAACCCGGGCTCGGCGCGGGACAGGATGGCGCGTCCGACCATGGCTCGATTGTCGCAGACGTCGCCGGGATCCCTCGCGCCACAGACCCATCGCGCCCACAGACCCATCGCGCCACAGACCCACATGACGGCGACGGTCATATGAGCCGGAGAGCACTGCCGGTGGGGACTCCTGTCCTCGCGGCCAGCCCGGCGCGATCGGCGGTGCCCTCCGGTGGCTTATGTCTCGTCGAGCATGGTCGAGGGCGGCAACATGGTCGCCTACCTCTCGTGGTGCCCTCCGGTGGCTTATGCCTCGTCGAGCTCGTCCGGCTCCTCGACGAACGCCTCGTCCGTCGTGTCCTCCGGCGGCAGGACCCGGTCGAGATCCTCGATCTCCTCGTCCTCGACGTCGTCCTCGAGGTCCTCCTCGAGCTCCTCGTCCTCGCGGACGAGCGTGCCCTTCGTGTACGGGCGGAGGTCGGTCGACTTCGCGGCGGTCGGGAAACTGACCTTTCCGTAGTTCCGCGGGTCCTGGTAGATCTCCCGGATGATGATCCGGACGTCGACCGCGCCGAGCGAGGTGACGCCGGCCGAGTACTTGTTGCCGTCCGCCATGAGCTTGAGGAGCCGGGCGGCCACCCGGGGCTCCACGACCCCGATCCGGATGCCGTTGCTGAACGCGACGAGGCGGTTGCCCTCGGGCGTCAGCTCGACCGCGTCGCCGGGGTTCACCTGGGCGAGCTTCCGCGGGTCGGCGAGGTCGAGGAGGAAAGCGAAGCCGGTCTTGCCGGTCTCCTCGACGAAGATCCGGACCGGAGCTTTGCTGCCGTCGGCGGCGGGGACGGTCTTCTCGCCTGCGGCCACGAGGAGCGTCTTCAGGCGGTCGATGTTCCGCTCCGCGATCCGGTTCGTGGGATCGAGTGCGAGGGCGGCCTGGTAGTGCTCGCGGGCGGCGCCGAGCTCGCCCTGCTCCCAGAGCGCCTTGGCGAGGCGATTCTCGGCCTCGGCGTCGGCACCCAGGTCGAGGAGGCGGCGGTTCGTCTCGGCCGCGTCGGCCCAGCGACCGTTGGCGGCAAGGGCAATCGCCTGCTCGGCGAGCTGCCGCTTCAAGCGGGTGGCGACGATGGGACTGGCCGCGTTGTCAATGTCGGGGAAGGTCACGGAGGAGATCCTTTCAAGGGAGGAGGGCAATGGTTTCTAGCACCGGTGCCGCCACCCGTCAAATGCGGGGCCATCTGGCTGTTGATGGGCCATCTGGCCCGTCAGGATCGGAGGCGGAGGGTCCAGGCGACGACGATGATCCCGAGGACCACCAGGAGGACCGTCTCCCAGATCCGCCGTGGATCACGCCGCCGCGACGGCGGCATGTCGTGGACGGCGTCCCACAGGAAGAAGACGAGGACGAGGAGCGCCGGACCCAGCAGCCGCGGGATCTCCATCGCCCGGAGCGCCACCGCGGCGATTGCGACGATGATGGCGCTCGCCAGGGCGAACCACGCGACGTCGCGGATGTTCGACGAGCGGAGGGCCGCAGCCCGGTAGCCGAGCAGAAACGCGAGAAGCGCGTCGGCGGCCGCGAGCCCCGCCAGCTCGGGCCCGGTCGGCGGCGAGGTGACGACGGGCCCGGGCTCCGGCAGTCCGCCCGGCACGAGGCCGGCGATGCCGGTGAAGCCGAGGAATGCGACGATGAGGGTCCCGACGAGGATCGCCGTCCGGTCGGCGCCGGACGGACCGGTCGGGCCGCTGAGGATCCGCGTCTCGGTCGCGAGGACGCGGGCGATGAGCCAGGTGCCGGCGAGGAGCGCCGGCGCGAGGAGGATGCCCACCGGCACGAGCCGGACGGTGCCGAAGACCGCGAACGCGGCCGCAGCGGGCATGACAAGCGACTCGACAGGGACGCCCGCCGCGGCCGCCGGAGCTTCGCTCTCTCCGAGGATCTGGAGCGTGCCGAGCGCAACACCGACGAGGAGAAGAACCCCCACGGCCCAGACGATCGGACCGTCCACGAGGCGCGCGATGAGGATCACCGCCGCGGCGGCGACCACCAGCTCTCGGGAAGCGCCGCGGATGCCCATCGGACCGGATGGTACGCGAGCCGCCGGCCGGGGCGCCGTACCCGCTCAGGCGTCATTGCGCCGGACCCACGCGAGGAGGTCCGCACGGGAGCGCGAGTTGAGGACGACCCTCGGCTCCACCCACGCGCGCCGAGCCTGCGAGATGCCCCAGTCGAGATGCTCGAGCTCACGCGCCCGGTGGGCGTCGGAATCGATCGCGAGCAGGCAGCCCACCTCCGCGGCGTGGCGCGCCCGCTCGACCGTGAGATCGAGCCGGTGGGGCGATCCGTTCATCTCGACGGCGGTGCCGGTGCGCGCGGCCTCGGCGTAGACGGCGTCCCAATCGAGGTCGAGGTCGTCGCGCGTGCCGATCATCCGGCCGGCCGGGTGGGCGATGACATCGACGTGCGGGTTCCGAATCGCTCCAAGGACTCGGGCGGTCAGCTCGGCGCGCGACTGTCGGCGGCTCACGTGGAGCGACGCGACGACGAGATCGAACGAGGCCAAGAGCTCGTCCTCGTAATCGAGGCGCCCGTCGGCCCGGATCTCGAGCTCGCAGCCATGGAGGAGTCGGAAGCCTTCCGGCGACGTCCCTGGCGGCGCGGTCCCGGCCGCCTCCTCGTCCTCAAAGCGACGGTTGAGCGAGGCGATCACCCGCCGCTGCAAGGCGACCCGCTCCGGCGACAGGCCCCGGGCGATCGCGAGCGAGATCGAGTGATCCGTGATGACCTGGTAGGCGTGCCCCCGCCGGCGCGCCGCCTCGGCCATGACCTCGATCGGCTCCGACCCATCGGACCAGTCCGAATGCGAGTGAAGGTCGCCGCGGAGGTCGTCGACCTCGATGAGGGTGGGCAGCCGCCCGGTGAGCGCCGCCTCGATCTCGCCGCGGTCCTCGCGGATCTCCGGCTCCATGAACGGCAGGTCGAGGAACGCGTACACCTCCGCCTCGGTGGCGAACGTCCGCAGCTCGGCCGCCTCCCCGGTGAGTGGCTCGCCGTCCTCCCCGATCCGGTGGAAGCCCTTCTCGGACAGGCTCCATCCACGGTCGCGCGCCCGCGCGCGAAGCCGGACGTTGTGCTCCTTCGAACCGGTGAAATGGACGAGGTACGTCCCGGCCTCGCCCGGCGGCATGAGCATGAGATCGACCTGTGGCCCGCCCCCGCCGAACGTGACCGCTGCCTTCGCCAGCCCGCGGTTGATCACCGAGGCGACGCTCGGCAGACTCGTGAATCGCTCGACCACGATCGCCGGGTCGTCCGCCTCCACGAGGAGGTCCAGGTCGCCGATCGTCTCGCGCCTCCGGCGGAAGGAGCCGGCCGGCCGGACGCTCCGGACGCCCGGCACGGCCGCGAGGTGGGCGACGAGCTCGTCGACGATCGCCCGGGCCTCGTGGAGGAGCAGGCGCCGGTCTCGTGACTCGAGCCCGGCGATCCCTTCGAGGATCAGCTGCTCGGTCCGGGCGGACAGGCCGCGAAGACCGCGCAGGCGACCGGACTCCGCCGCCGCGCGGAGCTCCGGCAGCGTCGCAATCCCGAGCGTCGTGTACAGCTGGCGAACGGTCTTCGGGCCGAGGCCCGGCACCCGCAGCAGGTCGAGCAGCGTCGGCGGGAACTCGGCGAGGAGGCGCTCGTGGTATCCGAGGCGACCGGTGCTCGCGAGCTCGGCGAGCTTGTCCGCAATCGCGGTTCCGACGCCCGCGATCTCCGGTGGGTGGCCCCCGCGGTACGCCCGCGCGACCTCGACCGGCGACCGCCCGATGGCATCGGCCGCGCGATGGTATGCGACGGTCTTGAAGACCAGCTCGCCCTTGACCTCGAGGAGGTCGCCGATCTCGTGGAGGATCCGGGCGAGCTCGCTGTTCGAGGGCAGCCCCGGCTCGTCGTCAGCGCGGAGGTCCGCCGGGGGATCGTCGTCCGGAGTGGCCGGATGGCTGGCTGGCTGTGGGGCCCCGTGGGAAGGCTCGTCGGAAAGTCCGTCCGTCACGTATGCACCTCGGCGGAATATGGTGCCGCATCCTGGATGCGGTTGCGATCAGGGCATGTCGCCGAGATGCATTGCCGCGGCCGCGAGGTGACGCGCCACGGCGGCGCGCCGAGGTGACGCGCCACGGCGGCGGGACGGGCGTCGGCGGGTCAGCCCGCGACGACCCGGTCCCGGCCGGCCCGCTTCGCCCGGAGGAGCGCCTGATCGGCGCGGTCCACGATCTCGGGAATCGGCTCGTCCGCCCCGCGGGCGATCGCGACGCCCACCGACACGCTGACCGCGGGCACCCCCCGCCGGCTCAGGTCCAGTGTCCGGACGGCATGCCGGACCCGCTCCCCCACCTCGACCGCGACGTCCGGGCCCGGGTTGCGGAGAAGCACGGCAAACTCCTCGCCACCGACGCGCGCCGGGACATCCTCCTCGCGGACGGCGGTGACGATCGCACCGGCGACCGCCTTGAGCACCTCATCGCCCACCGGGTGGCCGTAGGTGTCGTTGAGAGCCTTGAACCTGTCGATGTCGACCATGAGGACCGCGACGGCGTCGCCGGCGCGTCGCCGGCGCGCGAGGAGTCCACAGAACTCGTCGAAGTAGCGGCGGTTCGGCAGGCTGGTGAGCGGGTCCGTGGAGGCGTGGGCGGCGACCTCGCGATACGAGTAGGCACGGGCCATCGCGGCGGCCGCCTCCACCGCGGCGCCCTCGAGGAGCCGTCGCGCCCCCTCCGGCCACGGCTCACGGTCCCGGCGCGAGAGGACGATCGCCCCGATGACGCCGGTCTCCGTCCGGAGCGGCGCCGCGAGCGTGTGGCTCAGGCCGTACACACTCCGGACGCGATCCGCGATCCGCGCCGTGACGGCCGCGGTGGGACCCGTTCCCATGACCTCGGAGCGCGGCGCAGGGAGCGGGCCTGCCGAGCCGAACGGGTGCGCCACCCCCAGATCGTCCAGGAAGCCGGCGAGCCAGGCCGTACCGCGCTCCATCGCGCGACCGGCGGCCGCCGCCAGGAGCCCGGTCGAGATCGCGGGACGGGGCCCGGCCCCGCCGCGGTAGGCGTGCGGACCCTGGCGTGGACCGACGGGACTGACCGCCGGCCCCGCCTCCCCTCGCCCGACCTGCGCCAGACCGTCGACGGACGCGGTGCGCCACCCCACCCCGACCCCGACCCCGACGAGCTCCCGTTCGCGTCCATCCTCGGACACCTCGATCGGCACCGGGATCGCGGGCGGCGGCTCCCGGTCGAGCGGTGATTCAAGGTCCGTGAGCGGAAGCACCGTGGTCGAGCTCGGCACGCCCGGCCGGCGCGTGACGATCGTTGCCTCGAGCGCCTGGCCCTCCGGCCGGCGCCGGACGACGACCACGTGGTCCGCGCCGGTCCCATCGGCCAGGTCGTCGACGATCGCGCCCACGATCGCATCCACGGAGACGGACCGCGAGAGGCCCTGAAGGATCCGTGCGAAATTCTCGGCCTCCTCCCGTCCGCGCGCCTCCAGACTCACGACCGCGTTCCGGTGGAGGAAGGCTGCCAGCGCCGCGAACGCGACCGCTCCGACGGGAATCCAGTCGAGGGCATTGCCGGACGTGAGTGCCCGGACACCGGTGATCAGTCCGAGGAGGAGGAACGCGCCGGAGAGGAGCCACCACGTCCGGCGGGTGGGACGGTCCTCCGCCGGCGGCTGGTACGGACGTGGCGTTCCGGCATTCACGTGAGAGAAGCATGCGGCCGATCAGCCGTCGGCGTCCAGCGGCACCGGTGGTACCGGCGTCCCAGCGCGGACTGGTACTTCCGTACTACAGCCCGCCGTCCGGGCGCGGGTGTCCTATTCGACCGCTTCCACCGCTTCGACCGCGATCGCCTTCGCGATCCGATGAAGCCCCAGGTCGTGGGCCCCGCCGACCTTCGCCGCGTACATCCGGGTGTCGGCCGCGCCCACGAGCTCGGTCGGCGTCCGGACGTCCGGTCCCACCGACGCCACTCCGATCGAGACGCTCACCGGAACCGGTCCGCGGCCGTCGGCGACGAGCGGGTTCCCGGCGAGCTCCTCGGTGATCCGGTCCGCAACGGCCGCCGCCGCGTCCTCGTCGGCGTCGGGGAGGATCACGACGAACTCGTCGCCGCCGTACCGAGCAGGCACGTCCGAGGCCCGGAGCGTGGACCGCACGACCTCGGCCAGGTGGACCAGGCAGCGATCGCCGAACTGGTGACCGAACGTGTCGTTGACCAGCTTGAAGTCGTCGAGGTCGAGCATGAGAAGGCTCAGCGGGCGGCGGGCACGGCGCGCCCGGACGATCTCCTCCCCCAGCCGCTCGTAGATGAACCGGTGGTTGAAGAAGCCGGTCAGCGGGTCGCGGTCCGCAAGCGAGCGGGCGGCCTCGTACAGGCGCGCGTTCTCGAGCGCCATCGCCGCCTCGTTCGCCATCGTTCGGGCGAGGGCCAGCCGGCCCTCGTCGAGGGGCACGAGATCGGCTGACGCCAGCTCCACGAGCCCGACCGACTGGCCCTTGGCGATGAGCGGGATCATCGCCAGCAGGCGGTGACCCTCCTCTCGAAGGATGGCCGTCTCCGCCTGGTCGGCCGCGGGATCCTCGGCATCGACGATCACCGTCGCCTGTGTCTCGAGCACGCGGCGGGTCTCCGGGTACTCCGAGAGAAGATAGACCGGGTGGTTCGTGACGAGACCGAGGTCCGGGTACTCGCCGAGGGAGATAAGCCGATCGCCGGCGACGTCCCACGAGCTGATCACGCAGGAGTCCAGCCCCAGGGCCACCGTCAGGTGGCGCGCGATGAGTGCGCCGACCTGCTTCGGGTCGAGCGTCTGGGTCAGGTCCTGGCTCATCTCGAGGAGTCGGCGGAGCTCAACGGCCATCGATTGGGTCCGGGCGAGCAGCCGCGCCGACTCCAGGGCGGTCGCAGCCTGGTCCGCCAGGATCGTGAGAACCTGGAGGTCGTCGTCGTCGAACTGGCGGAGGCCGAGCTTGGAGAGCGTGATGACGCCGATGACCGCGTCGTCGTGACGCATCGGTACGACGAGCATCGACTCCGTGACGACGTCCGTGCCCGGGATCTGGACCCCCCGCGGGTCGGCGCTCGCGTCGGGAATGCAGAGCGGCGTCCCGTTTGCGGCGACCCAGCCGGTGAAGCCCTCGCCGACCTTCAACCGGAGGAGGTCCCAGTCCATGATCTCGTAGGCTCCGACCTTGCCCTGAAAGGCGATCGGGACGAGCTCGTCGCCGGGCTCCACGATGTAGACCTGTGCGTTATGGTAGTCGACGATCGCGCCGACCTCCTCCACGATCGCCCGGCCGACCGAGTCGACGCTCTTCGCCCGGCTCATCCGCGCGGACGCCGCCTGGACGACCGCCATCTGGGCAGCCCGCGCGTCGAGGCGCTCGAAGAGCTCCGCGTTCCGGAGGGCGAGCGCGGCATGGGCGCCGAGGGCCGTCATGATCTCGACGTCCTCGTCCGTCCAGGCGCGCGGCTCGAACGTCGTCACGGTGACGGACCCGATGAGCCGCCCGCCGTGGATGAGCGGGACGAGCATGACACCGCGCACCGGCTGGGTGTCGTCCGATCTGTCACGCCATAGCCCGGCGGCCAGGGTCCGAACGTCCGCGCACGCCCACACGCGGCCGCCGGTCAGGACCTCGCCGACCCAGCCGTCGCGGGGCGACACCTCGGGCTGGCGACGCGCCCTGGCGTCGTCCAGTCCAGACCAGCCGACGAGTTCGAGGACATCGCCGTGCGCCGTCCGGAGGAGGACCGAATCCGCGCGCGAGAGCGACATTGCCGCGTCGACGACGGTCTGGTGCAGATCCGCCCGGTCGAAGGATGTCGAGAGACGCTCCGCCACCTCCACGAGCGACCGGTAGCGATCGGAACGCGGCTCGCCCCGGGGACGAACGAGGCGCGGCTCGCGCGCAGTCACCGCCAAACCCCGGCCGGGACCGGCCGAGGTCTCTCGCTCCGAGGAGGCCTGCACGCGCACGGTCGAACTGTGGCAGTCCCCGGTGCGCCGGGGCAGCGCTCAGAGGTACCGGTGGCCTCGGCAGAAGTACCAGCCGCCCCCTGGCGGCACCGTTACCGCACCTTCCCGGTCTGGACGCCGGGGCGAGGCCGCCACGGAGGCCGCCACGGAGAGACCAGACGCGTACCTCGCGTGGTCCTCGCGTTGACCTCGCCGTTGACACCTCGCGCTGACCTTCGCGTTGACCGGGGCCACGAGCGGCCTCTACACTCGCCCCGGTTCCCCGCGCCCCCGCCATCGGCGATGCCGCGCCCGGACCGCACAATCCGCTTCGGAGGATCGCTCCCATCGTGGAGACCGGACCCAGTCCCGCGGGCGCCAGACAGGCGCCCGACCCGAAGGTCCAGCCCGCCTCCCGCGTGTGACGCGGGGCCCTCCGGGGCCCGTGCCACCCGGCGGCGGTCGGACCGCCCGTGAGGTGGCAGATGCTCTTCCTGAGTCAGGCGATCGGCCGGCCCGTGCTCGACGGCAACGGCGACCCGATCGGCAAGGTCGCCGATCTGATCGTCGCCGTCGGCGACCGCTACCCGCCCGTCACCGGCCTCGTCGCGGAGACCGATCGGCGACGGATCTTCCTGCCCTGGACCTCGGTCGACCACCTCGATGCGGCCGGTGCCCGGCTCCGGACGCAGACCATCGACATCGGGAAGTTCCAGCAGCGCCCGAACGAGATTCTCCTGCGCGCCGACCTCATGGACAAGCAGATCGTGGACATCGATGGCCGGAAGGTCGTCCGCGTCAACGACCTGCGCCTCGACGAGATCGAGGGTCGGCTTCATCTCGTCGCGGTTGACGTGGGGGCGGCCGGGCTCCTCCGGCGACTCGGCCTGGAGCGCGGCTACCGCACGCTCGCCCGGAACCTGAAGATGCCCGTCCCCGATCGGTACATCGACTGGGAGGACGTCGATCCGGTCGAGACCTCGATCGCCTCGATCAAGCTGCGGGTGCCCCACGCCGGCCTGGCCGAGCTCCATCCGGCCGACCTGGCCACGATCATCGACCAGCTCGCCCCGAAGGATCGCGCCGGCGTCCTCGCGTCGCTCGACGACGAGGCGGCGGCAGATGTCTTCGAGGAGATGGAGCCCGAGACGCAGGTCGAAGTCCTCGAGGACCTCGACCCGGCGCGCGCGGCGGACATCCTCGAGGAGATGTCCCCGGACGACGCCGCCGACCTCGTGGCCGACCTGTCCGACGAGACGCGGGAGGAGATCCTCGCGCTCATGGAGCGGGACGAGGCCGAGGAGCTCGGCGAGCTGCTCGCCTACCCGGAGGACACTGCGGGCGGCATGATGACCACCGAGTTCGTGGCCGTGCCGGCATCGCTGACGTGTGGTCAGGCGATCGATCGGCTCCGAGAGCTCGAGCCGGACGCCGAGACGATCTACTACGTCTACGTCACCGACGACGAGGATCGCCTGGTCGGCGTCCTGTCGCTGCGCGACCTCATCGTTTCGCGGGCCGATGCCCCCGTGGCCGAGGTCATGATCCCGGAGCCGGTCACCGTCGGCGTGCTCGCCGACGAGGACGAGGTCGCCGAGGTCGTCGCCCACTACAACCTGCTCGCGGTCCCGGTCGTCGACGCGAGCGGGCACCTCGTAGGCATCGTGACCGTGGACGACGCGATGGACGCGATCCTCCCCGACGCCTGGCGGAAGCGGCTGCCGCGCCTCGCCGGCCGGGCCTAGGCCGCGAGCGGCCGCGCAGTCCCCGAGGCCCGGACCGTTGCGCCCGACCGTCCCGCCCCTCCCCGAGGTCGCGCAGCGCGCCCGCGCGCGGATTCGCGGCAGCGGCGGCTGGCTCCGGCTCCGAGGCCGGTTCCGGGGTCGGCGCGGGCTCCTTGCCTTCCTCGCGGTCATGGGGCCGGGGCTCATCGCCGGGGTGGCCGGGAACGACGCCGGCGGGATCACCACCTACAGCGTCATGGGGTCCCGGACCGGGCTGGGGCTGCTGTGGATCTTCCCGATCACGATCGTCATCCTCGCGATCGTCCAGGAGATGGCGGCGCGCCTCGGCGTCGTCACCGGCCAGGGCCTGTCCGACCTGATCCGGGACCGCTTCGGCGTGCGCTGGACGGCCTTCGCAATGCTCGTCCTCCTCGTCGCGAACATCGCCAACACCGTCGCCGAGTTCTCGGGAGCGGCGGCCGCGCTGGAGATCTTCGGCGTCCCGCGCTGGCTCACCGTGCCGGTCGTGGGCGTCGCGATCTGGGCGCTCGTCCTGTTCGCCAGCTACCGGACGGTCGAGCGGGTCTTCCTGTCCGTGATGGCCGTCTTCGTCGCCTACGTCGCCTCGGCGCTCCTGGCCGGACCGGACTGGGGGGCCGTGGGGACGGCGCTCGTCCGGCCCTCGATCGACCTCTCGCCGTCGGTGGTGCTCCTGATGGTCGCCGTCGTCGGCACCACGATCACCCCGTACATGCAGTTCTACCTCCAGAGCGCGGTCGCGGAGAAGGGCATCGGCGAGGAGGAGCTCCGCCTCGAGCAGGCCGACGCCGTCGGTGGGGCGATCTGGACGAACGTCATCGCAGTCTTCGTGGTCGTCGCCACGGCCACCACCATCTACGCTACCGGCGGCTCGATCGAGACCGCCGAGGACGCCGCCCTGGCGCTGGGACCGGTCGCCGGCGAGCTGTCGAGCACCCTCTTCGCGATCGGGCTGTTCGGAGCGTCCGTCCTCGCCGCGACGATCATGCCGATCTCGACCGCGTTCGTGATCTGCGAGGCGTTCGGCTGGGAGTCCGGCGTCGATAAGCGGTTCGAGGACGCCCGCGCGTTCTTCGGGATCTACACCTTCGTTCTGGGGTTGGGGGCGCTCGTGGTGCTGATCCCAGGCCTGGATCTGCTGCCGCTGATCGTCGCCTCGCAGAACCTCCAGGGTCTTCTGCTACCGGTGGTCCTCGTGTTCATGGTCCTGCTCGTCAACGACGGCCGGATCATGGGCCGCCACCGGAACGGGCGCGTTGCCAACGCCCTGGCCTGGGGTGCCGTGGGCCTGGTGATTGCCCTGGATGCCGTCCTGCTTGGAGTGACGGCCCTGGGCGTCTTCGGGGTCCGCGTGGGCTGAGGGTCCCGCGCCCGTCCGTCCGCCCCATCCTTGTTCTCCGCCCGGCGAACCGATCGCCTGAATCGAACGCTCCCCGCTCGCCCGGCCGGGCCGGTCGCCCGGTTGTTCTCGCCCGGCGAACCGATCGCCTGAATCGAACGCTCCCCGCTCGCCCGGCCGGGCCGGTCGCCCGGTTGTTCTCGCCCGGCGAACCGATCGCCTGAATCGGGC
This sequence comes from Anaerolinea sp., assembly GCA_013822395.1. Taxonomy (GTDB): domain Bacteria; phylum Chloroflexota; class Limnocylindria; order Limnocylindrales; family CSP1-4; genus UBA5189. The sequence goes on along the minus strand of PNKK01000008.1, from coordinate 11,400 downwards.
CGTGCCCGGCGGCCCAGGTCGGCCGTCCAGGCGATCCGCTCTCCGCACGCGAACCGATCGCCTGAATCGAACGCTCCCCGCTCGCCCGGCCGGGCCGGTCGCCCGGTTGTTCTCGCCCGGCGAACCGATCGCCTGAATCGGGCCGTGCCCGGCGGCCCGTGCCCCCACACGCCTTCAGGCACGCGAGCGCATTCAGCCCTGTTGTTCGCTGCCCGCGAACAGGCCCCCGGATTCCGGCCGTTCGCGGGCGCCCAGGCTTGGAAGCTCTTCCAGGTGATCCGCCGATAACCGCCGTTTGGTTTCCTACGGAGAACGGCACGCCCCGGGATGACCGACTCCACCCGTGGGTCGCCGCGTCAAGCCCGCCAACGAACCCTGGCCCAGGCCCGCCGCGCATCAGGAGGTGCGGCATGGCCGCGACGCACACGGGGATCACTCGCAAGGCGACCAACGAAGGCGATCGTGCGCTCCGGCGAACGGCGACGAGGTTCGGGGAGGACTTCCGGGAGCTCCGCCTCCGTTTCGGCGTCACCCAGGCCGCCGTCGCCCGCTCCATCGGTGTCAGTCGCTCGGTCATCTGCCAGCTCGAGGCCGGCGATGAGGACGTCGGGCCACGGATCCGTGCCCGAGCCTCGGCGGCCCTCGGGGCCACGTTCAAGATGGCCCTCTACGCGGACGCCGAGCCGATGATCCGCGATGCGGCACATGCCCGTCTCATCGAAGCCCTGCTCCGGCTGCGCCACCCAGGATGGCGGGCCACGATCGAGGCGCCCGTCCCGACCACGCTCGCGGGTCCAGGTCACCGATCCACCGACGTGCGCATGGACGGAGCTCGGCAGATCGTGCTCCTCGAAGTTGAGTCGCGAATCCAGCGCTGGGAGGAGCTCGCACGCGAGTGTCACGACAAGCAGGCGGCCGTCCAGGCGTCGGCCGCGGTCGGCGTCCAGGTTCATGCTGTCCTCGTCCTGCCGCCGACCCACCGGAACCGAGCCGTCATCCGCTCGCTGGCGGCCACCGTCCAGGCCGCGTTCCCGGTGCCCGACCGAGTCCTCCACGACGCCCTCACCAACGAGCCCGGCGCCTGGCCGGGCAACGGGATCCTCTGGCTATCGGCGAGTCGGCCTCCGTCCGCAACTGGACCGGTAGGGAGCGCGAAGTAGATCGAGCCTGGATGATTCGGAGTCCGCGACCAGCTGGTTGATCTCAGCGCGCCGTCTCGACGATTCGAAAGCCGACAGACCGCATGACACGGAGGATGTCATCGCGATATGGCAGCCCGTCGAGGAGCACACCCTTCCGACGAGGGGATAGGATCTCGATGCCGATCACCGAGCCATCGGCTGCGTAGTTGATGCCACGGGCATCGTCGGAGCCGAACCTGGTGGTCCCATGGTTCGTCAGTCAGCGTCAGGTAGGCCGCATCGACCGATTCGTCGTATTCGAGGAGCAGGTTTGTCATGGCCTCGATCCTGTGCGCCAGACCGTCACGATCCGGCCATCGTCGGTGTCCACAACGACCTCGATCCTTCCTCGCCAAACCACCGCGTGCGAACTTCGCGGAGATCGTCGTGGACGGAAGGTCGCATCTCGTCGTGATCTACATACGTCAGCCTGATCATGTCGAGCGGTATCCGCTCTCGCTCGGCCTCCCGCCGAGCATGTCGGCTCAGGAGGCTCGGGCTGAACTCGCCACGAAACCGCACGGTTCAGGGTCCGAGCTCGCCGAGCAGCGCCACAGCGATGCCCGAGGCAGCTGCCGCATCGTGGAGCCGGCGGTCGGCGGTGATCAGGGTGGCCCCGGTCCGCCGCGCACAGACGACATAGCCCGCGTCCGGAACCCGCAGCCCCAGCTCGAGGGCGGCGTCGGCCGCCGCGGACGCGAAATCGTCGAAGTCGGTCGCACCGAGGCGCAGCGATTCGAGCGTGCGGATCAGCGGGGAGACGGCCGACGGCCGAAGGCGCCCAGCACGCGTGGCTCTGACGAGCGCCGATGCGACCTCCAGCGCGAAGTGCGGTGGCTGGCACGGCCCGAACTGGCCGGCCACGATTCGATCGCGCACGGCCAGGGCTGGCGCCCGTTCCGCCTCGTCCTGGAGCATCCAGCGAAGGACGATGCTGGCGTCGATGACGACGGCGCTCATCGAGCCGGGGGTCGGTCGGCCCCGAACTCGTCACGGACCGCGTCCAGGAGGGCGTCTGCCGTATCGGACGGTCCGGTTGAAGGCCGGCCCTGCGCGGCCAGACGATCCATGAGCTCGGCGGCGGTGCGCCGCTGCTCGGCGAGTCGCTCCGGAGTGTCAGGCCACGCGCTCGCGATGCTCCTCGCGACATAGTCGGCGGCGACCTCACCGACACGCGGCGCCTGGCGATACGCATCGGTCGGGATCCGCACGGACCGGCCGACACGGGTGGCGGGCAGCCTGCCATCGGCCACCCAGCGTCGCACCGTCCGAAGGCTGACTCCGAGCTCCAAAGCCACTTCTGAGGCCGTTCGGTACGGGCGGTCGTTCATGGTCGCGATCATGCCATGACATGCCAGAAAAGGTCAATCAACGCCACCGCGGGCGGTGCGGTGGCATCTACTGGCCGTCTGAGGAGGCCGTCCCCCGCGCGTGTCCTCGGCCCAGATCAGGGTCGCCGGCCGCGTGCGTCGGGCAGCGCGATCACCTCGCAGCCTTCCGTGCGAGCGACCTCCGCGAGCGGCGGATCCGAGGTCGCCAGCCGCTCGCCGAGCAGGCTGGCGGTCGCGAGGGCCAGGCAGTCGGCCATCGAGACCGCCCGCGTCGCGCGATCGTAGTGGCGCGCGTGAAGCTCTCCGGCGAGGAGCCCTGTCCGCTCGTCGACCGCGACCACGTCAAGGCCCCCGACCGTGAGCCAGCTGAGCTTCTCGGAGATCGCCTCGACGCGCAGACCCCGATGGCGCGCCCAGGACGTCGAGAGCTTCGCCGAGGTTCACGGCGCTGATGCGGGGCGGGTCACGCCGATCCCGCAGAAGCAGCCCGACACAGAAGCAGCTCGACCTCCACGGCCGCAGGCTCCCCAATCAGGACCGCGATGATCGCCGGTGCGTCGAGGACGCTCAAGCGGGGCTGCGCCGGCGCTCGTTCGCGGTCGCCTCTTCCGCACGCACGAGCGAACGCACCTCGGCGCTGCTCGGTCCCGGGCCGACCAACGACCCGACGGCTGCCGCGATTGGGTCGGCCGGGATCGGCCCAAGCACGAGCGCATCGCCCTGATCCTCGACGAGAAGCTGCCGCGTCTGCCAGCGCCGCCGAACGGCGGCTGGGATGGAGATCTGGCCGCCCTTGGAGATGGTCGTGGTGGACTTCATGTATCGCACCATAACGTGTGAGTTCGCTGTGTCAGTTTGAGTTTCGTGCCGGTGCATGAGATGGTCGAGTGCTCATGATCGGGGTCCCCCTCCGTGGGAGGGAGACCCCAAAGGCGCGGCGAGGTTGACGGCCCGGCGTCAGCGGACGTTGTACCGCTCGACCGGGCTCCAGACGCTGTTGGCGTTGTACGAAGTCGGGTTGGCGATGCTCCGGACGTACCAGCTCCCGCCGCTCGTGAACCTGAATGTCGTGGCGGCCTTGCCGAAGACGTCGATGATCACGTCGCGCGTGGTGACGAGCGTCCAGCTCCCGCCGGAGAGGCGGTAGAACCGGAACGTGACCTTCGCCGCCGGCAGGTCCGCCCGCGCCGGGCGGACCGTCGTGGTGAACGTGATCGAGGTGTTCCGAGCAATCGACTTGACGAGTCCTCCGTTGGTCGGCCGGAGGAGCGCGATCTGGCGGACCACGGTCCGGGCCGTGTTGCTCGTCCCGGGCAGCAGATCGGAGGTGCCGGCAAAGACCGCCTTGTAGTACAGGTTGGTCGCGGGCTTGTAGAGGAATGATGCGGTTCCGCCGGCGCCGGCCGTGAGCGTAGCCAGCGTCGACCAGGTGAGGCCGTCGCGGGACCCCTGGAGCGTGAAGGTCTTGCCCGCCCCGTTCACAGCGAAGGCCGTCGTCACGGTGACGTACTGACCCCACGTGATCGTGCTCGCCGAGGGCGTCACCGTGATCTGCGCCCCGGGTGCGGTAACCGTGAACGGAGTGGACGTGGCCGCCGTGAGCGAGGCGACGCCCACGACGTTCGTCGCGATCGCGTTCAGGGTGTAGCCCACGCCACTGTTGGTGATCTTGCAGCCAGAGAAGACGGCCTTCCCGGCATTCGCTCCGCTCGTCGCCGTCGCGACCGTGATCGACGGCACGCAGCTCAGGACGCCCGCCGGCACGCCGGGATTCGTCCCGATCGTGAGCGAGACATTGGCGCTGACACCTGACGTAACGATGTTTCCGCCGGCATCCGTGATCGCGACGATCGGCTGGGTCGTGAACGCCGTGCCGGCAGCCGCACCGGCCGGCTGGGTCACGAACGTCAGCCTCGAAGCCACACCAGGCGTAATGGCAACGGTGCCGCTCTCAGCGTTCGTGAGACCCGTCGTTGAAGCCAGGATCCTGTACGGGTTGGCCGGAGAGGCTGGGCTGATCTTGTCGATCATGCAGCCCGCGAAGGTCGCCACACCGTCGACGACGGTCTTGGACAGGCCGCCCGTGCAGCTCAGGGTCGCGCCGGTCGCTCCGGTGCCGGTCTTGAGCGAGAGCGTGACAACGGAGACGTCGTCGTTGACGGCCGTCGTGGAGCCTGCGCGAACGGCGACGACCGGCTGGGCAGCGAACACCGTGCCGGCGGTGGCCGTCGTACTCGGCTGGGTCGTGAAGACGACCTGATCGACGACATCGAAGGCACTGCTGTCAATCTGCGTCAGCCCCGGGGCCGTCGCTCTGATGACTTTGCCAATCCCTGCGGTCGACACTGCGCACCCGGTGAAGCTGGCCAGGCCGGGCGTCCCGCTGCCGCCGGTGCCGGCCGTCTTCGTCAATCCGCCTGTGCAGCTCAAGGTTCCGGTGCCGGTCTGAAGGGCGAGCGTCACGACGGTTGTCGTGTCGTTGACGCGGTTGCCGAGGGCATCCTGGATCTCCACGACCGGCTGCGCCGCAAACGCCCCGTTCGGCGTGCCGCGGGATGGCTGTGTCTGGAACGCGAGCTTGGTTGCGGCCCCCGCCGTGATGTTGAAGGCGTTCGATTCGGCGGATGAGCTGCCCGTCGTTGCGCGAAGAACGTACCCCGTTCCAGCCTCGTCGATGTCGCAGTCCGCGAAATTGGCGTTCCCACCAGCGTCCGTTAAAACAGTCGTCGTGCAGTCAAGGGCTCCGCCCACCGCTCCGGTGCCGGCCTTGATCGTCAATGCGATCGAATCTCCCGCTCGGGCGTTGCTGAACACGTCCTGGCTGTGAACCACGGGCTGGGGTACGAGATTGACCCCGGCGGCCGCGTTGGCAATCGGGGCATTCGTGAAGCTGAGAAGGGCAGCCCCGGGCACCGTGGTCAAGGTCCCACCAAGACCGGCTCCGACCACGATGCCGCCGGCATCGATGGCGCTCGACTCGAGGGGCGCCGCGCCGGCCAGTTTGGGTCGGACCTGGAGTCCTGACAGGGTGATGTTGCAGTCTCCGATAGATGGGCCGCCTGTTAGTGTCACCGAGACGCTTGCGGCGAGGACGGTCGGAGTGCCGCTGATCGCAAGCGTGTCGCAACCACTCCCGGTACGGCTCGCGCTTCCGACGCCGGCTCGGAACTCGAACGCGGATGGATCAGCAATGGTGAACGTTTGGGTTCCCGCCACCAACGTTCCCCCGGTGCCGTTGAGTTGCGGGCCGGTCAGGGTCGTCCAGGCGCCCGATCCGCCGGCAGCAGTTGTCGTATCGGCGGAGATCGCCGTGCCGGATGCCGGTGTGACCGAGTTGGCCGCGAGGACGAACGCCACCTGGCCCGCGGGCAGCAGGACCGCCAGCATGGCGCCGATGGTGGCCAGGGATACGAGACGCCCTGCGCGCTGAGATCGACTGGTCGCAACGTTCATGACGCTCCCCTTTCGGAGGTTGCACGGGTCCGGTTCGGGTGTCGAGGCCACCCATCATGACAGCGTTCGCTCATCGGCCGGTTATCTCGCCGGCCCGGGTACCGCTCCATCGACCATTCTGGACCTCGGGGCCGGGAAACTCAAAGGACGGGCCGGTGACAGGCGAAGTGACGCCGACCCACGACGGACGCCAATCGATCCCGAATGGTTCCCGCGGCACGATCCGGGGCCCTCCGCTACCGTGGGCCGACCGTCATGCGCTCGATGCCTTTCGTCCACGCCGCTCGCCCTCGGGCGCGCCGCGTTCCGATTCTGGCCGTCTCGGCGCTCGTCTTCGGTGCCTGCACGGCCGAAACGGTACCTACGCCCCCCGCCACGACGTCGGGACCGGTCGCGACGATCCCTGTCCCGACGCTCGCGTCGGAGGCACCAGCCCCGAACCCAAACCCCACAGACAGCCCCACCCCGTCACCCGGCATCCCCCAGTTCCCGTGCGGCGAGGGCGACCCGCAGTGCCAGAGCCTCGCCGTGGTCATGCAGCAGGGGATCGAGTTCACGCGTCCCGTCGCCTGTGGCCCGGATGGCGCAACCTGCCCCCTGAGGCTCGACACCTTCGCTCCGCCGACCACGAAGCGCCTGCCGGTGGTCGTGATGATCCCGGGCGGTCCGGTCGCCCCCGGCACACGCGAGTACCTCTGGACGCTCGCCCGGGTCGTCGCCTGGCGCGGTGCCGTCGTCTTCACGGCGGACTATCGCTCCGGCCCGCAGTGGGGCGGCGGCTATCCCCAGACGTTCGCGGACGTGGCGTGTGCCATCAACTTCGCCCGCGACCGTGCCCCGGCCCTCGGCGGCGATCCCGCCCGCGTCACCCTCGTGACCCACTCGTTCGGCGGCTTCCCAGGCTCCGTCCTCGCGCTGTCCGCGCGCGACTTCGCCGTGGACGCACCCGAGTGCCTGGCGGCCGCCGGCGACGGCCGACCGGACGCGCTCGTCGGCGTGGCATCGATCTACGGCTTCGACCACATCGGGCCGGACTTCCTGGCCCAGATGCTGGGCGGCACGCGCGACGAAGTCCCCGACGTCTGGGACGCCACCGACATCGCCGTCCTGGCCCGAACCCCCGGACATCGAACACCCCCCGTCCGGCTCCTCGCCGGGACCGACGACCGGGTCGCTCCGGTCGCGACCGCGGACGAGTTCGCCGCCCTGCTGCGCGAGGCCGGGATCGATGTCACCGTGACCACGGTCGAGGGCGCGGCCCACGACTCCATCCTCTCGAAGCCGGTCACGGTGGACGCCATCGCGGCGCTGATCGGCGCGACCGGCTACTGATTGCCGGCGCCGAGCAGCTGGGAGCGGATGCGGCCCTGGCTACCCCGCGACCCGGATCGTGGATGCGCGCCGCGCTCGGGCCTTCTCGACGTAGGCGAGCCAGAACGCCCCCGTCTCTTCGAGATCGCGCGAGCGCACAAGGTGCAGCACGCGCTCAGCGACATCGCCGTACGGGTCCCGACGCACCCGGGCCAGCAGCGGACGCCAGTCCGCGAGCGTGCCATTCTCCAGGACATCATCGAGAGCGGCGAGCGTATGTCGGCGGTGGGTGAGATGCCGGTGGTCCATCGTCAGCTCATCGTGTCACACGCACGTCGGTCCAGCCAGCTCGCCGGCTGGCGACCGCCTCGGCCATGAGCACCGAGACGCGTCGACACTTCTTGGCTTCGGCCGCGGCGCCGCACGCGTCAGGCGCGTGCGAGCCGCTCGATCTGCGCGACGGCAGCATCCCGAACGGGAACGGGCACCCCCGGGTACGTGTCATCCGCAGCCGGGACGCCGGTCGTCCGGATCGCGTCGAGCGTCTGCTCGATCGCCCCACGGGCGACCCGCTCAGGGATGCCCCACGTGCGGGCCTCGCGAACGAGGTGTTCCCGTGTGATCTCGGTGATCAGGAACCTGCCGGCCACCGACATCCCGAAGTGGCGCTGGGGGATGAACGCCAAGGTCGGCGCGATGTCGTAGATCGGGGTGAGCCGCAGGCCTCCCGACGGATCGTGGAAGACCGACGTGTTCTTGGCATGCGCGTCCGTGTTGCCGAGCGCGAGGTTGACCGTGACGTGCTCGAGCAGGCGCACGAGCTCGACGCGCGGATCGAACGCACCGCGCTCCAGGGCGGCGGCAAACCGCGCGTACGACGGTTGTCGGTCGTTCGCCGGATGGCCCGCGTACTTGATGTCGGGCGGGATCCCGAGGACCTGGCACATGTCCTCCTGATGGGTTCGCAGCACACCACCGTTCGTCTCCATCTGCCGGTCGAACCGCGTGACGACCAGGGTCGGCGGGTGGCCTTCGGCGATCAGCACTCGCGCCTCTGCGGCGGATGTGGAGGCGGCGGCGACCCGCAGTGCCCACGCCTCCGCGAGCGCCAGGCCCGGATGGTAGACCGGCTCGGGCTTCAGGATGTGCGTGCTCGGCGCGCCATCGATGGGCAGGTGCCAGCGACCACCACGGAGGGACAGCAGGAGCTTGGACTGGCCGCCTCCGAGCGACATGCGGACTGCCGCATCGGCGTCATATGGTCGCGCGGGCAGCTCGTCGATGCGCTTCCAGAGCTCGGCGTCGGTCAGCGCCTGGTAGGTGCCAAGCTGCGGCGAGCGGCCCTGGGGCAGCACCGCGACGGCGCCCGCGCACTCCCAGCCGATCTGCTCGAGGAGGCCCCAGGTGTCATCCGAGCGAAGGCCGAAACGGGCGGCGATCCTGACTCGTGGCTCCTCTTCGGGGAGGAGGTTCTCGAACCACGCGCGGGTGAACTCGGGCGACCAGGGTGAACCGTCGTCCGGGGCCCCGACCGCGAGACGGATCCGTGGCCGCGCCGGGTAGAACCGTGCCGAGCGCCGACCGGTCGCCCGCAGCTCGCCGACGATCTCGTCGCCGAGCCAGACGGCGAGCGGCTCATCCACGCGGCGGTTCCTCGCCGGCAACATCGACCGACGCCCACTTGGGAATGACAACCGCCTTGGCGCCGAGGAGGGTGAGCGCGCGCATGGCGACCGTGATGGCCACGGGGCGCCCATGCTCCATCCGTCCGACCGTGACCGGGTTGACGTCCAGCCACTCGGCCAGATCGACCTGGGTCCAGCCACGCTCCTTTCGAAGCCGGCGGACCGCGCGGCCGAGATCCGCGGCGTCCAGAACCTCGAGGATCGACATCTTGACTCCTGATCACGATTCTTCGCCTGAGGAGCGAATATGGCTCAGAAGTCAGTATCCGAAGTCGGTGCCGTAATGTCAATCAGGAGTCAGATTCGAACCCCATGCAGTCGCGGCCGATTGCCCTGGTAGTCGAGCCATCGTGACGGGAGCACGGAGAGCGTCACCGCAATACTACACTTGCGTTGGACCAACGTTAGTGTAGTATTCCTGCCATGCCGAGTGCGCTTGAGCGCCGCCGCGCAGCCATCGCCGCCCTCGATGCCGTACTGGCCGGCGCGCGGTCGGAGGACCAGGAGAGCGACCTCATCGACTTCAAGGAAGAGGCCGATTCGGTCGACGCTCGAACCGGCGTACGGGTACGGATCTCGCCACAACACGAGCGCGCTGCCGCGATGCTGGCAGCGGAAGCCGCCTCGCAAACACGACGACGGGCGGTGTGCTCGTGGTGGGCGTCGACGGCAAGGCCTCCGGACCCCCGGCGCTCGTCGGCGCGCAGTCGGACACGGACTGGCTCCGACGGCGAATCTGGGCACTGACCGTGCCCAACCTCACCGTGGACATCGAGGAGGTCATCAGAGGTGGCGTCCGGCTGTTGCTGATCAACGTGCCTGACGCCCTCGAAGAGGTGCGATCAGGCGGCAGGCTCCGCACCCGGATCGGGCGCGACTGTGAGGAGATGAGCGGCGATCGCGCTCGCGAATTCCTCGAGGCTCGCCGCGGCTTCGACTGGAGCGCCCAGCCGTCGGCCATGCGCTTCTCGGAGACCACACCCGAGGCCCGCGCGTCGGCACGTCGGCACTACGAAGAGGAGCACGGCGCGGCGCCCGGCAGCGACCTCGAGATCGCGCGCCGCCTCGGCCTGCTGATCCGCAACCACGACACCGATCCCGAGCTGTCGCGGGCTGGTGCGCTGCTGCTGGGCGCGTTCGAGCCGAACGTCGAGCAGTTGGTGGTGCTGATCGCCGACGCGGAGGGGGTCGCATCCCGTCGCAGCGTGCGAGGGCCGGCGCCACTGCTTCCGCTCCTCGACGCCGCCCTCGCCCTCCTGTTACGCGACGCCTTTCCGAGCAGCGCCAGACTCGTCGGGACCCAGCGTCAGGCGGTACGTGCCATGCCGGAGGTCGCCGTTCGTGAGACGCTCGTCAACGCGATCATGCACCGCGACTACCGGCTCGATCGGGCGACGATCGTCGGAACGGCCGTCGGGGTGCCGGCGCAGGTGCTCAAGGTCCAGTCGCCCGGCGGCTTCCCGCCCGGCGTGTCCGCGGCCAGGCTGATCGCCACGAGGTCGGTGCCGCGCAACCCTGCCCTGGCAGAAGCGATGCGCGTGCTTGGCCTGGCAGAGCGTGAGGGCGTCGGGATCGACACCATCTACCGGCTCATGCTTCGCGATGGCCACGCCGAACCGGAGATCGATGAGCGAGACGGTGAGGTTGTCGTGCGGCTGAGCGGCGGCGACCCGGATCTCCGGCTGCGCGCCTTCTTCGACGACCTCGCCGCCAGACAGCCGGGCCTGAAGGACGAGGTCCGGGTGGTCATCGCGATCGCCACGCTCCTCCGCTCTCCCGTGCTTCGCGCCGAGGCGCTCGCCGCGGCCGCCCAATCCATGCAGGCCGACGCCGACCAGACGCTCGACGCTCTGGTTCGCGCCGGGGCGCTCGAACGCCTGCTCGACGGAAGCCGTGCCTACCGGCTGACACGGACCGCTCGCGACGCCCTTGGCGACCGGATCATGTACCGGACCCGCTCCGCCCTCGATCGGCACGTGGACCTCGTGCGCGCCTACCTGGACACGCACGCCGACATTGGTCGCGAGGATGCGATGATGCTGCTCGACCTCGGGCCGACGCGGGCCACGCAGGTTCTCGCAGCCCTCGAAACCACCGGCCATCTCGCGAACACCGGCGCCCGCAGGGGACGGTCCGTTCGCTATCGCCGCGCCGCACCGGACGGCTGATCGCATTCGACACCGGGCTGGAGGCCCGGTGCGAGCGCGGTCGCCGGGGGAAGCGGGTGTCGATCTGGTCGCCGGCGATCTACCGATCCGCCCGCGACCGCACCGGGGCCAGGGCCGATCGACAGCTCGACCACGGTGTCGAACTCGTCCACATCGCCCGGTCTTGCGGAAGCATCCCATTTCCTGTGCCAGATCCCACTTCCTGTGCCAGCCGACCGCTGATCCCCCGTCCCCCCGCCGGTCCCCGCCCCGTGATCGATCTCGTTCATCA
>PNKK01000007.1 GCA_013822395.1 Anaerolinea sp. | reverse complement strand
CAACGAATCCGGATCCGCCTGAAGGCGTACGACCATCGACTGCTCGATCAGTCGGCGGCCCAGATCGTCGAGACGGCCCAGCGCACCGGCGCCGACATCGTCGGCCCGGTGCCGCTGCCGACTCGAATCGAGAAGTTCACCGTCATCCGCTCGCCGTTCATCGACAAGGACAGTCGGGAGCAGTTCGAGATCCGCACCCACAAGCGGCTCGTCGACATCCTGGATCCCTCGTCGAAGACGGTCGACGCCCTGATGCGACTATCTCTCCCCGCCGGGGTCGATATTGAGATCAAGATGTGATGAGGTACCGCACGACCATGCGGCCCAGCGCCGCGTTCCGCGCTCCGCTCGCTCACTCACGCACGTTCGAGTGCGCTCGTGAGCGTGCTCGCGCGCGCCTTGCGCTGAGCTCGCCTGCTCGCGCGGGGCGGGGAGCATCACGATGAGCATCGGTTTGATCGGGCGAAAGGTCGGCATGACCCAGGTGTTCCAGGAGGACGGCACGATGGTGGCCGTCTCCGTGCTGAAGGTCGCCCCGAACACGGTGACCCGCCTGCGCACGGCGGAACGCGACGGGTATACGGCCGTCCAGCTCGGCACGGACGAGAAGAAGAAGCTCACGAAGCCGCGGGTCGGCCAGCTCAAGGGTCTGCCGTCACTGGCAACCCTGCGCGAGTTCCGGACCGACGATCTGGAGGGTTTCGAGGTCGGGCAGACGATCGCCGTCGCGGACATGTTCATGCCCGGCGATCTCGTCGACGTCACCGGCGTCTCGAAGGGCAAGGGCTTCGCCGGCCACATCAAGCGGCACCACTTTTCCCGTGGACCCAAGACCCACGGCTCGGACCATCACCGCGAGCCCGGCTCGATCGGCCCCGGCACCACGCCCGGCCGCGTCTACAAGGGTGTCCGGATGGCGGGTCACATGGGCGACGAGCGGGTCACCACCAAGAAGGTCAAGGTCGTTCGTGCAGATGCCGATCGGAACCTGCTCCTGCTCAAGGGCAGCCTTCCCGGCGCCAGGGGTGGCCTGATCCTCGTGAAGAAGGCCTGACCGATGCCCCAGACCACCCTCTACGACCGGACCGGCGCTTCCGTCGGCAGCGTCGAGCTCAACGACGAGCTCTTCGCGGCCCCGGTGAACGTCGCCGTGCTCCACCAGGTCGTGACCGCCCAGCTCGCCGGCCGTCGCGCCGGCACGCACGACACGAAGACCCGCGGCGAGGTTCGCGGCGGCGGCCGGAAGCCGTATCGGCAGAAGGGCACCGGCCGAGCCCGCCAGGGCTCACGCACCGCCCCCCACTACCGTGGCGGCGGTGCCGTCTTCGGGCCGCACCCGCGCTCCTACGAGCAGCGGTTGCCGAAGAAGATGCGCCGGCTCGCCCTGCGCGGCGCGCTGACGGCGAAGCTTGGCGACGAGGCGATCCGCATCGTCGATGCGTTCGCCCTCGAGCGGATCAGGACCAAGGATTTCGCGGGCATCCTGGCGGCGCTCAATGCGACCGGCCGGGTGCTTGTCGTCGCCCCGACCTCGGACGAGCAGCTGAAGCTCTCGGCGCGGAACCTTCCGACCGTGGACGTGATCTTGGCCGACTCGCTCAACGTCGTCGACTTGATCAAGGCCGACACCGTTGTGATCGAACAGCCCGCCCTCGCCCGGATGGAGGAGGTGTACCTGTGAGCGCCCTGACTGCTCCGGAGATCGTCCTTCGCCCCGTGATCAGCGAGAAGTCGATCGACCAGTCGAATCGCGGCAAGTACACGTTCGCCGTTCACGCCGACGCCAACAAGATCCAGATCAAGGCGGCGATCGAGGAGCTGTACAAGACTGACAAGGTCACCGTGATCGCCGTCAACGTCATGACCAAGCAGCCGCAGAGGAAGATGGCCGGCACGCGCCGCGGGCGGGTCGCCGGTCGGATCTCCGGCTGGCGCAAGGCCGTCGTCACCCTGGCCCCCGGCCAGAAGATCCAGTTCTTCGAGGGGGTCTAGGCCATGCCGCTGCGAAGCTACAAGGCCACCTCGCCCGGGCGCCGGTCCATGACCCGCTCCACGTTCGAGGAGATCACGACCGACCAGCCGTACAAGCCGCTCCTGGAACCCCAGAAGCGCGGCTCCGGGCGGAACAACGTCGGCCGGCTCACCGTTCGCCACCGTGGCGGCGGGGAGAAGACTCACTATCGCCGGATCGACTTCAAGCGCGACAAGTTCGGCGTTCCCGCGCGCGTCGCCACGGTGGAGTACGACCCAAACCGCTCGGCGCGGATCGGCCTCCTTCACTATCGCGACGGCGAGAAGCGCTACATGCTCCTGCCGCAGGGCCTCAAGGTCGGCGACGTCATCGTCTCCGGCCCGGATGCCGAGGCGCGCGTGGGCAACGCCCTCCCGATCGCGAACATCCCGCTCGGCTCGACGATCCACAACATCGAGCTCGTCCCGGGCCGCGGCGGCCAGATCGTCCGGTCCGCCGGAGCCGCCGCCCAGCTCCTCGCCAAGGAGGGGGAGTACGCGCAGGTGCGGCTCCCGTCCGGTGAGGTCCGCCGTGTGAGCATCAAGTGCATGGCCACCGTGGGCCAGGTCGGCAACCTGGACCACGAGAACCAGAACCTCGGCAAGGCCGGCCGTGCCCGCCACATGGGCCAGCGACCGGAGGTCCGAGGCGTCGTCATGAACCCGCGCGACCATCCGCACGGCGGCGGCGAGGGCAAGTCCCCAACGGGGATGCCGCCCAAGACGCCGTGGGGCAAGCCGGCGATGGGCTATCGGACGCGACGTGGCAAGACCACCTCGCGGCTCATCGTCCGCTCACGGCGCCGGAAGTAGCGGGGAGGCAGGCAGAGGATGTCCCGTTCCATCAAGAAGGGCCCGTACGTCGAGGCCCGCCTTCTCGGCCGGATCGAGGAGATGAACAAGCGCAGCGAGAAGCGGGTCGTGAAGACCTGGTCCCGGGCGTCCGTCATCTTCCCGACGTTCATCGGTCACACGGTCGCCGTCTACAACGGCCGCAAGCATGTCCCGGTCTACGTGACCGAGAACATGGTCGGCCACCGGCTCGGTGAGTTCGCTCCCACCCGCACCTACCGCGGGCACGGCAAGCACACTGACCGGTCCACGAGCCCGAAGTAGGAGCGGCCCACCGTGCGTGTCTCCGCCACTGCCAAGTACCTCCGCGGCTCCACCCGGAAGGCCCGCCTGGTCGTTCAGGTCATCAAGGGCCGTCCCGTGGAGGAAGCTGCCGCCGTGCTCCGGTTCATGCCCCAGCACGCCGCCAGGGACGTCGCCCGCGTGTTGAAGAGCGCGACGGCGAACGCCGAGAACAACCTGAACATGCCGGCCGACGAGCTGATCGTCCTCGACGCACGAGCGGACGAGGGTCCCACGATCAAGCGCTCGCGGCCGCGGGCCCAGGGTCGCGTCTTCGCGATCCACAAGCCCCAGACCCACATCACCGTGACCGTCGGAAACCGGGAGGCCTGATCGATGGGACACAAGGTCCACCCGTACGGCTTCCGCCTCGGGGTGACGCGCACCTGGACCGCCAAGTGGTACCAGGACAAGGAGTACACGACCCTCCTCAAGGAGGATATTGCCATCCGCGAGCTCGTGGGCAGGCGGCTCGCCAACGCGAGCGTCAGCGGTCTCGAGATCGAGCGCAACTTCGGCCAGGTCACCGTCACCGTCCACACGGCCAAGCCCGGCATCGTCATCGGCAAGGGCGGCCAGAACGTGGAGATCCTCCGTCAGCAGATCGGGGCGCTCACGAAGCGCAAGGTGAAGCTGGAGATCAAGGAGATCCGCCAGCCGGAGCTCGATGCGTATCTCGTCGCCGTTAACATCAGCCAGCAGCTGACCCGCCGGATCGCCTTCAAGAAGGCCATGAAACAAGCCATCCAGCGGTCGATGAAAGCCGGTGCCAAGGGTGTGAAGATCATGGTCGCGGGCCGTCTCGGCGGGGCCGAGATGGGTCGCCGCGAGTGGGACAAGGAGGGGCGGATCCCGCTCGGGACCCTCCGCGCGGACATCAGCTACGGCCAGGTCCACGCCCACACCACCTACGGCCGGATCGGCGTCAAGGTCTGGATCTACCGAGGCGACTTCGCCCCGGAGCGACCCGTCGCGCCGCCCGCGGTCGCCGTCGGGCAGGGGGTCTGACGATGCTCCTCCCGCGACGCGTCAAGCACCGTAAGGTGATGCGAGGCCGGATGTCCGGCCAGGCCAAGGGCGGCCACTTCGTCGCCTTCGGCGAGTTCGGGCTGGCGACCCTGGAGCCGGCCTGGATCACCAGCCGGCAGATCGAGGCCGCCCGGCGCGCGATGACCCGCTCGGTCAAGCGCGGCGGCAAGATCTGGATCCGGGTCTTCCCGGATAAGCCGGTGACCAAGAAGCCTGCCGAGACCCGAATGGGGTCGGGCAAGGGCGCACCCGACCACTGGGTCGCGGTGGTCAAGCCCGGCCGGATCCTGTTCGAGATGGCCGGCGTTGGCCGGGACGAGGCCGCCGAGGCGATGCGCCTCGCCAGCCACAAGCTGCCCGTGGCCACGCGCGTCGTCGTCCGCGAGTCCGCCCTGATGGAGGGGACCGATGATGGACATCGGTAAGGTCCGGGAGCTCTCGGACACGGAGCTCGAGGAGGCGCTTCGCGAGGCGAAGCAGGACCTCTGGAGCGCCCGGTTCGCGCTGTCCACCAGGCAACTCAATGATACGAGCACGATTCCGCAGACCCGCCGACGGATCGCCCGGATCCTCACGGTCCAGCGCGAGCGGCTCACCGCGCGGACGGCTCCGGCCGCCCGGAAGTCGGCGTGAGGGATCGATCGATGACTGAATCCACCGGCCCCGTCCGGGGCCAGCGGAAGACGAAGACCGGTCGCGTCGTCAGCGACAAGATGGACAAGACGATCGTCGTGTCCGTCGAGCGCCTGGCGCGACACCGGCTCTACAAGCGCGTCATCCGTCTGACAACCAAATTCAAGGCGCACGACGAGCTGAATGACGCGCGCGTCGGCGACACCGTCCTCATCGAGGAGTCAAGGCCGCTGTCGGCGACGAAGCGATGGCGACTCGTCCACGTGCTCGCACGCGCCGGTGAGCACGGCTCGGCGGCCGACGTCGTGAGCGAGGAGGCGGAGGTGTCTGAGGCGATTCACGCGGCGGCGCACCCAGGTCGGACGCGGAGTGAGTCCGTGAAGGATGACGGGGCATCGCGAGGCGAAGCCGAGCTGGCCGAACCGGCCGGGGAGGACGCGTGATCCAGCCCCAGTCCCGTCTCAAGGTCGCCGACAACACCGGCGCGCGGACGATCCAGTGCATCCGGGTCATGGGCCGGTCGCTCAAGACGACCGCCGACGTGGGTGACGTGATCATCGCGAGCGTCAAGCAGGCCATCCCGAACGCCGCCGTGAAGAAGGGTGACGTGGTCCGGGCCGTCATCGTCCGGACCGCCAAGGAGTACGGCCGACCGGACGGGAGCTACATCCGTTTCGATGAGAACGCGGCCGTGCTCATCAACAACCAGGGCAACCCGCGCGGCACCCGGATCTTCGGTCCGGTCGCCCGCGAGCTCCGAGACCGGAACTACATGAAGATCGTCTCGCTCGCCCCGGAGGTGCTGTGATGGCCCGGGTCCACGAGCACGGCCATCCCACCCGCGTCCCGGAGATCCGCAAGGGTGACCTCGTGGTCGTCATCGCGGGCAAGGATGCCGGCAAGCGCGGCAAGGTCGAGCGCGTCATCCGCCGGACTGCCAGCCGCGGTGCCCTTCGCGTGCCCTACCGGCGAGGCACGCCCACCAGCGGCGTGTCGGTCGTCGTGGAGGGCCTCAACGTCGCGAAGCGGCACACGAAGCCGCGCCAGACGAGCGGCCGGACCGACCGGATGCCGAAGGTCCAGCAGGGCGGGATCCTGGACCTCGCGATGCCACTCGACGTCTCGAAGGTCATGCTCGTCTGCCCCAAGTGCGACCTGCCCACCCGGATCGGCCACACGACGCTGGAGGACGGCCACCGGATCCGAGTGTGCGGGCATTGCGGCGGGGCGCTGGAGGTGACCTCGTGATCGCGAGCAATCTCCGGGACCGCTACCGGACCGAGGCCGTTCCGGCTCTCCAGAAGCAATTCAACTATGCGAACCCGATGCAGGTGCCGCGGCTCGAGAAGATCGTCGTCAACGTCGGCCTCGGCGAGGCACTCACGAACGCGAAGGCGATCGATGCGGCCGTCAAGGACCTGGCGTCCATCACCGGCCAGAAGCCGATCGTCACTCGGGCCAAGCGCTCGATCGCCCAGTTCCGTGTGCGGACGGGAAACCCGATCGGCGTCAAGGTCACGCTCCGCGGCCAGCGGATGTGGGACTTCCTCGAGCGGTTCACGCTCCTGGCGCTCCCTCGGATCCGCGATTTCCGTGGTGCTCCGGGCCGATCGTTCGACGGGCGCGGCAACTACTCCATCGGCCTCCGGGAGCAGATCGCGTTCCCGGAGATCGACTACGACAAGGTGGACCGTCTCCGCGGGCTGGAGATCAGCATCGTGACGACGGCGAAGACTGACGAGGAGTCCAGGCGTCTGCTGGAACTGCTCGGCATGCCCTTCGCCTCATGAGCCCGCACCCGCCGATGCTCACTTGCATCTCATCCGCTCGGACGGCTCCGGCCCGCGTTGGCGCCTCCGCGCGTTCGCTCACGCACACTCCGAGTGCGCTCGCTCTCGCGCTCGGCACCGCCTTGGCGGGAGACTGCCCGCGCGGCGATCTGCTGCGCGCAACCGGCGGATCCGGGCTCTAGGGAGGGGAGGAGACAAATGGCCAAGAAGTCGATGATCGCCAAGGCGAAGCGGACCCCCAAGTTCCCCGTTCGCGGTTACCACCGCTGCGTGGTCTGCGGGCGTCCGCGGGCCTTCATGCGCCGGTTTGCACTGTGCCGGATCTGCTTCCGGGAGCGGGCCCTCGTGGGCGAGCTGCCGGGCGTCACGAAGTCGAGCTGGTAGGAACCGATGAACATCTCCGACCCGATCGCGGACATGCTCACGCGCGTCCGCAACGCGTCGCGGGCCCGCCACCAAGAAGTGGTCGTGCCGGCGTCTCGGACGAAGCGTGAGATCGCTCGTATCCTCAAGACCGAGGGCTTCATCGCCGACTGGACCGAGGAACAGGCCGGCCCGGGCCGCGCCATCCGGCTCCAGCTGCGCTACGTGGACGGCAAGGTGCCGGTCGTGTCCGGGCTCAAGCGGATCAGCAAGCCCGGACTGCGGGTGTACGCGCGCAAGACCGATATCCCGCGTGTCCTCGGGGGCCTCGGGATCGTCATCGTCAGCACGAGCCAGGGGATCATGACCGGCGCGCAGGCCCACCGGGCCCAGCTCGGCGGCGAAGTCCTCGCGTACGTCTGGTAGGCCCACGATGTCAAGAATCGGTCGACTGCCCGTCGCCGTTCCCGTCGGCGTCGACGTCGAGATCGACGGCACCCGGGTCACGGTCAAGGGGCCCAGGGGCACGCTCAGTCGCGAGTTGCACCCGGACATGCAACTCAGCCGGGAGGAGGGGTCGTTCGTCGTCGCTCGCCCGACCGAGCAGAAGATGCACAAGCAGCTCCACGGCCTGACCCGCACGCTCGTCAACAACATGGTCGTCGGGGTGACCACGGGCTACCGCAAGGGCCTCGAGATCA
The DNA here is from genome assembly GCA_013822395.1 of Anaerolinea sp. Classification (GTDB taxonomy): domain Bacteria; phylum Chloroflexota; class Limnocylindria; order Limnocylindrales; family CSP1-4; genus UBA5189. Next base: position 87,989 of record PNKK01000007.1, on the reverse strand, counting down.
CCGGCGTCGGCTACCGGGCGGCGCTCGTCGGAAGGAAACTGCAGCTCAACCTGGGCTATAGCCACCCTGTCGAGATCGAGCCGCCGGATGGCATCAGCTTCGAGGTGGAGAGCCCCACCCGACTGGCCGTCGTGGGCATCGACAAGGAGCTCGTCGGACAGGTTGCGGCCAAGGTACGCGCCAGCCGGAAGCCGGAGCCCTACAAGGGCAAGGGGGTCCGGTACGCCGGTGAGGTGATCCGCCGCAAGGCCGGCAAGGCCGGCAAGATCGGCGGCAAGAAGTAGGAATCCGAGGTCAACCAGGATGACGCAGGTAGCCAGCCGCGGCGCCGCGCGACGCAAGCGCCACGAACGGATCCGCCTCCACCTGGAGGGGGATGCCGCGCGGCCGCGACTCGCGGTCTTCCGCAGCCTCAATCACATCTATGCCCAGGTCATCGACGATGCGTCCGGCACGACGCTCGCCGCCGCGTCCTCGCTCGAGAAGGAGCTTCGCTCCGGCTCGGGGACGAAGACGCAGGAGGCGGCGGCGGTCGGGCGGCTCCTCGCCTCGCGGACGAAGTCCGCGGGGGTGGAGCGCGTCGTCTTCGATCGAGCCGGGTTCCGGTACCACGGGCGCGTCAAGTCGCTCGCGGACGCGGCCCGTGAGGCCGGACTCGACTTCTAAGGAGCTGACGTGGCACGCATCGACCCGAACAAGCTCGCGCTCGAGGAGCGCGTCGTCCAGATCAACCGCGTCGCGAAGGTCGTCAAGGGTGGTCGGCGCTTCAGCTTCAGCGCGGTCATCGTCGTCGGCGACGGCGCGGGCCACGTCGGCGTCGGGCTCGGGAAGGCGGGCGAGGTCCCAGAGGCGATCCGCAAGGGCGTCGAGGACGCGAAGAAGCACCTTATCCGCATCCCGATGGTCGGCACGACCATCCCGCACGAGGTGAAGAAGGAGTACGCGGCGAGCAGCGTCCTGCTCAAGCCCGCCTCCCAGGGTACCGGCGTCATCGCCGGCGGCTCCGTGCGCGCGGTCGTCGAGTCGGCCGGCATCCACGACATCCTGTCCAAGGTCCACGGGTCCACGAACCCGGTCAACGTCACGCGGGCGACCCTCGAGGCGCTCCGCGGGCTCCACTCGGCCGAGGAGCTGTCCGCCCGCCGCGGCGTCACGCTCCGGAGCCGGATCGCCGGCCAGCCGGCCGCCGGGGAGGTCAGCGGTGCCCGATAAGCTCAGGGTCACGCAGGTCAAGAGCACGATCAGCCACATCGCGCGGAACCGGGCCACGGCCAGGGCCCTTGGGCTGCGTGGCATTGGAAGCACGGTCGAGGTCGTCGACAATGAGGCGACACGGGGCATGGTTCGCCAGGTCCGCTTCCTCGTGACGGTCGAGGAGATCGCGGGAGTCGTCGGCGAAGCCACACCGAGAGCCGGTGTCGATCTCGTCGCCGCTCAGGCGAGCCCAGGCGCAGGCGCCAACGACGGCGTTGGCCGCATCGGCGGCGACGTCGAGGAGAAGGCATGAAGCTCCACGATCTCCGGCCCGCACCGGGATCCACCACGAAGAAGCGCCGGGTCGGCCGCGGCATCGCGGCAGGCCAGGGCAAGACCGCGGGCCGCGGCACAAAAGGTCAGAAGGCGCGCGCCGGAGGCTCCATCCCGGCCTGGTTCGAGGGCGGCCAGACGCCACTCCACCAGCGGATCCCCAAGCTCCGCGGCTTCAGGAACCCGTTCAGGATCGAGTACGAGGTGGTGAACGTCGGCGCGATCGCGCGCCTCGTCGAGATCGGCGTCCTCGAGGGGAGCGAGATGCCCGGGACAAAGAAGTCGAAGGGCGTCGCCCCGGCCCCGATCACCGTGAACCAGGAGATCCTCCGGGCTGCGGGCCTCGTCCGGTCCCTCGACAAGCCGATGAAGGTCCTCGGGAATGGCGACCTATCGACGGCCCTGTTCGTGGTCGCCGACGCGGTCAGCGGGTCCGCCCGGGCGAAGATAGAGGCCGCCGGTGGCACCGTCTCCATCCTGGAGATTCCCACCTCCCGCATCTCGGCGCTCGGCGTCGAGATGGCCGCCGAGGACGCCCTCGCCGTCTCCGCTGAGGTGGAGGCCCCTGCCCCGGCCGCGCCGGCCGATCTAGCCGAGGCCACCGCGTCCGCCGCCGAGGACGCCGCCCCCCCCGCGGACGCCTGACCCGTGTTCGAATCCCTCCTCAACGCGTTCCGCGCGCCGGACATCCGGCGCCGGCTGTTGTTCGTCCTGGGGATCCTCGTCGTCTATCGACTCCTCGCACAGGTGCCGCTGCCGGGCGTGGATCGCGCGCAGCTCGCGGCGTTCTTCGAGCGCAACACCGCGTTCGGGATCCTCGACCTGTTCGCCGGCGGCGGTCTCTCGACGCTGTCGATCGTGGGGCTGACGCTGAATCCGTATATCAACGCCTCGATCATCATGCAGCTGATGCAGGGGGTCATCCCCTCGCTCCAGGCGATGAGCCGCGAAGGGGAGTACGGCCGTCAGAAGCTGAACCAGTACACCCGCTATCTGACGGTCCCGATGGCCTTCCTCCAGGCCTTCGGCATTCTCTCCGCGCTCAACGCGGACGGAATCATCGTGGGTGGGTTTGGGCTCGGCAACGCGATGTCGTGGGTCCAGATGGTGACGATGGTTGCCGGCGCGGTCGTCCTGATGTGGCTCGGCGAGCTGATCACCGAGAAGGGGATCGGCAACGGCATCAGCTTCATCATCTTCGCCGGGATCGTGAGCCAGGCGCCCACGGCGGCGGCCTCGCTCCTGACCGGCGGGCAGTCGCTCCGCAACGTGGTCCTGTTCGTCGTCCTGGCCGTCGTCGCGGTCGCGGTCATCATCTACATCCAGGAGGGCCAGCGCCGGATCCCGATCCAGTATGCGAGCCGCGTCCGAGGCCGCCGGATGTACCAGGGCGGCCAGACGTTCCTGCCGCTCCGGGTCAACCTGGCGGGCGTCATCCCGATCATCTTCGCGATCTCGATCCTCCAGTTCCCGGCCCAGCTCGCCCTGTACTTCTCGGTCTCCACCGTTGAGGGCGTGAAGAACGTGGCGACGGCGATCACAACCTTCCTGGCCTCCACGACACCCCAGTACGCGATCATGTACTTCCTTCTGACGATCGGCTTCACCTACTTCTACACGGCGTTCACGTTCAAGCCGGACGAGACGGCCGAGCAGCTCCGGAAGAACGGCGGGTTCATCCCCGGCATCCGGCCCGGCCGGCCCACGCAGGACTACCTCGCGCGGGTCGTGTCCCGGATCACGATCGCCGGCGCACTGTTCCTGGGCATCGTGGCCGTCGCCCCGGTCGTCGCCGGCGTCCTGGACAAATCCCTCACCGGCGTTGCCCTGGGTGGCACGGGCCTGCTCATCGTCGTGTCTGTCGTGGTCGAGACGATGAAGCAGATCGAGGCCCAGCTCATGATGCGCAACTATGAAGGCTTTATTCGGTGACCTTGGCGCCGTCCCATCCGGCTCATGCGTGCGTTGCCGGCTCCGGGGCGTCGCTCACGCACCAACGGGTGCGCTCGCTCCGCTCCTCGCCGGCGCCTTCGCCTGAGCTCGCCTGGGCCGGCGGCTGCGACTCCGGAGTGCCGAGATGAAGCTCGTTATCCTCCTTGGCGCGCCCGGCGCCGGGAAGGGCACACAGGCACCTGTCCTGTCGGACCACCTCGGCGTCCCGTTTCTCGGCTCGGGCGACCTGCTCCGAGCCGCCGTGGCGGCGCGGACGCCCCTCGGGACCGCGGCCGATCGCTACATGAGCCGCGGCCAGCTCGTCCCCGACGCGACGATCGTCGATATCTTCCTCGAGCGGCTGGCTGCCGACGACGCCCGCAACGGCGCCGTCCTCGACGGGTTTCCCCGGACCCGCGGCCAAGCCGAAGCCCTCGATCGGGCGCTCGCCGAGCGCGGCAAGCGGGTCGACCTCGCCCTCTACATCGATGTCCCCGTGGACGATCTCGTGGCTCGCATGGCGAGCCGCCGGATCTGCGCGGCCAAGGGCCACGTGTACAACATCGCCTCCAATCCGCCGCGCATGACGGGCATCTGCGACATCGACGGCTCGCCACTCGTCCAGCGGACGGACGACCTCGAGGAGACGGTTCGGGCCCGGATGTCGCAGCAGATCCCACCCCTCGAGGATGTCATGGAGCACTATCGCGCCACCGGAGCGCTCCGGACCGTCGACGGCCGGCGCTCGATCGACGAGGTCTCGGCCGCGCTCATCGCGGCCCTCGAGGTCGGCGCCGCCGAGGCGAGCTGACGTGGTGACCCGGAAGTCGCGCCGCGAGATCGAGCAGATGCGCCGAGCCGGGCGGATCGTCGCCGAGGTCCTCGCGCTTGTCGAGAGGGAGTTGAAGCCGGGCGTTCCGACCGGTCATCTCGACCGCCTCGCCGAGCAGCACATCCGGAAGTCCGGCGGCACGCCGTCGTTCAAGGGCTACCTCGGTGGCGGGCGCTACGGGCGCGGCCCGGAGGCGTTCCCGGGAAGCATCTGCGTCTCGATCGACAGTGTCGTGGTTCACGGTATCCCGGGCGACCGGGTGATCCGCGAGGGGCAGATCGTTTCGGTCGACGTCGGCGCGATCGTCGACGGCTGGCATGGTGATGCGGCGCGGACGTTCGTTGTCGGGACCGCGACGCCCGAGATCGAGGCGCTCGTCACCGCAACGCGCCTCGCGATGATGGCCGGGATCGCAGCCGCCGTACCGGGCAACCGCGTGGGCGACATCTCCGCGGCGGTCGAGGACGTCGGCCGCGAGCACGGGTACGGCATCGTCCGACAGTTCGTGGGGCACGGGATCGGGACGGAGATGCACCAGGACCCCCAGGTGCCGAACTACCGGACCGGCTCGCGCGGGATGGAGCTCCAGCCGGGGATCTGTCTGGCCATCGAGCCAATGTTCACGCTGGGTGGCCATGACGTCGAGGTCCTCCCGGACCACTGGACCGTGGTCACCACCGACGGATCGCTCGCCGCCCACTTCGAGCACACCATCGCCGTCACCGAGAACGGTCCCGAGATCCTGACCAGTGTCTAGATGGCAACCTCCCTCCCGTGCAGGCATTCGCCCACCGAGGCCGCGGCGGAGCTCCGCGACGCCAGCGGTCCGAGATCTCCGAGGTTTGCCCGACAGGACCGAGTTCTGATACGCTACGCGTTCGTGTGTCGGCCCGCCCGGGCCGGCACTCGCCGTGAGAAAGGGACACAGCACCGCCCGTGGCCAAGCGAGACGCGATCGAAGTCGAAGGGACGGTCCTCGAGCCGCTCCCGAACACCATGTTCGCCGTCGAACTGGAGAACGGCCACCGCGTGCTGGCCCACATCTCCGGCAAGCTCCGGATGAACTTCATCCGGATCCTGCCGGGCGACCGCGTCCGGGTCGAGCTTTCCCCGTACGACCTGACGCGCGGTCGCATCACCTACCGCCTGAAGTAATCAACCGTTCGTCTGCCTTCGGGCGCGCGAACCCACTCGTCGAGGATCCGTTGAAAGTCAGAGCCTCCATCAAGGCACGCTGCGACAACTGCAAGGTGATTCGTCGCCACGGCACCGTGATGGTCATCTGCACGAACCCAAAGCACAAACAGCGGCAGGGGTAGCAGTCCGATGGCACGCATTGCCGGCATCGATATCCCGCGCGAGAAGCGCGTCGAGATCGCCCTCACCTACATCTACGGGATCGGCCTGCCGACCGCCCAGAAGATCCTCACACAGACGAATGTCAACGCGGATACCCGTGTCCGCGACCTCACGGAGGAGCAGGTCAACCGCCTCCGTGAGGTCATCGACCGCCGCCACAAGGTGGAGGGAGACCTCCGCCGCGAGGTGGCGCTCAACGTCAAGCGACTCATCGAGATCGGCTCGTACCGGGGCCTCCGCCACCGGCGGAACCTCCCGGTCCGTGGCCAGCGAACGAAGACCAACGCCCGGCAGCGGCGCGGACCGAAGAAGACGGTCGGCGCGCGGCGCAAGGCGACGAAGTAGTGACGAGGGATAGCGACACGCATGGCTGAACGGAAGCGGGCCGTCAAGCAGCGTCGCCGGGAACGGAAGAACGTGCCCCAGGGGCACGTCCACGTTCAGGCGTCGTTCAACAACACGATCATCACGATCACCGATCCCACGGGGGCCGTGATCAGCTGGGGCTCCGCCGGCGTGGCCGGCTTCAAGGGCTCTCGCAAGAGCACGCCCTACGCCGCCGCCATGTCCGCCGACATCGCCGCCCGCAAGGCGATGGAGCACGGCATGCGCCAGGTCGAGGTCTACGTCAAGGGCCCCGGCGCGGGCCGCGAGCAGGCGGTCCGCTCGCTCCAGACGGCCGGCCTGGAGGTGACCGCCATCACCGACGTCACGCCCATCCCGCACAACGGCTGCCGCCCGCCGAAGCGGCGCCGCGTCTGAGCGGAGAGGGGACCCCAATGGCCCGATACACCGAAGCTGTCTGCCGCCTCTGCCGCCGGGAAGGCACCAAGCTCTTCCTCAAGGGGACGCGCTGCTACACGAAGAAATGTGCCTTCGAGCGCCGCCCGAGCCCGCCCGGTCAGCACGGCGTCCGCCGCCGCAAGATGGGCGACTACGGCATCCAGCTGCGCGAGAAGCAGAAGGTCCGCCGCGTCTACTCCGTGCTCGAACGGCAGTTCCACAACTACTTCGTCGAGGCGGGAAACCGCGATGGCGTGACCGGCGAGAACCTCCTCCGGTTTCTTGAGACGCGCCTCGACAACGTCGTCTTCCGCCTCGGTTTCGCGACCTCCCGTGCCCAGGCCCGCCAGCTCGTCGCCCACGGCCACTTCGCTGTGAACGGCATCCCGACGGACATTCCGTCGTTCCAACTGAAGCCCGGTGACCGGATCGAGGTCCGCGAGTCGCGCCGCGAGCGCGAGCCGTTCAAGAACGCCCGGGAGGCACTCCGCTCCCACCAGGCGCCGGAGTGGCTCAGCCTGGAACCGGCCCGGCTCGCGGGCAACATCATCAGCCTACCCCGCCGTGACCAGATGCCGCTCGACCTCAACGAGCAGCTCGTGGTCGAGTACTACTCGAGGTAACCCCCTCCCATGATCGAACTCGAGAGCCCGCAGATCGAGCCTGTCGAGGAAGTCGGCACGTACGCCAAGTACGAGGTCGGTCCACTTCAGGCCGGCTACGGCGTCACCCTCGGCAACGCGCTTCGGCGCGTCCTTCTCTCGTCCCTCGAGGGGGCCGCCGTCACGTCCATCCAGATCCGCGACGTGTACCAGGAGTTCTCGACGATTGCGGGTGTCAAGGAGGACGTCACGCAGATCGTCCTCAGCATCAAGAAGCTCCGCCTGAAGAGCTTCGCCACGCACCCGGTCCAGCTCCGCCTCACGAAGAGCGGCGCCGGGCCGGTGCTCGCGGCCGACCTCATCGAGTCGGCGGACGTTGAGATCGTCAACCCGGACCTCGTCCTGATGACCCTCGACTCGGACGACGTGACGATCGAGATGGACCTCACGGTGGAGCGCGGCGTCGGCTACCTCGGCGCGGAGCGATCGGAGGCGCTGCCGATCGGGGTCATCGCCGTCGATGCGATCTTCACACCTGTCCGGAAGGTCAACTACTGGGTCGAGAGCATGCGCGTCGGCCAGGTGACCAACTTCGACAAGCTGACGATCGAGATCGAGACCGACGGGACGGTCGGTCCGGAGGAGGCTCTCAGCCGGGCCGCCGCGATCCTCGTTGAGCAATTCCGTCCGTTCATCACGGTCGGCCAGGCGGCGATGCCCGGTGATCGCGCTGGCGTCGGCGTGCCACAACTCCCGCCGAACATGCTCGACATGCCGATCGAGGAGCTCGACCTCCCGATGCGGGCGTACAATTCGCTGAAGCGGAACAACATCGTCAAGGTCGGCCAGCTCCTTCAGCTGAAGGACGACGACCTCCTCCGGATGCGCAACTTCGGCAAGAAGTCGCTCGATGAGATGAAGGAGCGCCTGCGCATGCGCGGCTTCATCCTCCTGGAGAGAGAGTCGTCCGCCTTTGAGGGCGAGGCGGAGAACGGCGAGGCCGACATGCCGTTCGAGGACGAGGACGCCTGAGATGGCCCACCGAATCGACGGCCGGAAGCTCAGCCGGAAGACGGGCCCGCGGCTGGCTCTCTTCAAAAACCTGACCGTCTCCATCCTCCGCTACGAGCGGGTCAAGACCACGGAGGCGAAGGCCAAGGAGATCCAGGGCCGGGTCGAGCGGATGATCACGCTTGCCAAGCGTGGGGACCTCGCCGCACGTCGGACGGTCGTCTCGGAGCTCCCGAACGAGCCGCTCGTCGTGACCAAGCTGTTCGACGAGATCGCCCCCAAGTATGCCGATCGGACCTCCGGCTATACCCGGATCGTCAGGCTCGGCCAGCGCTCGGGCGATGCGGCCGAGATCGTCCAGATCGAACTCGTATGATCGCCGCCCGACCGCTCCAGGCCTGCGTTGCCGACTCCGCGCCCTCGCTCACGCACGTTCGAAGTGCGCTCGCTCGGGTGCTCGTCGGCGCCTTGGCCTGAAACGGCGGATCGGCGATCAGGGCGAGTAGCAACGGCACGGAGTACAGGCGCCGGAGACGGCGCGCCGGAGGCGGTTCGGATCATCCGATACCGCGCGACGGTTGAATACGATGGCACGGATTTTGCCGGGTTCCAGATTCAACCTGGGACGCGGACCGTCCAGGGAGCGCTCGAGACGGCGCTGGCCCACCTCTCAGGTGGTGTCCGGCACCCCGTCGACGGCGCGGGGCGGACGGACGCCGGAGTCCACGCGACGGGGCAGGTGATCGCCTTCTCCTACCCTGGACGCCTCTCGGCGACCGAGCTGACCGAGGCCCTCAACGGCCTGCTTCCGCCGGATGTCGCGATCCGCGATCTCCGGCAGGCACCGCGGGGCTTCAACCCTCGCCATGCGGCACGGTACCGGGAGTACCGGTACGCCGTCTGGAACGGGCCGCGGAGCCCGCTTCGGGAACGCACGGCGTTCCGGGTGCGGAACCACCTGGACGTGGACGCGATGGCGCGAGCTGCGACGGCCTTCGAGGGCCGCCACGACTTCAGCGCTTTCGGCGGGGCCGATCCGCAGCCGGTCCGGAACGTGGAATACGTCCGGGTCCGGCGGGATGGGCACCTGATCACGATCGACGTCCGGGCCGATGCCTTCCTGCGAGGGATGGTCCGGCGAATGGTCGCCGCCCTCCTCGCGGTGGGGGCGGGCAAGATGAGTGAGACAGCGGTCGCCGCGGCGCTTGCCGAGCGACGACCGGCCCTCGACGGGGCGGCAGCCCCGTCGAGGGGACTGTGCCTCCGTCGGGTCGTCCTTGGACGCCGGCAGGAGCGAAGCTACGGAGAAGACGAGGAACGATGAACGCCAAGACCTTCACGGTCCGGGAGAGCGATATCGAGCGACGCTGGTTCGTCGTGGACGCGACGGGCCAGACCCTCGGCCGCCTCGCGACGCAGGTCGCGCACGTCCTCTCCGGCAAGCACAAACCGACCTATACCCAGCACCTCGACACGGGCGACCACGTGATCGTCCTCAACGCGGCGAAGGTGACCGTGACCAGCGACAAGGCTGAGAACAAGCTGTACATTCGCCACAGTGGTCATCCGCAGGGCTACAAGGAGGAGTCACTCGGCAAGCTGATCGTCCGCCGTCCGGAGGAGGTCGTCCGGCGCGCCGTCAAGGGGATGCTGCCGCACAATCGACTCGGAGCCCAGCAGCTGCGGAAGCTGAAGATCTACGCCGGCAACGATCATCCGCATCAGGCCCAGCGGCCTGAGCCGCTCGCCTGACGGAGGAGCCACCCATGTCCACCCCTGCCTTCAATTCTGGGACGGGTCGGCGGAAGACCGCCGTCGCGCGCGTCCGGCTCCTGCCGGGCGAGGGCGAGATCGTTGTGAACGGCCGCTCGCTCGGCGAGCACTTCGGGAACGCGATCGACGAAAACGACGTCCGGATGCCGTTCCGGGTCACCGGGACGGAGGGCCGCTTCAACGCCATGATCAAGGTCGAGGGCGGCGGCGTCACCGGCCAGGCCGGGGCGATCCGCCACGGCATCGCCCGGGCGCTCCTCGAGCTTGATCCCGATGGCCATCGCCTGCCCCTCCGCCAAGCCGGACTCCTCACCCGCGACCCTCGAATGAAGGAGCGGAAGAAGTACGGTCTCAAGCGAGCCCGGAAGGCGCCGCAGTACACGAAGCGCTAGTCGCCACCGGTTGACGGCCGGCGGCGCCGGCGGACCCGTGACGGCAGATGCGGACTCGCCATGCCCGCCGCTACAGTTAGGGCGTGAAGATCCCGTCTGAGCCGTACCCGCCCGTCGCCCCGCCGGGCAGCCTCCTCGGTCGGGATCTCCTCAGCGCGGCCGACCTGACCCCGGCCGAGGTCCGGCGCGTCTTCGCGACCGCGGCCTCGCTCAAGGCCGAGTTCTCGGTGGCCCGCCGACACAGCCACCCGCCGCTCGTCCGGCGGACGCTCGCGATGCTCTTCGAGCGACCGAGCCTCCGGACGCGCGTCACGTTCGAGGCCGGGATGCTCCAGCTGGGTGGCGGTGCGATCCAGCTCACCTCCGGCAACGTCGGCTGGGGCGTCCGGGAGTCCGTCGCGGACGTCGCTCGCAACCTCCAGGCATTCGTCGACGGGATCATCATCCGGACCGGCCATCACGCGATCGCCGTTGAGCTTGCCGGTGCAGCCGACATTCCGGTGATCAACGCCCTGACGCTCCGCGAGCACCCGTGTCAGGCGCTCACAGACGTCTTCACGCTCCGTGAGGTCTTCGGGCGCCTCGACGGACTTGTAGTGGCGTTCGTGGGCGACGGGAACAACGTCTACCACTCGCTCGCGCTCGTCGCCGCGGGGCAGGGGGTCGAGATCCGGCTTGCCCATCCGCCGGGCTTCGCACCGGACGCGGAGATCGTCGCGCAGGCGGCCGCCCTCGCGGCGGCGAACGGTGGCCGGCTGGTCCTGGGCCACGATCCGCGCGCCACGGTCGACGGCGCAGACGTGATCTACACCGACAGCTGGACGTCGATGGGGCAGGAGGCCGAGAGCGACGAGCGCCGAGCCGCCTTTGCCGACTACCAGCTGAACGAGGCGCTGTGCGCCGTCGCGGGACCCGCTGCCCGGGTGATGCACTGCCTGCCCGCCCATCGCGGCGAGGAGATCACCTCCGAGGTCATGGACGGGCCGCGGAGCCTGATCTTCAAGCAGTCCGAGAACCGGCTCCACGTCCAGAAGGGCCTCCTCGTGGAGATCCTCGGCGACCCGGACGCGGACGGGGCGGGCGACGGCACCGAGCCCGCGCCGTCGGCGAGATGAGCCCGGCCCGATGAGCGCCCGGGGGTAGGATGCAGCTCGCATGAGCCGGGCCCTCTACGAGCAGTACAAGGAAGCACTCCGGCGCGGTCACGTCGCCGCGCTCCGCGGGCACCTCGACGCCGCCGAGGCCGCCTATCGCGGCGCGGCGACGCTCGCCCCCGACCGTGCGCTCCCGTACGCCAGTCTGGGCGGCGTGCTCCACCGCAAGGGCCGCCTCGACGAGGCACTCGCGATGTACGGTGCCGCACTCGCCCGCGCACCGGAGGACGATGGTGCCCTGCGCGGCCGCGCCGAGCTCCATGCGGATGCCGGCCGGCGCGCGGAGGCCGCGTTCGACTTCGAGATGCTCGCCGGCATCCTGGAGCGCGCCGGGCGCCTGACCGACGCCTGCGATGCGGCCCGGCGGGCGCTCGAGCTGGCCGAGTCCAGGTCCCGGCGTCGCGAGACGGAGCGGCTCGGCGCCCTGCTCCGCGACCGCGGCCAGGACCGCGAAGCGGTGGACGCCCTCGACCGGACGCTCCGGATCCTGGAGACGGTCGAGATGCCGGAGGCCCGACACAGGGAAACGGCAATGGGTGGCAAGTCGGCGACTGCGGAGGGAGAGCCGAAGGCGGAGCTCGAGGCTGCGGGGGATGCATCTCCCGGGCCGGAACCTGCGGCTGCGGCCGCCCCCGTCGCGCCGCCCGATCCCGACGTCCTCCGTGCTGTGGCAGACGCTCTCCTCGACAGTGGCGATCTCGCAGGTGCCGCCGAGCGGCTCCTCGCGCTGGCCGCGCTCCACCGCGCCGCGGGCCGCCACGACGCCGCCATGGACGCCTGCCTTGCGCTGCTGGCCGTCACCCCGTCAGACCACCGGCTGCAGCGCGAGATCGCCTCGATCCAGCTGGACCGGGGCTGGACCGGAACGGCCGTGGAGAAGCTCCGCCTCCTCGCCCGGCTGGCCGAGCTCGACGGAGATCCGGAGGCCCGTGCCGCTGCCGCCGCCCTGGCCGTCGAGCGTGGCCTCCAGCCGGCGCCAGCCGCACCCCCGGGCGCCTGACCGGTCCGGCACGAAGGAACCGATCCCATCGGCGACCCGGGACCGCGACCCGGGACCACGACCCGGGACCACGACCCCGGACCGGCGGGGTCACGATGCTACACTCGCCCGACGATGCCGCAGCTCCTCGCGTCGATCCTGGACCAGGTTCGGCCCACCACGCTGCTCGACATCGGGCTCACCGCGGTCCTGATCTACTGGCTGTTCAGCCTGATCCGCGGCACCCGTGCAGTCCGGCTCGTGATCGGGGTCAGCGTCCTGTTCGTCGTCTATTTCGCGGCCCAGGCGCTCACCCTCCGGCTGCTCACGCAGATTCTCCAGGCCGGCGCGGTGGTCGGCCTGCTCGCGCTCGTCGTGATCTTCCAGCCGGAGATGCGACGCGCCCTCGAGCGGATCGGTCGCGTGGGGTCGTTCGCCTGGCTCTTCCCGGCGGAGAACCGCGAGGCCGGCCAGGTGGCGGCGCAGGTGGCGCGGGCCGCGGCCCTCCTATCCGGCGATGGACACGGGGCGCTCATCGTCCTCGAGCGCGACACCGGCCTGGAGGAGATCGCCGAGACCGGAGTGATGATTCACGGCGACCTCTCCGTGGACCTGCTCCGGACGATCTTCATGCCGCGGGCGGCCCTCCACGACGGCGCCGTGATCGTCCGCGGCACCACGATCCTCGCCGCGGGTGCGCTCCTGCCGCTGGCCGAGACGACCGTCCACACCGAGCGGCTCGGGACCCGCCATCGCGCAGCCCTCGGGATCACCGAGCAGACCGATGCTGTGGTCGTCGTCGTGTCCGAGGAGAACGGCCAGGTCAGCCTCGTCGAGCGGGCGCGGATCATGCGCAACCTCGGCGAGCCCCAGATGGCGCGCTCGCTCCGGGCGCTCCTTCACCCACAGGCGGAGCGTGGTCGGTTCCGGCTTCGTGCCACGGTGGAGCCCGGTCGCGGTAGACCGACGATCCGTGGCCTCGGCCGGCTCGTCGGCCGGACCAAGGAAGTCGACGCTGCCCGAGACGGACCAGGCGCGAGGGCCGGCTCGAGGGCGGGGACGCTGCCGGCGGCGCCGCAGCCCGCCGCCGACGCTTCCGCCGGCCAGACCTCGTCCGTCGCCGATGCCTCGCAGCCGCCCGAGCCCGCCGGTACGGGAACATCCGGACGATGAAACGGATCCTCGGCCTGGTCGTTCATAACTGGCCCCTCAAGCTTGGCGCGCTCGCGCTCGCGACCCTGCTCTATGCGGGTCTGGTGGTGTCGTCGAGCGCCAGGCTCTTTCCTGTCAGCGTCCCGATCGACGCCATCGGCACGACCTCCAACATCACGATCCTGTCGGACCTGGGGGCGGTACGCCAGATCCGCTACTTTGCACCGGAGGATCTCGGATTGCGCCTGGACAGCTCGAGCTTCCGTGCGACCGTCGACCTGGCCGACGTGGATCCCGCCGACGGGCGCACCTCCGTCCCTGTCCGCGTCGAGGCGATCGATCCGCGGATCCAGGTCCTCGACTACGAGCCGCGCCGGATCGTAGTTGAGCTCGATGCCGTCGTCAGCCGGGTCGTCCCCGTCCGAGCCGTCATCGGCCCCGTTCCGAGCGGCCTCGACGTCGGAAATCCCGTCCTCGGGGATGCCGAGGCGACGATCACCGGAGCTGCGTCGATCGTCGAGCGGGTGGCCGAGGCGCAGGCGCGGATCTCCCTCGACGCGTCGGGCATCGACGTCAACCGGATGGTCGATCTCCTGCCGGTCGACGCCGCCGGCGAGCCGCTGGCGCCTGTCGACGTGGCGCCCGTCTCGACCCGCATCCGCCTGCCGATCTTCACGAACCGGCAGACGAAGACCCTGCCGCTCCGGCCCGTGGTTGCCGGCTCGCCGGCTGCGGGCTTCGAGGTGGCCTCGGTGACGGTGGACCCGCTCGTCGTCGCGGTGGAGGGCGACGTCGACGATCTCGTCCAGCTCGAGGTCGCGGACACCTCGCCCGTCTCGATCACCGGCGCGACGTCTGACGTCACCGCGACCACCACCCTGAAGCTCCCCGATGGCGTCCAGGTGCTCGGTGCGTCCAGCGTCACCGTCAGGGTGGCGTTGCGCCCGGTCACGGCGACGCGGACGTTTCAGGCCGGACTCCTCCTCGTGGGTGCCCGTGCCGATCGCGCCTACTCGCTGTCGACGGATCGCGTCCTCGTGACGATCGGCGGATCGATCGCCGATCTCGACCGCCTGTCGGGTTCCGAGCTCGTCGTGACACTCGACGTCTCGGGGCTCGACGTCGGCGTCGCGGAGGTGAGCGTTGGCGCGAATCTCGTCACCGGGCTTACGCTGGTCGGCGCCAGTCCGAACCCGATCCGGGTGACCATCACCGTGCCGGCATCCACGACCAGCCCGGCGCCCTGACGCACCGGCGCCGTCCAACCGAGAGCCTAACCCAGCCGGACCCGGAGGACCCACGACCCGTGTCGCGCCTGTTCGGAACCGACGGCATCCGTGGCGTCGCGAATGTCGATCTCAAGCCGACGACCGCATATGCACTCGGGCGGGCAGTCGCGTACCGGCTCGTGGGCGGACGCGGCGCGATCGTCGTGGGCCAGGACACCCGACGCTCAGGCGACCTGTTCGTCGCCGCGATCACCGCCGGCGCCGCGAGCCTGGGGACGAACGTCCACCGGATCGGCGTCGTCCCGACGCCCGCGCTCGCCTTTCTCGCCGGGGCCGGTGAATACGCCGCCGGGATCATGGTCTCCGCCTCGCACAACCCCGCGACGGACAACGGGCTCAAGGTCCTTGACCGGGACGGCCTGAAGCTCGACGACACCGTCGAGGATGAGCTCGAACAGCTGATCTGGAGGACAGAGGAGCTCGGGGGTGTCGGGAACGACGACCTGGGCGTCGCGGTCGACGCCCGGGATCGCGTGGCAGCGTACGTCGCGGACCGGATGCGCCTCGCTGCCGCCATCGACGCCGGCGGGATCCGCATCGTGCTGGACGCCGCAAACGGCTCTGGCTGCGGCCTGGCACCGGGGATCCTCGCGGCCACGGGTGCCAGCGTCGAGGTCATCAACGCCGCGCCGGACGGGACGAACATCAACCTGCATTGCGGGGCCACCGATCCGGCCGGACTCGCCCGGACCATCACTGAGCGCGGCGCCGACGTCGGCTTCGCGCTGGACGGGGACGCCGACCGGCTCATCGCGGTCGACGCGACCGGTCGGATCGTCGACGGCGACCAGGTCCTCGGGATCCTCGTCCTGGAACGCCTGGCGACAGAGACCCTGACAGGGCGGACGCTCGTGGTCTCGGTTCTCTCGAACGGCGGGTTGCAGCGCGCCGTGGAGGCGGCGGGCGGGACCGTCGTGCGCACGCCGGTCGGCGACAAGTACATCCTCGAGGGCATGCAGGTCTCCGGCGCCGGTCTCGGTGGGGAGAAGAGCGGCCACGTGATCATCCGCGAGCACACGACGTCGGGCGACGGCATCGTCACCGCCCTCGAGGTCCTCCGGGTGATGACGGCGACCAGGCAGCCGCTCGCGGAGCTTGCCTCGGCGATCCCGCTCCTGCCGCAGCAACAGCGCGCCGTCAGGGTGCGTCACAAGGACCAGTGGGAAGGGGACCCGGTCCTCCAACGGGCGATCCGCGAGGCGGGGGCGCGTCTTGGAGACGCCGGGCGGATCCTCATCCGCCCTTCGGGAACGGAGCCCGCCCTGCGGGTGATGGTCGAGGGTCCGGACGCCGCGCTGGTCACCGAGCTCGCCGACGCGCTCGCGACGGTCGCGAGAGAGCGGCTACACTGACCGCGGTGCCCATCTCATCGAGCCAGGAACTCCCCGGCGACGGCCGGGCCACCAGACGAGGGACCTGAAGCGATGTGCGGCATCGTCGGCTATACGGGGCCACGCGAGGCGGGCCCGATCCTCATGGAGGGGCTCCGCCGCCTCGAGTACCGCGGCTATGACTCCGCCGGCATCGCCCTCGTGGATGAGGGGGGCGACCTCTTCGTCGAGAAGAAGGCCGGCAAGCTCGCCAACCTCACCACGGCGATCGCCGACCGGACGCCGCACGCGGCCATGGGCCTGGCGCACACACGCTGGGCAACGCATGGTCGCCCGAATGACCTCAACGCGCATCCGCACGTCGACTGCAGCGGGAAGATCACGGTCATCCACAATGGGATCATCGAGAACTTCCGCGAGCTTCGTGACGGCCTGGAGGCGCGTGGCCACCGGCTCGATTCCGAAACGGACACGGAGGCGCTCGCGCACCTCGTCGAGGAGGCCTACGCGGGCGATCTCGCGGATGCCGTCCGCGCCGCGCTCCGTCGGGTCCAGGGCGCGTACGCCATCGTCGTCATGCACCGCGAGGAGGCGGGACGCCTGGTCGGCGCCCGCCAGAACGTGCCGCTCGTCGTGGGCCTCCACGGCGAGGAGTCGTTCATCGCCAGCGACGTCGCCGCGATCCTCGCCCACACCAACCGGATCGTCTATCTCGAGGAGGGCGACGTCGCGGACGTCCGTCCGACCGGCGTCGTCGTCACCGATGTCCACGGCGCAATCCGCGAGCGCCGCGAGACCCGGATCGACTGGTCGCCCGAGGTCGCCGAGAAGGGCGGCTACGAGCATTTCATGCTCAAGGAGATTCACGAGCAGCCCGACGCGCTCCGGCAGTCGCTCGCCGGTCGGGTTGGCCGGGACGACCGGATCCACGTCGCGGAGATCGAGCCGCTCGAGTCGGTCCTGCGCGAGATCACCCGGATCGAGCTCGTGGCCTGCGGGACGGCGTCGTACGCGGCGCTCGTCGGGGCATCGGCGCTCGAGGCCTGGACCGGCCTGCCCGCGCGGGTGACCGTCGGATCGGAGTTCCGCTACAGCCCGCCGCCGCTCGACGGCCGGACGCTCGTCATCGCGGTGACCCAGTCCGGCGAGACCGCCGACACGATCGCGCCGACCCGCCACGCGCGAGAGCGCGGCTGCCCGGTCATCGCCGTCACGAATACCGTGGGATCGGCGATCACCCGTGAGGCCGACGCGGTCCTCTTTCTCCAGGCCGGCCCGGAGATCGCCGTCGCCGCCTCGAAGACCTTCGTGACGCAGGTGACGACGCTCGTCGTGCTCGCCGCGGCCATCGGACGGCTGCGCGGCACGATGGACGAAGCCGCCGAGCGGGAGCTCGGGGCGGCGCTCCGGACGCTCCCCGAGGCCGCGGCGAAGGCCGTCGAGTGGAACGCCCCGTCGGCGCGCGACCTGGCCCGCCGATACGTCAACTCCCGCGGCTTCATGTTCGTCGGGCGAGGCTCGACCTACCCGGCCGCGCTCGAGGGCGCGCTCAAGCTGAAGGAGATCAGCTACGTCCATGCCGAGGGCTATCCGGCCGGCGAGCTGAAGCACGGCCCGATCTCGCTCCTCGACGCCGAGTGCCCGCTCGTCGCGGTGGCCACCCGCTCCTCGACCTACGACAAGCTGATCAGCAACGTCATGGAGGGGCGGGCCCGGGACGCCCGCGTCATCGCCGTGGCGACCGCGGGGGACCCGCAGATCGAGCGCTTCGTCGACGACGTCTGTTGGGTTCCGGACACCCACGAGGCGGTCAGCGCGGTCCTCGCGATCATTCCGCTCCAGCTGCTCGCCTACCACACGGCGATCGCGCGCGGCACGGACGTCGACCAGCCGCGCAACCTCGCGAAGTCCGTCACGGTCGAGTAGGCGATGCCGTCTGGGAGGGCCACTCCGAGGACTCCCCAGGGGAGCCATCCGCCCGGGGATACGACAGAGCTCGGGATCGACATCATCAAGGTCGCCCGGATCCGCGAGGCGCTCGAGCGGTTCGGGTCCCGGTTCTCGCGACGGGTCCTGACGCCCGCCGAGCAGCGCTACGTTCGCGATCGCCCGGAGACGTTCGCCGGTCGCTGGGCCGCGAAGGAGGCCGTGAGCAAAGTCCTTGGGCTCGGCGTCCGCGGCATCGGCTGGCGCGACATCGAGATCGAGCGCCTCCCCACGGGACAGCCTGCCGTCCGGCTCCATGGGCGGGCGGGCCAGCGCGCCGAGCAGTTGAAGATGGACCGGATCGCCCTCTCGATCACCCACGAATCCGACTACGCCGTGGCGATCGCGTTCGGGGTGCGGAGGGCGGGCGGGCGCTACGTCTTCCCGCCCGACATCGACGAACGCCTCGACGAGCGGGAGCGGCGCATTCTCGCCCGGATGGAGCGGATCCGCGCTCTCCACGAGGCACCGGCCGTGGAGCGCGAGCGTGGCTGACCGGCCGGTCGGCTTCGGGCGGCGGGAGGGTGATGCGGAGGTGGCATCCACTCCGGCTGCGGCCGGTGAGCCGGTCCTCGACGACCGGTCCGTCGCGGTGCTTCTCCCGGCCCGTCCGGCGCGTGGCCACAAGGGAACGTTCGGCAGGCTCCTCGTCATTGCCGGCTCGTTGGACTACGCGGGCGCCGCCCTCCTCGTCTGCCGGGCGGCGGGTCGCACCGGCGCCGGCCTGGTAACGCTCGCGGTCCCTGAGTCGCTCCAGCCGCTCTTTGCCGCGAAGGTCGTGGAGGCCACGACGATGGCACTCCCCGAGGATGACGTCGAGGAAGTGGATCCCGAGCCAGCGCTGGCTCGGATTCTTGACCACGAGCACGACGCGATCGTTCTCGGCCCCGGCCTCCGGCCGGGCCTCGCCACGACCGAGCTGGTCCGTGAGCTCCTGGCCGCCGGGGAGGAGGAATCGCCGGCACCGATCGTCCTCGACGCCGAGGCCCTGCGGTCGATGGCGACGCTCGGCGACTGGTGGTCGGGCGCGTCGCGCCCAGCCGTTCTCACGCCCCACCCGGGCGAATTCGCCCGCCTCCGGGCCGGGGCGGGCGCGGATCCCGTGACGGACGGTGATCTGTCCGGTGACGACGCCGCCCGGTCGACCGCCACGCGGGACGCGGCGACCACCTGGCGCCAGATCGTCGTCCTCAAGGGCGCCCGGACGGTGATCGCCCAGCCCGACGGGACCGTGTCGGTGGCGCCGTTCGAGAACCCGGCGCTCGCGACCGGCGGCACCGGCGACGTCCTCGCGGGGGTCATCGGCGCGCTCCTGGCACAGGGCCTGCGACCCGCAGATGCGGCGCGCCTGGGAGTCTATCTCCACGGCATGGCCGGCGAGGCCGTCCGGGACCGCCTGGGCGACGCCGGGCTTCTCGCCTCGGACCTGCCGGACGCCATCCCTACCGCCCGGAAGCGGCTGGCCGCAGTCGCCGATCGGATGCGATCCGGCAAGCGTCTCGGATTCGCCGTGCGGGAGCCGGCCGGAGCCGCCGACTGAGCGCCCGGTCCGCCTCGCAGTCCTTTGACGCCCGGCTGGCGGCCGCGGGCCTGCCGCCACTTCCCCGCACGGCCTGGCTGGAGATCGATCTCGACGCGCTCCGGGCCAATCTCGCGACGATCCGTGAGCATGTCGGGCAGGGCATCCCGGTCCACCCGGTCGTGAAGGCGGACGCGTACGGCCACGGAGCCGTCCCGGTGACCCGGGCACTCGAGGCCGCTGGGGCGGACGGCTTCTGCGTCGCCGCCTACGACGAGGCGGTCGCGCTGCGCGACGGCGGCGTGCGCAGCCCGATCCTCGTCCTGTATCCGATCCCGATCGCCTGGGCCACCGACGCCGCACGCCGGCGGATCACCGTGACAGCCGGCGAGCTGGGTCAGCTCGAGGCGGTCCTCGCCGTTGTTGCGATGCATCCGTCGCGGAACGCGCTCCGGATCCAGATGGAGGTGGAGACCGGTCTGGGCCGCGGAGGATTCCGGACGGCCGAGCTGGTCGACGCCGCGCAGCGGATCGTGGCCGCTCGCGGGGTCCGACTCGACGGCCTCTGGACGCACTTCCAGGCGCCTGAGGACCGCAGGGCGACATCCCTCCAGCTCGAGCGCTTTGAGGCGGCTGCCGTCGCTCTCCACGCCGCCGGGATCCGGCTGCCGCCGCGCCACGTCGCCGCGACGGGCGCGATCGTCCAGGACGGTGTCGCCGCCTACGACGGCGTCCGGCCCGGCCTGTCCGTCTACGGCCTCCTGCCCGACGAGCTTCATGGGGCGCTGCGGCCGGCGGTCGAGAGCGCGTTCCGTCCCGTCATGTCCCTCCACGCCCGCCCGGTCCGTGTCGCTGACCTGCCGGCCGGCTGGGGGATCAGCTACGGCCCGTCCTTCCGAGCGTCCCGTCCGAGTCGGATCGCCACACTCCCGCTCGGCTACGGCGATGGCTGGCCGCGCTCTCTCTCGAACCATGCCGAGGCGCTCGTCCGCGGCGTCAGCGTGCCGCTCGTCGGGAACGTGGCGATGGACGCGGTGATGGCCGACGTGACCGACGTGCCCGGCACGCCGGTCACGACCGAGGACGAGTTCGTGCTCCTCGGGCGCCAGGGCGGCGCCGAGATCACGGCCGCCGAGCTGGCGCGCCGCCGCACCACGAACTCCTGGGAGGTCGTCACCGGCATGGCTCGGCGTCTGCCCCGGGTGTACCATGCGCGATCCGGACCGGAGGGCATCCGGACGCTCGTCTCCGGAGGATTCGGGTGACGCGGCTTGAGCTTTGGAACGGGGACATCTGCGTCCTCGAGGTGGACGCGATCGTGAATCCCGCCAACCCCACGCTCTGGATGTCGACCGGGGTCGGTGGCGCGTTGAAGCGCGCCGGCGGCGATGCGATCGAGCTCGCCGCGGTCCGCCAGGGGCCCGTCGGGCTCGGCGACGCCGTCGTCACCGAGCCCGGCAACCTTGCCGCCAGGGCGGTCATCCATGCGGTCTCGCTCGACCGCGACCGCCGGACCTCCGGCCCGGTCCTCGAGGCCGCCGTGCGAAGCGCGATGGCCCGTGCTCGCGAGATCGGTGCAACGAGCATCGCCTTCCCGGCCCTTGGAACGGGCGTCGGTGGCTTCCCCCTCGACGAGGCGGCCCGGATCGCGGTCGATGTGGTGCGTGACGAGCTCGGGCGGAGCGAGGCCATCGAGCACGTGGTCTTCGCGCTCCGCGGACCGGCGGCGTACCGGGCGTTCGAGCGGGCCCTCGCGACGCCACCGGGAGCCGTCACGACGAGGCGATCGGGGCCGGCTGCGGGAGGCGAGGGATGAGCGAGCCTGGTGGTTCGGGCTTCGAGCCCACGGATGAGCAGCGCGAGGAGATGGTCGAGCAGGTCGCCCGCGAGATCCAGCTCCGGGGATTGACGGCGCCGGCAGTCCATTTCCTCCACGCGAGCCGGCCGTACCGGCCGCTCGGCGCGAATGCGATGCTCTTCTTCGACCCGGTGCTGCGGAGCCTGTTCGGAGGAGACCTCGCCGAGGCAACCGCGATCCTCGCCGACGACGACGGCATCGAACAGCTCATCGAGCGCCTCGAGGAGCTCGATGAGGAGACCGCCTGGGACGCGTGAGCGTCACGCCGTCCGGCCGCGCCGGGCGCCCAGCCGCTTCGCCGGACCGTCTCCCGCGCGCGGCCGGTAGCATGGGGTCGTGACCAGGGCTCTCAGCGCGCTCGCCGTCGTCGACACGGGCGCCGCCACGACCTCCGTCGCGCTCCTCGGCCGCCCGGGCGAACGCTGGCGCCTGCTCGGGAGCCTTGCCGCGCCGGCCGGCGTCGAGGAGGACGATCTTCTCGCTGTTCTCGCATCCCGGATCCGGGTCGCCGACGCCCCGCTCGCCGAGGCCGTCGGGCTCGGCCCGGCCGGCCTCGGCGCCCTGCCCCGGCTGGCGAGCCGGAGTGCGCCGCCCAGGAACCTCGTCGTCATCGGGGCGTCGCGCCGGTCGGTCGCCCTCCTCGAGGCGGTCGCCGCCCGGACGGCCTGGCAGGTCGAGGGCGCCTCGACGGAGACCCACGACCCGCGGGAGATGTCCGAGCTGGCGCTCCGGTCCGACGTCTCGGCCGTCCTCGTCGCGGCAGGAGATCCACCGGGGCCCGACGAGCGCGCCGCACTCGACGACCTCGCGGGGCTGGTGGCCGCCGTGGCGCGCCGGCGGCCGGAGCTCCGGGTGATCCTGGGCGGCTCGATTCGCGGCCGGCGGACGTGGACGGAGGGATTCGGGACCGATGCGGCCGGCGATCCGGACCGGATCCTGGGGGCCCCCGCGATCGGCCCTCGAAAGCCTCCGGACGAGGGGCTCCGGTCCGTCCTGGACGGCCTCCTCGCCGATCCGCTCGACGGCCGGCGCGCGCTGCGGGCGTCTGCCACCTCGCTCGCTGATCTCCTCGATCGCCGGATTGAGCTGCTCGAGGTCGGCCACGACGGCGGGACCCGGGTGGTGGCGGCACCCGGCGCCGCAGGTGACGACCCGACGAGCGCCGCCGTTATGACGGCTCGAGGCGCGCTCGTGCCGCCCGATCCGGACGACGCCCTCGTGGACCAGGTCCTGGCGTGGACGACCGGCAGTCTCGACCGGCACCGGATGGGCGACCGGTTGCGCGAGCTCCGCGCGATTCCGTGGTCGGATCCGGCGGGCGACGGTGCGCGCCTCCGGCTCGCGGCGGGAAGAGCGGCACTTGCCCGGGTCGCCGCCGTTACGCCCGACCTGTCCGCCCTCCTGGCCCCGGATCTCACGATCATCGCCGGTGGGTGCTTCGCTGCAGCGCCGGCTCGGGCGATCGCGCTCGCCGTGGCGGACACGATCCGGCGGACGGGCGCGACGCAGCTCGCCACGGACCCGGCGCGCCTCCTCGGGCCGATCGGGACGATCGAGGACCCCGCGGAGCGGCGCGCGCTCCTCGCCGACATCGCCGGCGATCTCCTCGTCCCGCTCGGGAGTGTGGTCCTCGCCGGTGGCCTCGGCGCCCGCCGCACGGACGCAAACGTGGGTCAGCTGACGCTCGATCACGACGGCGTGGCGACCCGGCACGAGCTCACGGCCGGCGAGCTCGCGATTCTGGACCTGGCGCCGGGTGTTCCGGCGCTCGCCACGTTCGAGTTCCGAGGGACAGCGCGGGTGGTGCGGCGGGCACGCCGTGTCGCGGTTCCGGTCACGGGTGGCCTCGCGGGGCTCCTCGTGGACCTCCGCGACATCCCCCTTCGGCTGCCGGAGCGACGCGACCGCCGACGCGCTCTCCTCGCGGCGTGGGCTGCGCTTGCCTGGCCCGGGGACGACCGGTGAGCCGGACGCCTCGCGAGTCGGCACGAGCCGCCGCCGGACAAGCGAGCACAGAGGTCGACTCGGTGCCGACAGGCCTGGAGCTCGTCCGCGCCCGCCCCATCCTCGTCGGGCCGGTTGAGGCGACGTTCCCGCTTCGACCGGGAGATCGCCCGCTCGTCGCGCTCGGCGAGGCGGTGGTCCGGGGCGCACCGCTCGCGGATCGGGTTCGCGACCCGCGGACGGAGGTCGTCACGGGGCGGATCGAGCCCGGGGCCGCCGAGCCGGGTGCCTACTGGGCGCCGCCTCCAGGCCGCCGGAGGGCGGCGGTCGAGACCGCCCGGGGCGAGCTGCTCTTCCGGAGCGGTGGGCGGTGGCGGATCGGTACCGGTGAGCACCATGAGCTGCTCGAGGCGCCGTTTCCGGGCATCGTCCGCGAGGTGCGACCCGGGATCGGAATTCGGCTGCACTCGCCGGCCAAGGGCATCCTCGGCCGGGAGGTCCTCGGCAGGCCGACGTCGGGGCGGCTCGAGGTCCTCGCGCCACGCGACCGCGAGGTCCGCGCATCCGAGATCGACGTCGGTGGCGCCGGGGCGATCCTCGTCGTCGGTGCGCACATCGATGCCGAGGCGATCACCCGCGCCCGAGCCGTCGGCGTTCGCGGGATCGTTGTGGCCGCTCTGGGCGTGAAGGAGCGCCGCGACGTCCTCGCCTCGGAGAAGCGGGGCCAGGCGGCGGTCCACGGGCTGCCGCCGTTCGCGATCTTCGTTCTCGACGGCGCCGTGCGGCGCCCGATCGCATCGCCCGTGATGGCGGTCCTGGAGCACCTTGCCGGGCGCGCCGTCGCGATCGTCGCCAACCCGCCGTGCCTCGTCATCGACGACCCGGACGCCGAGCTGCCACCCCCCGAGCCGGACATCGTCCGAGTCGTGGCCGGACCGCTTGTGGGCGCGGAGGGTCGCTGGGTTGGACTCGCCGGGCCGAGTCGCTTCGCGGGCGGCGTCGTCCTCGAAGCGGGCCTCGTGCGGTTCGCCGGCCGACCACCGGTCGCGGTTCCGCTCGGGGATCTCGAACGCTTCGTCTGACCGGCAGGTCCGCGGACCATCCGCTACGCTCGGGGGCGATGACCTCCGCGGCGCCGCTCTCGATCGAGCGGACCACCACCAGCCTGGAGGCGACGCAGCGGCTCGCCGCGGCGCTCGCCGGCGTCGCCTCGCCCGGCGACCTCGTCTGTCTGTGGGGCGAGCTCGGCGCCGGCAAGACGGCGTTCGCGAAGGGGTTCGGGTGCGGGCTCGGCGTCACCTCGACGGTCAACTCGCCGACGTTCGTGCTCATGGCCGAGCACGAGGGCCGGATCCCCCTCTTCCACCTCGACCTCTACCGCCTCTCGGACGCGAGCGACGCCTGGGCGGCCGGGCTCCTGGACGAGCGCCAAGCGGCCGGGGTCACGCTCGTCGAGTGGCCGGAGCGGCTCGGGGCCGCCCTCCCGGCCTCACGGGTGGACGTCCGGATCGCCGGCACGGGTGACGCGCCGCGCGGCATCCGGGTCGAAGCCGGGGGCGCCACTCTCGCTCGGTACGTCGGGGCGGCCGAGGCCGCAGAGCTCGACGATCCGGCGGCAGCTCGATGACGACGACTTCAGCCCGGCGCCCGTGGCTTCTCGCCATCGACACCGCGACCTCGCGGATCATCGTCGCGGCGGGCGAGCCGGACGGGCGCCAGGTCCGCGCCCTCGATTGGCCTGCCGGGCACCGCCACGGCGAACGGCTCCTGCTCGGTGTGGAGCGGTTGCTCACCGAGACGGGTCTCGCACGAGCCGACCTGGTGGGCGTCGTCGTCGGGACGGGACCGGGGGCGTTCACCGGCCTCCGGGTGGGCATCGCCACCGCCAAGGCGCTCGCCCACGCGATGAGCGTCCCGATCGCGGGCGTCGGGACGGGCGCCGCACTGCTCCGGGCGGCCGCGACCGTGAACCCGGAGAGCGCCGGCAACCTCGTCCTCCTCCTGCCGGCCGGTCCGCACGACCGCGTCGAGGTTCGCGACGCGCAGCCGGCCCGGCTCCTCCCGGGCGGCACGGAGCCCGAGCTGGGGCCGGTCGATCTCGTCGTCGCCGTGGACCTGGCGGATCGTGCCCCGGAGGCCGCCGTCGCCCGCGGCGAGGGGGCGCTCACCGGCTTCGCGGCCGCGCTCCTTGAGCTGGGGGCCGGGCGGCTCCACGCCGGCACGGGCGACGATGTCGCGCGGCTCGTTCCGGAGTACGTGACGCTCCCGCGTGGATCCCGCGCGGCGAGCGGGGAGATCGCGTGGTCGCACGGCCCCCGGTGAGGCTCCGTGTCGAGCCGATGACGCTGGACGACCTGCCGGCCGTCCACCGAATCGAGCAAGCGAGCTTCAGCGTGCCCTGGCCGGACGATGCCTATCGGAGCGAGCTCCAAACGAATCGCCTCGCCTCGTACCTCGTCGTCCGGTCCGACGGCGACGTCATCGCGTACGGCGGCATCTGGCTCATGGTCGACGAAGCCCATGTCACGACGTTTGCCGTCGATCCTGCCTGGCGCAGGCAGCGCGTCGGGGAGACCCTCCTGCTGGCGCTGCTCGACCTTGCGATTGCGCGGCACGCTCGTGAGGCGACCCTCGAGGTCCGGCTGTCCAACGTCCCGGCGCGCCGACTCTACGAGAAGTACGGCTTCCGGCCGGTTGGGCTGCGGCCGCGCTACTACTCGGACAACGGCGAGGATGCGCTGATCATGACGACCGAGCCGCTGACCGGCGCCGCGATGCGGAGGCGGCTGACCGAGCTCCGGGCAGCGCTCGCCGCCGCGCCGGCTCCAATTGGACCGGCCGAGGTCGCCGACGCTCACCTCGACGGCGGCGTGCCGGCTCCGGAGACCTCGAAGCGGGAGCTCCCATGACCGGGCCGCTCATCCTCGCGATCGAGTCGTCCTGCGACGAGACCGGGATCGCCCTCGTCGAGGGCGGCCGGCGGATCCACGCGAACGTGGTCGCCAGCCAGGTCGCACTGCACGCCCCGACCGGCGGGATCGTGCCCGAGGTCGCCGCCCGGGCGCACCTTCGCTGGATCCTTCCGGTCCTCGACGAGGCCCTCGCCGACGCAGGCGCGACGGTCGCCGATGTCGATGCCGTCGCGGTGACGCATGGACCAGGGCTGGCCGGCTCGCTCCTGGTGGGGATCAACACGGCGAAGACGATCGCCTGGGTCCACGGCAAGCCGCTCGTCGCCGTCAACCACCTCGAGGGCCACGTCTACGCGGCGTGGCTTCTTGACCCGGCGCAGGACGAGGTCTCCGAACCGCTCTTCCCGCTCGTCGCGCTCGTAGTCTCCGGCGGGCACACCTTCCTCGTCGAGATGCACGATCACCTGGAGTACCGCCTCCTGGGGCAGACCGTGGACGATGCGGCGGGCGAGGCGTTCGACAAGGTGGGCCGCTTGCTGGGACTCGGGTATCCGGGCGGCCCGGAGATCCAGCGAGCGGCGTCCGGGGCCGTCAACCACGACGCCGCCTTTCCCCGGGCCTGGCTCGGCGACAGCTTCGACTTCAGCTTCTCCGGCCTGAAGACCGCCGCCCGGCGAATCGTGGACGCCGAGCGGGCGGAGGCGGGAATTGCGGGCGATCCCGAGGCGCACCTTCCCGAGCCGCGCGTCGCCGAGCTCGCCTGGGGCTTCCAGGATTCGGTCACCGATGTCCTCGTCGCGAAGACGATCCGCGCCGCGCGGGCCACGGGCGCACGATCGATCGTGCTCGGGGGAGGCGTGGCCGCGAACGCGGTGCTCCGCGACCGGCTCCTCGCGGAGGCGACCGGGCTGGGCGTGCCGGTGATCATCCCACGACCTGGCCTGTGCACGGACAACGGAGCGATGATCGGCGCGGCGGCGGCCCGCCGGCTTGCGGCCGGGGAGCGGGCCGGCCTGGACCTCGATGCGCGACCCTCGCTGCCGCTGGCGTCGCAGTGACCGCTCCCGCGGGCCAGGGTGAGGTGGCGAGCGCCGGCAACCCGTCGGCGCTCGACCGGTCCGCGCTCGACCGGCTTGACCCACTGGCGATCCGTCGTCTTCTCCGCGACGAGGGCCTGCGCACACGTCACTCGCTCTCCCAGAACTTCCTCGCCGACCCGGACGTCCTCGAGGCGATCCTCGTCGAGGCGGGCGCGTCGCCCGGTGATCGCATCCTCGAGATCGGGCCCGGGCTCGGGATCCTGACCGCGGCGCTCCTTGCCGCCGGTGCGGCCGTGACCGCGGTGGAGCTGGACCGGCGGCTCGCGGCGCTCCTCCGGGATCGTTTCGAGGGCGTCGTGATCGACGGTGCGAGCAGGACGCCCGGTCCAGGCGAGCTCCGACTCATCGAGGGCGACGCCCTGGATCAGGATCTCCCGGGCCTCGTCCCGCCGCCGTATCAGGTCGTGGCGAACCTGCCGTACCACATCACGAGCCCCATCCTTCATCGGCTCCTGGATCGCGGCCCACGGCCGGAGCGGATGGTCCTGATGGTCCAGTGGGAGGTGGCGGAGCGGCTCGCCGCGCCGCCTGGCCGGATGAGCTACCTGTCCGTGTTCGTCCAGTATCACGCCCGGGTGCGGATCGCCCGGCGCGTTCCCGCGGCGGCGTTCGAGCCCGCCCCGGCCGTGGATTCGGCGGTCATCATCGTCGAGCCCCACCGTCCCGGGTCGCTCGCCGGGACGGACGATCCCGCGGCGGTGGCCGCCGACGACGAGCTCTGGGCGCTCGTCCAGGCCGGCTTCCGCGAACGGCGGAAGATGCTCCACAACGTCCTCGTCCGGCAGCTCGGGCTTCCTGCCGTCCGGGTCGACGCTGCGCTCGCCGCAGCCGGGATCGACCGTGACCGGCGGCCTCAGACCCTGTCCGTCGGCGAGTGGCTGGCGCTCCGGTCCGCGCTGGACGGGCTGCGCACCGGTGGTTGATCCGGGGCGTTCCGTGGCTGTCGCCGGACGGCTTCCGCCGGTGGTCCGCCTCGCGCCGGCGAAGCTGAACCTGACGCTCGCGGTCCTCGGTCGCCGGCTGGACGGCTACCACGAGATTCACTCGGTCATGGTGCCGCTCGCGCTCGCCGACCGGCTGAGCGTCGCACCGGCGACCACGTCCCACGACACCCTTCGGGTCGAGGGCCCAGACACCGGGCCGGCCGAGGACAACCTCGTGCTCCGAGCCTTCGCTGCGACGCGCGCGGCGGTGGGCCGTGCCGTGGAGACCTTCCCGCTCGCGGCGCGCCTGGAGAAGCACATTCCCATCGCCGCCGGACTGGCCGGCGGGAGCAGCGATGCCGCTGCGGCGATCGACGGCGCGCTCGAGGCCTGGGGCGTGCTCGACCCGGGCCACGCGGTCCTCGATCACGGGACGGCAGCCCTCCGGCTGACGGTTGCCGCTCGGGTCGGCTCGGACGTCCCGTTCTTCCTGGCGGGCGGCCCCGCCCTCGTCGAGGGTCGCGGCGAGCGGGTGACACCCCTCCCGCCGATCCGGGGTGCCGCGCCCGGAATCCTCCTCGTGACGCCGGCCGTGCCCGCCTCCACCCCGACGGTCTTCGCCGCCTTCGATGCCGGCGGCGGCGCACCGGCCGACCCGCGGTCCACCCGCCTGACCTCCGAGCACCTCGCGCTGGAGCTCCGGGCCGGCCTCTCCGCCTCGAGTCTCGTCGCGCGAGCGGGCGTCCTCGCGAGCGCCAACGACCTCGCCGCCGCCGCCGGCACCGTGGTCGAGGGCCTCCTGACCCTGCGCCGCGGCCTCATCCGGCGCCTCGGCCGCCCGGTCGGCCTGTCCGGCTCCGGGCCCACCCTGTGGGTCCTCTATCCTTCGGCCAGCGCGGCGGAGGCGGCTGCCGCCGAGGTCCGGGACGGCGTCGTCGACGGTTCGATCGTCCCGCCCGGAGACGCACCACCGACCATCATCGCCACCTCGATCGCCGGCACCTTGCCGGACGAGTCCACGAACGCACGCACGACGCATGGAACGGAGGGACGGACATGACCCGCCAGGCGGTCTCGACATCGGGTGCTCCCGCGGCCATCGGGCCGTACAGCCAGGGCATCGCGAGCGGCGACCTCGTCTTCTGCTCCGGCCAGCTCGGGCTCGACCCGGCGACCGGCGAGCTGGCCGAG
Organism: Anaerolinea sp.; assembly: GCA_013822395.1. Lineage (GTDB taxonomy): Bacteria > Chloroflexota > Limnocylindria > Limnocylindrales > CSP1-4 > UBA5189. Next base: position 58,440 of record PNKK01000007.1, on the reverse strand, counting down.
GGCGTCGAGGCGCAGGCCGAGCGTGCGCTCCGGAATCTCGCGGCCGTCCTCGACGCGGCCGGCTGCTCGTGGGGTGACGTCGTGAAGACGACGGTCTACCTGGCCAGCATCGCGGACTTCGCGGCGGTAAACGGCGTCTACGCTCAGTTCATGGCGGACCCGCCGCCGGCGCGGTCCACGTTCGCAGTGGGGGCACTGCCGAAGGGCGGCCTCGTCGAGATCGACGCCGTCGCCCGGCGACGCGGCTGAGACTCATCCATGCTGGCACGAGGGATCCTTCGACCTGGCTTCGGTGTGTCGTCAGCGCGCTCCCTCATCGCTGCCTGTTCCTCACCGGCCCGGCCGGTGGAGCCGCCTGCCCAGCTGCTCGCCGTCGCCGGCAGCGTGGCGCGTTCAGAGGGCCGACGGCTTGGGCACGGACTGCCAGCCAGGTCCGTTCGCCTCGACGAGGGGCGACGATGTTGACGGTCGAGAGGACGCGCACTTGCAGATTCGAGCGCCGTTCGAGCGACGCCGTCAGGACTCGAGGGCGGCTGGTATTCTGAGTGGCACGCACCATGGTTATGATCACGCCATGAGAACCACCATCGACAGCGCCGGGCGGATCGTCGTACCGAAGGCCCTCCGCGAGGAGCTCGCGCTCTACGGCGGCCAGGTGCTCGAGGTCATGGCACGGGATGGCCACCTCGAGATCGACGTCCCACCCACTCCGATGCGTCTGGAGGAGCGGGGCGGTGTCAAGGTCGCCGTCACGGATGTGCCGCTCCCGCCGCTCAGGCAGGACCTCGTTCGCGAGACACTGGAGCGTATCCGACGATGAACGCGGTCGACAGTAGTGTCATCGTCGCCGCCTTCAGCTCATGGCACGAGCACCATGAAACGGCGCGCCTGGCGATGGCGGAACGGCCACATCTTCCCGCACACGCCGCCGCCGAGGCCTATTCGGTGCTGACTCGCCTCCCGAACCCCTACCGCGCCTCGCCCGGCCTGGTCCACGAGTTCCTGGCGAGCACCTTCGGCGATCGAACGCTCCAGGTCGACGCCACGACCGTGATCGATCTCCTCGGTGAGCTGGCTCAGCTGGGGATCGTGGGCGGCGCCTCGTACGACGGTCTCATCGGGCAGACGGTGCGCGCCGTTGGCGCGACCTTGCTGACACTCGATCAGCGGGCCCGCGAGACCTACGATCGCCTCGGCGTGCGCGTGACCTCTCTCGTGACGTAGCGCCGAGCAGCGCTGCGCCAGCGACGAAGTGGACGGAGGGTCCGTGGCGCAGATCCACGACCAGCACAGATCGGCGTGGATCACGCCGGTCGATCGCCCATGTCGTCGCGCTCTATCCCACCACGTACCAGCTCGTTGCCCTGGATCGGGACCCGTCCAGGGTCGTCCCGGGTCGTCTCGATTGACACCCCCGACGCCCCGCCCATACCCTGTCGCCACCTGCATGACCCCATCACGACCCGCGCCGACCGGGCGAACCGCCGCCATCATTCTGGCAGCGGGTCTCGGGACGCGGATGAGATCCCGAACCCCCAAGGTCCTCCACCCGTTGTGCGGGCGGCCGATGCTCGCCTACGTGCTCGACGCGTGGGCCGAAGTGGCACTCGACGTCCCGGGCGCGCCGCCGGTCGTCGTCTACTCGCCGGCCGTGGCCGCGGTCCGCGACGCCGGGCTGGGTCCCGACATCCGCTTCGCCCTCCAGGATGAGCCGCGCGGCACGGCCGACGCCGTTCGCGCGGGGCTCGCTGACGTCCCCGACGACATCGACGAGGTCCTCGTCCTGTCCGGCGACGTGCCGCTCGTCCTCGCGTCGCACCTCCAGTCGATCCTCGAGCAGCGCCGGCTGGATGACGCCGCGATCGCGCTGGCGAGCGTCTTCGCCGCGGTGCCCGGCTCACTTGGCCGGGTGGTTCGGAGTGAGTTCGGAACCGTCGAGCGAATCGTTGAGGAGAAGGATGCCTCGGCGGATGAGCTCGAATCGAACGAGATCAACGCCGGCTGCTATGCGTTCGATGCCGCCTGGCTCCGGCGGCGCATCGGGTCCGTCGCCCCGTCCGCGACGACCGGCGAGCTGTACCTGACCGAGCTTATCCGTCTCGCGCGGGAGGACGGTCGGATCGTGAGCGCGGTCGGGTTCGATGACGACGGAACGTTCGACGGCATCAACGATCGGGCCCAGCTGGCGCAGGCCGAGTGGACGCTCCGCGTTCGGTGCAACGAGGCGCACATGCGTGCCGGCGTGACCATGCGCGACCCATCGACGGTCTACCTCGACTGGGCCGTGGCGCTCGATCCGGACGTCACCCTCGAGCCGAACGTCATCCTCAAGGGCGCCACCTCGATCGCCGAGGGCAGCACGATCGGTCCGGACACGACGATCGTCGATTCCTCGATCGGGCGTGCCTGCACCGTCTGGGCGAGCGTCGTCGAGCGGTCGACGATCGAGGACGGGGTCTCGATCGGGCCGTTCAGCCACCTCCGGCCGGGATCGCACGTCGGGCGGGGCGCCGAGATCGGCAACTTCGCCGAGCTCAAGAACACGCGCCTCGGCCCGGGCGTGAAGCAGCACCACGTGAGCTACCTGGGCGACGCCGAGCTCGGCGAGCGGACGAACGTCGGCGCGGGCACGATCACCGCGAACTGGGACGGCCGGACGAAGCATCGGACGACGATTGGCCGGGAGGCCTTTCTTGGGGTTGACACGATGCTCGTCGCCCCGGTCGAGATCGGCGACGGGGCGAGGACCGGCGCGGGGGCCGTCGTCACGAAGGACGTGCCGCCCGGCAGACTGGCCGTCGGCGTCCCGGCTCGCGTCCGGGAGCCGCGTGCCCGCCCCGTGGAGCCGAATGACGGCGGCGTCTCCCGGTCGGCGACAGACACCGGGCCGGGCGGCACCGGAGACCGATGAACCAGACCCTCCTCGAGCTCCTCATCATCGTCGGACTCGTCCTTCTCAACGGGATCTTCGTCGCTGCCGAGATCGCCCTCGTCTCCATCCGGCGCAGCCGCGTGGAGCAGATGGTCGACGAGGACGTGCGCGGAGCCCGCCGGGTTCGACGCCTCGTGGAGGACCCGGGACGCTTCCTCGCGGTCGTCCAGCTCGCGATCACCTTTGTCGGATTCCTCGCCTCGGCGTTCGCGGCCGTGAGCCTCGTCCAGGCTTTTGCCGGATTTCTCCGCGGGGTCGGCGTCGAGGACTCCTACGCGACCGCCGTCTCGCTGGTCGTGGTGACGGTTCTCCTGTCCCTGTTCACCATCGTGTTCGGCGAGCTGGTGCCGAAGTCCCTTGCGCTCGCCCATACCGAGCGGTTCGCCCTCGTCCTCTCCAGTCCCGTGGATCTCCTCGGTCGACTGCTTGGTCCGTTGGTCAACGTGCTCGCTGCGCTGACCAACTGGATCGCCCGCTCGCTTGGCGCAGACGTCTCCCGCGAGGCCCAGATCAGCGCGGAGGAGCTGAAGCTGATCGTGGAGCGCGGTGGGGAGCAGGGCGTCCTCGAGGCCGAAGAGGAGCAGATGATCAATGCGGTCATCGAGCTCGGGGAGCGCCGCGTCCACGAAGTCATGGTCCCTCGCGTCTCGATCGTCGGAATCCGGGCGGATGCGTCGTTCGAGCAGGCGATCGACATCGTCATCGAGGAGGGTCACTCGCGGATCCCCGCCTATGAAGATTCGATCGACGAGGTCGTCGGCATTCTCTACGCAAAGGACCTGCTGCCCTACCTGAAGTCGGACGCTGCGCCGCGTCCGGCCCTCCGGACGCTCCTCCGTCCGCCCGTGCTCGTGCCCGAATCGATGACGATCGACGACCTCCTCCACGAGCTTCAGCGCCGGAAGGTACACATCGCCATCGTCCTCGATGAGTACGGTGGCACGGCCGGGATCGTGACCATCGAGGACCTCCTCGAGGAGATCGTCGGCGAGATCCAGGATGAGTACGACGTCGAGGAACCGATGGTCGTCCGCCTGTCGGACGACCAGGTGCGGATCGACGGCCGGGCCGACGTCGACGAGCTGCGCGAGCTCTTCGACATCGAGCTGGACCTCGAGGACGAGGAGGAGTACGACACCATCGGCGGGCTCGTCTACCATCGCGTCGGCGGTGTGCCCGCGCCGGGTGACACCATCGCGGTGGACACCCTCACGCTCACGGTCGAGACGACCGACGGCCGGAGAGTCGGCAAGGTCCTCGTGGTGCGACGCCCACGGGGCGAGGTCGAGGCCTCCGCCGACATCGACCGGTAGCCGGCCGAGGACGCCGCGACCTGGCGACCCGCGCCGTCGCGGGCCTGCGCGTCCATCGCCCCCGGCACGAGCGAGCCCTCGTCAACGAGGTCCTCGACGAGCTGATCTACCGGGACCCCGCGAGCTCATCGCCGCATTCCAGCGCTGGCACCACGCATGCTGTTCGCGACGTCAGATCGAGCTGCGGGTCACGCTTGGTCGAACGGCAGATGAGTCGGCAGACGACTCAGGTGAGGATGTCTTCCCGTTCTTGCCCGCCAGCGCGAGCGGTCGAACGGCCCGCCAGCGCGAGCGGCCGAACGGCAGATGAGTCGTCAGAGGACTCAGGGCGAGGACCGCAATCCATTCGGTCAGCTGTTTGCCGTCAGCGGCCTCAGGCCGCGATGACCCGGACGATGATCTCCTCGAGCCGCGCCCGTGCCTCCGGCAGGACGACGCCGGCCGCGTCGAGGTTGGCCAGGGCCCGGTCGCGGTGGCGCCGAGCCTGGGAGCGCGTGTAGTCCTCGGCTCCGGTGCGCTCCAGGATCGTCACGATCTCGGCCACGACCTCGGCGGTCGGGACGTGGTCGGCGTAGAGCATACGCAGCCGCTCGCGATCCTCCGGCCCGGCGTGCTCGAAGGCGTAGATCACGGGCAGCGTCTTCTTGCGACGGGCGACGTCGGTCGGCTCCTTGCCGGTGGCCTGCTCGGCGCCCCAGATCCCGAGCAGGTCGTCGTTGAGCTGGAACGCGATCCCGAGATCCCAGCCGAAGGCCCGGTAGCTGGCGATGACGTTCTCGTCGTCGGTCGCGAGGAGCGCGCCGGCCTCGATCGAGGCGGCGATCAGGGCCGCGGTCTTCCGTCCGATCATGTCGAAATAGGTCTCGACCGACATCAGCGCGTCGGCCTCACTGGTCGCGATGTCGATGTACTGGCCCTCGCACAGGGCGACGCAGGTCTCGTCGTACAGCCGCATCAGCCGGAGAACCTTGCGATCGCTGAAGCCGAGGTCGGTCAGGCGATGGAGGGCGACCCGACTGAGGCTGAACAGCATGTCGCCGGTGTTGATCGCCTGGGGGATGCCGTGGAGGCTCCAGAGGGTGGGGCGGTGGCGACGCTCGCGGTCGCCGTCCTCGATGTCGTCGTGGACGAGGCTGAAATTGTGGCCGAGCTCGACCGCGGCGGCCCCGGGCAGGGCGGCACGGTGATCACCGGTAATCGAGGCGTAGGCGAGGAGGCCCAGGAGCGGCCGCATCCGCTTGCCCGAGACACCGTCCGTGCCGTCGAGGCCCAGGTGGTAGCGGCACTGCTCATAGACGCCCGCGGTGGACGGATCGCGATCCTGGACGAGGCGGAGGATCTCCTCCTCGGTGTCCGCGATGAGCGCGCCGAGATCGAGCACGTGGGCAGCGGTCGACATCTCGCGGGGAGTGTAGCCGGGCCGGAGCAAACGTGCGCGGCGGCGGTAGCCTGTTGCGGGGTCACGCTCGGCGGCGCCGGCACGGTTGCCGCGTTGATCGGGTCTGCCGGCCGCGGTGGTGCTACCGTCCGGATCGTGCCCGCACCCCACCGCTACGCCACGGATGCCATCGTCCTGTCGCGGTTCGACTACGGCGAGGCGGACAGGATCCTCACCCTCCTGACGCCGGGGTCGGGAAAGGTCAGGGCGATCGCCAAGGGGATCCGGCGGCCGACCTCACGGGTCGGCGGCAGCCTGGAGCCGTTCGCCGAGCTGCGGCTCGCGCTGGCCCATGGGCGCACCTTCGATGTCGTCACCCAGGTTGAGGTGATCCACCCGTGGCTGCGGCTTCGCGACGACCTCGTCTCGTTCGGCACGGCGTCGTACATGGCCGAGCTGGCGGACCGGACGCAGGAGGAGCGCCACGCCACGGAGTCGGTGTACGTGCTCCTGAAGCGCGGCTACGAGCTCCTCGATGCCGGGATGGCGCCCGGTCGGGTCGCGCGCTGGTTCGAGATGCACCTCGCCCAGGAGCTCGGTATCCGGCCGGAGGTCGACCGCTGCGTCGAGTGCGGCCGCCTGCTCGAGGTGGACGAACGCTACCGCTGGGTGCCGCTGCTCGGCGGCGTCCTGTGCGAGCGCTGCCCTGGGCCACCGAACGGGATCGCCGGGCTGTCGCTCGAGGCCCTGAAGCTCCTGAAGGCGTACCAGCGGATGGACGTCGAGGCGCTCGCGGCGCTCCGCGTTCGCCCGGAGGTCGAGATGGAGGTCGAGGGCGCGATGCGGGCGTTCCTCGCCTACACGCTGGACAGGTCACCGAAATCGCTGGCCTTCCTGGACGAAGTCCGCGCCGGCGAACGCGCCCGAAGCGAGACGCGAACGTGATGCCTGGGAGAGCGGCTGCGGACGACCCCGGCCCACGTCCCCGCGGCCTGTTTGGACGCTGTTCCTTTGGCGGGTCGCACGTCTGCTAGCATCCGACGGCCGAGATCCCGAACCGCGGCCGTTCCTGCCACGGACGGCCGTCCCGAGGAGCGCACGTGACCGACTCTCTCGCCAGACACCCGCACGACGTCGAGGCCGCCGTGCCGGACCTCGACACGATCGTCAGCCTGTCCAAGCGGCGCGGGTTCGTCTTCCCGAGCTCCGAGATCTACGGTGGGATCAACGCCGTCTGGGACTACGGCCCGCTCGGCGTGGAGCTGAAGAACAATGTCAAGCGGGCCTGGTGGCGGGCGATGGTCCAGGAGCGCGACGACATCGTGGGCCTCGATGCCGGGATCCTCATGCATCCCCAGGTCTGGGTGACGTCCGGCCACGTCGGCTCGTTCAGCGACCCGCTGGTCGAGTGCGCCACCTGCCGGCGCCGCTACCGCCTCGACGAGCTGCCGGGCGCCGAGGGCCTGAGTGTTGCCGATCTGGCCGACCCGACGGTCGTCGAGCGGTTCGAGCTCGTCTGCCCGAACGACGGCGGACCGCTCTCGGCACCACGCCGGTTCAACCTCATGTTCCAGACGTACATGGGGCCGGTTCAGGACGACGCCTCGATCGTCTACTTCCGGCCCGAGACGGCCCAGGGCAGCTACGTCAACTTCAAGAACGTCCAGCAGTCGAGCCGGAAGAAGATCCCGTTCGGGATCGCCCAGATCGGAAAGAGCTTCCGGAACGAGATCAGCCCCGGCAACTTCGTCTTCCGGATGCGCGAGTTCGAGCAGATGGAGATGCAGTATTTCGTCCGCCCGGGCGACATGGCCGCCGCCGCCTTCGAAGAGTGGCTTCCGCGCCGGAAGGCGTGGTACGAGGCGTACGGTGTCGCGCCCGAGCGGCTGCGCCTCCGCGAACATGCGCCGGACGAGCTCGCCCACTACGCCAAGAAGGCGGTCGACGTCGAGTACCGGTTCCCGTTCGGCTGGAAGGAGCTGGAGGGCGTCCACAACCGCGGCGACTTCGATCTCTCGCGCCACGCCGAGGCCTCCGGGGAGAACCTCGAGTACTTCGACCCGGCGACCGAGGAGCGTTTCATCCCGTGGGTCGTGGAGGCGGCGGCCGGCGCCGACCGGGCGGCATTCACGTTTCTCATCGATGCCTACCGTGAGGAGGAGGTCCGCGGCGAGCTGCGGGTCTCGCTGGCGCTTCATCCCGAGCTGGCGCCGTATAAGGTCGCGGTCCTGCCGCTGCTCAAGAAGCGGCCCGAGATCGTGGAGCTCTGCCACCGGATCCTGGCCGATCTGAAGCGCGACCTGATGGCCGTGTACGACGACACGGCGGCGATCGGCAAGCTCTACCGACGCCAGGACGAGATCGGGACCCCGTGGTGCGTGACGGTGGACGTCGACTCGCTCGAGGACCTGGCGGTCACGGTCCGCGACCGCGACACGATGACCCAGGAGCGGATCCCGGTCGAGGGCGTGAAGCGGGCGATCCTCGATCGCCTGGAGGCGGCGCGGGGCTGATGGCAGGTCAGGCGGGGGCGGTCGCCCTCGCCGGTCGTTCGCGTGCCGCGCCCGCCGCAGTCGGCTCCTCGGGCGTCGGCGGCCACTCGCCCCGCAGCCAGGTGTCGATCGAGGCCGCCGCCCGCTTGCCGTCGCCCATCGCGAGGATGACCGTGGCGGCGCCGCGAACGATGTCGCCGCCGGCGAACACGCCGGGCATCGACGTCATCCCGTGCGCGTCGGTGACGATGTAGCCCCACGGGTTGACCTCGAGCTCCGGGGCCGTGGCGGTGAGCAGGGGGTTGGACCGCGTGCCGATCGCCACGACGACCATGTCGCACGGGACATCGAACTCGGAGTCCTCGACCGGCTCGGGCCGGCGGCGGCCAGAAGCGTCCGGCTCGCCGAGCGCCATCCGCTGGCAGCGGAGCCCGGTGACCCAGCGCTCCTCGTCGCCCAGGACCTCGACCGGTGCGGCCAGATACTCGAACCGGACGCCCTCCTGCTCAGCGTGATGGACCTCCTCCGCGCGCGCCGGAAGCTCATCGTGCGAGCGCCGGTAGACGATCGTCGCTTCGGCCGCGCCGAGCCGTCGCGCCGTCCGGACGGCGTCCATCGCGACGTTTCCGCCGCCCACGACGACGACCCGCTGGCCGTGCAGGACGGGCGTATCGGAGGCCTCCTGCCAGGCGCCCATGAGATTCACCCGGGTCAGGTACTCGTTGGCCGAGTAGACGCCCTTGTGGTTCTCGCCCGGCACGTTCATGAAGACCGGCAGCCCCGCTCCGACGGCGACGAAGATCGCGTCGAAGCGCTCGCGCAGCTCGGGCAGCGTGAACGTCTTGCCGATGATCGCGTTGGCCTCGATCTTCACGCCGTCGGCGACCAGCCGGTCCACCTCCGCCTGGACGATGTCCTTGGGCAGGCGGAACTCCGGGATGCCGTAGATGAGGACGCCGCCGGGGGCGTGGAAGGCCTCGAAGATCGTGACGTCGTGGCCGCGCTTGGCGAGCTCACCGGCTGCGGTCAGGCCGGCCGGCCCGGATCCCACGATCGCCACCCGCCGGCTGCTCGGCGTGGCGCTGCGGGCCGGCAACGCCTCCGGGTTCGCCTGGGCCCAGTCGGCGACGAAGCGCTCCAGGCTGCCGATCGCGACGGGCTTGCCCGTCTTGGCCCGGAGGCAGACGCCCTCGCACTGGGTCTCCTGCGGGCAGACCCGGCCGGTGACACAAGGGAGCGCGTTGTCGTCGAGGAGCGATTCGGCGGCGCCGGGCAGGTCGCCTTCCCGGAGGAGCCGGATGAAGCGTGGGATGTTGACGCGAACCGGGCAGCCGTCGACGCAGTACGGCTTCGGGCACATGAGGCACCGCTCCGCCTCAAGCATCGCGAGCTGGTAGGTCAGGCCCAGGTTCACCTCGCGGAAGTTCGTGGCCCGCACGATCGCGTCCTGCTCGGGCATGGCGACTCGGCCGATCGCCATCCGTTGCTTCTGGGTCAGGGAGGGGCGCTCGCCGGCGGGCTCTGCCGGCGGGGGGGACGCTCCGGCGGCGGGCTCTGCCGGCGGGACGGGACGCGGCTCGGTCATGCGCTGACTCCCTCGGTTGGCACCACGCTCTCGGCTCGGCCATCGGTCTTCGGCGTCGTTCGGAGCCCGACCTTGCAGGCGCGGCGCTCCAGGGCCGCCTGCTCGAACGGACGGTACGTGGTCAGGCGGTCGGCGAGCTCCCGGAAGTCGACCTGATGGCCGTCGAACTCCGGGCCGTCGACGCACGCGTAGCGGGTCTCGCCGTCGATGGTCACGCGACAGCCGCCGCACATCCCCGTGCCATCGACCATCACCGGGTTGAGCGAGACGGTCGTCTGGGTACCGAGTGGCCGGGTCATCTCCGCGACGGCCCGCATCATGGGGACGGGCCCGACGGCGAAGACTTCGTCGACGCGGCCGACGGCGAGCACGTCCGCGAGGGCCTGAGTGACGAATCCGGGCCGACCGTAGCTGCCGTCATCCGTGCAGGCGACCACCGTCCCGCAGGCCGCGAGCTCCGGCTCCAGGATCACCCACTCCCGGGAGCGGCCGCCGATGATGCTCGTGACCGCGACACCGCGACGATGGAGCTCCTGGGCGATTGGGAGGATGACCGCCGTTCCCACACCGCCACCGACACACACGGCGTGGCCACGCTCGGGAAGCTCGGTCGGCCGGCCGAGGGGCCCGGCGATATCGGCGATCGTATCGCCGGGCTGGAGCTCGACCAGGTCGCTCGTGCTCTTCCCGATGGCCTGGATGACGAGCGTGATCGTGCCCGCGGCGGGATCGGCGTCCGCGATCGTCAGCGGGATCCGCTCCGCGCCGCGGCCGAGGTGGACGATGACGAACTGGCCGGGCTGCCGGATCTGTGCGATCCGTGGGGCCTCCACGACGAGCCGGGTGACGTTCGGCGAGAGGCGCTCGTTCTGGACGATGCGATGCATTCAGGGACCGCCGTGGTAGGAATTCCTCGTCTGGATCGTCGCCGGAGTGCGGGTCCGCGCCACAGCGCCGGATCGCACGGTTGGTGGGGGCCAAACGTCACGTCCCGGCACGCCGAATGCCGTGGGTGGCGGGTCGCGGAACCGCTGTCAGCCGGCCTTGAGAGCGGCGTCCTTGCCTTTCGGCCAGTAGAGCTCCTTCTTGACGTGGAACTCCGGAAAGCCGCGGTGCATGAGCTCGTGCTCGACGTTGAGGATCATGTCCGGATTGCCGCAGATGTAGACGACGGTCCGCTCCGGCCTGAGCCCGAGGTCCTCGCACACGTCGGCGACCACATGCTCGGCTCGGCCGCGCCGACCGGTCCAGCCGTCGTTCCGCGGATCGTTCGGGCGGGAGATGGTCGGGACGTAGGTGAGGGGATAGGCGCCGTCCTGCTCGAGCCCCTCGAGGTACTCCCGGTAGCCGAGCTCATCCACGAACGAGCAACCGTGGAGGACGACCGTCTTCCGCTCATCGCCCCGGGCCATGGTGTCCCGGATCATGCTGATGAACGGCGCGATCCCCGTGCCCGTGGAGACGTACAGGTGCGTCCGGTCGTCGCCCGGGTCCAGGAGAAACCGGCCCTTGGGGCCGATCATCCGCATCTGGTGTCCGATGGGCAGGCGCCACAGCGCGGTCGTGAAGCGGATGACGGGGACGAGGCGGACGTAGAACTCGTAGCCGTCCGTGCCACTTGCCTGCGGCGCCGAGGCGACCGAATACGGCCGCTGGAGCAGCTTCCCGTCCACGATGACCCCGATCGTCAGGTACTGGCCGGGCTCGAAATGGACGGGCTCCCCGTCCAGCTTCACCCAGAAGGAGGCGAGGTCGTCGGTCTGGTCCTCGCGCCGGACGAGGGTCGCGTTGTAGATGGACGCCGCGGGTTCGATGACCCGCGTGTCCTCGACGTGATGCGTCATCGGGGTTGCGGTGGCTCCGTGTGGGGCTGATCGTCCGGATTGTAGAGGCCCGGGCCGGCCCACCGGCCCAAAGCCGATGCTGCCCGGCCGCGTTGCCACGCAGAAGAGACCGGAATGGCTCCCGGCCGCAATCGTCGGCCATCCGGGCCGGCGACGGTACAATCCGCCAGATACCGATCGATCACCGCGGCCGCCCCGCCGCCCTGCGCCCCGCCACCCGAAGGAGCCCATCTGCCATGGCCACCGCCGCCCGGACCGAGCGCGCCCACCGTGCCGCCAAGCGCTACATCTACAGCTGGGGCGGCGGTGGCGCGGAGGGCGACGCGACGATGCGCGACCTCCTCGGCGGAAAGGGGGCAGGGCTCGCCGAGATGACGAACGCGGGCCTCCCGGTCCCGCCCGGCTTCACCATCACCACAGAAGCCTGTAACGACTACTTCGCTGCCGGGGAGCGCCTGCCCGACGGCCTCTGGGAAGATGTGCTCGAGGCGATGCGCACCGTGGAAGCCCAGACGGGCAAGGGCTTCGGCGACCCCTCGAACCCGCTTCTCGTCTCGGTCCGCTCCGGCGCCAGGTTCTCGATGCCCGGCATGATGGACACGGTCCTGAACCTGGGGCTCAACGAGGCCACCCTGCAGGGTCTCGTCGCGCTGACGGGCAACGAGCGGTTCGGCTGGGACGCCTACCGCCGGTTCATCCAGATGTTCGGGCGGATCGTCATGGACGTCCCGGGCGAGCGCTTCGACCACGCCCTCGAGGCCAGGAAGCACGCCCGCGGCGCGAAGCTGGATACGGACCTGGAGGCGGGGGATCTCCGGGAGCTCGCCGGCGAATTCAAGGCGATCGTTCGCGAGGTCGCCGGGCGAGGCTTCCCCGAGGACCCGAACGAGCAGCTCGACCTGGCGATCAAGGCCGTCTTCGCCAGCTGGTTCGGCAAGCGTGCCCGCGACTACCGTGAGAACCAGAAGATCGCCCACGACCTGGGCACGGCCGTCAACGTCGTGACGATGGTCTTCGGGAACATGGGCAACGACTCCGGCACCGGCGTCGCATTCACCCGCGACCCGAACACCGGTGAGAGGGTCCTGTTCGGCGAGTACCTCGTCAACGCCCAGGGCGAGGACGTCGTGGCCGGCATCCGGACCCCGGCCAGGATCTCCCACCTGGCCGACGAGATGCCCGAGGCCTACGCTGAGTTCCAGCGCATCGGCGAGCGTCTCGAGCGTCACTACCGCGACGTCCAGGACCTCGAGTTCACGATCGAGCGCGGCAAGCTCTACATGCTCCAGACGCGCTCCGCCAAGCGGACCGCCGCGGCCGCCGTGCGGATCGCCGTCGATATGGTCGAAGAGGGGATCATCACGAAGGCCGAGGCGATCGGTCGAATCGACCCGGCGATGGTGGATCAACTCCTCCGCGACCAGTTCGACCCGAAGGCCAGGGCAACCGCTTCGCAGATCGTGAAGGGCCTGAACGCGTCGCCGGGTGCGGCCGTGGGCCGCGCTGTTTTCGACGCCGACGACGCGGTCGCCTGGGTTGCCCGCGGCGAGAAGGTCGTCCTCGTCCGGGTCGAGACCTCGCCGGACGACTTCCACGGGATGGCCGTTGCCGAGGGGATCATCACCGCCCGCGGTGGGGCGACGTCACACGCCGCGGTCGTCGCGCGCCAGATCGGCAAGCCGTGCGTCGCCGGCTGCGCGGATCTCCTCGTCGACTACCGGACGAAGTCCGCCCGCTCCGCGACGACTGGCGTCGAGGTGTCCGAGGGCGACTGGGTGAGCCTCGACGGCACGACCGGGGACCTGTTCCTCGGCGCTCTCCCCACGGTCTCCGCCCGGTTCGAGGACCAGCCCGAGCTTCAGGCGATCCTCGGTTGGGCAGATGAGCTCCGGCGCATGGAGGTCTGGACCAACGCCGACAAGCCGGAGGAGGCCGCGCAGGCCCGCCGGTACGGCGCCCAGGGGATCGGTCTCTGCCGGACGGAGCACATGTTCCGCGAGGGCGAGCGCCTGGAGATCGTGCGCGGCGCGATCCTCGTCGCAAACCGGGCCACCAGGGCGAAGGCGAAGCTCGCCTCGGGCGAGACGCTGACCGCCGACGAGCTGGAGGTCGTGGCGACGTTCGACGCCGCGATGGGGGAGCTGGAGGTCCTCCAGCAGGGCGACTTCGAGGGCATCTTCGAGGCGATGGACGGCCTGCCCGTCGTCATCCGCCTCATCGACCCGCCACTCCACGAGTTCCTTCCGAACCTGGAGGAGCAGCTGGTCAAGGTCACGAAGGCCGGTGACGCCGCCACGGACGAGGATCGCGAGCTTCTCGCCACGATCAAGTCGATGCACGAGCAGAACCCGATGCTCGGGCTCCGCGGCTGTCGCCTGGGCCTGATGATCCCGGACTTCGTGAAGGTCCAGACGCGGGCCATCCTGAACGCCGAGATCGCCCGGACGAAGGCCGGCGGCCACCCGATCGCGAAGATCATGATCCCGCTCGTCGGGCACGTGAACGAGCTCGCCCGGACCCGGGAGCTCCTTGAGGCGGAGGCGAAGACTGTCGAGGCGAAGGCCGGCGTCCACGTCGAGTACAGGTTCGGGACGATGATCGAGGTGCCGCGCGGCGCCCTCACCGCTGACGAGATCGCCCGCGAGGCCGACTTCTTCAGCTTCGGCACGAACGACCTGACCCAGATGACGTTCGGCTTCAGTCGCGACGACGCCGAGGGTGGCTTCCTGCTCAAGTACGTGGAGGACAAGATCCTCCCGGAGAACCCGTTCCAGACGCTCGATGACGCCGTCGCCGGGCTGATGCGGACGGCCGTCGAGAAGGGTCGGTCCACGAAGCCGGGCCTGGAGCTCGGGATCTGTGGCGAGCACGGCGGCGACCCCGCCTCGATCGCCAAGTGCGAGCGGATCGGGCTTGACTACGTGTCGTGCTCGCCGTTCCGCGTGCCGGTGGCGCGGCTCGCGGCGGCGCAGGCCACGCTCGCCTCAGCGGAACGCGACAAGTAGCCGGGGCAGCCGCGAGCCAAGCGCCCTGGTTCGAGTCCCGGCCCACCGATCGCGCCGGTCGCCCAATCTCGGGTTGAGTCGCATCCGAGTGCACTTCGTTCATGACCACGCTCGGCATGCTGTTCGCGACGTCAGATCGAGCTGCGGGTCACGCTCGGTCGAACGGCAGATGAGTCGTCTGCCGACTCAGCTGGCCCAGATGGCGTTCGACAGGATCCAGCTCGGGCGCGGTCGAACGGCAGATGAGTCGTCTGAGGACTCAGCTGGCCCAGATGGCGTTCGACAGGATCCAGCTCGGGCGCGGTCGAACGGCAGATGAGTCGTCTGAGGACTCAACCCTCGGCGGTGGAGCTCATCAGCGGCATCGGGACGCCGATGCGCCGGTATGGCGCGTAGTCGGGCCACCACATCGCGGCGTCCACCAGCGTGGCCACGTCCGTGTCCGCTGGGAGCGGCGACAACCCAGCCCGGAGCGCCTCGGCGGCGACCCGGATCGCGATCTCCCGGGAGACCTCGCGCAGCGTGGTCACGCTCGGGTAGAGCGCGCCGCCCTCGAGTCGCTCCGGCGTCACGTGCCCGGCGAGCGTCTCCGCCGCGGCCAGGAACATCGCATCGGTGACCCCGCGCGCCTCCGACACGATCGCCCCGAGGCCGACCCCCGGGAAGATGAACACGTTGTTCGCCTGGCCGATCTCATGACGCCGCCCGTCGACGATGACCGGTGGGAACGGCGAGCCGGTCGCGACGAGCGCGCGACCCTCGGTCCACGCGAGGACATCGGCCGGGGTCGCCTCCGTGTTGGCCGTCGGGTTGGAGAGCGGCAGAACGATCGGACGATCCGTGCCGGCGGCCATCGCCCGGATCACCGGCTCGGAGAAGCTGCCGGCGTGGCCGGTCGTCCCGATGAGGATGGTGGGCGTCACCGCCCGGACGACGTCGAGCAGCGTCGGGTGCTCCTCCCGCCCGTGGCGGGAGATGACCAGTCCAGCGTCGGTGGCCGCCGCGGCCGGGTAAGCGAGCTCGTGCTTGTCCGCCTCGAGATTCTCGCGTGAATCGTGCACGAGCCCGTGCGAATCGACGAGGACGAGGGCCCGTCGGACGTCGGCCTCGCCCATCCCGGAGCCGAGCATCGCGAGCCGGAGGAGCCGCGCGATCCCGATCCCCGCGGCGCCGGAACCGGCGAGAACCACCCGCTGGGTCTCCCACGCGGTGCCGAGGTGGCGGAGTCCCGCGAGCACGCCGGCGACGACGACCGCCGCGGTTCCCTGGATGTCGTCGTTGAAGCACGGGATACGGAAGCGGTAGCGATCCAGGAGCCGCAGCGCGTTGTGCTGCTTGAAGTCCTCGAACTGGATCAGGCAGCCCGGCCAGACCGCGTGGACCCCCTGGATGAACGCCTCCACGAAGGCGTCGTACGCGGCGCCTCGCAGCCGCGGCGCGCGGAACCCGAGGTAGAGCGGGTCATCGAGGAGCGCTTTGTTGTCCGTCCCGACATCGAGGGAGACGGGCAGCGTCAGGACCGGATGGATGCCGCAGGCTGCCGTGTACAGGGCGAGCTTGCCGATCGGGATCGCCATGCCGCCGGCGCCCTGGTCGCCGAGGCCCAGGATCCGTTCGTTGTCCGTGACGACGATGAGCCGAACATCCTCGTACGGGGCGGCCCGGAGAACCTCGGGGATCCGGTCCCGGTCCGCAGGCGTCAGCCAGATCCCTCTCGTCCGCCGGACGATGTGGCTGAACTCCTGGCACGCCCGGCCAACCGTCGGCGTGTAGACGATCGGGAGGTACTCCTCCATGTGCTCGGCGAGGAGCCGGTAGAAGAGCGTGGCGTTCCGGTCCTGGAGGGCCGCCAGGCCGATGTAGCGCTCGAGGTCGTCCGACTTGCGTCGGAGGTGCTCGTGCTCCAGGGCCAGTTGCTCCTCGATCGACAGGACGCGGTCGGGCAGGAGGCCGTGGAGCCCGAACGCCGTCCGCTCGTCGAGCGGGAAGGCGAGGTCCTTGGTCAGGAGCCGTCGATTCAGGAGCTCACTGCCGGTCACATCGATCTCGGCCCGGCGCCCGGCGGCGATCCGATCGAACGGGGAGGGCAGTGGTCGCACGGCGCGAGGATAGTCCCCCACTCAAGCCACCGACGCGAGGGCCATTCGACCCCCGCCCGGGGCACACTCGGCCGCGTCCGGTATCGTGCCCGGCGTGAATGAGCAACAGCTGACGATCCAGGATCGCCCCGACGTGAGTCGCTACGAGGCCAGGCTGGACGAGGAGGTCGCGGGCTTCGTGGAGTACCGGCTGGCGGGCAGGCGCAGGATTCTCCTCCATACCGAGGTCCCGCCGGCGTTCGGCGGCCGCGGGATCGGGGCCGCGCTGGCCCGCCACATCTTCGAGGAGGCTCGGGCGACCGGTGTTCGCGTGAGTGTGAGGTGCCCCTTCATCGAGGCCTACCTGAAGCGGCACCCGGAGTTCGTCGACGCCGTGGCTCCAGAGGGAGCCCCGCGCCAGCGCGACGGCTGAGCGACCGCCGCGCCCGGTGCTCTCGTCACGCCGTGCCCCAGTGGCCCCTACGCCGCGCCGACCGCCGTGTCGAGCGTTCGCCCTCGCCGGCCGAGTCGCACCGCCACCAGGACCCCGACGGCCGCGAGGACGAGGACTGCGGCGGCGGCGATCGCGGCGTCGAGGTCGCCCGCCCCGAACTCCGCGTACACGACGAGCGGCAGCGTCTGCGTTCGCCCGGTCACGTTCCCGGCGAACAGGATGGTCGCCCCGAATTCGCCGAGGGATCGCGCCCAGCTCATGACGAGCCCGGCGGCCAGCGCCGGAGCGGCCAGCGGGGCCATGATGTGCCGGAAGACCCCGACCTCCGACGCCCCGTCGACGCGCGCCGCGTCCTCGAGGTCGAGGGGCAGGCTCGAGATCCCGGCGCGGGCGGAGCGAACGTAGAACGGCGCCGCCACGAAGACCTGGGCCAGGATCACGGCGACCGTCGTGAACGGGATCGCGAGCCCGGCGGCGTCGAGCGACTCGCCCAGCAGACCCCGGCGCCCGAAGACGAGGAGCAGCGCGAGGCCGGCGACCGAGGGTGGCAGGACGAGCGGGAGATCGACGAGGACCTCGACGAGCCCCGATCCGCGGAACCGTCGCCGGGCCAGGAGGAACGCCAGCGGGGTTCCCACGGCGACCGTGATCGTGAGGCTCACCGCGGTGGTCGCCAGGCTCAGCGAGAGCGCCTCGAGCACGGCCCTCGAACCGAATGCTGCCGCGAGCTCTCGGTCACCGACGGCGCGGCCGAGGAGTGTCGCCACCGGCAGGGCCAGGAAGACGGTCAGCGCCGCCGCCGAGGCCACGAGCGCCGCCCGCCCGATCACGGGACCGCCACGAACCCGAACGAGGCGAGGATCGCCCCTCCGTCCGGCCCGGCCAGCCAGCCGAGGAAGGCACGGGCCGCGGCCAGGTCCATGGCCCCCGCCAGCACCGCGCCCCCGTAGGTTGCCGTGACGTTGGCTGCTGGCGGGATGGCGACGGTATCAGCGTCGATCGAGCCGGCCGCGTCGGTGGCGTAGACGATCGCCGCATCGCCCTCGCCGAGCTCGATCTTGGTGAGGGCGGCCCGAACGTTGTCCTCGCGTGTCACGACGTTCGCGGCATATGCCTGGACGAGATCGCTGGGATAGCCGGACAACCGCGCGAGGCGTTCGAGGAGTGTCGTCGCATAGGTCGTCACCGGCACACCCTCGCCGGCCGCAACGATCGCCACCCCCGGCCGAGCGAGATCCGCGGGGGACGTGATCCCGGCGGGGTTGCCGGCCGGGATCACGATCGCCAGCGGGTTCCCCGCGAACGGGACGACCGCTCCGTCCGTCCGCCCGGCAGCCGCCAGCGTCTCCGGGTTGGCCGTGTCGGCTGACAGGAAGACATCGGCGCGTGCCCCCTCCTCGACCTGGATCCGGAGGGCCGTGGACGAATCCGTCACCATGACGAGCCTGACGCCGGACGCGGCCTCGTAGGCGGTGGCAATCGCCGTCAGCGGGTCCAGCAGGGACGCCGCGGCCAGGACCGTCAGCTCTGTCCCCGGACCGCCGATCGTGCTCGATTGGGGGGAACAGGCGGCGGCGAGCCCGCCGAGCGCGAGCACAGCGGTGAGGATGCCTGCCGCGACGGGGCGGCCCGCGGCTCGACCGGTCATCTACCGAGAGGTTTCGACGATCACGTTGGTCGCCTTGACGACACAGACCGCCGGATCGCCGACCTCGAGGCCCATCTCGGCGACGGCCTCGGCGGTCATCAGGCTCACGATGCGGTGTGGCCCGGCGAGCACCTCGACGACGGCCGCGACGCGATCCGCCTCGATCCGCGTCACCACGCCCGCGAACCGGTTGCGCGCCGACTGCGTGGCGGCGCGCGGATCCGGGTTGTCCCGCCGGCGCTGTTCGAGCAACCGGATGACCTCGGCGATCGGCACCAGCCGCTGGCCGCCCCCCGACCGGACGATCCGCAGGCGGCCCTCAACCTCCCAGCGCCGGAGGGTCTCCACGGTCACACCGAGCATCTCGGCCGCCTGTCCGGCCCTCAGGTGCCGGTCGGCTACGTGAGGGTAAATGTCGCTCATATCAAGGGATCATCAAGCAGATCCGACGAGATATCAAGAGATGACACCATCTTGTTGATGGGCTGAGCACCATCTGGACGCATCCGGGCAGTGTCAAGGGCAGTCGCGCTGGCAGCGGCCCGTCCGTCAGTTGGCCTCCGGCCCGATCGTCAGGTGGGCATTCGGAAGCCACCACGACGACAAGGGCGCCGGTGAGGCTCTGATCCGGGCATGGGGTCCACCCGCTGGTGCCCGTCCGGTGCGGCTCGGCTGGGCCTATGGCGCCGCCGACGCCGGAATGCCCGCCTGGCAATCACGGAGGAGCCGAGGCGGACACGGCGGTGCCGGGCTCACCGCTCGGGATGGTTCTGGCGGGTCGGGCCGGTCATCGGCCGGCGGAGCATCCCGCCGCGAACGGCTCCGGGCCATCTGGGGGGTTGGACCCCGCGCCGCTACGGCATGGTTTCGGCGGGGACACGGACCTGGTCGGCCGGGTGGGTCAGGCCTCGAGGGATGGTTCCTCGGTGCCGGCTGGCGCGGCGCTTCCCGGTCGGATCGGCTCGAGGTCGATCGTTCGGGCGCGACGCGTCCGTCCGGCGTCCGTCCGGACCATCGCTGACGAGATCACGCCACCCGCGACCGATTCGACGACGGCAACCTCACCGCTATACAGGCCGCTCAGGATCCGGACCTTGTCACCCAGCCGGATCGAGGCGCGGCCCGCGGCCGCGGCGAGGTTGATCGAGACGGTGCGACCGGCGGGGTTCCGTGGATCGGCACCGAGGACCGGCGGCGGTCCCTTCGTGGCGGTCTTGGGGGGCGGGTACGTGACCTTGCGACGGCGCACCCGCTAGTACCGCCGACGCGGGGTCGCGTCGTCCTTCTTGGGCTTGGGCTCCCGTCCCGGGCGCGGCGGCCGTGGCGCTGTTCCCGGCGCCATGTCGGGCTGGCGGACCCATGGTTCGCGCTCCCCGGCCGCCTTCAGGGTCGCGGCGAACTCGGCCGCGATCGGCGCCGGGATGCTGCCCTGCCAGGCCCGCTCGATCTCCTGAACCCGGATGGTCTCATCGGCACGCCGCTGGCGCTCGAACTTCGAATGCTTCGTCATCGTCCCTCGATCTGTGGTCGCCCCGCAGGTGGGACGATCCGCTGATCGTACGCGCCTTCGCGCGAGGGCGCGCGCGGCGCGAGGTCGCGGGCGGTTGCGCGGGCGGCGAGAGCGCGGGCGCCCATCCGGTGCCCGGGCGGTAGACTCGCGTGGAGTGTCGTCGCAGAGCACGAGGTGGGCGCGAATGGCCGTGACAATCCGGAAGTGGGCGACCTTCGTCGAGGAGATCCACGAGGAGGGCGGGAAGCCGCTCGCCCGACCGCTCCGTCGCGTCGCCGTCGCGGTCGTCGTGAAGAACCCGTACGCGGGCCGGAACCCGGACGACCTGACCGAGCTGATCGACCTCGGGGAGCACCTTGGCGACGAGCTCATGCGGCGCTGTCAGGAGGCGCTCGGCAGGCCTGTCGAGGCGTACGGCAAGGGCGGGATCGTCGGCGAGGCCGGCGAGCTGGAGCACGTTGCCGCAGTCCTCCACCCGAAGTTCGGAGCCCCGACCCGCGCCCGCGCCGGCGGCGTCTCGATCCTGCCCTCGGTCAAGAAGCGCGGCGGGATGGGCGCGACGCTGGACATCCCGGTGCACCACATCAGGGCGATGCTCGTCCGAAGCCACTTCGACGCGGTCGAGATCCGGGTTCCGGACGCCCCGGCATCGGACGAGCTGCTGCTCGCGCTCGCCGTGACGGACGGCGGACGTCCCCACGCCCGGATCGGCGGCTGGCGGGTCGAGGACATCGTCGGCGAGGACGGCCTCCGTTGACCGGCGGGAGCACGACGGCACTGCCGCGCACGCTCATCCGGAACCTCGGGCTGGTCGTCTCGGGCGATATCGGGGCGCCGCTCGTCGACGCCGACGAGATCCTCATCGAGAACGGTCGGATCGCAGCCGTCGGACGCGGGCTGGCGGCCGGCGAGGGTGCCGGAGCCGACCGCGTCATCGATGCCCACGGCACGACGGCCATCCCCGGGCTCATCGATTCCCACGTCCATCCGGTGTTCGGCGACTTCACTCCGCGCCAGCGTTCGATCGATTTCATCGAATCCGGTCTCCACGGCGGTGTCACGACGGCCATCTCGGCCGGCGAGGTTCACCTCCCGGGCCGGCCGAAGGACCGCGTCGGTCTCAAGGCCCTGGCGATCGTGGCCTCGAAGAGCTACCGGAACCTTCGCCCGGCAGGCGTCAAGGTTCACGCCGGCGCCCCGATCCTCGAGCTCGGCCTCGAGGAGCACGATTTCGCCGAGATGGCCGCCGCCGGCGTGACACTCATCGGGGAGATCGGTCTCGGGTCGGTCCGGACCGGGGCCCAGGCGGCGCCGATGGTGGCATGGGCGAAACGCCACGGGATGACGGTCACGTTTCACACTGGCGGTCCGTCCATCGCGGGCTCGGGCGCGATCGGCGCAGACGCGGTTCTCGAGGCACGGCCGCACATCGTCGGTCACATCAACGGCGGGACCACCGCGCTGTCCGACGCCGACATCGGGCGGCTCGTGGCGACCGACATGGCGATCGAGATCGTTCACTGCGGCAACGGCCGCGCCGCGATCCATGCGGTTCGGGTCGCCGGCGAGGTCGCCGGGTTCGATCGCGTGATCATCGGCAACGATGCCCCGTCCGGAACGGGCGTCATCCCGCTCGGGATCCTCCGGGTCATCGCCCACCTGGCGTCGCTCGGCGGCGTCGCGCCCGAGGCCGCGGTGGCGATGGCGACCGGAAACGCGGCCCGCGTCCACGGCCTCGATGTCGGGGTCATCGCGCCGGGCCGCGCGGCGGACATCTGCCTGATCGACGCGCCGGTGGGGTCGGCGGCATCCACCGCTCTCGGCGCGCTGGCCGTCGGGGACCTGCCCGGGATCTCGATGGTCCTCATCGACGGCGAGGTGAAGATCGGCCGGAGCCGGAACACCGCGCCGGCCGCCCGACCCGCGGAGGTCGTCGGCGGCGGACCCGCGGTTGACCGTCATTGACCACGGATCCGGAGCGCAGCGTCCGATGATGAAACTCGGCCTCAGGCTCCCGTCGTTTGCCCTCGGCGAGCGGACCGCGTCACTCGGGGAGATGGGCGCTTACCTGCGCCGTGCAGAGGAGCTCGGGTTCGAGACGGCGATGGTCATCGATCACCTGCTCGTGGCCCCGCCGGCCTACCGCGTGACCTGGCTGGAGCCCGTCGCCCTGCTCAGCGCCCTGGCCGGGGTGACCCGCACGATCCGCCTCGGGACGATGGTCCTCGTCCTCCCGTTCCGCGACCCCGTCGCCTTTGCGAAGGAGTGGGCGACACTGGACGTCCTGTCGGGCGGGCGATCCATCCTGGGTGTCGGTGTCGGCTGGAACCGGGAGGAGTTCGATGCGCTCCGGATCCCGCACCGCGAGCGCGGCCGGCGGATGAACGAGATGCTCGAGGCGATCACCGCACTGTGGGCCGGCGATCACGTGACCTACGAGGGCCAGTTCTACCGGTTCCGAGACCTCACCATCGAACCGAAGCCCGTCCAGCAGCCCCACCCGCCGATCTGGATCGGCGGCGGGACGCAGCCGTCCGAGCGGATCTACGGCGAGGAGGTCCCGTCGATCGAGCCCGTCCTTCGTCGCATCGCGAAGTACGCCACGACCTGGGTTCCGCATGCCTCGGCGACGGCCGAAATGGTCGCCGCTGACTGGGCCACCATCCAGGGCTACATGGCCGACCTGGGGCGCGGCCCGCACGAGCTCTCGAAGGTCTACTCGAACTTCATCCACGTCCTTCGTCCGGGCGAGAAACCCGAGGCCGCCTCTCGTGCCTTCTCCGTCTACTCCGGCATGGACCTCGACTACTGGCAGCAGTACTACCTGCTCGGCGAGGCCGAGGCGGTGGCCGACCGGATCCGCGCCAAGATCGAGGCCCTCGGTGGCGTGGAGCACCTGGTCCTCAACCCGCTCGACTGGGATCGCGCGAACCTGGATGTCCTGGCCGAGCGGGTCCTGCCGCTGGTCACCGGGTAGCGGCCGCGGCGAGCGCGGGCGAGCGGTAGGCGACGCGAGCATGACGGGCTGATGGCGAGCTACCTGCGGCCGATCGAGGTGTCCGAGGCGCTCGCCGCGCTCGCCGCGGGCGTGGTCGAGGGGCGGCCGCGGGTCGTCGTCGCGGGCGCGACGGACCACTACCCGGCCCGGCTGGGGCGGGTCGTGGACCAAGAGATCCTCGATCTCTCCGGCCTCGCCGGCCTGCGCGAGATCCGCGAATTCGACGGCGGTTGGTGGCTCCCTGCCGGTGCCACATGGACGGACCTCGTAGAGCGGCCGCTCCCACCGTGGTTCGACGGGCTCAAGCGTGCCGCGCGGGCCGTGGGCGGGCTCCAGGTCCAGAACCGCGGGACGATCGTCGGGAACCTCTGCAACGCCTCTCCGGCCGCGGATGGGATCCCGAACCTCATCGCGTTGAACGCGGTCGTCGAGCTGGCGTCCGTCCGGGGAACGCGGCGCGTCCCGGCAGCTGCGTTCGTGACCGGCAACCGGCAGACCGTTCGGGCGCCGGACGAGCTCGTCACGGGCCTGTTCGTGCCGGATCCGGCCGTGGGCGACGGACTCCGGGCGGGGTCCACTTTCCTGAAGCTCGGCGCGCGCGCCTACCTCGTCATCTCCATCGCGATGGTGGCCGCTGTCCTCGTGCGCGATGCCCGTGGCCGCATCATCTCGGCGCGGATGGCCGTCGGCGCCTGCTCGGTCGTGGCCCAGCGCCTCTGGGTCCTCGAGGCGGAGCTTGTGGGCCGGCCCCTGGTGCCCGGGATCGGCAACGTCGTCCGGCCCGGGCACCTCGCGGAGCTCGCTCCGATCGACGACGTCCGGGCGCCCGCGGACTACCGCCGCGAGGCTGCCGGGGTACTCGTTCGGCGCGCCCTCGAGGAGCTCGCGTTGTGACCGCGTGGATCAGCTTCTCGGTCAACGGGAGGCCCGTGGACCTCGAGGTGGACCCGATGCGCCGGCTCGCCGATGTCCTCCGCGACGACCTCGGGCTGACCGGCACGAAGATCGGCTGCGACGCCGGCGACTGCGGCGCCTGCACGGTCAGGCTCAACGGCAGCCAGGTCCTCGCGTGCCTGGTGCCGGTGGCGCAGGTCGCCGGTGCCGAGGTCCGCACGGTGGAGGGGCTGGCCGTTCGCGGGAACGGGGACTCGCCCCGGGAGTACGGCGACCTCGCTGCGCTTCAGCGCGCGTTCCTCGACGCGGGCGCGGCCCAGTGCGGGATCTGCACGCCGGGGATGCTCCTCGCCGCAGACGACCTCCTCGACCGAACGCCGGCGCCCACGGAGTCCGAGATCCAGGACGCCCTCGGCGGGGTCCTCTGCCGCTGCACCGGCTACCGGAAGATCGTCGAGGCGGTGACGAGCATCGGGAGGGAGCCCATCACGGCGGACCCGGACCCCGGACCCGGACGAGCCGTCGGGGCCCGGTTTCCCAAGGTCGACGGGATCGAGCGGGTCGCCGGGACAGCCGTGTTCGGGGCGGACGCACACCCGACCGAGACCCTGGTCCTTCGGGCGGTCCGATCGCCGCATGCCCGAGCGCGGTTCACGATCGGCGATCTCGGGCCGCTGCATGCGCGTCACGCAGGCCTCGTCCGGGTCCTCACGGCGGCGGACATCCCCGGCCAGAACCGGTACGGGATCTACGCGACCGGCAAGGACCAGCCCGCGCTCGCCGAGGGCGAGGTTCGTCACCGGGGCGAGGCGGTCTGCGCCCTCGTCGCCGAGGAGGGCGTCCTCGACGCGATCGACGACGCGGAGGTCCCGATCGCCTGGGAGCCGCTCCCGCCGATTGTCGAGATGGACGCGGCCCTCGCCGACGGTGCGCCGCAGCTCCATGCGCATGCGCCGGGCAACGTCCTCGTCCAGGGCCGTGTCGTTCGCGGCGGCGTGGACGCTGCGATCGCCGCCGCCGCCGTGACCGCCGAGATCGAGATCGAGACGTCCTTCGTGGAGCACGCCTACATCGAGCCGGAGGCCGGCTACGCCCGCCGCGTCGGCGATCGGATCGAGGTCGTGGTGAGCACCCAGACGCCCTACATGGACCGCGACGAGGTCGCGCTCATCCTCGGCATCGCCCCGGACCGCGTGCGGGTCGTCCCGACGGCGTGCGGCGGCGGGTTCGGCGGCAAGCTGGACCTGTCCGTCCACCCGCTCATCGCGACCGCCGCGTGGCTGCTTGATCGGCCGGTTCGTGCCACATGGACGCGGCCGGAGTCGATGGCGGCGAGCCCGAAACGGCACCCGGCGCGCATCAGCGCCCGGGCCGCGGCGGACGCCTCGGGTCGCCTCACCGCGTTCCGCTTCCACGGTGATTTCGACACCGGCGCCTACGCCTCGTGGGGCCCGACGGTCGCCAACCGGGTTCCCATCCACGCGCCGGGCCCGTACGCCGTGCCCGCCGTCTTCGCCACTACCCGCGCGATCCACACGAACAACCCCCCGGCGGGTGCGTTCCGCGGATTCGGTGTGCCCCAGGCGGCGATCGCCCATGAGGCGCTGATGGACGAGCTGGCCGCACAGCTGGGGATCGACGCCCTCGAGTTCCGGTACCGCAATGCCCTGCGGGTCGGTGCCGTGACCGCGACCGGGCAGGTGCTCCGGGCGAGCGCCGGACTGCCGGCATGTCTGGATGCGCTCCGGCCACACTGGGCGCGGCTGCGCCACGAGGCGCAGGCGTGGACCGCGGACGCGGCAGGCCGCCGCGACCCGCGACGGCGAGGCGTCGGCATCGGGGCCATGTGGTACGGCATCGGCAACACGTCGATCACGAATCCCTCCACGATCGAGCTCGGCGTCGACCGCGCCGGGGTGGTGACCCTCTACTCGGGCGCGGTCGATATCGGCCAGGGCGCGTCCACGGTCCTGACGCAGATCGCCGCCGACGCGCTCGGGGTGCCGGCCGACACGGTGCGCCTCGTGACCGGGGACACGGACCGGACGGCGGATGCGGGCAAGTCGTCGGCGAGCCGGCAGACCTTCGTGTCAGGCAACGCCGCCCGGCTCGCCGCGGAGGACCTCCGCCGGCAGCTGCTCATGCTCGCCGAGGTCGGGGATGACGCGACGCTCGAGCTCGGTGGCGGGCGGGCCGCCTGCACCGCGCCGGGGCGTCCGCCCGTGACGATCGATCTCGCCGAGCTCCCGCCGATCCACCTGGCGGACGGCGGCGACGCGCCGGTCCTCCTCGGTCACGGCACCTACGACCCGAAGACCACACCGCTCGACCCCGACGGCCAGGGGGACCCGTATGAGACGTACGCGTTCGGGGCGCAGGTCGCGCTCGTCGAGGTGGACGTCGAGCTCGGGACGACACGCGTCCTCCGGATCGTCGCGGCGCACGACGTGGGGCGGGCGATCAACCCGACGCAGGTCGAGGGCCAGATCCACGGCGGCATCGCCCAGGGCCTCGGGATGGCACTCATGGAGGCGTACGTTCCCGGCCGGACCGAGAACCTCCATGACTACCTGATCCCGACCATCGGCGACGTACCGGAGATCGCATGCATCCTCATCGAGGACACGGAGCCCGCCGGTCCGTACGGCGCGAAGGGGGTGGGCGAGCCCGCGCTCGTCCCGACCGCGCCGGCGGTCCTCGGCGCGATCCACACCGCGACCGGCGCGCGGATCACGCGGCTGCCGGCCACGCCGGATCGCGTCCGTGAGGCAATCCGAGCGCAGGCCGGTTGATCCGACCGGACGGACTGCACACGCCGCGACGGGACGATCGGCTCAGCGACGGATCGCGCGATGCAGGGTAGGCTGTCACGTGCATGAGGCCCGCGGCATCCGTCGTTTCGCCCGCTCGAGCGAGAATCTCGTTTCTCGTCGCGCTCCTCGTGGGGGCGGTCGCGAGCTCGTGCGTGCCACAGGGCACCTCGAGTCCGTCAGGCTTCGAACCGTCGCCGACCAGCGCCGTTGCGGAGACCACCCAACCCTCGCCCCTGGGCTCGACGGCCGTGGGTCCCTGCGCACCGACCTCGCTGGCCGTGCAGGTGACGGGGTGGAGCGGGGCCGCCGGGAGCCGTATCGGCAGCGTGGAGCTCCGCAACGCGGGTACCGATCCCTGCGTGGTCTTCGGCCTCACCCGCCCGCAGCTCCTCGACGGTCGGGGCACGATCCTGATCGACGGTGCGCCGCCGGGCGCGTCGCAGGCGATCGAGGTCGCTCCGGGCGGCCTTCTCAGAACCGACGTCCGGGACTCGAACTACTGTGGTCCGGAGCCCGCCCCGCCGGTGACCGTGGCGTTCGTTCTCCCCGAGGGCCTGGGTCGAGTGGTCGCCGCACCGGACTCGCCGAGTGGCCTGGGCGGCGTGCCGCCGTGCCTCGGGCCCGCCGGATCGGCGGGCACCATCGAGATGCAGCCCTGGCAGCCGTGAGCACGAGATGACCATTCGATCCCTACGGGACGCTCGCCGGCGCGTGCTCGCGGGAGCGCTCGCCCTGCTCGTCCTCGCGGAAATGATGCCGCTTGTGGCACCAACCGCCCGAGCCGCGACCGACCTCGCCGCGACCACCAGCCTCGCGGCGAACTGCGGGGTGAACCTGCGCTCGGCGCCCTCGACGTCCGCCTCGATCACCACCATGCTGTCGACTGGGTCTGTGGTGACGGTATCCGGGGTCGTGTCGGGCGGCCCCTGGTCGGTGACCTGCGGCTCGGCGGGCGCCGGGTCGACCTGGTATTCGGTCGTGACGGTCAACGGACAGAGCGTCTCGGCACTCTTCGGTGTCGACGTGGCCTACGCGGGCACGGGGCTGTTCAGGCCCGCCGATGCCCCGGCCTTCCTGGAGGGCGTGGACATCTCGCGGTGGCAGGGAGCGGTCGACTTCACCTCGCTCGCGGGCTCTGGAAAGCGATTCGTCATCGCCAAGGCCACGGAGGGAATCGGGTTCGTCGACCCGATGTACGTCACGAACAGGCTCGGTGCGAGCAGTGCCGGGCTGGCCTTCACCGCCTATCACTTCGCGCGTCCGGACCTGAACCCCACCAACCCGGAGGGTGAGGCCGACTGGTTCGTGGACAACCTCGGGCTCGTCCCGGGAATGCTGGCCCCGGCGCTGGACCTCGAGGTCGCGGGGACGCTGAGCGCCGGTGAGCTGCAGGCGTGGGTCGGAGCGTGGCTGAGCCGCGTCTATGCCCGCACCGGCATGCGGCCGATGATCTATGCGAGCCCGAGCTTCTGGCGGAAGTACCTCGCCGATACCACCGCCTTCGCGGACCAGGGGTACAACGTGCTCTGGGTCGCCCACTGGTTCGTCTCCGGCCCGACGGTCCCGGCGAACAACTGGTCCAATCGCGGATGGACGTTCTGGCAGTACGACAACTGCGGGTATGTTCCGGGGATCAGCGGGTGTGTGGACCTGGACCGCTACAACGGGACGGACCTGACACCCGTGACCTTCGGTGCGGACTTCGCGCTCTCGCCGTCGCCGCCGGCAGCCACCGTGGAGCAGGGAGGCCAGGCGACCTTCGCGATCACGCTCGCGCGCTCGTTCTTCACGACGCCCATCGATCTCAGCGTCGCCGGTCTTCCGGCCGGGACCACGGCGTCGCTCAGCGCGTCACCCGTGACGGACACGTCGTCAATGCTCACGGTGACGACGTCGGCAATCGGCATGCCGACGCCCGCCGGCACGTACCCCCTGACGATCACGGGGAGCGCCGGCGGCGTGACGCGAACCACCACGGCGACCCTCACCGTCACCGATGCTCTGCCGCCCGTGGTCACGGCGCCCGCATTCCGACTGACATACCCCGTCAAGCTGGACTCCACGATCCCCGTCCAGACGATCTGGTCGGCTGCGGATCCCAGTGGCATCGCCGCCTACGGCCTCCAGCGCCAGGTCGGCGACGGGATCTGGGAGGACCTGGCGTTGCCCACGGCATCGTCCACGTCGGTCACCGAGCCACTGACCCTCGGAACCACCTATGGATATGCGACGCGGGCCGCCGACGGCGTGGGCAACACGAGCGAGTGGGTGCCCGGGGCACGCGGGGCCACGCTCCTGACGGAGCAGACGAGCTCGTCCGTCGTCTACTCCGGAACCTGGAAGAGCGCCGCGAATCGCTACGCCTCCGGCGGCACGCTGAAGTACACGACGCGGAAGGGCGCGTCGGCCACGTACACGTTCACCGGATCCGGGGTCGCCTGGGTGGCCTACCGTGGGCCGGACCGGGGATCGGCGCGGGTGTATGTGGATGGTGTCTACAAGAAGTCGATCAGCCTGTATGCCAAGACGTACTCCGCGAAGCAGGTTGTCTTCGCCTTCAACTGGGGTTCCACCGGGAAGCGCAAGATCACGATCGTCGCCGCTGGGACCGCGGGGCGCCCCCGGGTGGACGTCGATGCCTTCGTCCGGCTGACCCAGCAGTAGGCGAGGGCCATCCGGTCCCGCCGGCACGGTCGGCGTCGGGTGAGCCCCCTTCGGATCTCGCACCTCGACGTCTCGGATCAGGCAGACTGACGCCGTGCCCACGAAGGTCATCCTCGACGTCGATACCGGAACCGACGACGCCGTCGCGCTCATGGTCGCGGCGCTCTCGCCCGACATCGAGCTGATCGGCGCCACGACCGTCAACGGCAACACGGCGGTCCACAGCTGCACGGAGAACACCCTTCGCGTCCTCGACTGGATCGGGTTGCCGCAGATTCCCGTCCACCAGGGGATGACCAGGCCGCTCGCCCGGCAGCAGATGACCCAGCTGAACCCGGCGAGCCGGATCCACGGCGACCTCCTGGACCTCCCGCCGGCGGCGACGGCGCGCATCCAGCCGGGGCACGCCGTCGACTGGCTGATCGACACGTTCCTGGCCTCGGACGGCGACATCACCCTTGTCCCCGTCGGACCGCTCACGAATGTCGCGACCGCGATCCAGAAGGAGCCGCGGATCCTCGAGAAGATCCCCGAGATCGTGATCATGGGCGGCGCCCACGACCACGGAAACTCGACCGCCTCGGCCGAGTTCAACATCTGGCTGGACCCGGAGGCCGCGCGGATCGTGGTCAACTGCGGTCGCCCCATTCGGATGGTCCCGCTCGATGCAACGCATCGGGCGCTCGTCTCACTCGATGACTGCCGCGCCCTCCGCGCCCTCGGCACCCCCGCCGCCGAAGCGGCCGCGCGCTTCGTCGAGAAGCGGATCGAGGGCTATGACGCGACGCAGCCGATGCACCGCGCAAGCGCAGCGCCCGTCCATGATGCGCTGGCCGTCTGTGCGATCATCGACTCGACCGTCATCACGACGCAGTTCATTCCGGTCGACGTGGAGACGGGCGGAGAACTGTCCGTCGGGCGGACGGTCTGCGATTTCCGCTTCCGCAGCCGGAAGCCCCCGAACGTCCACTTCGCGATGGACGCGGACGAGCCGAAGTTCATCCGGATGCTCATGGAGACCCTCGGCCGGACCGCATAGCGGCCCCCCGAGCCACGGCCGGGCGCCTACCATCGGTGGCGATGACCCAGAGGCACGCCGGTTCTCCCGCCGGACGCCCGCTCGGACGGGCGAGTCGATCGAGCCGCCCCGGACTGGCCACGGTCCGGGAGTTGCTCGCGATCGGGTCGCTCCGGCTCGAGCTCATCGCGGGCGAGGCCGGGCTGGACCGTCCAGTGCGCTGGGCCCACGCGATCGAGCTTCTCGACCCCCGGCCGTACCTTCGCGACCACGAGCTCGTCCTGACGATGGGCTCGGTGCTCGTCGACGAGGCGTCGTGCCGGGCGTTCGTGGCGGCGGTCCTGGAGCGGGACGCCTCGGGGATCGGATTCGGCTGCGGCAACTACCACTCCACCTCGCCGCCGGAGCTCCGGGCCGCCTGCGAGGCCGCCGGACTGCCACTCCTCAACGTCCCGATCGATGTCCCGTTCATCGCGATCACGGAAGAGCTCGCCGAGCGGATGGCGACCAGTCGCGCGGATCGCGACCGGCGTGCGCTGCGTCGCGAGATGCACCTGCTCGACCTCCTTGCCCAGGGCCGCGGGCTGGACGGGATCACGCTGAGCCTGGCCCGCGAGCTCGACGCCGTGATCGTCATCGCCGACCTCCACGGGTCACCGGAGGCCGTCGTCGGACCAGGTGGGCCGGAGGCCGTCGAGGCCGTGCAACGCGCGGTCGGCCGTGTCCGGCCCGGTGACCGCCGGGCGACCATTGAGGCCGACGGCACGACCTGTGACCTCGTGGCGGTGCGTCACCAGCAGGAGACCATCGGCTGGTTGTGCCGGCTCAGACCATCGTCCTCGGCCCCAGACGGTATCGAGATCCTGTACGAGGCTGCACCGATCGTCTCCATCGAGCTCGCGACGCGGGCGCAGGAGCGGTCGCGCGACCGCGCGTTCGTCGGGCGCCTCCTCCAGATCGTCCGGCTCGGCGTCGCGGATCCGGTTGTGCTCGCCGAGCGAGTCGACGAGGCGCATCTGGACGAGACCCGGCTGTTCGTCTCGATCTGGCCGGCGCACGTCGCCGAGCCACTCCGCCGGGCGTTGCCGCGGAGCGTCGCCGGCCAGCAGGACGACCGCCTCGTGGTGATCGCGGACGATCTCGAGCGGCTGACGGCCGTGGCGACCGCGCGAGGGCTGACCGGCGGAATCGGGAGCGCCGGGCGGCTCAGCGACCTCGGACGGAGCCTCGTCGAGGCGGAGGCCGCCTACGGGGAGGCACGCCGGCACGGCGGCATGGCGACGTGGCGGGACCTGGCCAACGTGGCCACGCTCCTCGGGCAGCAGCCGCCGGACCGCCTGGACGCCTTCTCGCATCAGCTCATCGTGCCGCTCACCGAGCACGACGCGACCCACGGCTCAGAGCTGCTCACCAGCCTCCGGACGTTCCTCGACCTCGAGGGCGGGGTCGAGGCGACGGCACGCCGCCTCCATATCCACCCCAACACGCTCCGGCACCGGCTCCGTCGGATCCGGGCGCTGTCAGGACGCGACCCGCTCGTCTTTCTCGACCGGGTGGCGCTCTACATCGGAGTATGGACGTGGGACGCCCAGCGTCATCCGATCGGACAACAGAAGGACGTGAACGTCATCGGACCCGACAGTTGAGTGCACGCGCCGTCTCGTGCTCCATTCCCCACACTGTCGGGGCGGCCCCGGTGGCGGACGAGGAGGATCGATGCCCCGCTACACGCCGGCTGATTCACTCCAGTCGCCGCGGTTCACGGGACCGGTGACGTTTGCCCGCCTGCCGCACGTGCGGACGCTCGAGGACGTCGACGTGGCCCTGGTGGGAGTCCCGTTCGATACAGGCGTGACCTACCGGGTCGGCGGCCGGTTCGGGCCCGGCGCGGTGCGCGATGCGTCGGTGATGCTCCGCCCGTACAACCCGAACCTGGAGATCGCCCCGTTCGAGATCCTGTCGTGCGTCGACTACGGGGACGTGGCGATCGTCCCCGGCTACATCGAGCGCAGCTACGCGGCCATCGAGGCCGCGGTCGGCCCGATCGTCGAGGCCGGCGTCGTCCCGCTCCTCATCGGCGGGGACCACGCCTGTACCTTGCCGCACCTCCGGGCGACCCGCTCGCGCGGCCCGGTCGCGGTGATCGACTTCGACTCCCACACCGACGCCTGGGACAGCTACTTCGGCGAGCAGCACAACCACGGGACGTGGATGCGACGCGCGATCGAGGAGGGTCTCGTCGATGTCGACCACTCGATCGAGGTCGGCCTGCGTGGACCGATCTATGCCGCGCAGGATTGGACCGGCCTGCGGAGCGACCTGGGCCTCGACTACCTCACGACCGAGGATGTCTTCGCGCTCGGGCCCGCGGCGACCGCGGCGGCGATCCGCGAGCGGGTGGGGGATCGGCCCGCCTTCATCAGCTTCGACATCGACGTCGTCGATCCGGCCTTCGCGCCCGGCACCGGGACACCCGAGCCTGGCGGACCGTCGGCTCACGACATGCTCGCCGTGGTCCGGGCGCTGACGGGCATCGACTTCGTGGGGTTCGACGTCGTGGAAGTGATCCCTGCCTACGACCCGGCCGGACAGACGGCCTTCCTCGCCGCCAACCTCGCCTACGAGATGCTGTCGCTCGTGGCGCTCGGGCGAGCCGGCCGATGACGTCACTCGTGACGCTGACGGCCGCGGTGAGCTCCGCCTCGGCGTGGCGGGCGGCCTGAGGAGCCGAGATGGGCAAGAGCCAGAGCGTCTACGTCGTCGCCGACATCCACGGGTCGGAGATCTGCTGGCGCAAGTTCCTCAATGCCGCGCGGTTCTACAACGTGGGCACGGTGATCGTCGCCGGCGACGTCACGGGCAAGGCGCTCGTGCCGGTGGTGGCGCGCCGCGACGGGCGCGTCGAGGCGAACGTCGCCGGGCGGGTCCAGACCGCGCGGACCGAGGCCGAGGTCCAGGAGCTCGAGGCACGGATCCGGTTCAACGGGTTCTATCCGTACCGCTGCGACGAGCAGGCGTACAGCGACCTGGACGCCGACCCAGAGCGGCGCGATCGCGTGTTCACGGAGGTGATGGCCCAGACTCTCCGCGACTGGCTCGCGCTCGCCGACGAGCGGCTTCACGGGACCGGGATCCGGGCCCTCGTGATGCCCGGCAACGACGACGGCTGGTACGTCGACGACGTGCTCGGGGAATCCGCGGAGGTCGTCAACACCGACGGCCGGGTCGTCCAACTCGGCGAGTACCAGATCCTCGGCTTCGGGCCGTCCAACCGGACGCCGTGGCACACCCACCGCGAATACGGCGAGGAGGAGATCGCGGCCCGCCTGGCAGCACTCGAGACCCAGCTCGACCCGGACAAGCCGACCGTCCTGGTCACCCACGTCCCGCCTTACGGCACGGGCCTGGACGTGGCGCCGAAGCTCCGCGACGACCTCTCGGTCGTCATCGAGGGTGGGGAGACGGTCATGGTGCCGGTCGGCAGCACGGCGGTCCGCTCGTTCATCGAGCGGACGCAACCCGTCGTCTCGCTGCACGGCCACATCCACGAATCACGCGGGGCTGCCCGGGTGGGCCGGACGATCGCGATCAATCCCGGCAGCACGTACAGCACCGGCACGCTCTACGGGGCCATCGTCACGCTGAGGGCGGACAAGGTCGTGTCGCATCAGCTCGTCTCGGGCTGAGCAAGCGGAAAGCGTCGAGGCCGCGTTCCTGAGCTGGGCGCGGCGGAAGGAGGGAACGGGTGACAGCCGGCGGTGGCGTGAAGGTCTTCACTCGTCAGGCGACGGGTCTGACGAAGGAGATCGGCGCGCTGGACACCTTCGTTTACAACGTCAACAACCAGAACATCGGCATCGGGGTCGCGTTCGTCCTGCTGTTCGTACCCGGCTTCTATGCCGGCGCAGACCTGCTCCAGGGCATCGCTCTCGCGCTCGCCCTGGCGCTGCCGATGGCCCTCGTCTACGCCTTCTTCTCCGCGGCCATCCCGAGGTCCGGCGGCGACTACGTTTACATCAGCCGAACACTCCACCCGCTCCTGGGGTTCGTGGCGTCGTGGAACTGGGTGGCCTGGATGACCGTGTACATCGGTGTCCCCGCTGCCTATTTCGCCCAGTACGGCCTGTCGGGCCTCTTCCGGACGCTGGGCGTCGCCAGTGGCAATGCCGATCTCGTCGACCTTGGAAACCGCTTCGTGGACCCGGTCTGGATCCTCGCCGTCGGCACGATCCTGATCGCCTTCTTCGCGGTCATCTTCTCGTTGGGGACGCGGACCTACTTCCGGATCCAGAACTCCGTCTTCGCGATCGGGCTGTTCGGCATCGCCATCGCGATCGGGCTCGCGTTCCTGGGCAGCTCGGCCGACTTTGCCGCCAACTTCGACCGCTACATCTCGGCCGCGGGTGGTCTTGCCAACGCGAGCTCGGTGGCGATCGAGCCGGCACCATACGACGCGCAGCAGACCGTCTTCAGCTCGACGCTCGCCCAGTTCATCGTTCTGTTCGCGATCACCTCGAGCTTCCTTGGTGGCGAGGTCCGGCGGGCGCGGGTGAGCCAGCTCATCGGGATGCCGGGCGGCATCCTGTTCGTGTCGGTGTTCATGATCCTGCTCGTGGCGAGCCTCGTCCAGCTGGTCGGGCTGCCGATCCTGGGCGGCGTCAGCGCCAACTACTTCTCGCCCGACCAGCTCGGCCTGTCCTTCGTGCCCGCCTACAACGAGCTCGTCGCAGCCGCCTACCCGGGCAACATCGTGATCGCGTTCCTGCTCGGCTTCACCTTCGTCTTCTGGACGTACGTCTGGCTGCCGATCAACTTCATCGCATCCACGCGGGCGCTTCTCGCCTGGTCGCTGGATGGACTGCTCCCGCGTCGCGTCTCCGAGGTCAATGAGCAGCGCCATACGCCCACGGTCGCCATCGTGATCGTGGCGATCCTGGGCTGGCTCTCCCTCTTCATGTACACGATCGGGATCGGCGACTTCAGGCTCAACACGCTGTACGGCATCTTCGGCTGGATCCTGTCGTTCCTGGTCTGCGCGATCGCGGCGATCGTCTTCCCGTACCGCCTCAAGACCGTCTTCGATTCATCGCCGGTCAACTGGCGGATCGGCGGCGTCCCGCTCATGTCGATCATCGGGGTCGTCGCGACGGCGGCGCTCCTCATCGTCGAGTACATCTGGTGGGCGGATCCGATCAACGGGCTCGATTCCACCTCGGCGGTCCTGGGCGACGACCGGATGAAGATCCTGACCCTCGCCGTCCTGGTGAGCGGCATCCTCTGGTACCTCGGGGCACGGATCGTCCAGGCGCGGCGCGGCGTTCGCATCGAGCGGGCGTTCGCCGAGATCCCGCCCGAGTGAGCGCGAAGGTTCACCGGTGAGTCGATCGGGCGGCCCGGCCGCCGACCGCGGCCGAGTCGTCCTCGTCACCGGGGCGAGCGGCGGGATCGGCCGCGCCACGGCCGAGCGGTTCGCCACGGCCGGGTATCGTGTGGCCGTCCACTACGGCACGAACCGGGCCGCCGGCGAGGCCGTTGCCCTGGAGGTCGACGGCATCGCATTCGGCTGCGACGTGGCCGATCCGGATGCCGTCGCCACGATGGTCCGGGCGGCGGAGGACGCCCTCGGACCGATCGATGTGGCGGTCTGCAACGCGGGCTTCTACGAGGAGCGGCCGCTCGTCGCGATCGACGACGTCCTGTGGGAGCGGAGCCTCCGGGTCCTCCTCGGGGGCGGTTTCCATGTCGCCAGAGCCGTCGTCCCGGGGATGCGCGCCCGGGGCCACGGGTCGATCGTAGTGGTCGCCTCCGAGCTTGCCCTGTGCGGCGGCGTGGAGGTCGCTCACTACGTCGCCGGCAAGGCGGCGCTCATCGGGCTGGCCCGATCTCTGGCCCGCGAGCTCGCCCCCCACCTCCGGGTGAACATCGTGGCGCCGGGCGCGGTGGACACGCCGCTCCTGCCTGACCGCGATCGGGGGCCGTCGTACACGGACACGGTGCCGCTCCGGCGGATCGGAAGACCTGCGGAGATCGCCGAGGCGATCCTGCACCTCGCCGAGGCCCCCTGGTCCACCGGCGCCCTGTATTCGCCGAACGGCGGGGTCGTGATCCAGTGACGGCCGACGGTGGGACCGGGGTCGCCCTCGTGACCGGATCCGCCGGTGGGCTTGGGCGCGCCCTCGTCACGGCGCTATCAGCCGCAGGCTGGACCGTCGCAGCCGCGACCCACCGAGATGGTCCGTTCGCCGGGGATCTCGCTGACTTGACGGTCGCGGACGAGCTCGTCGCACGCGTCGTCGAGCGGTTCTCCCGCCTGGATCTGGTTGTGGCCAACCATGCCGCGATGACGATGGCGCCCGTCGACACGCACCCGGTGGACGATTGGTGGCGGATCGTGGACACGAACCTGGGCGGCTCGTTCCGCCTCGCCCGCGCAGCGGCGCCGCACCTCGTCCACGCCCGTGGGTCGATCGTCTTCATCTCGAGCGAGTGGGGTGTGACCGGTTGGCCAGGGGCAACGGCCTACGCGTCGAGCAAGGCCGGCCTCGTCGGCCTCACGAAAGCGCTCGCCCGCGAGCTCGCCCCAGACGTCCGGGTGAATGCCGTGGCACCCGGGGCGATCGACACCTCCCAGCTGGCGGTCGACGCCGAGGCAGCCGGCGTGACGCTTGATGAGGTCCGGGCACGCTATGCCAACGCCGCACCGCTCCGCCGCATCGCCTCGCCCGCCGAGATCGCGGCAACGGTGGTCTTCCTGGCTGCCCCGGAGGGTGCCTACTACACGGGCCAAGTGCTCCAGCCGAACGGCGGGACCACGATGGCCTGATCAGTCTCGAGTGCCCGGCAGCCGTCCTGAGACGCCCGATCGCGAGGATCCGACCATGAGCCCGGACACAAACCAGAACGCCAGCGCCGCGACCGTCCCCTTCGCGTGGCCGCCCGGCTACCGCGCCGCGGCGGCATTCACCTTCGATGTGGATGCGGAGAGTGCGATCCTCGCCGGGGCTCCCGAGGCGGCCCGTCGCCTGTCAGTGATGACGCACCAAGCCTACGGCCCGCGGACCGGTGTGCCCCGCCTCCTCCGGATCTTGGACCGCCAGGGCATCCGGGCGACCTTCTTCATCCCCGGTTACACCGCCGAGCGGTGGCCGGTGGTCGTCCGCTCGATCCGGGACGCCGGCCACGAGATCGCCCACCACGGCTATCTCCACGAGCCGGTTTCCGAGCTCCCGCCAGAAGAGGAGGAGCGGCTCCTCCTGCGCGGTCTGGAGGCTCTGGACCGCGTGGCCGGGGTCCGCCCGGTCGGCTGGCGTGCGCCGATGTGGGAGGCGAGCGGGGCGAGCCCGGGGATCCTGGCGCGCCATGGGTTCCGGTACGACTCGAGCCTGATGGACGCGGATCATCCCTACCGGGTCGCCGCCGGCCCGGAGCCGGGGGCGCCGAGCATCATCGAGCTGCCCGTCCATTGGGGTCTCGACGATTGGGAGCAGTACATCTACCTCCCCGGCCTGTCGGGCTCCGGACTCATCGAGAGCCCGACGAAGGTCCTTGAGCTCTGGACCCTCGAGCTCGATGCGCTCGTGACCGAGGGCGGCCTCTTCGTCCTGACGAACCATCCCTTCGCGAGCGGCCGGCCGTCGCGCGCCGCGGCCCTGGAGCGGCTGATGGACCATGCACGCTCCATCGACGGGCTGTGGATCGCGACGGCCGGCGAGATCGCCGCGCACGCCGAGACGCTCCCGCTGACACCGGTCTTCCACGACCGGCCGGCCCTGCCGTGACCGGGGGGGAGGGTGCCGTTGGCCAGGGCGACCTCGGCGACCGGGCAGGCCGGCGCGGCACACGCCGTGTCCGGCAGCGCGACGGGGCGGGAGACCGGTGAAGAGCCGCCTGACGATCTTCTTCGCGTCGGACATTCATGGATCCGAGCGCGTCTTCCGCAAGTTCCTCAGCGCTGCCCCGTTCTACGGCGCGGATGCCGTGATCTTTGGTGGCGACATCACGGGCAAGGCCCTCGTCCCCATCGTCGAGGTCGCGCCGGGCCGATTCCGGGCCACCCTCTTCGGGCGGGTCCACGAGGTTGAGGCCGGCACCGGACTGGACGAGCTCGAGGACCGGATCCGGACGAACGGGTTCTACCCGCTTCGGACCACCCCGGACGATGCCGCGGGACTCGCCGACCCGGGCGAGCTCAAGGCGGCCTTCAGCCGAGTCATGACCGAGACGGCCGAGCGCTGGGTCACGCTTGCCGATGAGCGGCTTCGGAAGGCCGGCATTCCAGCCCTGATGATGCCCGGCAACGACGACGAACCGATGATCAGGTCGCTTCTCGCCCAGGGCGACTGGATCGTGGACGCGGAGGGCCGCCGAGT
Organism: Anaerolinea sp.; assembly: GCA_013822395.1. Lineage (GTDB taxonomy): Bacteria > Chloroflexota > Limnocylindria > Limnocylindrales > CSP1-4 > UBA5189. Next base: position 19,445 of record PNKK01000007.1, on the reverse strand, counting down.
TGAGCTCGAGGGGTACCAGGTCGTCAGCTATGGCTACTCCACGTCGACGCCCTGGCACAGTCCGCGGGAGGTCACCGAGGATGGGATGGCCTCGGCCCTCGATGAGCTCGTCACTCAGCTCGTGCCGGGGCAGCCCACGATCTTCAACCTCCACGATCCACCCCACGGTTCCGGGCTCGACCTGGCACTCAAGCTGACGGCCGACCTGCGAGTCGAGTCCGGGGGTGGCCAGCCGCTCGTCGAGCCGGTCGGCAGCACGGCCGTGCGCGCGGCGATCGAACTCGTCCAGCCCGTCCTGTCGCTCCACGGTCACATCCACGAGTCGAAGGCGGCCGGGCGGATCGGACGAACGGTCGTGATCAACCCCGGGAGCACCTACGGGGAGGGGACCCTCCAGGGTGTCCTCGTCACGCTCGAGAAAGGCAAGGTGATCGGTCAACAGTTTGTGTCCGGCTAGGTGGGGAGGAATCCGCGGCCGGTCGGCCGGCCGCGGGCAGATAGGAGAGCGAGATGGCCAGCGGTCGGGATCTCTACCAACGCCAGGCAACCGGCCTCGTCCGTGAGGCTGGGACCTGGAGCACGCTCGTCTACAACATCAACTTCGTCAGCATCGGGCTGATGATGATGTTCGCCCTGCAGCTCGAGACCGCCTTCTATCCCGGCGGAAACCTGACGGGCAGCTACCTGCTCGCGCTCGCGATCGTCCTGCCGACGAGCCTCGTCTTCGCCATGCTCGCCGCCGCGATGCCGCGCTCGGGCGGCGACTACGTGTACGTCAGCCGGATCCTGGGTCCGCGGCTCGGGATGATGTCCAGTTGGATCAACACCGTCTGGTGGTTCATCTACGGGGGCGTGCCGTCGGCGTTCTTCGCGCGCTACGGCCTGGGCCCGCTCTTCCGCAGCCTCGGACTCATGGGCGGGAACAGCACCCTCCTCGACATCGGCAACTGGTTCGTCACCCCCGAGGGGACGATCATCACCGGCCTCGTCCTGCTCGCGGCGCTGGTCACGGTGTTCAGCCTGGGGCTCAACGTTTACTTCCGGATCCAGAACGTCCTGTTCGGGATCGCGCTCATCGGCCTGGGGCTCATCGCGCTCGTGATGCTCACGGGCTCGGGCCAAACCTTCGTCGAGAGCTTCAACCGTTTCTGGGACCCCGCGACCGGTCTGACCGGGACGCACGCGGCGGTCATCGCGACGGCGGTCAGCGACGGCTTCGGCGAGGCGCCGACCGACTTCTACTGGACGCTCATCCCGATCACCTGGATCTACCTCGAGCTCGTCTTCAACCAGTCGTCCGCATACATCGGGGGCGAGATCAAGCGCGCAAGCCGGATCCAGCTCTGGTCGATGCCGATCGCGGCGGTCGTCTCGGTCGGCGTCGCGATCGTCCTGACGGCACTCATCTCGGGCACAGTCGGGACCACGTTTCTTGGTGCGGTCGGGTGGGATCCGTACGGCTCGAATGTCCTGGGCCAGCCGTACCCACTCCCGTTCTCCGAGCTCGCGGCGTACGCCTCCGGCAATCTCCTCGTCGCCCTGATCGTCGGCGTCGGGTTCGTCTTCTGGAGCTACACCTGGCTCCCGGGCCAGATCCTCAACGCGTCGCGGAACCTCCTCGCCTACGGCCTCGACGGCATCCTGCCGGCGCGGTTCGCGTCGGTCAGCGACCGCTACCACACGCCGGTCTTCTCGCTCGCCGTCGTGGGCGCCATGAGCGCCCTCGCGCTCTCCGTCTATGCGACGAATCCCGACTTCACCACGCTGGTCGGGATCATCGCGTTCATCGTCAGCTTCATGCTCGTCTCGATCGCGGCGATCGCCTTCCCGTACCGCCGTCCGGCGATGTGGGAGTCGTCGCCGATCGCCTGGCGGGCCGGTGGCCTGCCGGTGATCTCGATCGTCGGCGGCCTGAGCCTCGTCGCGCTGGCCGTCGCGATGTGGGCATACCTCAACGATCCGCTCTCCGGGGTCAATATCCTCGACGGGTTCGCGCTCAAGCCACTGACCGGCGAGGACGGCAACCTGACGAAGGATGTCGTCCGGTTCCTCATCGCCGCGGGGACGGTCGTGTCCGGGCTCGTGATCTTCGAAGTCTCGCGGATCATCCGCGCCGGTCGCGGTGTGAAGCTGGAGGCGAGCTACCGCGAGATCCCGGTCGAGTGATCGTGGCCGGTCGCCGCGTCGACGCGATCCAGGACGGCGCGGCGCCGGACGCCCTTGACAGATGTCGTTGACTGAGCAACCATTTGCGCAGCCACGCAAATGACAGGTGCGCCGGGTGTGACCGGCGAGACCGTCGAGCAACCCGGCCCTCGGCCAGTCAGGGAGCACCTCCGTGCCCGCGATTACCGTCGACGACATCACCGTCCTGCCCCGCATCCCGGAGCCGGATCCCGTACTGGTGCGCCAGCGCCCGATCAGGAGCGTCACGATCGCCCCGAAGGGCTACGAGGGCGAGGGCTTCCCTGTCCGTCGCGCGTTCGCCGGCGTCGACCTCGCCGACCTCGACCCGTTCGTCCACCTCGACCAGATGGGCGAGGTCGAGTACGCGCCGGGTGAGCCAAAGGGCACGCCGTGGCATCCCCACCGCGGCTTCGAGACCGTCACCTACATGATCGACGGGGTCTTCGAGCACGCCGACTCAAACGGCGGCGGCGGCGTCATCACCAACGGTGACACCCAGTGGATGACCGCCGGCGCCGGAATCCTCCACATCGAGAAGCCGCCGGAATGGCTCGTCGCGAAGGGCGGGCTCTTCCACGGTTTCCAACTCTGGGTCAACCTCCCGGCCGCCCAGAAGTTCGCCGCGCCGCGCTACCAGGACATCCGGGCGGGCGAGGTCGCACTCGCCACGTCGCCGGACGGCGGCGCGCTCGTCCGCGTGATCGCCGGCGACGTCACTGGCCTTGCCGGGCCCGGGTCCACCTACACGCCGATGACACTCGTCCACGCGACGCTCAGCCCGGGCGCCCGACTGTCCATCCCGTGGCGGGCCGACTACAACGCGCTGGTGTACGTCATGTCCGGGTACGGAACCGTCGGGGCCACGGTGCCGGGCGTCTCGGAGGCCGCGCCGGTCCAGATGGGCCAGCTCGCGGTCTTCGGCGCAGGGAACGCCGTGGCGATCTCGGCGCTGCCGATCGGCCGGCAGGAGTCTCGCAGTCCGGACCTGGACATCCTGATCCTCGGTGGCCGCCCCATCCGCGAGCCGGTCGCCTGGATGGGCCCGTTCGTCATGAATACGCGCGAGGAGCTCATGCAGGCCGTGGCCGATTATCAGGCGGGGCGCCTCGGGACGATCCCGGCCATCCACGGCGCCCCGACCACGATCCAGGAAAGGTAGGGCGGCCGGACCGCGCCGAACCGGCCGCGCTGCCCGCGCCGAGCGCCGCCCGGGGTGCATCAGGCGGCTGCCCCTCGCCTGACCTGAAGGAGGCACGATGGCCCATCGAGGACGGGCGTCGCGGCCCTGCCCTGCGAGCACCTCCGAGACGACGATGGTGCCGCTGACGCTGTAGAGCACGGAGGTGGGCGGATGAAGGCCGTCGCCGTCTACGAATCGCTGTGGGGCAACACCGAGGCCGTCGCGCGGGCGATCGCCGAGGGGATCGGGCCCGACGCGCGCGCCCTGTCGACGGTCGAGGCGACGCCCGATCGGGTTGCCGACGCCGACTTGGTGGTGGCCGGCGCCCCGATCCAGGGCTTCTCGCTCCCGGGGGAGCGGATGCGGGCGGGGATCAGGCCGGACACGAACCCGGCACCGGATCTGTCCGCGCCGACGCTCCGCTCCTGGCTCGAACGGCTGCCGGCCGGCCACGGCCGATCCGCCTCCTTCGAGACCAAGATCCGATGGTCGCCGGGCAGCGCGACGAGGGTGATCGATCGGGAGCTGACGAAGGTCGGCTATCCGCCCCTGGCCAGGGCCGAGCATTTCGTCGTCGATGGGAAGTTCGGTCCGCTTCGCGACGGCGAGCTCGATCGAGCTCGCCGATGGGGCGCCGAGCTCGCGACGATCTCAGGCGGTCGTCGAGGATGACCAGGACGAACGGATGCGCTGATCCGGTCTCTCGACGGGAGCGGCGGGCCGTCGAGCGAGGGACCGGCCGGCACGAGCCACGGTCGCGCCACGACCCCGCGGTCGAGCGACGGGGTGGGCGGTCCCGGCCCGTCGCGTTCGCCGCGGTCGTGGTCGGCGTTCTCGCGATCGGCGGCTACCTCGCGTTCGGCGACTTCTTCGGCCAGCGCGGCGCCGCCTCCGGCGACATGATCGGCGTCCAAGCCTCGATGGCCGGATTTACCCCCAAGGAGATCCGGGTGACCGCCGGTCAGACCGTTACGCTTGACTTCTGGACGCAGGATAGCTCGGGGCACCTGGACGGTGGCGTCCACACGATGATCAGCGACCAGCTCGGGATCCGGGTAGAGCTGCCGGGGGCGGACGCCGTGTCCGAGTCCCGCGTCGCGGTCACCTTTACCGCGCCGATGACCCCGGGCGACTACGACATCTACTGCGACACGTGCTGCGGTGGCCGGGAAAACCCGACGATGCACGGGAAGATCGTCGTGGAAAGGGGGTAGCGGATGAACGGAGAGCGGCCGGCCTGCCATGACCCCGCCCCCGATGGGCTCCACCGGACGATCCCGGAATCGCTCCAGCCGGCGCCACCGCTCGTCCTGAGCGTGCCGCGTCCGGCGCTCGTCCTCGCCGGTGCGCTCGCGCTCGTGGCCCTCGCCTCGTCCGCCTGGATCGCGGTCTCACCGTTCGACGCGGCCGCGTTCGGTGGCCTGACCGTCCCGGTCGTGCTGGCGTCGGGCGTCGCCGACGGGCTGAACCCGTGCGCCTTCGCCCTCCTCGTCCTCTTCGCGACGTATACCCTGACGCTGGTCAACAGCGTGACCGCGGACGGTTCCCCGACGCTCGAGGCTCGCCGCCGGCTGCTGGGCGCGGGCTCGATCTACGTCGGGGCGGTCTGGGTGACGTACTTCCTCATCGGGTTGGGTCTGTTCAGCTTCCTCGGCTGGCTCGGCCAGGATCACCTCGTGACCCGGGTCGCTGCAGTCCTCGCGCTGCTGATGGCCCTCTGGATGCTCAAGGACGTTTTCTTCCCGGGCTGGGGACCATCGATGGCAGCCCCTGCCGGCACCCACGGCCGGATGCACCGGGCGATCGAGCGCGGCGGGCTCGCGGGGATGCTCGGGGCCGGCGTTCTCGTCGGGATCTGCACCGTGCCGTGCTCCGGTGCGATCTACCTCGACATCCTCGCGGTCCTCAACGCCTCGGGCGGCGGCGCGACCGGCCTCGCTCTCCTGGCCCTCTACAACCTCGCCTACATCGTGCCGCTCGTGGTCCTCCTCGTCGCCGTGTCGGACCGGCGCGTGCTCGGCCGCCTCGGGCGATGGAACCGGAGCAACTCACCATGGGTCAAGGCCGGTCTGGCGTTTGCGGTCGTCGCGATGAGCTTCGGGCTGCTGTATTCGCTCTGATCGAAATAGGCCGAAGGCCGGCGTTTCCTCCTCCGCGGCGACCCGCCAAGGACCACGCGATGACTGATACCGGACCCGAAGGACCCTCGGGTGCGGGTACCAGAGGGTCAGGCGCGGCGGCGGGCCTTCGCGGCGCTGACGATCCGGGCGCTCCCCGCGATCGGGCGGACCGTGCTCTCGTGGCCGTCGTCCCAGCGGACACGGTAGCGGGTTCCATACTCGGCCTCGATGACCTCAAGGATCTCGCCCTCGCGGTCGGGCTGACGGACCCGCTCGGATTCGATGATGATGCGGTCTCCGACCTTGCCGGACATCTGATCACCTCCTCGGCAGACAGCTCACGCGGCCATCCGTGCCGTCACGATCAGGATCGCGCCGGGCCGCCGGCAAGGGACAGTGACGGAGGTCACGATCGGAGCGGGTCGGCTCACATGATCGGGTCGGTCATATGATGAGGGCGGGACCGATGTGGAACAAGGCCCGCCGGAAAACGGCGTACGCCGCGGCGTGTCCGCGACGCCGAGCGGACAGTAGGTGGCGGGGGCGACTGATCCATGGGTGGCCGCAGGTTGATCTAGTGCGCCCCGGCCTCGCGGGTGAACCAGTATTCGCGCCAGCCGCCGAACTCGGTGATATCGCGGTGGCCGCCGCCCTCGGCGATCTCGCGCGGGAAGAGGATGCCCGGCACGACCCGGCCGTCCGCCAGCTCCACCGGTCCGCGGTAGAGGTGTGGTGGCTCACCGGCCTCGACCCGCGCCCAGACCTCGTCCGGCACGTCGTACAGCTCGCCCGGGACGGAGATCCCGCCGTCGGCGACCTCGAACATCCCGGGATGGACGTCCCCGATCGAGTAGATCCGGTACTTCGGGGCGGTCCGGAACTCGCCGAGGAACGTGGCCCCAGCCAAGTTGGCGTTGAGCTTCAGGCCGCGCATCAGCGTACCGTTGACGAACAGGAGCGTGGACACGATGGCCTCCGGTGCGGAGCGGGAATGCCGCGGGCGGATCCCGGAGGAGCCGCCCGCGGCGTGGATGAGGCCGGTCGAGTGGGGGGACAGCCTCGACCGGCGCGATCAAGTCGCTACATCGCTACATCGCTACATCGTCAGCCGTCGGCGGCGTCGAGACTGCAGCGCGAAGCTCCGCCATCGTCCCGTGGCCCTCGCGCCATGCGGCGGTCCAGATGACGATGGCGCCGAGCAAGTAGCCGATCCAGACTGGCTCCGGCTGCCGGATCTGGAGGGTGCTATCGACACTCTGGAAGATCAGACCGGCCGGATCGTGGATCAGGCCGATCAGGGACAGCCCGGCGGCGATGAGCGCGTAGATGATCGCCCGGCTGTATTCCCTGCTGATTACGAAATACGCGATCGCGGCAAGCATCAGCCCGGACAGAACCGCGCCGGCCCCGAGCCGCTCCAGTCCGGCGTACAGCACGCCCTGGTTGCCGAGGGCTTCGTACGTCACCGTCGTCGCGTTGGTGCCGGCCGCCCCGAGGGCGCCGTCCACGAGCGTCTTCGCCCACTGGGCGATGTTCGGGACCAGGGCCAGCACGATCGCCGGCGCGTACTTTGCCTTCGACGTCTGGAATGCCTGGGCGCCGATCACGAGCCCGATGAACAGCAGGATCGGGAAGAGTGCGGCGCGCGGGACGACGGCCAGGAAGAGTGCCACCAGGCCGAGCAGGCAGATGGCCGAGATGACGATGCCCGTCGCGAGCGAGTAGCCGATCCGACCGCCGACCGCCTTCCAGCCGGGGTGGCCGATGTAGACGGCGGGCGGGAACGGGCTGCCGAGGAACGAGCCGACGATCGCCCCGATGCCGTCTGCGAGGAGGATGTGGCGGAGGTTGTAGTTGTCACCGGCAACCGATGCCGACTCGACGTTGTTCATGCCCTCGGTGAAGTTGTAGACACCGAGGGGGATGGCCGTCACGAGCAGCGGCAGGATGTCGGACATTCCGGAGAGGACTTCCGTGCCCGGCTTGGGCAGGTTGATCCCGAACTGACCGAACGCATCCTCGACCTGGGTTGGGTCCAGCCCCTGCCAGCCGAAGACCGCGTAGGAGAGCCAGCCGATCACCGTGCCGACGAGGATCGCCGCGAGGCCGCCCGGGATCCCGAACGGCAGGCGGACGCCGGCCGTCCACGACAGCAGGATGATGGCCAGCGTGGCAAGCGAGATCCACGCGGCGTTGAACATCTCGAACGAGGCGTTCATCGAGATGAACGCGACCGAGATGCCTGCCAGCGTGCCGAGCATCGCCGCCCGTGGCGTGAACTTCCGGATGGTCGGGCCGATGAACGCGCCGATCAGGACGACCACGCCGATCAGGAACGCCCAGGCAATGCCGGCCTCCCAGGCCTTCCCGACGTCGCCGGTCTTGCCGAGGACCGGCAGCATGATCGCGAAGGTCACGAAGAAGTAGTGGGGGACGCTGGGGCCGTATGGCATCGCCGCGACGTCGTCCCGTCCCTCCCTCTGCGCGAGCCGATACGCGAGATAGGCATAGAACAGGTTGCCGAGCGGCAGCGCGATCGCCAGTGCCGGCAGGATTCGGCCGAAGACCTGGTCTGCCGGCAGCCCGACGACGTAGAGCATCAGCGACGACAGGACCAGCACGTTGAGCAGAACGTTCGTGCCCAGTCCGAAGAACGCGTTCCAGTCCCCGGGTACCCAGAGCCTGGGCCTGCCGGCTGTTGTTCCTTGCATCGTGTCTCCTCACGCTCCCTCGTGCGGCGCGCTCAGCGCGTCGCCGCTGCCATGCTGACCATCTCGCCCCGCGCCGCCTCGAGCGCCGCGAGGAACCGGGCAGAGTCGCTGACCCAGCCGAAGATCCCTCCCTGGGCCTTCACCATCGCCAGCGCGGACTGCTGGAACTCCGGGAAATACGAGCCGACGCAGTCTTCCAGCACCAGTGCGTCATAGCCCCGATCGTTCGCCTCCCGTACGCTCGTGGTGACGCAGACCTCGGTGGTCACGCCGGTGACGATGAGCTTCTCGACCCCCCGCATCCGGAGGATCGTGTCCATGTCCGTGGCGTAAAAAGCGCCCTTGCCGGGTTTGTCAACGACCGGCTCGCCCTCGATCGGATGGAGCTCGTCGACGATGTCGTGGCCGTATTCGCCGCGGACGAGCAGGCGACCCATTGAGCCCTTGTCCCCGATACGCAGGGGGGCGTTGCCGCGCTCCCGCTTGGCCCTCGGCAGGTCCGACAGGTCCGGCCGGTGACCCTCCCGCGTGTGGATCACGAACATGCCGGCCGCCCGACATGCGTTGAGCACCTTCTGGGCCGGGCCGACGGCCCGGAGCAGCAGCGAGGTGTCGTTGCCGAGCGACTCGCCGAAGCCGCCCGGGTAGACGAAGTCGCGCTGGAAGTCGATCATCACCAGCGCCGTTTTCGGGATCGAGAGCTCGAAGTCGTACGGTTCTGCGTTGACCTTGGCCATCGTCTTCTCCTCTGGGATGCTCGTTGCCTACCTGTCCGGAACGATCCGGGTCCCGGTTTTCCCCTCGATCGCCCGGCCGAGCGCGGCGGGCGTCGTGATCAGGACCTCCTTTCCGCCGCGGTCCAGGAACCGGATCGCGGCTTCCACCTTGGGACCCATGCTGCCCTTCGGGAATTCGCCGGCGGCGTGGCATGCCGCCGCTTCCGACCTCGTCATGCGATCGACCCAGCGCTCGTTCGGCTGACGGAATTGGACGGCCACGCGTTCAACGCCGGTCGACAGGATGAGCAGCGGCACCTCGAGGCTCGTGGCCAGGAGGGCAGAAGCCCGATCCTTGTCGATCACGGCTTCGACGCCCCGGTACTGGCCCGGCGCGAACTCCACGACCGCGATCCCGCCGCCGCCGACGGCCAGCACCACGTACCCGGCTTCCACGAGCAAGCGGATCTGGGCCAACTCCACGATCCGCACCGGCTCGGGGGAGGCCACCACGCGGCGGTAGCCTCGGCCGCTGTCCTCGATGATCGTCCAACCGTCCCGTACCGCCTTCGCCTCCGCCTCCCCGCGGGCGTAGAACGGCCCGATCGGCTTCGTGGGGCGCGCGAACGCCGGGTCGGCCGGATCCACCACGACGTGGGTCAGGACGCAGGCCACCCGGTCGGGGAAGCCGCGCTCCGCCAGCTCGTTGAGAAGTGCCTCGCCGAGGATGTGGCCGATCCCGCCCTGCGAGTCCGCGACGGACATCTCCAGGCTGAGCTTCGGGACCGGTGCGTCCTCCGGGACAAGCTCGGAGCGGAGCAGGATGAAGCCGACCTGCGGCCCGTTGCCGTGGGTGACGACGATGCCCCAGCCCGCTGCCACGAGGTCCGCGATGTGGCGGGCTGTCTCCCTGGCGTTCTCCCGTTGCTCGGCGATCGTCCCGCGCTGCCCGTCCAGGATCAGGGCGTTGCCGCCGATCGCGATCACCGCTCGGTGCTCCATCAGGCGGTCACCCCGGAGCCGGGAGCCGCCGTCGCCGGGGCCGGCACCCCCGCGCTCGCGAGACCCAGGCTGGATGCCAGCGCGCCGATCCCCGCCGCGAAGCAGCCCAGCGGCGCCCGGGTGATTCCGGCCCCGATCTGGCCGATCCCGGCCTGCCGATGGGCGATCCCGGTGTTGATCACCGGGGCGATCCCGGAATCCACTACTAGGCGTGCGTCGATCGCCGTCGGGGTGCCGGCGAAGGCAAGCGACGGCAGGGCGTAGGCCGGGTTCCGGGCGAGAGTGATCCGGTTCATCAGCCGGGTGAGCTCGAGGGCGTCCGCGGCGGTGCCGCCGACGAACCGGACGATCGCCGGCGCGGCGGCCATTGCGAAGCCACCGATCCCGAAGGTCTCGGTGATCGCGCTGTCGCCCAGGTCCGGGTTCGCGTCGTCGGGGCCATAGCCCGGGAAGTAGAGGCCGTCCGGGACGCCGACCGGGGAGGTGAACCAGCGGTCGCCGGTACCGGACAGGCGGATCCCGAACTCGACCCCGTTGCGGGACATCGCGGTCACCACAGACGAGCCGGTGATGCCGTGCGCAGCGTCAAGGGCGGACTTGCAGGCCGCCATCGAGAGGTTGAGGAAGAAGTGGTCGTTGCCGCGGAGGAAGTCGAGGACGGCCGCAGCCGTCGCCGTGTCGGCGGTCCGGACGATCGACGGCGCCAAGGTTCGGGTGAAGAGCGACGTTGCCGCGATGTTCCGGTTGTGGCCCTCGTCGCCCATCTGGAGCGCCTGGCCGGTCAGGCTGCGAAGGTCGATCGGCCCGGAGGCGCCCAGCGCGGCCGAGAGCGTCGGCCCCAGGACGTCCCGGAACCAGCGGAGCCGTTCGAGCACGGACGCGTCGTACGCCCCGAAGCGGAGGACCTTCCCGAGCCCCTCGTTGAGCGTAGCGTGGGCCCGCGTCCCGCCGGCCGCGTTCTCCACGACGACCACCGGCATGGATGGGCTGATGACGCCGGCCATCGGGCCGACCGCGCCGTGGTGGTGGCAGGGCGAGAAGCCGATGGCGCCGGAGCCGGCGAGGGCCTCCGCCTGGTCCGGGGAGGTTGCCCAGCCCTCGAACAGGATCGCCCCCACGATGGCGCCCCGGACCGGACCGCACATCCGCTCCCACGGGATCGGCGGGCCTGAGTGCAGCAGGCGCGTGTCCGTGAGGCCGAGGGCCTCGTGCGCCGGCCGGATGTCCACGAGGAGCGGCTGGGCCGCGAGAAGCCGCTCCACGGCTTCCGCGTTCGCCGCGGCGACCGTCCGGCCGATCGGATCCGCCGGGTCGTCCTGGAGCCTGGCAAGCAGGAGGCCGACCTCACGGTCGCCCTCCGCCGGCGGGCGCCAGTCGAGAGCGGTCACGGATGCCCCGTGGGCGATGGGTGCCTCGGCGAACATCGCCAGGCCGGCGTTCACCGCGCGAAGCTGGCCGTCGAAGAGGCGGGAGATGGCCGTCGCGTTGCCGGCCATCAGCGTGCGACCACGGAAGCGGCGGCGTCACTGCCGCCGCCGCTTCCGCCGACTCCGCCGCCCGGGCTGCTCGCGGCGGCCCCCGCCGCGATCGCCGCGGCAAGACCGGCGGCCCCGGCGTTGCTCGGTGCGAGGAGGACGCCGGCGCCGGCGAGGATCGACTCCTGGGCGGACAGCCCCTGCAGATCGGCGTCCGTCCCGCACACAGACGCTACCACTACCACCGAGCGGCCAGCCCGGGCCGCCCGCGCCTGCGCATCACCGATCGCGGGCGTCAGTGTCCCGGCAGGGTCCGGGTGCGACCCGTAGCCGAGGACCACGTCGAGCAGGATGATCGCCGTGGCGGGGTCGTCGGCGGCGTCCACGATCCGCTCGTTGCGGAGGCGGGGATCGATCATCGGATGCGGGCGGCCCACCGTGTACTCGTCGTCGCCGAGGTCGAGGATCTCGTGGGCCGCGGCGGCCTCCGGACCCAGTGTCCGGCGGAGGACGAGCTTCGCCTCGCCGGACAGCGAGCCGCCGGCGAAGAGGCCGCGGATTCGCCACTGACCGGGCCGGAGACGGGCGATCGCGTCCGCGGTCGGGCCGGAAACGCCGGCCGAGTCGCCGCCCGCTCGACCGGCCGGCTTGTCGTCGGTCATGCCGTCGGAAATCGGCTCGCCACGCGACAGCGCGACGGCAGCTGTCGCCGCGGCCTCGAACGTCCACGCCGGGACCAGGCCGTGCTCGCGGGCCGCGGCTGGGTCACCGCCGAGGAAGCTGACGACGACGGGCGTGGTCATTGCTCCGGCCGTCTCGAGCACGCGGCGGGCTACCTCCGCGGCCGGCGGCTTCGAGATCAGGACGATCACGCGCGTGCCCGGATCCGCGTTCAAGCGCCGCAGCGCGGCCAGCATCATCGCCCCGCCGACTTGGGCGTCCAGGTCCCGTCCCCCGACGCCGATCGCCTGGGAGACGCCGGCACCGGCCCGGTCGATGAGGCAGCTGACCTGCTGGAGCCCCGTCCCCGAGGCGCCGATGAGCCCGATCTCCCCGCGCCGGATCGCGTTCGCAAAGCCGAGCGGCACGCCGTCCAGGATCGCGGTGCCGCAGTCAGGGCCCATCAGTAGGAGCCCGCGCTCGACCGCCAGCGCCTTGAGCTCGACCTCGTCCTCGACCGGCACGTTGTCGCTGAACAGAAAGACGTTCACGCCGCGCTTGAGGGCCTTGAGCGCCTCGGCCGTCGCGTAGGTCCCCGGGGTCGAGATCAGGGCGACATCCGCCCCGCCGAGCTTCGCGACGCCCTCGGCGATGGTGCGCGCCTGCGTCCGGACCGTCTCCGTGGCGGTGCCCTCGACCGCTCCAGCCAGACGTACCGAGGCGCGATCGAACGCGGCGGCGGCCCCGGCGTCATCGTCCGTGGCGACGGCGACGACTAGGTCGTTCGGGCCGGCGTTGAGCGCGGTATCGGCGAGCAGGCCGGCCTCGGCGAGGACCTCGCGGTTCGCCGGCGTGGCCATCACGAGGCCGGCGCGCGCGACCCCCGCCAGACTCTCGAGCTCGGCCGCGATCTGCATCAGCTCGACGGAGTCGCGGTAGCAGTTCCGGAAGACCCGCGCGTGGACGGTCACGCGGCACTCTTGGCGCGGTAACCGGTCGGGACCGCGTCCGTCGGGACCGCGTCCGTCGGGACCGCGCCCGCCACGAGCCCCGCGACGGCGTCGAGGCCGGCAAGGACGCCGACCAGGGTGTCCGTGCCGGACGTCGCACCCCACCCGATTGCCCGATCGATCGCCGGGACGAGGAGCTCCAGGTCCGGATCAAGCAGCGCGGCAAGCAGTGCATGGAGCCTGCCGGCGAACTGGCCCGCGGCCGCGTGCCACAGAAACATCGCGGCGACGGCGGTGGTTCGCGCCGCCGCGCCGTCGGCCGCGCGACGGAGGAAGGCGGTGGCAGCGGTGTCCGGCCCGGCCGTGGCAGCGAGTGCCGCGGCCACGCCGACGAGCGCGTCGTCCCCCGACGGGGTCAACCCGGGTCCGAGGCCCACCAGCTGCTCCGCCGCCGCGCTTGCCGCGGCCTCACCCCCGTCCCGGAGCGCCGCGGACAGTCGCGCCAGGCGCGGCGCCGCCAGCGCGGCGACCGACGGGAGAGGAATGCTCGCGGCGGGCGAGAGCAGTGGCCCGAGGCCCGCCCGCCCGTCGGACCGGAGTCCGACCCGGGTGGCCGCGAGCGCTCGAACCCCCGCTGCGCGGGCGAGCCAGCGCTCGAGGGCGGTGTCACCCGCGATGCCGCGCTTGGCTCGAGCGATCTGCGGCGACCACGGTGTCGCACCGTCGAGGTCGATCCACATCCTGGCCCCGGGGATCACGATCCGCCATGCGCCCACTTGAACCCGGAGCCCCGGGCGGAGCCCTGCCCCGCGGAAGTCCATATCGGGTCCCACCCGGATCCCGTTGGGAAGCGGGTCCAGCGAGCGAGCTGTGATCGTGATCAGGTGGCCACCGACCTCGAGGTTGAGGGCCGAGGCGAAGACGCTGTGGACCTCGCCCCGACCGCCTCGATCCAGCAGGGGCAGGATGGCATCGCTGACGAGCGTTCCGTCGAGCACCCCGAACCGAACCGCTGACGCCTCCATCGCCGTGAATCCTAGGCAGTGGACGCGGTATCGTCACTAGCCGATGTTCACATTGACATGCCATCTGACTATCGAGTATTGATAGATTGTGCAGGCAGAGTCCCGTGTGGAACCGGAAGCTCCGTCGTCGCCGGACGTGCTGGCATCGACTGCGCTTCGCATCGCTGACGTTGTCCGACTCCCGGTCCTCCGCGGCGCCCCGGTGGTCGGTGGGGCGCTTGGCCTGGATCGCCCGGTTCGATCCGTGAACGTCATGGAGGTGCCGGACATCCTCGACTGGGTGAAGCCGGACGAGCTCCTGCTGACCACCGCGTACCCGCTCCGGGACGATCCCGCGGCCCTCGCTGCCCTGATCCCGCGACTCGCGGCGCGCGGCCTGGCCGGGATCGCCCTGAAGCCCACGCGGTACATTTCGGCCACCCCGCCGACGATGATCGAGGCTGCCGACCGGCTGGGCTTCCCGCTCATCGAGCTCCCCGCCGATGCCTCGTTCAACGAGATCATCAACGCGGTCCTCTCGGAGATCCTCGCTTCGCAGACCGTCCGGCTCCAGCGGTCGGCCGCGATCCACGATCGATTCACGTCGATCGTCCTGTCGGGAGGCGGGCTCCGGCAGATCGCCGAGGCACTGGGCGAGCTTATTGGCCGGGCCGTCGCGATCGTCGATGCCGGGGGTGCCCTCCTGTGGCGAACGGAGCCGGACCTGGAGCCGGCCGGCGATGTCACGGTCCAGCCGATCCGGGTCGGGACGGAGCGATACGGGGCGATCCTTGTCAGGGGCGGATCCGCCGGCCTGGGGCCGGAGCAGCTCGAGGCGGTCGAGCACGCGGCGACCGTCGCGGCGCTGCGTCAGGTCCAGGCCCGGGCCGTGGCCGAGGCAGACCGGCGCTTCCAGGCGGTCTGCCTCGAAGAGCTGGTGACCGGCCACGTCGCGGACCGGAGCGTCCTGATGGAGCGCGCCGCCGCCTTTGCCTGGGACCTCGCGATGCCGAGGGCCGTGCTCCTCGCCGAGGTCGAGGCCATTGCGGGTCGGCCGTTCGCGGCTCTCGCCGGCACGCCCGAGGAAGGGGAGCTCCGGCACCGGCTCGCCGAGACCGCGCGCGCGAGCCTGGGGCCGTCGGCCATCACCTGGGAGCGAAGCCGCGAGATCGGAGCGCTCGTCGCCGTGCCGGGTGGCGGCTCCGCCGGCCTCCGCGAGGCCGGCGGAGCCTTCCAGGCCGAGGCCGCCCGGCGCCTCCCGGGCGGGGTCGTAAGTGTGGGGATCGGGAGGCCCGCCGCGGATCCGCTCCGGATCGACCAGTCGTTCAATGAGGCGCGGCGGGCGCTCGCGATCGGGCGCTGGAGCCGCGGTCCGGGCCACATGCTCCTCTTCTCCGATCTTGGCGTGGACCGGCTCCTCGCCGACGTCCCCGAGACGGAGGTGGAGGCGTACTGCCGGTCCGTGCTCGGGCCGCTGGAGGCGCACGATCAGACCCACGCGAGCGCCCTCGTCCGGACGCTGGATACCTACCTGGCGACGCGCAACATGGCCCTCGCCGCCCGCCAGCTATTCGTCCACTACAACACGCTGAAAAACCGTCTCGCCAAGATCGAGGAGGTTATCGGGCCGTTCCTCGACGATCCCGAGCGCTGCCTCAGCCTGTCGCTCGCCCTCCGCCTCCGGCGCGTCCCGACGCTCTGAGCCCGGGCGGGATGTGCCCAACGCTGCCCGCGTTCCTACCGTCCTGACGGTGCGTCCTCACACCTGACGCCCGCCCCACGAACCGCCCACTGCCATACCGGACCCGGCTGCTCCGACCGCTGGGCGGGACGTATCTCCCACCCCGGTTCGGGACGTGCGCCGGCGCACCGGGCGGTCATTCATGGGTACCAGGCCCAGGGTTCGAGCCCGTGGACCATCACGCTATGGCGATCCGCCGGCGCGTGCACGACACTCCGCACCAGACATCTTGCTTCGGGCAAGAGAAGGCGCGCTCGGTGTGCGCCGGGGGATGAAGCTCGTGGATCTGCCGTTCCCGGATCTTCCGCCGTCGATCCAGCTGCTCGTCGGGCTCGTCATGGTGCTGCTCATCGGCGCCCTCGCCGGGACGGCCGGGTTCGCCGCGACGGTGCTCCGGCGCCAGATGCGCACCATCGCCGAGCTTACCGAGCGACTCGCGGCTGGCGTCGATCCGTTCGAGCTTGCCGACATGCGGCGGCTCCGCGACCCGCGCCTCCGCACCGGGTTCGAGCAGCTGGCGTACCGGATCGCCCAGACGTGGACCCTCGCCACGCAGGACCTTCTCACCGAGGTCGCCAACCGGCAGACGCTCCTGACGCGCCTCGACGAGGAGATCGAGCGGGCGGCCCGCTACCGACACCAGCTCTCGATCGCCCTCATCGACATCGACCACTTCAAGCGCCTGAACGACACGTACGGCCACTCGGCCGGCGACCTTGTCCTCCACCGGATCGCCCGGGCGATCCGGTGGAGCATTCGACGGGTCGATGTCGTCGGGCGATACGGCGGCGAGGAGTTCATGGTCATCCTGCCCGAGACGGACGTGGACGCCGCCGCCGCCATCGCCGAGAAGATCCGGCGCTTCGTGGGACGGGAGACGGTCAAGCTGGCGGACGGAACGACCGTGGGGGTCACGCTCAGCGCCGGCGTCGCCGGCGGCCTGGGTGCCCACCTCCGCCTCGACGCGCTCGTTCGCGACGCCGACGCCGCGCTCTACTCGGCGAAGTCACTCGGTCGCGACCAGGTGTACGTCTTCCATGAGGTCGAGGACGACCGGCGCGTCAGGCGCGCCTCGATCGCCCCTGCGGCCCGGGAGCACGCCATGGACGTCGGCCGAGCGGCGATGGATGCCGCCACCGACTCGCTGGTGGCCGTGCTCGCCGCGCGCCCCGGCTGGGCCGGCGGTCCCTCCACGCTGATCGCGGAAGCGGCGGTGGCGGTCGCCCGGACGCTCGGGCTCCCGGCCGGCGAGATCGAGCGGATCCGGACGGCGAGTCTCCTCCACGACCTCGGCAAGCTCGCCATTCCCGACGAGATCCTGTCGAAGCCGACCGGGCTGGACGAATCCGAGTGGCGGGTCGTCACCGAGCACCCCAAGATCGGCCAGGTCGTCCTCGAGCAGGCAGGCGCCCTCCGCGACGCGGCGACGATCGTCCTTCATCACCACGAGTGGTACGACGGCCGCGGCTACCCGCACGGCCTGTCCGGCCAGCAGATCCCCGTCGGAGCACGGATCGTGGCGGTCGCCGACGCCTACGAGGCGATGGTCAGCGGCCGCCCGTATCGCGATGCCGTGAGCCACCGGCGCGCGCTGGACGAGCTGCGACGCCATGCCGGCCTTCAGTTCGACCCCGAGATCGTGGAGCAGTTCGTCGCGCTGTTCGCGGACGGTGTTCGGTGGGCCCCATCCGAGGGCCACGGACATCCGCATCCTCACCTGCACTCGCCCACCCACAACGAGGACGAGGACAATCACGGTGCCGTCCACGACGCGCTCCATGCCCGCCGGCGCCTGGTCGCCACGGCCGAGCCGAACGGCACCGGGGGTGGGAACGACGAGACGGACGCGGTCCTGACCGACCCCGGCGAGACCACCGCCCTCCGGGTCAGGACGGGGACCGCGGGATGATCCGGGCATTGCCGGGAACCGGGCATCCGCCACTCGGCGGCCGACTGGCCGTGGCCCTCGCCGTCGCGACGCTCGTCGCGACGCTCGTCGCGGTGGGCACGCTCGCGTGGCCCGAGCTTGCCCGTGGCGCCACCCCGAACGCAACGCCCCCACCGGCTGGCCCAACTCCAGATCCGACGCTCAACCCCGGTCAGGCGAAGAAGGCCGCCACGCCCACGCCCGTCGTGACCCCCATCCCCACGCCCACGCCCGTCGTGACCCCCATCCCCACGCCCACGCCCGTCGTGACCGCCGGCCCCACGCCCACGCCCGTCGTGACCGCCGGCCCGATCCCGACCGTGGCCCCGGTCGCGGCCCCCGTGGCATCCGCTCCCCCTCCCGCCGAACCGATCGGCCCGACGGCGACGCCGACGTCGCATCTGGCATCCGGTGATGCGGGGACCTCTGGGAGGGGAGCCGGCGGTACCGTTGCCAAACCTGCCCGGACCGGTGCGCCGGTCCCACCCCCACCGGCGGTCGCAGGCACGTCGTCCACGCCCGAGTCGACCGCCGACACGAGGGCCGCAGGGTCAACGGCCTCCCCGGGCTCGGGCGCGGGTGACGCTCCGCCCGTCGAGGTCTTCCTGCTCATCGCGATCGTCGGGGTCCTGCTCATCGTCGGTGGCTGGTTCATCGCGGGTCGCCGGTCGGCCCGGGACGAGGAGGCTTCCGTCGCCGGTTCTGACAGAGGCCCGAGTGCCCGCGGCGAGGACCCTCTGGCGGTCCCGGTCCTCCCGGCGCCCGGGATCGGCTACGCGGGGGTGCGGCTCGAGGACCCACTCGTCGCCGCAATCGTGCGGACGCGGGACGCCCGGGGCTCATCCGGTCGGGCGCGGCACGTGGCGCCTGGGCCGGCCGGGGACGACCCATTGGCCTTCAATGGTCCCACCTGGGTCCGCCGCCTGGACCCGGAGATCAGGGTGATCCCCGGCCTCAGGATCGAGGACGAGCGCACGCACCGGATCCGGAAGTCCGAGATGGACAACCGGGAAACGCCCGAGGCCACCGCCCGCGCCTCGTGAGGGCCTCCTCGCTCGCGGTGCTGATACGCGTGGCCGCATCAGCTCCGGCGCCGGCTGCTCCCTTGATGCGGTCACAGGCATCAGAAACGGAAGCGGGTGCCGACCGAGGCGGGCGCGCCTGGACGGCCCGGTCGCGGTGGTCGTCCGGTAGCCGTACGGCTCGGATAGTGATGGTCTGCTGCGACGCGTCCGGGCGACAGGGCTAACCTCACTAACCGGTCGCCACGACCAACTCGACGGGAACGGCGTTCCGAACGGCATGACCGACCGGGGACCGAGATTCGGCGCGCTCGACGATCGCCCGGAGCCGCTCGGCCGGCACCCCCGTGGCCGTGAGCCGCACTCGCACCCGCGTCACGAGCGGCCCGGCCGGGGCACCGTCCAGACCGAGCAGGCCTCGGTTGTCCGAGTCGCTGTCGACCGTCACCTCGAGGCTGTCGAGCTCCACGCCCTCCTCGGCGGCGCACATCGCGATCACGGTTGCATCGCAGGCCGCGTGCGCGGCCCGGAGCAGCCAGCCCGGCGACCCCGCCGTCGCCGCGCCGCCGATCGCCGTCGCCATGTCGGTGACGGCGTGGCGACCATTGGGACCGTCGACGACCACGCGCAGCCCGGACTCGATCCGCGCCGTCGCGGGCACGTCCACCGACCGTGCTCGCTCGGGATCATCCATGAAGAGCGTGCGCACCCGGGCGAGCGCGTCGCTGATGCTGACTTCGGACAAGGGTC
>PNKK01000006.1 GCA_013822395.1 Anaerolinea sp. | reverse complement strand
CGTCACACAAAGGCGCCAATTCCCTTGACATCCGATCCCCGTTCGTGGCAGGGTGAGGCCTATCGGTTAACGGTAACCTACGACAGAGGCGGCAGGTCGGCAGATGGGCGCTCCGTTGGTCGTGATGGAAGCCATCGCCAAGGACTTCCCCGGCGTTCGCGCCCTCGACGACGCACGGTTCGAGCTCCTGCCGAGCGAAGTCCACGCTTTGGTCGGCGAGAATGGCGCCGGCAAGTCCACGCTCATGAAGATCCTGGCCGGCGTGTACCACCGCGACGCGGGCCGGATCCTGTTCAAGGGCTCCGAGGTCGAGATCCGCTCGCCCCACGAGGCTCAGCAGTTGGGCATCAGCATCATCCACCAGGAGCTGAACCTGATGCCCCATCTCACGGTCGCCCAGAACATCTTCATCGGGCGGGAGCCGAGGCGTGGCTTTGGCGCCCTCCTCGATGACCGGGACCTCAACGATCAGGCCCGTCTGTTGTTCCAAGAGCTCAACCTGAAGATGGATCACCGGCGCAAGGTCGGCGAGCTGAGCGTGGCCGGACAGCAGATGGTGGAGATCGCGAAGGCGCTCTCGTTCAAGGCCGAGGTCCTGATCATGGACGAGCCGACGGCCACCCTGACCGAGATCGAGATCGATGAGCTGTTCCGGATCATCCGCCAGCTGCGCGAACGAGGCGTCGGTGTCGTCCACATCTCGCATCGGCTCGAGGAGCTCAAGCAGATCTCCGACCGGGTCACCGTCATGCGCGACGGCCGCTACATCGACACCGTCAAGACGACCGAGGCGCCGATCGACAAGGTCATCTCGATGATGGTCGGCCGGACCATCTTCGAGACCACGCCGGAGCTCCCGGGACGGCCCGATCCCGAGGTCGTCGTCGAGGTGCGCGGACTCAACCGCGGGCGGATGGTCCGCGACGTGAGCTTCCAGCTCCGGAAGGGCGAGATCCTCGGCTTCGCGGGCCTCGTCGGAGCCGGACGGACGGAGGTCGCACGGGCCATCTTCGGGGCCGACCGGCTGCAGTCGGGCGAGATCCTCGTCCACGGCCAGAAGGTCGACATCAAGAGCCCAGCCGACGCCGTCCGCCACGGGATCGGCTATCTGTCCGAAGATCGCAAGCGCTTCGGCCTGTGCCTTGGGATGGACGTCGAGACGAACGTCCTGCTCGCCGCGCTGCGGCGGTATCTCGGGGTCCTTGGGGCCGTGAGGAGCCGGCTCACCGAGTCGGTCGCCCGGAGTCAGGTCGATCACCTGGCGATCAAGACTCCCTCGCTGCGCCAGAAGGCACGGAACCTTTCCGGCGGGACCCAGCAGAAGGTTGTCGTGGCGAAATGGCTCACAGCAGACATGGAGATCCTCATTTTCGACGAGCCGACGCGCGGGATCGACGTGGGCGCCAAGAGCGAGATCTACCGGTTGCTCAACGACCTGGCCCGCGAAGGGAAGTCGATCATCATGATCTCGTCCGAGCTCCCTGAGATCCTCCGGATGAGCCATCGAATCATCGTGATGTGCGAGGGAAGGATCACCGGCGAGCTCACGAGCGCCGAGGCGACCCAGGAACGGATCATGACCTACGCCACCCAGCGATTGGCCGCGGCGTAGCGCGGGCTTTGATGACTCCTTCAGAGCGGGGAATGCACTGATGGACCTGGGGCTCTCACGACTGGTCCGACCCCGGTCCCTCGCCCGCAGCGATGCGATGCAGCGGCTGCTGGCGTTCGCCGCGTTGATCCTGATCATCGTCTTTTTCTCGTTCGCATCGCCGAACTTCTTCCAGTTCGACAACTTCGTCGGGATTCTGATCGCGACATCGGTCGTCGGCGTCCTGGCGCTGGGTGAAACGTTCGTGATCATCACTGCCGGCATCGACCTCTCGATTGGGACCGTCATGACCCTTGCCGCGGTGATGACCGGCGTCGTCGTTACGAACATGGGTCTGCCGGTCCCGGTCGGGGTCCTCGCCGGGATTCTGACGGGCGGGTTGGTCGGAGTTGCCAATGGGATCCTCATCGCCCGCTTCAAGCTGCCGCCCTTCATCGCCACGCTGGGCACGCTCAACGTGGCGCGAGGCCTGGCCCTGGTGATCTCCGGCCTCGCCCCGATCTACTTCACGAGCACCCCCGAGTTCAACCAGGCGGTGATGGGTTCGCTTCTCGGGTCGCTCATTCCGGGCGCCTCCATCCCGAACATCGTCCTCGTCCTGTTCGGGGCGGCGATCGTGGCTGCATTCATTCTCTCGAAGACCGTGCTCGGCCGGTACACGTACGCACTCGGCAGCAACGAGGAGGCCACTCGCCTGTCGGGCGTCAATGTCGCCGTGTGGAAGACGGCGGTCTACGCGCTCGGCGGGCTGTTCGCGGGCCTGGGCGGGGTCCTCATTGCCGCCCGCGTGAACTCGGCCCAGCCCTCGCTCGGCTTCGGCTACGAGCTCGACGCGATCGCTGCCGTCGTCATCGGTGGCACCTCACTGAGCGGAGGCGAGGGCTCGATCCTCGGCACGATCATCGGTGCGTTCATCATCAGCACGCTCACCAACGGCCTGCGCATCATGTCCGTCCCCCAGGAGTGGCAGACCGTCGTGACCGGTGTCGTCGTCATTCTGGCCGTTTACCTTGACATCATCCGCCGGCGCCAGCAGGCGTAGCGCCGTCGCCGTAGCCCGCCATGCGACCGATAGCTGGCCCCACATCCAGAACCCACATCCAGTCGGTCCAGGAGCAACAGGAGGAGACGCTGAACAAACGGTTCCTATCCATGGTTGGCGTCGTGGCGCTTGTCGTCGGCGCCATCAGACAACGCCTCATTCTGGTGCGGGCTTTGCGCCGGGCGGATGCCCTGCCTCCGGCACCCATGTCCAGTCGGTCCAGGGGCAACAGGAGGAGCACGATGAACAAACGGTTCCTATCCATGGTTGGCGTCGTGGCGCTTGTCGTCGGCGCCTGTGGTTCGGGCGCCTCGCCGTCGGCGGGCGAGAGCGCCGGCACCACGTATATCCCGATCATTTCGAAGGGCTTTCAGCACCAGTTCTGGCAGGCCGTGAAGCAGGGCGCGGAACAGCAGGCCACCAAGGAGGGCGTGACCGTCAACTTCCAGGGCCCGGAGAACGAGTCACAGGTCGACAAGCAGATGGAGATGCTGCAGGCTGAGTACAACAAGAAGCCCCAGGCCATCTGCTTCGCCGCTCTCGATAGCAAGGCGGCGATCCCGCTGCTCCAGAAGTTCAAGGATGCGAACATCCCGGTCGTTGGATTCGATTCGGGCGTGGACAGCGACATCCCCGTGACGACCGCCGCCACCGACAACATCGCGGCCGCGGCCCTGGCGGCCGACAAGATGGCCGAGGCGATCGGCGGCTCGGGCAAGGTCGGCGTGATCATTCACGACCAGACCAGCCGGACTGGCATCGATCGGACCAATGGGTTCGTCGACCAGATCAAGAGCAAGTACCCAAACATCCAGATCATCGGCCCCCAGTACGGGGGCGGCGATCAGCTCAAGTCGGCCGACCTGGCGAAGGCGATGATCCAGGCCAACCCGGACATCAAGGGCTTCTTCGGCGGGAACGAGGGCTCCGCGATCGGCGTCGTCAACGCCGTCAAGGAACTGAACATGTCGGGCAAGCTCACCGTCATCGGCTACGATTCGGGCCAAGCCCAGATCGACGCGATCAACAGCGGCCTGATGCTTGGCGCGATCACCCAGAACCCGATCGGCATCGGCGAGCAGTGCGTCGCGGCCGCGGTCAAGGCGATCAAGGGCGAGTCGCTCCCGAAGACGATCGACACCGGCTTCTTCTGGTACGACAAGTCGAACATCAATGACCCGCAGATCCAGGCGGTCCTATACAAGTAGCGAGGCTCGTCGAGCGTCGCTTGCCGGAAGCCCGGAGTGGGCTCGCCTGCCGAGGGCGGGCCCCTCCCGCTTTATCGTCGCTGCGCCCAACCGCCTGAATAGAGAAATGCAATGGCCAACATTCGAGACGTCGCGCGGCTCGCCGGCGTCTCCTCCATGACCGTCTCGCGGGTCGTCAACGGTACGGGCTACACGAGCCAGGAGACGCGCGCGCGGGTCGAACGCGCGATCGCCGAACTCGGGTACGTCCCGAACGCCGTCGCGCGCCAGCTCCGCTCGAAGCGGAGTCACACGATTGCGCTCGTGGTAACCGACATCACCAACCCGTTCTTCACCACGATCGCGCGTGGCGTGGAGGATGAAGCCGCCGGCCGCGACTTCGGCGTCATGTTCTGCAACACCGACGAGTCCGACGCCGAAGAGATCGCTTATCTCCAGATGCTCATCCAGCGTCAGGTCGACGGGGTCTTGCTTGTGCCGGCGAGCAACTCGGGCAACTCCCTGCGCCTGCTCCATGCTCACAGGGTCCCGGTCGTCGTTATCGACCGTCGCGTTCGCTCGACCCAGATCGACGAGGTCCGCACCGATTCCGAGGCCGGCGCCTACGCGCTGGTCCGACACCTCGTCGAGCTTGGCCATCGCAACATCGCGATGCTGTCGGGCCGGCGAGAGATCTCGACGTCGGTCGACCGGGTTGCCGGCTATCGGCGCGCGCTCGCCGAAGTCGGCGTCGAGGTCGACAGTCGCCTCGTGCTATACCGTGGCTATGATGCCGACGCCGGCCTCCGGATGGCCCGGGAGATCCTCGACGCCACGCCGCGTCCAACCGCAATCTTCGCCGCCAACAACTTCATCGCCTTCGGCGCCATGCGCGCCCTTCGCGAGGCGGGCATCCGTGTCCCGGACGACATGTCGGTCGTCGCCTTTGACGACCTGCCCGACGCGTGGGTGATGGATCCGTTCATGACAGTCATCAACCAACCCGCCTACGACATCGGTCGGCGAGCCGCCGAGCTGCTGCTCGAACGACTGACCGCCGCGCCGGCAGGTGCTGGGCGCAAGTGCGTTCTGCCGGGCAAGCTCGTCGTGCGTGGTTCCAGCGCGCCACCGTCGCGGCTGCCAGCGACCGATGGCAATGGTGGCGCAGGGCCGGTCCGCGGCACCGGCGCCCGCGCGCGACGCCACGAGGGCATCGCTCGATGTTGACATACCGGCTGCTTCATCCGGAGATTCTCCTCGCTCTCGGTGAAGCCGGGCACGGCGCCCGCGTGCTCATCGCCGACGGGAACTATCCGGTATCGACCCATTCGAATCCCGCCGCGCGGCGCGTGTTCCTCAACCTTGCGCCGGATCGCCCTCGAGTGACCGAGGTGCTCGAGGTACTAGCCGAGGCGATACCCGTGGAGGCGGCCCACGTCATGAGCCCAGGGCTGGGGGGCGAGCCGTCGATCTTCCGGGAATTCCAAGTGCTCCTGCCGGGCATCGAGCTTGAGCGCCTCGAGCGCTTCGCGTTCTACGACGCTGCCCGAGAGCCCGAGGTCGCGCTTGCAATCGCAACCGGCGAGCGCCGGATCTACGCCAACATCCTGCTGACGATCGGCGTTGTCTCGCCGGTAGAACGAGCATGACCGTCTCCCGCCCCGGGTCGTCCTCGCCGCTCGTCACCTGCATGGGCGAGGCCCTCGTCGACTTCCTGCCGATCGAGGAGAACGGGCGGACGGTCGCGTTCCGGCCGCATCCTGGAGGCTCGATGCTGAACGTCGTGGTCGCCATGGCCCGATTGCAGGGGCGGACGGCGCTCGCGACGAAGGTCGCCGACGATTACTTCGGGCGGCAGCTACGGGCGTACGCTGAGGGGGAGGCGGTCGACACCCGCTGGCTTCTGCCGACAGATGCGCCGTGCACGCTCGCGTTCGTCACGTTCGAGGACGGGGAGCCGTCGTTCACGTTCTACGGCGACGGCGCGGCGGACACGCTGCTCACCCCGGAGGACCTGCCGGACGCCCTGTTCACGGAGACGGCGATTCTTCACGTCGGCTCGATCGCGCTGCTCCGAGGGTCCACGCCGGCCGCGGTCGTCGGCGCGTGCGAGCGGGCGCGCGGTCGGGCGATGCTGTCCCTTGACCCGAACATTCGACCCGGCCTCGTCCGCCACGAAGCCACCTACCGAGCCACCCTTGAGCGGCTCCTCGGGCTCGTGGATCTCGTGAAGGTGAGCGTGGCCGATCTCGCGTGGCTGGCACCAGGTCAGGGCGTCGGCGAAGTCGCCGAGGAGCTGGTCGCGCGCGGCTCTGCGCTCGTTGTGGTCACGCGCGGAGGTGCGGGCGTGCTGGCGGTGCGGGCGCGAGCGACCGGTCACGAGATGATTGAGCTGCCGGCGTTCCCGGTCGAGGTCGCCGACACGGTCGGTGCCGGCGACGCCTTCGACGGGGGGCTGCTTACCCGGCTCGCCGAGCTCGGAGTGACGAACCGCCCGGCGCTCGAGGCGCTGACGGCGGACGCGCTCTGCGACGCGCTACGGTTCGCGGCCGCGGTCGCCGCCCTGAACTGCACCCAGCCTGGGGCGGATCCGCCGCGGCGGGCCGAGGTCGAGGCGTTTCTGGCCCAGGCGGCCGGGGCGGGAGCTCCCTGCGCATGAGGCTGCTCGTCGACTCGGCGGAGCTTGAGGCCATCTGCGAGGCGTTGATGACCGGATTCGTCGCAGGCGTGACCATGAATCCGACACTTCTGCGGCGCGCGGGTGTGCCCGCTTCGCGAGTGCCCGACTTAGCCCGGGCGGTTCTGGCGGCGGGAGCAAAGGAGATCCACCTGCAGGCAACCGCCGACGGCGTTCCGGCGCTCGTCCACGAGGGTCGCAAGCTGGCCGCGATCGACCCCACGCGGGTGCGAGTGAAGCTCGTCGCCACTCCGGTCGGGTACCGGGCGGCGACAGCGCTGGCCGCCGAGGGGATCGGCGTCACGCTGACCGGCGTGTACACGCTGGGTCAGGCGCTGGTGGCGGATAGCGTCGCAGCGCGCTCGATCGCCGTGTACCTCGGGCGTATCCGCGACGCGGGTGAGGACGGGCTCGCGCTGATCGGCCGAATGCAGATGCTCCTCGACGCCCAGCGATCGGAAGTTGAGATTCTCGCGGCGAGCATTCGTGAACCGGAAGAGCTCGCGGAGCTGGCGCTGCTCGGCGTCGCGTCAGCCACCGTCGCCCAGCCGATCCTTACCCGAATGCTCGAGTCCGACGCGACGGCCGCCGCGGCCGCTGTCTTCGCCGAGGACGCGGAGGCCATTGCTCAGACCTGACCCAGCCATCACCGGGCGGTCGACACCGTCCTGCGGGCAGACGGAGGTTCTCATCCATGGTGGACCAGGAGCGCCCAAACCGGTTCGTCGGTGACTGGCCGAAGATCGGGATCCGGGCGACGATCGACGGCCGGCTGCGCGGCGTCCGCGAGTCGCTCGAGGAACAGACGCGGGCGCTCGCGGAGGCGACCGCGCGGCTGCTAACCGAGCACCTCCGCTACCCTGACGGGACCCCCGTCCGGTGCGTGATCGCGCCGGACACGATCGGCGGCGTCGTCGAGGCGGCCCGCGCGGCCGACTTCTTCGCGCGCGAGCAGGTGGGGGTGTCGATCACGGTCACGCCGGCGTGGTGCTACGGCTCGGAGACGATGGACATGGACCCGCTCACCCCGAAGGCGGTGTGGGGGTTCAACGGCACCGAGCGTCCGGGCGCCGTCTACCTCGCGGCCGTGCTCGCCGCGCACGCGCAGAAGGGGCTGCCGGCGTTCGGGATCTACGGCCGGGACGTCCAGGACGCGACGGACCGCTCCGTGCCGCCGGACGTGGCCGAGAAGCTGCTGCGCTTCGCGCGCGCGGCGCTCGCGATCGCGATCATGCGCGGCAAGTCGTACCTCTCGCTGGGCAACGTGTCGATGGGGATCGCGGGCTCGATCGTCGACCACCCGTTCTTCGAGAAGTACCTCGGGATGCGGGTCGAGACGGTGGACATGAGCGAGCTCACGCGGCGGATCGAGGAGGGGATCTTCGACCACCACGAGTACCAGCGCGCGCTCGCCTGGACCCGCGAGCACTGCCGCGAGGGCGAGGACACGAACCAGCCGGGCGAGCAGCGGAGCCGGGAGCAGAAGGACCGGGACTGGGAGACGGTCGTCAAGATGACGCTCATCACCCGCGACCTGCTGGCCGGCAACCGGCGGCTCGCGGAGCTGGGCTTCGGCGAGGAGGCGCTCGGGCGGAACGCGATCCTGGGCGGCTTCCAGGGCCAGCGGCAGTGGACGGACCACTCGCCCAACGGCGACTTCACCGAGGCGATCCTCAACTCGTCGTTCGACTGGGACGGGATCCGGGCGCCGTACCTGTTCGCGACCGAGAACGACAGCCTCAACGGGGCCTCGATGCTGCTCGGCCACCTGCTCACGAACCGGGCGCAGATCTTCGCCGACGTGCGGACGTTCTGGAGCCCCGACGCGGTCCGGCGGGTGACCGGCCGCGACCTCCCGGAGGCGGCCTCGGGCGGGGTGGTCCACCTCATCAACTCGGGCGCCGCGACGCTCGATGCGACGGGCGAGATGCGCCACGACGGCGAGCCGGCGATGAAGCCGTTCTGGGAGATCACCGACGGGGACGTCTCGGCCGCCCTGCGGGCGACGACGTGGTATCCCGCGGTGACCGGGTACTTCCGGGGCGGCGGGTTCTCGTCGCAGTTCGTGTCGCGCGGCGGGATGCCGCTCACGATGATCCGGATCAACCTCGTCGCCGGCGTGGGCCCGGTGCTCCAGCTCGCGGAAGGCTGGACGGTTGACCTGCCGGAGGAGGTGCACCGGACGCTCGACCAGCGCACGAACCCGACCTGGCCGACGCACTGGTTCACCCCGCGCGTGACCGGCGAGGGCGCGTTCCGCGACGTGTACACCGTGATGGGCAACTGGGGCGCGAACCACTGCGCGGCGAGCTACGGGCACATCGGGGCGGACCTGATCACGGTCGCGTCGCTGCTCCGGATCCCGGTGGGCATGCACAACGTGCCGGCCGACCGGCTGTTCCGGCCCGCGGCGTGGAGCCTGCTCGGGACGAGCGATCCGGAGGGCGCCGATTTCCGGGCGTGCGCTGCGTTTGGGCCGCTGTACGGGAGGACGTAGCGTGGCGGCTTGGCTTCCGGCGCCGCCGCCTGGTCTGCTCGAGTCCGTGGCGGCGGTGTCGAGGCGGCTCGGGTCGGACCCCGAGTTCGCGCGCGGCGGGGGCGGGAATACCTCCGCGAAGGCCGAGGGCGTCGTGTGGATCAAGCCGTCGGGCGTGTCGCTCGCGGGGTTGACGCCCGACGCGCTCATGCCGCTCGCGATGGAGCCGCTGTTCGCGATGCTCCGCGGCGAGGGCGAGGCGGGCGAGGGGACGGCCGGGAGCGACCCGGTGCTGCGGGTGGGCATGGCGGCGCGCCTGCGCCCGAGCGACGACCGGCGCCCGTCGGTCGAGTGCCTGTTCCATGCGCTCCTGCCCGACCCGATCGTCGTCCACACCCATCCGACGACGGTCAACGCGCTCACCTGTGCCGCGGGTGGCGACGAGGTGGCCGCCGAGCTGTTCGGGGACGAGGCGCTGTGGATCCCGTACACGGATCCCGGGCTCCAGCTGGCGCGCCGGATCGCCTCCGGCCGGGCCGTCTTCGAGGCGCGAACTGGTCGCCCGGCACCGCCCGTGCTCCTGCTCGGAAACCACGGCCTGGTCGTCAGCGGCGGGAGCGCGGAGGCGGTGGAGGAGCGGTCTCGAGCGGTCGTGGCCGCGGTCGCGGAGCGGATCGGGCGGCTCGAGGCGGCGGACGGAGGCGGGGCGGGTCTCTCGGACGCGGCGGCGACGGACGTCCCGGGCGCGGGCCCACCGATCGAGGCCGTCGCCGCCGCGCTGGCCGAGCTGCTCGACGAGGCCGCCCGTCCGCGGTCCGTCGCGTTCGACGGCTCGCCGCTCGCGCGCTGGATCGGCTCGACCGGCGCCGGCCACGCGTTCTTGCTCGGCGGTCCGCTCACGCCCGACCAGATCGTGTATGCCGGGTCCTGGCCGCTGCTCGTCGAGGCGCTGCCCGAGTCGGCCGACGACATGCGAGCCGTCCTGTCGCGCGCGCTCGTGGAGCATCGCGGCGCCACCGGGGCGGCGCCGTCCGTCGTCGTGGTCGCCGGCATGGGCGTGTTCGCGGTCGGCGACACGCCCGCGCTCGCGCGCACGGCGCTCGACGTCGAGCTCGACGCGGCCCGGATCGCGATCGGCGCCCGGCGGCTCGGCGGCGTCCGCCCGCTCGCGCCCGACGAGCGCCGGTTCATTGAGGACTGGGAGGCCGAGGCGTACCGGAAGGGGATCGCGGCGGGCCCGGCCGCGGAGAGGTGAGCCTCTCCGGTGGGGTGGTTGTCGGTGCGATCGCCCGGCGGTACGCCTCCGGGTCGGGCCAGACACGCCCCCGTCCATCGGGCGTCCGTCCGTCGCGAGGCGGTGGACGCCGGGACCGAGGTCGACCGGGCCGCTCCCGTCAGGCAGGTCCACCGACGCGGTCGTGCTCGGCGGCACCTCCACCTCGACCTCGAGCCGGCCGCCGTCGAGGCGCCACGCGACGCGGTGCTCGTCCGTGGCTCAGTCCAGGTGGAACACCTCGTCCATCCGGCGATGGAAGCCCGTGGCCGGGTCCGTCAGCGGGTCGATGAGCGCCGCCATCTCCGGCTGCCAGCGGGTGTTCGCCTCGCTCGCCACCATCACCGTCCGGAACCGCTCGAAGTCGTCCACCTCGAGGTAGCCGAACAGGTCCTCGCCGTCGAGGAAGATCGAGTAGTTCGAGGCGCCCGCGGCCCGCAGGTCGGCGAGCAGCTCGGGCCAGACGGCGGCATGGCGGCGCCGGTACTCCGCCTCCTGGCCGGGCCGGAGGCGCATCCGGAATCCGATCCGTTCCATGGCGCTCCGTGCTTGGTGCCGACCCCGGGTGGGGGAGCCCGGGGTCGGCGGCTGGGAATCGTGGGGACGGCTCAGCTCAGAAGTTGAACTGGTCGATGTTCTCTGGGGTGAACTCGAACGGCGGGCCGAGGATCACGACGCTCTTGTCGCCGATCGTGTACGGCTGGCCGTTGTTCAGGCCGGGGACCGTGAACGTCTCGCCCGGGGCGCCCGTGATCTCGCCCGCGACGAGCTTGGCCGCCACGTAGTAGGCGAGGTAGCCCAGGTCGGGCACGCTCCACAGGCCGAACTTCGGCGTGGTGCCGTCTCTGACGAACTCCTTCATGTCGTTCGGGAGGCCGAGCCCGGTGACCTTGACCGAGTCGGACACGCCTGCCTGCTTGACGACCTGGGCGGCGGCGAGGATGCCGACCGTGGTCGGCGCGATGATCACCTTCAGGTTGGGGTACTTCTGGAGCAGCCCCTGCGCCTGCGTCGTGCTCTTCTGGGGATCGTCGTCGCCGTACACGGTCTCGACCAGGGTGAGGTTCGCGAACTGCGGATCCTGGAGCGCCTGCTCCATGTCCGCGATCCACGCGTTTTGGTTGGTGGCCGTGGCGGTGGCGGACAGGATCGCGATCTCGCCCGAGCAGTCGGGCGCCAGGTCGCACGCCCACTGGGCCATCGCGCCGCCGATGAGGCTGAAGTCGGTCTGGTTGACGAACACGTCGTAGGCGCCCTCGGCTGGGCTCGAGTCGTAGCCCACGACCTTGATCCCGGCCTCCATCGCTGCCCTGAGCGCCGGCGCCACCTCGTCTGCGCCGGTGGCCGAGACGACGATTGCGTCGTAGCCCTGGGTGGTGGCGTCCTGGATGAACGGGATCTGCTCCGCCGCGATGGCGTTGTTGGAGCCGATCTGCGTGAACTGGCCGCCGAGCTCGCCGGCGGCCTTCTGCGCGCCCTCGGCCGCCGCGTCGAAGTACGGGTTGTTGACCGCCTTGGGGATGAACACGACGTTCGGGCCGGCGCCGCCCGGCGCGGCCGGGCTTTCCGCCGGCGTCTCGGCGGGGGCGGTCGTGGCGGGTGTCGCCTCGCCTGCCGGGCTGGGGCTGGCGCCGCCTCCGCCGCACGCGGCGAGCAGCAATACCAGCGCGGTACCCAGGGCGGTCACCCGCCCCGTGCCAATCGATCTCGCGATCACGATGTTCCTCCTGCTGTCATGGACCTGTGCCTCCACCGGCGCCGACCGCGCCGGCCGGCCTCCGCCGGCCTCCGGAGACACGGTCGATGGCGAGCTTCGTCCGATGGGCGAGAGTGGGGATCACGACCGAAACGACGAGCAGTGCGCCGATGGCGATGCTCTGGATCTCGGCCGCGACGTTGGCCAGCCGGAGCACGTTGCCCAGCACCGCCAGCGTCAGGGCGGCGAGCACCACGCCCGGGATCGTCCCCCGGCCGCCGAAGATGTTCACGCCGCCGAGCAGCACAATGGTCACGACCGTGAGCGTCATGCCCGTGCCGGCGTCCGCCCGGGCGCTCGCGAAGCGGGCGGTCAGGATGACCCCGGCCAGCGCGGCCACGACACCCGAGAGCACGAACAGCGCGAGCTTGAGTCGGGCGACGCGAACACCCGAGTACCGGGCGGCCGATGCGTTCTTGCCGGTGGCGAACACCTGGCGCCCGATCCACGTTGCGTGGAGCACGATCCCCAGCACCAGCGCGAGGGCGATGAACACGAGCGCCGGCCACGGAATCGCCGTGCCCGGGACGGTTCCGAAGCCGAAGGCGGTGAACGCGTCCGGGAACTGGCTGATGCCGCGGGGACCGAGGATGACCAGGGCGAGCCCGCGGAACAGCGCCAGCGTGCCGATGGTCACCACCAGCGACGGCAGCCCGAAGCGGCTGACGAGGACGCCGTTGAGCAGCCCGCCCAGGGCGCCCACCGCGAGCACCGAAGGGATCGCCACCTGGAGCGGCACGCCCTCGGCCCACAGGAAGCCGAGCAGCGAGGACGCAAGCCCGACCATCGACTCGACCGACAGGTCGATCTCGGCGGCGATGATCACCAGCGCCATCGGCAGGGCCATGATCGCGACCTCGATGAGGGCGGCGGTGAGGTTGGCGAAGTTGCGCGGCGTCAGGAACACGGCCGACAGCGAGGTCCCGGTCCACACCAGGGTCACGAGGACGGCCGCCAGCAGCACCTCCCAGCGCGCGAGCCGGCCGGCGAGGCTCATCGCGACCGCCCTCGCGTCACCGTCGTGGCCCGCCGGCCGCGACCGCCCGGCGCCCCGACGTCGCGCGCGCGAGGCGGCGCGTCACCACCGCGTCGACGGCGACCGCGATCAGGATCACCAGGCCGTAGATCGCCTGGAGCCAGAACTGCGACAGCCGCAGCAGGATCAGCGCGTTGGAGATGAACGCCAGGAACAGCGAGCCGAGTCCGGCGCCGACCACCGTCCCGGACCCGCCGAAGATGTTGACGCCGCCGACGACGACCGCGGCCACCACCTGGAGCACGACGCCCGTGGCCGCGGTGGCGTTGATGGTCCCGAACTCGATGCCCCACAGGACCCCCGCGACGCCGGCCAGCATCCCGCACAGCGCGAACACCACGAGCACGATCCGCCGGGCCGGGATGCCCAGCACCGCGGCCGCCTCGGGGTTGCTGCCCACCGCGTAGACCTGGCGGCCGAAGCTCGTCTGGCGGAGCACGATCGCGAACACGGCGATGATCGCGACCGCGATCGCGAGGAACAGCGGGACGCCCAGCACGGTCGCCCGGGCCGCGGCCGTGTATCCCTGGGGCAGATCCGTGAGCGTGACCTGCTTGCCGCCCGCGATCAGGAAGTCGATGCCCCGGTAGATGCTCAGCGTGCCCAGCGTCGCCACGATCGAGGGCACCCCGAAGCCGGCCACCAGGATCCCGTTGACGACGCCCAGCACGAGACCCAGACCCACCCCCAGGGCCATCGCCAGCGGCGGGTCCAGCAGGCGCACGGCGAGCACGTCGGCGACCACGAAGGCCACCAGGCCGATCGTCGACTCCACCGACAGGTCCACGTTCCGCGTCAGCACCACCAGCGCCTGGCCCACGGCCGCGATGCCGATGATCGAGGCGATGACCGAGACCTGGGTGAGGTTGGACGGCGACAGGAGCTGGGGCGCCTGGAGCGCGACGAGCGCGCCCATGACCACGATCAGCGCGACGAGCGTGAGCTCACGCTGGCGCACGGCGGCGGCCACCGCGCGGCGAGGCCAGCCCGCCGGCACCGGCTCGGCGACGAGCACCTGCTCCGTCATCGGGGACTCCCGGCCGCGCCGGCGGCCGGACCCTCGGCGACCCGGGCGGCGCCGGTGGCCGCGAACATCACCCGCTCCTCGGTCGCCTCGGCCCGGCTGATCTCGGCCGCCAGCCGCCCCTCGTGCAGCACGAGGATCCGGTCCGACATCGCCAGCACCTCCGGCAGGTCGCTGGAGATGAGCACGATCCCCAGCCCGGAGGCGGTCAGCTCCGAGATGATCCGGTGGACCTCCACCTTGGCGCCGATGTCGATGCCGCGGGTGGGCTCGTCGAGGATCAGCACCCGGGGACGGGTGGCCAGCCACTTGGCCAGCACCACCTTCTGCTGGTTGCCGCCCGAGAGCGACGCCACCAGCTGGTCGACGTCGCGCATCCGCACCCGGAGCTGCTCGCCGTAGCCCTCGGCGAGGCGCCGCTCCACCGAGGGACGGACGAACAATCGGAACAGGCGCGTCAGGATCGGCAGGCTGACGTTGGTCGCGATCGGGAAGTCGAGCACCAGGCCGTCCTGGTGGCGATCCTCGGGGACGTAGGCGATGCCTGCGCGCATCGCGGCGGCCGGGCTGTCGAAGGTCACCGGCCGGCCGTCCAGGCGGATCTCGCCCGCGTGCGGGCGGTCGATCCCGAACAGCACCCGGGCGACCTCGGTCCGGCCCGCCCCGACCAGGCCCGCGAGGCCAACGACCTCGCCGCCGCGCACGACGAAGCTGATGTCCTCGAAGGCGCCGGCGCGCGACAGCCCGGCAACCTCCAGGATCGGCTGCCCGATGGGATGCTCGGCCCGCGGGGACCGCTCCACGGCGCGGCCGACCATGTGCCGGATCAGGTCCGCCGTGGTGAGATCCGCGGTCAACGCGGTCGTCACGTGCCGCCCGTCGCGGAACACGGTGGCCCGGTCGCACAGCGCGAACACCTCGTCCAGGCGGTGGCTCACGAACAGCACCGCGACACCCCGGTCGCGCATCCGCCGGACGATCGCGAACAGCCGCTCGACCTCGTGGGTGGACAGCGACGCCGTGGGCTCGTCGAGGACCAGGACCCGGGCGTCGAGCGTGAGCGCCTTGACGATCTCGATCAGCTGCTGGTCCGCCATGGACAGGCCCCGCACGAGCGAGCCGGGGTCGAGGGGAACGTCGAGCTCGCGCAGCCGTCGCTCCGTCGCGCGCCGCATCGTCCGCCAGTCCACGCTTCCCAGCCGGCCGGTAGGGGCGTGGCCCATGAACACGTTCTCGGCGACCGTGAGGTCCGGGAACAGCCGCGGCTCCTGGTGGACCACGGCGATCCCGAGCGCGCGCGCGTGGGCGGGGCCGTGAACTGCCGCCGGCTGGCCGTCTAGCGTGATCGTGCCCTGGTCGGGCGGGTGCACGCCGGCGAGGATCTTCACCAGCGTGCTCTTGCCGGCGCCGTTCTCGCCGACCAGACCGTGGATCTCGCCGGCCTGCAGCTCGAGCGAGACGTCGATCAGCGCCCGGGTGGCCCCGAACGCCTTGGACACGCCCTCGAGCACCAGGCGCGCCGGGCGCGGGCCGGGTCCGGCGGCGGACGGGACGTCCGGCACGGCGGTCACCGCGTGGCGCCGGGCGTCCCGACCAGGTGGACGGCGATCCCCCGCGATTCCAGCGCGCTGATCATCTCGCCCGGCGCGCTCGGGTCGCCGACGACCGCGCTGACCCGGTCGATGGGACAGAACGTGGTAAACGCCGCGCGGCCCCACTTCGAGCCGTCGACGATCGCGATCACCTCGCGCGCCGCCCCGACCATCAGGCGCTTCATCTGGGCCTCGTCCTCGTTCGCGTCACTGAGCCCGGCCTCGAGCGTGAAGCCGGCGGCGCCCATGAACGCTTTCTGCACGTTCACGCGCTCGAAGATGGCGCTCCCCAGCGGTCCCACCACCGACATCGCCTCCCAGCGCACGAAGCCGCCAGGCATGGCCACAGTGATGCCCGGATAGCCGGCCAGCTCGGCGGCGATCCGCAGCCCGTTGGTGATCACGGTCAGGTGCGGCCACGGCCCGCGCTTCTTGAGGTGGCGGGCGACGGCCAGCGCGGTGGTGCTCGCGTCGAGCGCGATGCTCTCGCCGTCGACGACCATCGCCGCGGCCGCGGCCCCGATCGCGTCCTTCTCGGCGACGCGCAGCCGCTCCCGGACCTGGAACGCCGACTCGACCCGGCTCGGTCGCGGGGCCACCGCGCCGCCGTGGGTGCGCACGATGCGGCCCTCGACCTCGAGTGACTCGAGGTCCTTCCGGATCGTGACGGTGGACACGCCGAACCGGGCCGCCAGCTGGTTCACCCGCGCTCGGCCGTGCTCCTCCACCAGCCGCGCGATCGTCTGCTGACGTTCGTGGGCGAACACCTCGCCGGCGACCACCTCGCCGACCACTTCGCCGGGCTCCGGCCGCTCCATCTGGCCTCGCCGCTCCTCGACCCGTGGGGACCCGGGCGCAGCCGGGTTTTGGACACGGAAAGTAACGGAGCCCGAAACGCAATGTCAACAATGAGATTGAAATCAAGCGAAACCTGTGGCACGCTGGTCGGACCCCCACCGGCAGCCGCACTGGCGCCGGCCGACAATGTGGATGGAGGCCGCCCGCTGCCGCGCGCCGGCCTCACGAACAGACCCGCCGTGGCGGGGGAGGCAACCGTGACCGTTACCGTCCCAGCCAGCGCCTCGGTCGTGGCCGGGCTGCGTCAGCTTCGGATCGAGCTGCCGTCGTGGGCGTTCGGCAACTCGGGCACGCGGTTCAAGGTGTTCGCCCAGCGAGGCGTCCCCCGCAACCCCTATGAGAAGGTCGCCGATGCTGCCCAGGTCCATCGGTTCACGGGCGTGGCTCCCACGGTGGCCCTCCACATCCCGTGGGACCGGGTGGACGACTACGGCGATCTCGCCCGGCACGCGCAGGCGCACGGCGTCGGGCTCGGGACGATCAACTCGAACACATTCCAGGACGACGACTACATGCTGGGGAGCGTGTGCCACCCGGACACGCGGGTCCGGCACAAGGCGGTGGGCCACCTGCTCGAGTGCGTAGACATCATGGATGCCACCGGCTCGCGCGACCTCAAGCTGTGGTTCGCCGACGGGACCAACTACCCCGGGCAGGACGACATCCGTATGCGTCAGGACCGGCTGGCGGAATCGCTGCGCATCGTCTACGACCGGCTGGGGCCGGACCAGCGGATGGTGCTCGAGTACAAGCTGTTCGAGCCGTCCTTCTACATCACCGACGTGCCCGACTGGGGCACCGCGCTCGTGCACTGCATCGCCCTGGGCCCGAAGGCGAAGGTGGTCGTGGATACCGGGCATCACGCGCCAGGCACGAACATCGAGTTCATCGTGGCGGCGCTGCTGCGCGCGGACAAGCTTGGCGCGTTCGACTTCAACAGCCGCTTCTACGCGGACGACGACCTCATGGTCGGTGCCGCCGACCCGTTCCAGCTGTTCCGGATCCTGCACGAGGTCGTGAAGGCCGATGCGCTTCGCCCCGAAGCCGGGGTCGCGTTCATGCTCGACCAGTGTCACAACATCGAGCCCAAGATCCCGGGCCAGATCCGGTCCGTGATGAACGTCCAGGAGGCGACGGCCAAGGCCCTGCTCGTGGACCGGGAGGCGTTGGAGGCGGCCCAGCGGGCGGGTGACGTGCTGGGCGCCCATGGCGTCCTGATGAACGCGTACAGCACCGACGTCCGGCCGCTGCTCGCGGAGCTGCGGGCCGGCATGGGCCTGGACCCGGACCCGATGGCGGCGTTCGCCCGATCGGGGTACGTGGAGCGGATCGCTGCCGAACGGGTCGGTGGGCAGCAGGCAGGATGGGGCGCATGACGATCGAGATCGGGACCCCGGTGCGGGAGCTGCTCGAGCGGTCGAACCGGCTCGGGTCGGACCCGCGGAACACGAACTATGCGGGCGGCAACACGTCCGCCAAGGGCGAGGCGATCGACCTGGTGACCGGGCGGCCGGTCGAGCTGCTGTGGGTCAAGGGCTCCGGCGGCGACCTCGGAACGCTGACCGAGGCGGGGCTCGCCGTGCTGCGCCTGGACCGGGTCCGGGCGCTGGTTGACGTCTACCCCGGGGTCGAGCGCGAGGACGAGATGGTCGCCGCGTTCGAATACTGCCTCCACGGTCGCGGCGGCGCGGCGCCCTCGATCGACACCCCGATGCACGGGCTGGTGGACGCCCGGCACGTCGACCACCTCCATCCCGACTCCGGGATCGCGTTCGCCACCGCCGTCGACGGCGAGGCGCTGACGCGCGCCTGCTTCGGCGACCGGGTCGCATGGGTCCCCTGGCGGCGGCCCGGGTTCCAGCTGGGGCTGGACATCGCGGCGATCCGGCGGGAGCGACCCGAGGCGATCGGGGTGATCCTCGGCGGCCACGGCATCACCGCCTGGGGGGACAGCTCGGATGCCTGCGAGGCGGCCTCACTGGACATCATCCGGACCGCGGAGCGGTACATCGCGGAGCATGGCCGGCGCGATCCGTTCGGCCCGGTCCTGGCGGGCTACGAGCCGCTGCCCGAGGAGGAGCGGCACGCCCGCGCGGCGGCGCTGCTGCCGCTGATCCGCGGCCTGGCGTCCACCGACCGGCCCCAGGTCGGCAACTACACCGACACCGAGGTCGTGCTCGACTTCCTCGCCCGCGAGGCCCACCTGCGGCTGGCCGCGCTGGGCACCTCGTGCCCGGACCATTTCCTGCGGACCAAGGTCCGCCCGATGGTGCTGGACCTCCCGCCCGCGGCCTCGCCGGAGGAGTGCGCCGAGCGGCTGCGCGAGCTCCACGCCGAGTATCGCGCGGACTACCGCGCCTACTACGCACGCCACGCGACGTCCGATAGCCCGCCGATGCGGGGAGCCGATCCCGCGATCGTGCTCGTCCCGGGCGTGGGGATGTTCAGCTTCGGGGCCAACAAGCAGACCGCGCGCGTGGCCGGAGAGTTCTACGTCAACGCCATCAACGTCATGCGCGGCGCGGAGGCCCTGTCCACCTACGCGCCGATCCCGGAATCGGAGAGGTTCCGGATCGAGTACTGGGCGCTCGAGGAGGCCAAGCTCCAGCGGCTGCCCCGGCCCAGGCCGCTGGCCACCCGGATCGCGTTGGTGACCGGCGGCGGGTCGGGCATCGGCCGGGCGATCGCCCACCGGCTGGCCGCCGAGGGCGCCTGCGTGGTCGTCGTGGACATCGACGCCGCGAGCGCGGAGACCGTCGCCCGCGAGATCGGCGGCACGGATGCGGCCGTGAGCGTGGCATGCGACGTGACCGACGAGCCGCAGGTTGCGGCCGCCGTGCGTGCCGCGGTCCTCGCGTTCGGCGGCCTGGACCTGGTGGTCAACAACGCCGGCCTGTCGATCTCGCGGCCGCTGCTGGAGACCACCGTTGAGCAGTGGGACCTCCAGCACGACGTGATGGCGCGCGGGTCGTTCCTCGTGTCGCGCGAGGCGGCGCGTGTGATGCGCGACCAGGCGATGGGCGGCGACATCGTGTACATCGCCAGCAAGAACAGCCTGTTCGCGGGGCCCAACAACGTCGCCTACGGCGCGGCCAAGGCGGACCAGGCGCACCAGGTCCGGCTGCTGGCCGCCGAGCTGGGGCAGGACGGGATCCGCGTCAACGGCATCAACCCGGACGGGGTGGTGCGGGGCTCCGGCATCTTCGCCGGCGGCTGGGGGGCGGACCGCGCGAGGACCTACGGCGTGCCCGAGGAGAAGCTGGGCGAGTACTACGCGCAGCGGACGCTGCTCAAGCGGGAGGTGCTCCCGGAGCACGTGGCGGCGGCGGTGTTCGCGCTGGTGGGCGGTGACCTGTCGCAGACGACGGGCCTCCACATCCCGGTCGATTCGGGCGTCGCGGCGGCCTTCCTGCGGTGAGCGCAGCGGGTGGTGCGGGCGCCGAGGGTGCGTTCGCCGCCGTCGACCTCGGCGCGTCGGGCGGCCGGGTGATGATCGCCCGGGCCGGCCCGGGCGTCCTCGAACTCGCCGAGGCACACCGCTTCGAGAACGAGCCGGTGCGCGTCACCGACGGGCTCTACTGGGACATCCTGCGGCTCCACCACGAGGTGCTGGCCGGGCTCCGCCGCGCACGCGGCGCCAGCCCGGACCTGGTCAGCGTGGGCATCGACTCCTGGGGCGTGGACTACGGGCTGCTCGATGCTCGCGGGGCGCTGGTCGGCAATCCCCATCACTACCGGGACGACCGCACCAACGGGGTCCCGCCGCGCGTCCACGAGCGCGTGGCGGCGGCACAGCTCTATGCCCGCACCGGCATCCAGGTGATGCAGATCAACACCATCTACCAGCTGGCGGCGGCGGCTGGTACCGGGGAGCTGGCGCCCGCGGAGCGGCTGCTCCAGATCCCGGACCTCCTCGGCTACTGGCTCACCGGCACGGCGACCTCCGAGATCACCAACGCCTCCACCACCGCCCTGCTCGACGTCCGGACCCGAACGTGGGCGGACGACCTGATTGCCGCGGCCGGCCTCCCGCGGCGGCTGTTCGGCGAGCTCCTGCCGCCGGGGGATGTGGTGGGCGGGCTCACGGCGGCCGTGCGCGAGGAGACCGGGCTGGATCGGTCGGTCGTGGTCACGCTGGTGGGATCGCACGACACGGCGTCGTCCGTCGTGGGGGTCCCGGCGGACGACGATCGTTTCGCCTATGTCTCGTGCGGCACCTGGGGGCTGGTGGGCGTGGAGCTCGAGCGGCCGGTGGTGACCGAGGCGAGCCGGGCGGCGAACTTCACCAACGAGGGCGGCGTGGACGGCCGGATCCGGTTCCTTCGCAACGTGATGGGGCTGTGGCTGCTCCAGGAGTCGCTCCGGACGTGGCAGCGGGCGGGCATCGTGACCGACCTGGAGGCGCTCGTGGCGGCCGCCGCGGACGTCCCGCCGGGCGGACCGGTGATCGACCCGGACGACCCGTCGTTCCTGCCGCCGGGCGACATGCCGGCGCGGATCGCGGACGCCTGCCGCCGGACGGGACAGCCGGTTCCGGCGACGCAGGCGCAGCTCGTGCGCTGCATCCTCGACAGCCTGGCCGCCGCGTTCTCGCGCGCGATCCAGGACGCCGCGCGGCTGTCGGGGTTCGATGTCCGGGTGGTCCATGTCGTCGGCGGCGGGGCCCGCAACGCGCTGCTGTGCCAGCTCACCGCGGACGCGAGCGGGCTGCCGGTGCTGGCGGGACCGGTGGAGGCGACGGCGCTGGGCAACGTGCTCGTCCAGGCCCGGGCGCACGGGCGGATCGCCGGCGATCTCGCGACCCTGCGGGGGCTGGTGCGCGCGACCCATCCGGTGCGCCGGTACCAGCCACGGCCGGCGGCATCGACGCTCGCGCCGGCCTGAAGATGCGCGTCGCGCTGTTCGTCACCTGCTTCAACGACCTGCTGTTCCCCGAGGTCGGGCGGGCGGTGGTCACGCTGCTCCGGCGGCTCGGCCACGAGGTGGACTTCCCCGCGGGCCAGACCTGCTGCGGCCAGCTGCACTTCAACGCCGGGTACCGGGACCAGGCGCTTTCCCTCGTTCGCCGGTTCACCCGCGTGTTCGCCGGCTTCGACGCCGTCGTGACCCCCTCCGCGTCGTGTGCCGCGATGGTCAGAACGCACCACGCGCTCCTCGTGCGCGAGGCGGGCGACGGGGCGCTCGAGGCGGCCGTCGGAGAGGTCGCCCCGCGGGTGCGCGAGCTGAGCGAGCTCCTGGTGGATGACCTGGGCCTGACCGACGTGGGCGCGCGATTCCCGCATCCGGTCGCGTTCCACCCCACCTGCCACTCGATCCGGCTGCTGGGCATCGGCGACCGGCCGCGCCGGCTCCTGGAGGCCGTCGACGGGCTGACGCTGGTGGACCTTCCGGGAGCCGACGAATGCTGCGGCTTCGGGGGGACGTTCGCCGTGAAGAACGCCGGGACGTCGGTCGCGATGGGGACTGACAAGGTTGCCGCCGTGCGCGCGTCGGGTGCGGCGGTGCTCACCTCCGCCGACACCTCGTGCCTGATGCACCTGGGCGGGCTGCTGTCGCGGGCACACGCGCCGGTGCGGGTGATGCACCTGGCCGAGATCCTGGCGAGCCGCTGATGGCCACGCTCCGCGAGCCGGTGCCGACGTTCGCCGGGACGCCCCCGTTCCCGAAGGCGGCCGCCGCCGCGCTCGCGGATCGGCAGCTGCGCGAGAACCTGCGCCGGGCGACGACGACCATCCGTGACAAGCGGGCGCGGGCGGTCGCCGAGCGCGACGATTGGGAGGCGCTCCGGCTCGCGGGCGCGGCGATCAAGGACGAGGTCCTCGCCCGGCTGCCGGAGCTGCTCGTCAAGCTCGAGGAGCGGGTGACGGCGGCCGGCGGCGCCGTCCACTGGGCGCGCGACGCGGCGGAGGCGAACGCGATCGTGGCCGGCATCGTGAAGGACACCGGGGCCACCGAGGTGGTCAAGGTCAAATCCATGGCGACCCAGGAGATCGGGCTCAACGAGGCCCTGGCGCGCGAGGGAATCGCGGCCTGGGAGACGGACCTCGCGGAGCTGATCGTGCAGCTCGGGCAGGACCTGCCGTCGCACTTCCTGGTTCCCGCCATCCATCGCAACCGGTCCGAGATCCGGGACATCTTCCGACGCCGGATGGCGGCCGCCGGCCGCCCGGCGCCGGACGGCCTGACGGACGAGCCCCGGGCGCTGGCGGAGGCGGCCAGGCTGCACCTGCGTGAGAAGTTCCTGCGCGCCCGGGTGGCCATCTCGGGCGCCAACTTCGCGATCGCCGAGACGGGCACGGTGATCGTCGTGGAGTCCGAGGGCAACGGCCGGATGTGTCTGACCCTGCCCGAGACGCTGATCACCGTCATGGGCATCGAGAAGCTGCTGCCGCGGTGGCAGGACCTGGAGGTGTTCCTCCAGCTGCTGCCCCGCTCGTCCACGGCGGAACGGATGAACCCCTACACATCGATGTGGACCGGCGTCACGTCGGACGACGGGCCGCAGGCGTTCCACCTCGTGCTGCTCGACAACGGGCGGAGCGACACGCTGTCGGACCCCACCGGGCGGCAGGCCCTGCGGTGCATCAAGTGCTCGGCGTGTCTCAACGTGTGCCCGGTCTACGAGCGGACGGGTGGCGCCGCCTACGGCTCGCCGTACGCCGGACCGATCGGCGCGATCCTGGTGCCGCAGCTGCGCGGGATCGCGCGCCACCCGGTCGACGAGCAGACCGCCTCGCTGCCGTACGCCTCCTCGCTGTGCGGCGCGTGCTTCGAGGTCTGCCCGGTCCGGATCGACATCCCCGAGGTCCTGGTCCACCTCCGCGGCCAGGTCGTGCGCCAGCGCGGGTGGCGGCAGCGGACGCTGTCGCAGGAGGCGCTGCTGATGCGCTCGCTGGGGCTCGCGCTGGGCGAGCCGCGCCGGCTGGCGGCCGCCGAGCGCCTGGCCGGCCTCGCGGCGGGCACGGTGGCGCGCGACGGGTGGATCGGTCGGCTGCCGCTCCCCGGGCTGCTCGGGGCGTGGTTCCGTGGCCGCGACCTGCGCGCCCCGGCGCGAATGTCGTTCCGGCGCTGGTGGGCACGGCAGCGGCGAGGCACGACGTGAGCGCCCGCGACGCGATGCTGGGCCGCATTCGCGCGTCGCTCGCCGATCGACCGCCGGTGCCCGGCGTCCCCCGGGGGTACCGGACGTCGAGTCCGCCGGACGTCGATCCCGTGGCGCTGTTCTCGGAGCGCGTGCGCGACTACCGCGCGACCGTCCATCGCCGCGCGCCCGCCGACGTCGGTGCCACCATCGCCACCGCGCTGGCCACGCGCGGCGCGCGCCGCGTCGGTATCCCACCCGGCTTCGATCGGGCGCTGATCGCGAGGGCGGCGGTCGAGGTCGTGGTCGACGAGCCGCCGCTCGCCCGGGCGGAGCTGGACGCGCTCGACGGGGTGGTCACCGCGTGCGCGGTGGCGATCGCCGAGACGGGGACGATCGTGATCGACGCCGGCCCGGACCAAGGGCGTCGGGCCCTGTCGCTCCTGCCCGACTACCATCTGTGCGTGGTGGGCGCCGACCAGATCGTGGGCACGGTGGCGGAGGCGCTGGCGCGGCTCGACCCGCGCCGTCCGCTGACCTGGATCAGCGGCCCGTCCGCGACCAGCGATATCGAGCTCCAGCGGGTCGAGGGCGTGCACGGTCCGCGCACATTCGATGTGGTCATCGTGGAAGCGCTGAGCCCGGCGCTGCCGGATCCGCCTGCCCCCCAAGAAGCCGTACCCTGACGCCCTGACGCCCTGACGCCCTGACGCGAAGGCTGGATCTCATGACTCCACGGCGGCACCGGCAGGCGATGTCCTGGATCGGCGGGTGAAGGGAACGCGGTTCCGCGCCGGCCGCGAGCAGTGCCATTGACGATCCCCGGCACCTATCGCCCGGCAATCACGACGCCACCACCCGTCCCGCCTCATGGACGAGGTCCCGGGTGGCCGGGTAGAGCCCGCGGTACACGGCGTAGAGCCCGTCGTAGCGGTCTCGGGTCGCCTGGTCCGGCGTTACCGTCCCCACCGGCCGGTTCCAGGTTGCCGCCGCGTCCACGGCGCCCGTCCCGATCCCCGCCAGCCACGCGTCGCCGTAGCTCGCCCCGATCGTCTGCTCCGGGATGACCTGAGGCCGGCCGGTGACGTCGGACACGATCTGCGTCCACAGGCCGCCCTTCGTCCCGCCGCCCACCGCGGTCAGCGTGACGGGCTCGGCGCCGGCGCCGGCCAGCACCTCGAGGTTGTGGCGGACCTCGTAAGCCGCGCCTTCGAGCAGCGCCCGGTAGAGGTGGCCGCGGTCGTGGGAAAGCGTGAGCCCGACGATCACCCCGCGCGCATCGGGATCGTGAATCGGTGAGCGCGCGGCGCCGAAGAACGGCAGCACTACGAGGCCGTCGCTACCCGGCTGAGTAGCGGCCGCCTCGGCCACGAGCGCCTCGAATGGCCGCTCGGTCATGTCCCGAAGCCAGGCCGTGAGGCCGCCGGAAACAGACAGTCCGGCGGCATAGGTGACGGTTCCGGAGAGCGCTCCCTGAGTCGTCCACACGCGGGCGTCCGGCCGGAAGCCGGACGTAACTTCGACCAGGAACATGGTTGTGCCGTACATCAGCATCGTGTCACCCGGAGCCCGGACGCCGATGCTCAGTGCCTCGGCCCAGGCGTCGATTG
The DNA here is from genome assembly GCA_013822395.1 of Anaerolinea sp. Lineage (GTDB taxonomy): Bacteria > Chloroflexota > Limnocylindria > Limnocylindrales > CSP1-4 > UBA5189. The sequence goes on along the minus strand of PNKK01000006.1, from coordinate 71,979 downwards.
TGCCGGCGACAACCGGCGTTCCTGCCGAGATGCCGGTCGCCGCCTCCCCCGCCGTATTGACGCGCCCGACCACTTCCTCCGACCAGGCGAGCCGGGGGAAGTCGATCCCGGGCGCCACCTCGGCCGCCCAGTCGCCAGCCCAGGCGGCGACCGTCATGTCGTACAGCGGGTCGACCTGGCTCGCGGAGTGGTGGTCGAGGACGTACTCGCCGGTCAGTCGCTCGATCACGAATGAGTGTGCCATGTGGAAACGGGCGGTCCTCGCCCATGTCGCCGGCTCCCGCTCGCGCAGCCAGGCGAGCTTCGGGCCACCAGCCTGGCTGCTCAGCGGCGTGCCGCCGCGCGCGAGAATGACGTCCGCGCCGAACCGGGCCGTGAGGGCTGCGACTTGCTCCGTGGCGCGGGTGTCGATCCCGTACAGGATCGCGGGCCGCAGGGGGATGCCTGAGGCATCAACCGGGAGGATGCACGGCCCGATACCACTCACGCCGAGGGCGGCGACGCGGCCACCGGCGCGGCTGGCCGCTGCTGTGAGCTCCAGCCCGATCGCGCTGAAGTCGGACCACCAGACGGCCTCGGCGTCGTGCTCCGCCCAGCCGGGACGGGGGAGCGACAGTTGGTGGGCCCGCTGTGCGACGGCGACGATTTCGCCGTCGGGCCGCACCAAGGCCCCCTTCGAGCTCGACGACCCGATGTCCACCCCCAGCAGCAGCTCGTCCATCACGTTCCTTCTCTTGGGTGACGCGTCGATATCGGCGCCCGGGTATCGGGTGCCATGAGCACCTCCGCACTCCCAGAGATACATCGCGATCACGAACGGGGCGTGACCGGGTATCTGATCCGGCGTCAGCTGCAGGAACTCGCACCGGCCACATCCATTCCTTCGGATCGTGTGCTTACAGTAGCGCCCAGCGCGGGTTGGATGCGCAGCAGCACAATTGCGGCGCCGTCGACGGGGCGGCGGCCGGGCTGCGCTTCGGAGCCGCATTCGGTTGCGACACGGCGGCGCGGCTCCTGGATGGATGCGCGGCCCGGATCTCAGTCGCGAAAGGCGAACGTGTCGACGTCGATGACCGGCTGGTAGCCGATCTCTTGATAGATCGCGTTCGAGGTCGGATTCGCGAGGTCGGTGAACAGGACGACGAAACGGCGACCGGCGTCGAGCTGCGCCTGCGAGACCTCGGCGACGAGGTTGCTGGCAAAGCCGCGGCCGCGATGCCGGGGTGGTGTGTAGACCGAAATGGAGGGCCCGGTGGGATTCGAACCCACGACACGAGGATTAAAAGTCCCCTGCTCTGCCGCTGAGCTACGGGCCCCGCGCGAAGGGTAGCGGATGGGCGGCCGACGGCCGCGCTGCTCAGAGACACAGGATCGACACGAATGAGTGTGACCTGGTGCCAGATCCGACGCGAAACTGCCCAACTGGCCTCGGGTCACGCTCGTTCATTCGGAACGCGTGTCTCACAGGTGCGCGCTCGCGCCAGGTGCGCGCTCGCGCCAGGTGCGCGCTCGCGCCAGGTGCGCGCTCGCGCCAGGTGCGCGCGCTCTCGCAGTTGTGCGCTCAGTTGTGCGCTCGCGGCACCGCGAGCCTCCAACCGAGCCGGGTTTTCAGCCTCGCTCGTAGACCTCGGGGTTGACGGGGGTCGGGAGGCGCTCGCCACGGACGCCGGCAAGGAGGTTGGCGGCGGCCATCGCGGCCATCTTGCCGCGGGTGGCCCGGGACGCCGATGCAATGTGGGGGACGACGAGGCAGTTATCCAGGGTCAGGAGCGGGTCGTCGGTCGCGATCGGCTCGGGGTCGGTGACGTCGAGTGCCGCGGCGAAGATCACGCCGTCGCGGAGCGCCTCGTACAGTGCCCGCTGGTCCACGACCGGGCCGCGTGAGGTGTTCACCAGCACCGCGGTCGATTTCATCGAACGCAGCCGTTCGGCGTTTATGAGGTGCCGCGTCTCCGGCGTCAGGTTGACGTGGAGCGACACGAAGTCCGAGCGCGCCAACAGCTCGTCCAGCGGCACGAATGTCGCGCCATAGGCGGTCTCGACGGCGGTATCCGCCCGCATCACGTCGTGATACAGGATCGTCATTCCGAACCCCATTGCCCGCCGGGCGAGCGCCTGGCCGATCCGCCCGAAGCCGACGATCCCGAGCGTGGACCCGTGCACGTCCGGACCCAGCAGGAGCATCGGTCCCCACGTCTTCCAGCGCGAGGCGCGGACATACCGATCACCCTCCGGCAGCCGGCGTGCGGCGGCCATCAGGAGCGCGAACGCGAGATCGGCGGTGGTGTCGGTGAGAACACCCGGGGTATTGCCGACGGGGATGCCACGCCGCGTACATGCCGGCACATCGACGTTGTCGAAGCCGACGGCATAGTTCGAGACGACTCTCAGCTGAGGCCCGGCCCGGTCGAGGAACTCGTCGTCCACCCGGTCGGTGAGGAGAGTCAGGACGCCGTCGCAGCCCTCGATCGCGCGGAGCAGCTCCGTCCGTGAAGGCGGCAGCTCATCCTCCCATACCCGAGCGTCGCAGGCCTGCAGGACGGGATCGAGGCCATCGGCAGGGATCACCCGGGCTATGAAGACCCTTGGCCTGGACATCAGAACGCGGCCTCGCCTGATGTGGATCGTCGACGCGTCGGACGGCGAAGCCGGCCGTTGACCCGCGCGACGAAGACCCTCGGCCGCGCACCGCCCACACCCACCGGGACCGCCCTCAACCCCGCGCCGCGACGAGCGGCTCCACGACGGACCGGATCCGGGTCAGCGCCTCGGTGAGGTTCGCCCGCGAGTTCGCGTACGAGATCCGAATGTGGTTCCGGCCCACCTGGCCGAATGCCGTCCCGGCCAGGACGCAGACGCCGGCGTCGTGGAGCAGCCGGTCGGCCAGCTCGGCGCCGTCGAGGCCGGTTGCCGAGATCTCCGGAAAGACATAGAACGCGGCGTGTGGCCGGAGGCAGGTAACCCCGGGGATCGCGTTCAGGCCGTCCACGATGAGATCGCGCCGGGCCTGGAACTCGGCGACCATCGCCTCGACCTCGTCCTGCGGCCCGGTCAGCGCCTCGACCGCGGCGACCTGGCTGAAGGCGGACGTGCCGGACACCGAGTTGATGATCAGCCGACCGAAGGCATACAGCAGCACGTCGGGCAGGACGGCATAGCCGAGCCGCCAGCCCGTCATGGCGTACGTCTTGCTGAACCCGTCGAGGATGATCGTCCGCTCGAGCATCCCCGGGATCGAGGCGATCGAGACATGCTCGCCCTCGTACACGATCCGGCCGTAGATCTCGTCGGCGAGGACCACGAGGTCGTGACGGAGCGCCAGCTCGGCGATCCGGACGATGTCCTCGCGGGTGAAGAGGCCGCCGGTGGGGTTGGCCGGCGAGTTCAGGACCAGCATCCGGGTCCGCTTGGTGATCAGCGACTCGAGCTCGTCCAGGTCCGCCCGGAACTCGTGCGCCTGGCGGATCGGCAGCAGGACCGGGGTGCCGCCGGCGAAGCGCGCCATCGACTCATAGATCGGGTAGCCTGGGTCCGGGACGATGACCTCGTCGCCGGGCTCGATGAGGGCGAGCATCGCGTAGTACATCACCGGCTTGGCGCCCGGCGTGACCACGACGTGGTCGGCCCGGACCGGGACGTCCTTGCGGGCCGACGCGTCGGCCGCAATCGCCTCGCGCAACGCGGGAAGCCCGAGGTAGGGCGGGTAGTGGGTATATCCCTCGTCGAGCGCCCGTTTGGCCGCCTCGCGGATGTTCGAGGGGGTGTCGAAGTCGGGTTCGCCGATCTCGAGGTGGATGACCGACCTCCCGGTCGCTTCCAGCGCGCGGGCTCGGGCGGCGGCTTCGAAGGCGGTCTCGGTCCCGATCGAGTCCATCCGTGATGCGATTCGCATGCCGCGCATCATACGTGCCTAGAATCCGGCTGTGACGCGCTTCTATGACATCGACGAGGCGAACGAGGCCCTGCCGGAGGTCGAGCGGATCCTTCTCGACCTCCGCGATCAGCGGGCCGAGCTGATCCGCCTTCGCGATGCCGTGCTCCAGGCCAAGAGCCAGGAGCGCGGGCGGCCGCCGCTGAGCCCGGGCGCGGACGAGGTGGTCGCGCCGGTCGCCGGGGACACCCGGCGCATCCGCCTTCGGATGCAGGGCCTGATCGACCAGATGCAGGCCGGGGTCACCCGCCTCGTGGAACGGGACGTGACGCTGCGCGAGATCGAGACCGGGCTCATCGACTTCCCCGCCCTTGCCAGCGGTCGTCCCATCTGGCTGTGCTGGCGCCTCGGCGAGGCGGACATCGAGTGGTGGCACGAGCACGACGACGGCTTCACCGGCCGTCGGCGACTCAGCGACCTTACGTGACGGGCCTGACGTGACCGACCGGACCGGCACGATCCACGTTCCCGCGGTGCTTCACCAGGTCGACGCCTGCCGAGCGGCCGCTCATCGCGGTGCGGCACCACCCTCGTCGAGATCCCCAGAGTGGAGGTCAGCGTCTCGTGATCGACCCCAGTCGAGTCCCCGCCATCGACGTGCTCGAGGCGGACCGTCGCCGCGGCGCACCCGCCGGAAGTGGCGAACCGGACACCGCCATCGCGCTCCTCGTGGACGTCCGCGAGCCGAACGAGTTCGCCGAGATCAGAGTCGAGGGCGCCGCCCTCATGCCGCTCTCGACGTTCATGCTTCGCTACCGGGAGCTGCCGCAGAACCGGCCGCTGCTGATGATCTGCCGTTCCGGGGCACGATCCGGGCAGGCGACTGCGTTCCTCCTCGCGAACGGCTGGACGAACGTCGTCAATGTCGCGGGAGGCACCCTCGCCTGGGAGCGAGCCGGTCTGCCGGTCCGGCGGGGAGCGCCGGCGCCCGGTGAGGGCGACCTGCCGGGCTGAACGGCGTGAACGGCGTGAACGGCGTGGGCCGGGGGGGGCCAGAGCCGCGGGCCCGGTCAGCCCGCGCGGCCGCATGGCATGGGCGATGCTGACCGACGGTGTTGGCCGAGACCAGGGCCGCGGGCCCGGTCAGCCCGCGCGGCCGCGGCGGCGGGCTCGCCGCCGCTCGACCCAGCCGCGCACGGTTTCCCGGTGCGCGAAGGCCCAGCCGATGAACAGCAGGATCGCGAAGTTCAAGGTGCCCGCACCGGCCGCGCTGAGGTAGCCCAGCTGCTGCCCGATCTCGCCCTCGATCCTGAGGGCCGGCACCACGACGCCGGCGAGACCGGCCTGGAAGAATGGCTCCTGGGGGGCCAGATTCGCGCGGACCGCGCTGGCGAGGACACCGTCCTGCGTGGAACCGCCGATGATCATGACGTTCGAGCCGGCCACGATGGCCGAGCCGCCCTCGAGGCCGACCGGAAGATCCGTCTGGTCGAGATGCTTCCAGCCGGGCAGCGTGCCGTCCCCGTTCGGGACCGACCAGTAGAGCTCCCGCCGCGCGCCCGACCCATCGGCTCCGCCCACGACGTAGAGCGTGCCGTTGGCGGCGAAGCCGGCCGCGTCCGACCGGGCGCCCGGCAGGTTGTAGGCATCGCCGATCGCCCACTGGAGGACCTGGAGCGGGGCCGGCACGGGGTTCGGCCCCGGCGTCGCGGTCGTCGGCGGGACGTCGAGGCTGCCTCGCTGGACGGCTCCGACCGGGCCGGTCGCGTCTGAGCCCCCGTAGAGCCAGAGGTAATCGCCGACCTGGGCGATCGTGGCGTCCGCGACCGGTACGAGCAGCTCGGCCTGGGCCGCGAAGGCCCCGAGAGCACCCTTCGTGTCGACATTCGCCTTCCAGACCGTGGCTGCTGGGTTTCCGTCCGGTCCGCGGCCGCCGGCGACCACGAGTCCGTCCGAGACGGCGATCGCGGCCGGCCCCGTGCGGGTCTCCGGCAGCGTCACACCCTCGACCGGTGTCCATGCTCCGAGCGCAGACGTCTCCGTATCCACGGGCAGTGTCCAGACCGTGTCTGTGGGCTTGCCGCCGGCATCCGAGCCGCCGAGCAGGTAGGCCGAGCTCCCGACGACCACGATGGAGGCGTCGGTCCGCGCCTCCGGGAGGGTCGGGCCCTCCGACCAGGCCCCGAACGTGCCGTCCTTCAGGTCGGCGACATAGGTCGTCGCCGTCGCGGCCGTCCCATCCGAGCCGCCGACAACGAGCAGGCGCTTCCCGAGCTGGGCCACGGCGGCATCCGTACGTGGCCCCGGCAGGGAGAGCTCGGTCGGAGACGGCTCCCACGGGATCACGGCGCCAACCGGCGCCGGGCAGGGCAGGCCCCTGTTCTCGGCCGGGCAGAAGTTCACGGGCGACCAGGCCAGCAGGCCCAGGTCGACCGTCCGGTTGACCGTGAAGTAGTAGGCGCGGTCGGGGATGTACGCGAGCAGGAGGATGATCAGGACGAACCAGACCGCCGCCTTGACCGACGCCCACCCCCAGCCGTCGGCGTCGAGGAGCCCCATGAGGGCTCGGCGGCGCCGGATCGGGGTGCCTGCGGGGAGAGCCTGCGCCATCGTCCTGGCCTACCTGACGATGAGCGTGCCGGTCATCGCCGGGATCGGGTGGACCGTGCAGAGGAAGGTGTAGGTCCCTGGGTCGAGGGCCGGAATGACGTAGGTGATCTCGCCAGGATCGGTCAGGATGGTGCCCTTGTACACGGTCGTCCCGTCCGGCGTCCGGATCTCCACGTTGTGGCCGCCGACACCCGCATCCTTCTGGACGAAGTCGATGGCCCAGGTCTTGCCGGCGTCGATCGTCAGCTCCTTGACGTCGAAGGCGATCCCCTCGGCCGTGACCTTGACGATCTGCGCGTCGGGCGGGAGCGACTCCCCGGGCGCCGGAGTGGCGCCACCACCACCGCCACCGCTCCAGCAGGCGGGCACCGGCGTCGCGCTCGGATCCGGGATGAAGCTCGGGTCCACCCAGCCGCGAAACGTTTCGACTTCGCCGTCCGGCCCGATGACCGGCTCGTTCAGCTCCGGATTGCGGACCACGTACTCCTCCGTCGAGGGGGCGCGCATGAACGCGATGAGCTCCTCGATCTGCCGGTAATTGAGCGATCCGCCGTTGGTGTCCGCCCAGACGGGCATCAGGCTGTTCGGGTCTCCGCAGACATACCGGCCGCCGACCTGGAGAACGTTCTTCAGATACGTCGCATTCAGGTGGTCGAACAGCTTCATCTGGTCGTTGAGAACCGGGCCGACGTAGCCCCCGCTCGTCCCCTGGCCGTTCGGGCCATGGCAGCGGGCGCAGTTCGCCTGGTAGATGTTGTAGCCACGCTCGACGGCCGTCACCTCCTGTCTCTGTGCCTGGGCCTCCAGCCGTGGCGTGGACAGGCCGAGCGGGGCGCCGACCTCGTAGAAGTAGTAGATCATCATGAACACGATCACGACGCACACCACGAGGAAGCCGATCCACCGGGCGCTCGCCGACTGCCTGACGATCTTCGCGGCGCGCTCCGGGCTGAGCTCGCTCGGGTGGGCCGACTCGGGCGCGGAGAATCGCGCCGCCGGCGCCTCCTCGCTCGGCGGACGGCGGGCGGGAAGGCGCTGCTCGGGCTCGCGGCCGGGCTGGTCGGTCATCGGGCTCCTCGGTGGACGGCTATCGATTCAGGCGGTCTGGGCCCGGGCGGTCGAGATGTCCGATTCCGGGCGGTCCAGGTCCAGGTCTAGATGCAGCCCGTCGGGCTCTTCGGCGGAATGATCCCCGGCTGGCCGACGGCGACGGGGAGCGGGCCAAGGGTGATCTTCGAGGTATTCAGGTAGAGCGTCCCGTCGGCCTCGACCGTCATTGCGAACCGGTCCATGCTCCGGGGCGCGGGGCCGTACTGGGCGCCGGCCGCCTTGATGCCGAGTCGGTCGTAGCGCGAGCCATGGCACGGGCATTCCAGCCAGTAGTTCTTCAGACACGGGTTCGGCTTGCAGCCGAGGTGCGGGCAGCGCTGGTAGAGCGCCCGAACGTTGAGCGCCGTCCCGTCACCCTGGGCATCCTCGCCGGGCAGGAACGCCTGCCGGGCCGGGTCGACCAGGACGATGAAGGCGCGCGCGTCGGCGACGTACGCCGGGAAGCCGGACGCCACCGGGATCGTGGACGCCTTGAGCTTCACGTCTTCCAGCGTCCCGATCTTGAAGCGCGCGTCGCCGAAGCCGCCCTCGAGGTTTGGCCAGAAGAGGTTCAGGAACCCGCCGGCCATCTCTGTCAGCCAGAGGGCGATGCCGCCGCCGAGCGACACCCGGAGGAGGCGCCGGCGGGACATGCCCTGGACGGGGTGGTTCCGGAGGCTTTTGAGCGCCTCCTTCGTGAGCGCCTGCGGCTTGTCAACCGATTCCACGTGGTAGTTGCTCATGGTTGGCCTCGGATCCTTGGTTCTCGATTCAGAGAGCGAAGTGGAGCCCGTTCACGCTGTTCTCGAAGAACGGCAGGTACGGGATGACGAAGCTGTAACCGGGACCCCGGAAGAAGATGCCGATGAAGGTCACCGTGAGGCCCAGGATAGCGAACAGCGTGAAGAGGACGACGGCCGTCTTCCGCTCAGCCGGGTGGTGGGCATTGATGTTGCCGCGGTCCACGTACGGCAGGAGCGCGGCGCCGACGAGGACGAAGGTGGGCACGAGGACTCCTGCGACCGCGGGATGGAAATAGGCAAGCAGCTCCTGGAGACCCAGGAAGTACCACGGCGCCTTGGCGACCGCGGGCGTCACGTTGCCGTTTGCGAGCTCCTCCAGCGGCGCATTGATGAACAGCCCCATCAGGAGCAGGAAGATGCTCATGACGCCGGCCGCCAGGAACTCGATCGAGAGCAGGTGCGGCCAGGTCATGACCGTGTCGTCCGGCTCCTTCTGGACGCGGACGACGGCGTCCTGCTTGACCAGCGCGAGGAGCCGGTACGGGCGCGCCGACATCGGCACCCGCTGCTTGTCGATCTCCGTCCGTCTGGTCGGGTCGACGGGCAGGACGACCCGTGTCTCCTCGGGCTTCTTGGTATCGGTCATGAGCAGCTGCTCATTCTGGCAGTTGGGGCCGCCCATGGAACCTGCAATTGGGCCCTCCATCTACCGGCAGTTGGGGCCGCCCATGGAACCTGCAATTGGGCCCCCCATCTACCGGCAGTTGGGGCCGATGTGGCGGCCGAGGCGAAGGCCGGCGCGAGCACCGTCACGAGCGCACTCGAACGTGCGTGAGTGACGGCGCGGAGCGGCGAACGCACGCGTCGGTCGTTCACAGCGGTCCGCTGATTCCTCCATCTTTCCTGATTCGCCAGAAGTGGACGGCCATGAAGATTGCTGCAACGAGCGGGAAAACCATGATGTGCAGGACGTAGAACCTGAGCAGGGTGTTCTGGCCGACCTCCAGGCCGCCCAGGAGGAGAACCTTGCCCGGGACGTTGAAGAGCGGCGCGTAGCCGGCCATGTTCGAGCCGATCGTGATCGCCCAGTAGGCGATCTGGTCCCACGGCAGCAGATAGCCCGTGAAGCTCAACATGATCGTCAGGAAGAGCAGGACGACCCCCACGACCCAGTTGAACTCGCGGGGCGGCTTGTAGGCGCCGTGGTAGAAGACTCGCATCATGTGGAGGAAGACGAAGAACACCATCAGGTGGGCGCCCCACCGGTGGATGTTCCGGGTCATCAGGCCGAACGCGACCCGCGTCTGAATGTCCAGGATGTCCGTATATGCCTGCGTCGCCGACGGGACGTAGAAGAACATCAGGTAGACGCCCGTCACGGTCAGGACGAGGAACAGGAAGAACGACAGCCCGCCCAGGCAGAAGGTGTAGGCGAACTTCACCGCGTGCTGGCGGACCCGCACCGGGTGGAGGTGCAAGAAGACGTTGTTCATGACCGCGTAAGCCCTCGACCGCTCGTCGTTCGGGTACGGGTTGCGGAACAGCGACCGCCAGACCGGGCTGCGGCGGATGGTGCTGTCCACCCGCTCGAGGAAACTCACCTGGATCCTCCTGCCACGCCGGCGGTTCCGGCCAGCTGGGCGTCTCGGTACGACTCCTTGTAGAGCCGTCCGTCGCTCGAGACCTCCTGGAGCTCGAACCGTTCCATCGTAATGGCGTCGAACGGGCATCGCTTGACGCACAGCGCGCAGCGGATGCAACGCTCCTCGTCGAGGATCATTGCCGCGCCGTTCTCCCAGCCGTACGCCTCCTCGATCTCGGGGAGGAGGCCCTCGCTCTTCATCTGGTTGAGGTCCACCATGTGGATGACGCCCTCCGGGCAGACATCGGCACAGGCGCCGCACAGCACGCACCGGAACGGATCGAACCAGATGTTGTAGTTGCACATCAGGCAGCGCGTCGACTCGGCGACCGCGCCGGTCGCGTCGTAGCCCAGCTCGACCGGGGTCGTGAAGTTGATCGACGGGTCCGTCGACGGCATCCGCTCCATCAGCGGGACCATTGGGATGTGCTGGCGCGGAAGCACGTCGTAGAGCTCGGGCATCTCGTGGCGCCACGAGCTGGTGACCTTCACGTTCACCGCCACCGTGACGTCGTTCCGGCCGGCGAGGTAGCGATCGATGGCATAGGCGGCCTTCTTGCCGTGGCCGGCGGCCTCGATGAGGGTCGTGGGGCCGGTGACGAAGTCGCCGCAGGCGAAGACGCCGCGGACATTCGTTGCATACGTCGCCGGGTCCACCTTGACCCGTCCGCGATTGACCTCGAACGCGGACTCGACCGGGAGGAACGTCAGGTCCGCGGCCTGGGAGACGGCCGGAATGACGACGTCGGCCGGAATGACGAACTCGGAGCCCTCGATCGGGACAGGCGAGCGACGGCCGGAGGCGTCCGGCGCGCCGAGGCGATTGCGAACGAACTTGACGCCCGTGACGTGGCCGTTCTCCCCGAGGACCTCGACCGGGCTGGCCAGGAACTCCATTCGGACGCCCTCGCGCTCGGTCTCGCCGAGCTCCTCCTCGTCGACGACGAGCTCGGAGCGCGTCCGGCGGTACACGATGGAGACCCGATCCGCACCGTGACGGAGGGCGGTCCGTGAGCAGTCCATTGCGGTGTAGCCGCCGCCGATGACCACGACGTCTCGCCCGACCGTCAGCTCCTGGCCGAGGTTGGCGCGCTTCATGAAGTCGACGCCGTAGTCCACGCCCTCGAGATCAGCGCCGGGTACGTCCAGGGCCACGGCATGCATCGCGCCGGCGGTGATGGCGATGGCGTCGTGGTCGCGCTGGAGGTCCTCGAACGTCAGGTCCTGGCCGATCGTCGTGTTGTAGTGGAATCGGACGCCGAGCCGCTCCACCAGACGGATGTCCATCTCGATGGCCTCGCGCGGGAGCCGGAAGGCGGGCACACCGATGAGCATCGTCCCGCCGCCGTACGGCAGGCTGTCGTAGACGTCGACGCCGTACCCCTTCATCGCCAGCTCACGGGCGACCGAGATGCCCGCCGGGCCGGCTCCGATGACGGCGACGCGCTCGGCGCGCGGCTCGATGTGGGGCATGACGTCCGGGATCCCGGAAGCCTCGTGCCATTCGACGAGGAATCGCTTCATGGCCCGGATCGCGAGCGGGCGGTCGATGTCGCCGCGCCGGCAGGCGCGCTCGCACGGGGCGGAGCAGACGTACGAGCACATCGCCGCCACGGGATTGGGCTCCCGCGACAGGATGTAGCCCTCCTCGAACCGGCCCTCGGCCGCGAGGTTCAGGTAGCCGCGGCAGTTCGTCCCGACCGGGCACGCCTCCTGGCACTCGATGTTGCACTGCAACCACGAGGCGTCGACGGGCTGGACGAGGAACTCCTGGTACGGGTCGAGAGCCAAGACGCGGTCGTGCCTTTCTCGTCGGGGGAGCTGCCGGAGAGGGGCGGAACGGAACGACCGGCGGGGACGGCAGCCGGCATCCCGAATCTACCATCCACCGGAGCGCTTCGGCAAAGCGGCGCTCGATGCACGGCAAACGGGCACTCGGTTCGGGAATGATGCCGGGAATTGGGTGGGAATCAGGTTGACGCGCCCACCCGTCGCAGCTACGCTCCGGCGGGATGACGGTCGGAGGAGGTGTCCGACCGGGAAGGACGGGAGATGACCGCGAGCGAGTTCGCCTTCCTGGCACTCGGCCTCGTGCTCGGCGTCGCCAGCGGGTCCGCGATCGTTGTGGTTCTGGGCGGCCGGCCCCCGGGAGAGGTCAGGCTCACCGTCAGGCACGACGCGGTGCCCCGCCGTGCGGCGACGCTCTCGTCGGATGCGTTCACTGCGCCCGGCGAACCGGCCCGCGGCGGCCCGGCCGATCGCCGACACCTGAACCGCGACGCCCCGGGGGCCGATCCGCCGCCGCCTTCCCCGTACGGCGCGCCGGGCAAGCCCGGCGTGCCCGTCATGCGCCCCGTCACGGCGTTCTCGATGCCCGCCGGCGGTCCGGCACCAGGCATCAGGATTCGAACGCCTGTTCCTTCTTGGCCGTCGGTTGCCGCCGCCTCGGCAGCGCCGGCGACATCCGAGACGGGTGATCGGGCCGCGCCCGGCGCGATCCCGATCCCTCCCGAGCGAGATCCCTCGCTCGACGCCCTCCGGATCCAGGCGGTGCTCGCCGCCGAGCGGGCGCAGCAGGCCGGCCTGCTGACTGCGACCGCGCTCCCGGAGGCGCGGTCCGCGCCCGAGCCGGCGTCCGGCGAAACCGCCGGTCCCGGGCGGATACCGGACGCACCGGCCATCGACGCGACCCCGGCGCTCGTCCGAATCCTGCGCGGCGACCGTCACGCGCTCCTCCGCACGGTGAAGGCACTTGCCGGTGCCGACGACGCGCTGCGCCGGCCGTGGCGGGCGGCGATGGCGGGCCTTGCCGACGCGCTGATCCGCCGGGCGATCGAGCGCGGCCTGCTCGACTTCCCGGTCGGTAACCCGTTCTGGGACACGTTCACGACGGCACAGTGCCGGTCGATCGCAGAAGCCCTCGCGGCGCTTGGGTTCCGGTTCGACGGGATCGACGGCTGGGCCGACGAGCGGATCCCGAGCTACCGCGACCTCACGGCCGCGGTAGCGGTCGCCGGCCTGGAGCCGCGGCGAATCCGTGCCTGGCCAACCCAGGAGGAGATCGCCGCACTCTACCGCGAGGTCACCGTCGCGGCCGACGAGCTCGTCGCCGGGCAAGTCGTGCAGCTCGAGCTCACCGAGGTCCAGGAGCTGGTCGGCGCCCAGACCCTCGACCTCGAGCTCCTGTGGCGCCAGTGGGAGGTTGCCCGGGCGGTTCTCGCTGCGCCGATCGGATCGAGCTAGGCCTTGGCGGCCTCCGGACCGGCGGCCGAATCCGGCCCCTCGTCCGCGTCCTCGTCGATCACGATCAGACGGAGCGCCTCACCGGCGGCGACACCGATCGGTTCGCCCTCCTCGCGCGCCCAGGCGCGGATCCGCTCGCCGAGCCGGTCAGGGTCGTAGACCTGGCTCGAGTGCGCCAGCAGCGCGCCGACCTTGCGCTCGACGGTGGCGCTGACATCGACGCGGACGGTCGGATGGTTGGACCAGAACAGGTACAGGCGCCGGACCTTGTGGGCGGCGAGACCCTCCTGGGCCAGCCACGGGAACGACATCGGGTTTCGCGCCGCCGGGTAGACGGCATCCACCGCCGCCATCCCCGCGGCCCGGTGATCCGCATGGTTGATCCCGCCGTCACCGTAGAAGAGCGTCTCCGGGTCCGTGGCCAGGACCGCGTCCGGATGAAACGCCCGGATCTCGCGGACGAGAAGCTCTCGAAGGGCGAGGTCGTTGGCGAGCGCGCCGTCGGGCTGGTGGAGGAAGCTCACCCCGGCGTAGCCGATGATCGCGGCCGCGGCCCGCTGCTCGGATTCGCGGAGCGCGGCGAGCGCGAGTGGGTCCGCGTCCGGATCCTCACCGCCTGCATCCCCGCTCGTGCAGCAGACGAGCCAGCCCACCGATCCGGCATCGATCCACCGGGCAGCCGTGGCCGCCGGCCCGAAATCGGCGTCATCCGGATGCGCGGCGATGACCATGAACCGGTCCGGGCGCCAATCGTGCCGCGCCTGAGTCGGTCGCTCTACGATGCCGCTCGAGGTCTCACTCGCATCCCCCCACGGGCGAAGCCTCGTTGCCTGCCCGGCGCGGCGGGCGCGAGCGCGGATCGTGATCACCCGCCGTGCTCGCCGCGGATCTCGGCGAGCGCGGCGAGCACATCGGCCGCGTGGCCGTCCGCCTTGACCCTCGGCCAGGTCCGGACGATCCGGCCGTCCGGATCCACGAGGAACGTCGAGCGCTGGATCCCCATGTACTCCCGGCCGTAGTTCGACTTCAGGGTCCACGCTCCGTATCGCTCGGCGACCGCGTGCCCCTGGTCGGACAGGAGGGTGAAGGGGAGACCGAGCTTCTCGCGGAACCGGCGGTGGCTCTCGGCGCCGTCTGGGCTGATGCCCCAGACGTCTGCGCCGACGTCGCGCACCTCCGCGTCGAGGTCGCGGAACTGGCAGGCCTCGGTGGTGCAGCCGGGCGTGTCGTCCGCCGGGTAGAAGTAGACGATCGTCCAGCGGCCTCGCTGGTCGGCGAGGCGGCGGATCGTGCCGGTCTCGTCGGGAAGGACGATGTCCGGGGCGACGTCCCCGGGGTCGGGCATGCTCATTCCGGCAGGGTAGCAGGGACCTCCACGACGAGGAGCCGGCCGCGTCGGATCGTGACGTCGGCCGACGCGCGCTGACGGACATTGGAGAGGCCGCGTGCCGGGCCCGCCGGCAGTGCCTCGTCGCGAAGCGGATAGCGCAGTCCCGCCGTCGAGACTCCGGCGACGTCGTCGAGCGGGATCAGCGAGACGAGATCGCCCACCCGGCCGGCCAGATCGAGGCGCGCCGGACCGCCGTTCAGGCCCGGCGCGGCCAGCAGACGAATGCGCGTCGCACCGTCCAGGAGGCGGACGGCGGCGCCCGAGGCCGCCGGATGGGCGAGGAGCGCGACGTTGGCCAGGGCGTGGTCCAGCCGAGGTCCGCCGAGCGACCCGAGGATCGTCACGTCCCGGGCGCCGGTTCGGAGCGCGGCGAGGAGCCCCATCTCGGCGTCGGACTCGTCCTTGTCGGCGGGAGCGAGGGTGATCGGCACCCCGGCGCGCCGGAGCTCGCCCAGGCCGGCCTCACCCAGGGAGTCACCGTCACCTACCCAGGCGTCGATTCGGAGACCGAGCGGGTCCGCGAGCCGCGCGCCACCGTCGGCCGCGATCACGAGATCGACGCCGTCGGCCCATCCGGGCCACGCGGCATCGAGGTCGACGCGCGACGGCTGATCGCCGTCGGCGAGGACGATCGCCCGGCCGACGGTCATCGTGACGCCAGGAAGCCGTCCACCCAGCCGGCCACCGATTCGGCGACCTCGGACGCGCCGGCTGACAGGAGATCGGCGTGCGCTCCGAGCATGGATACGATCCCCACACCATGCGCCCCGACCGCCCGGGCCATCCGCATGTCGTCCTGCGCATCTCCGATGTAGGCGGTCCGCTCGGGGACCTCCTCCAGCCCCAGCTCTGCGAGGGCCCTGCGGAGTGGCGCCGGATGCGGCTTCATCACCGGCAGGTCGCCGCCGCAGACGCGGACCGGGAGGAACCGTCCGAGACCGGTCGAGGCGAGCTGGTCTTCCACGACGGTGCGTTCGCCGGCCGTGACGAGACCCATCGCGAGACCTGCCTCGGTGAGCCGTTCCAGGACCTCGGCGACTCGGGGCATCGCGCGGACCTCCCTCATCTCCCTGCGGTAGGCGGCGAGCCAGCGCCCCCCAGCCTCGGCCATCTGGGCGCGATCGATCCCCAGTCGGAGGTACATCTCCTGCCAGTCGGGGCTGTACGCTCGTCGATAGGCGTCCGCGTCGAAGGCGATGCCGTACGACCCGAGGACCTCGGCGTTGGCGTCGGTGATCGCGGGCAGCGTGTCGACCAGCGTTCCGTCCCAGTCGAAGACGATGGCGTCCACCAGACCGATCCTAGCGCCCCACGGGTTCGAGAGCCCCGCGGGCATCGAGAAGCCCCCACGGGTTCGAGAGCCCCATGGGTTCGGGGTCGGACCGGATGCTAGACTCTCCCGGTGCCACAGACGATCCACCACGCCGCCGTACGGCGCGTCCTGGAAGCTGCTCGGCGCAAGGGGGTCGAGCTCGAGGTGACCGCCTTCGATGAGTCGACGCACACGGCCGAGGAGGCCGCCCGGGCCGTCGGCGCCGAGCTCGGACAGATCGTGAAGTCGCTCGTCTTCGTGGTCGCCACGGCGGGCGACGAGCTCGAGCCGATCCTGTGCCTCGTGTCCGGCCCGAACCGGGTGGACCTCGCGCGCCTCGCGGCCGTGCTCGGTCGCACGGACGTGCGCCGCGCGACCGCGAAGGAGGCAAACGATCTCACCGGGTTCGTCATCGGCGGGATCCCGCCATTCGGTCACGCCCGGCGGGTGCGGGTCGTGATGGACCCGGACCTGGGACGCTTTCCGATCGTGTGGGCCGCGGCCGGGCTGCCGACGGCCGTCTTTCCCGTCGCGCCGGCCGTCCTCCGGATGCTCGCCGACGCCAACGTGGCACCCATCGCCGAAGAGCGGCGGCAGGCGGACATCCAGGCCGCCTCGTGAGTGCGGAGCCGCGCGACGCGACGGTCTCGTACCCGGGCGGGTTTCGCGCGCGCTGGCGGTGGGGCGGGAGCGGCCAGGCGGCTGCCGTCTTCGCCCTGTCCGAGGCCGGCGGCGCGCTCCTGGACCACGGGCCGCTCGTCGTCGAAGACCCCGACGCGCGCTGTCGCGCCGAGCTCCGCGTTGACGGCCCGGCTGGCGCCTGGTCGGCGCGGTTCGCGTCGACGGTCCACGACGAGCCCGCCGCGATCTACTGGGACACCAGCGCGCTGCTCGTCGTGAAGTACGGGTTCCACGTGTACGGGCTGGAGGCGCGGGCCGGCGACCTCCGCTGGACACATCGGTCCGCGACACCCGTCCTCGCAGTCCTCGCCTCGTCGCGCCTCCGCCACGTCCTCGTCCAGAGCGAGCTCGAGACGTTCGCGATCGAGGAGGACGGGGCCGTCGGTTGGCGGATCGCCCACTCGGACGTGGTCACCGGCGCTGAGCTCGTGGGCGGGAGGCTCGTCCTCACGAGCTACTCCGGCCGGCTCAACGCCGTCGATCCCGCGACGGGACGGCCGGCCGGCTGAGGGCGGCGTGTGGACGCCGGGTGGATAACTGAAGCGCCGGTCGCGAATCTCGTGGACAGGGCCCGTTGACTCGACCACGGCCCCGCCCGTAGCGTTCTCGCCAGCCCGGAGGGGCTGAGCGACACTAACGGCAGCGATCGCATCAACGCCCACGTGTCGGGTAGGTTTCTCCGGGCCTTTCCATGTCCGGCAGCTAGGCGGTGCTTCCGGTCTCGACCAACCCCGCGGCTATCATTCCCGCCCGTGGATGCCCTCATCTCGATCCTCGCCGGCCTCCTTGCGCTCGGCGCGGCGATCGGGATCCTCCGATCGTTCGGACCCCGGTACCGCGTCGGGCGCCTCCTGACGGCCGCGCCCAGGGTCACCGTCGCCGAGGCCGTCGCCCTCGCCCGAGCCGGTCGAGCCGTGTACGTCCGGATCGACGGCCGGATCGACAGCGAGGCCGACTTCGAGGACGCCGACCACCGCCCGCTCGTCCTCCGGCGGACCCGCATCCAGGCGCAGCGGGACGGCCGCTGGACGGACCTGGAGGTCGTCCGCGAGGTGGTGCCGTTCGAGATCCGGGAGGGGCTGGACGCGATCGCCATCGACGGCGAGTCCGTCGCGGAGGGACTGGTCGTGATCCCTCGTGAGAGCGTCGGTGTCGTCGGCGACCTCGAGGACCGGGCGCCGGACGATCTGCCCCACGATCTCCCGGCCCGGGTCGTGGTGGAGCACGTATCGAGCGTTGAGCACGCGATCGCCCTCGGCGTCCCGACAATCGACCCGTCCGGGCAGCCACGCCTGGGGCCGGGTCGTGGGCGGCCGCTGATCCTGTGCACCCTCGAGCCGGCCGAGGCCAGGCGGATCCTCGCCGTCGATTTCGCGGCCCGTCAGCGGCTCGCCGCCGCCCTGCTCTTCGCAGCGGGGGTGCTCGTCCTGGTCGGGCTCGTCCTCTTCCTGATGCCGTTTCCCCAGAAGCCGGAGGCGGCCGCAGAGGTGCCTCGGTCCGGCGCGCCGGACGCCAATGGGACCTTCGTCCTATTGGCAAGATCTGTGGGGTTCGTAGAGTGATGTCACGACTTCACAAATCCTCCCGAGGAACCGGTGTCCACGATCGCCCAGCTCCATCCGCGACCGGCCGACGCGACACTCACCGTCACGAAGGCCGCCCAGGTGCTGGGCGTCCATCCGAACACGATCCGAGCGTGGAGCGACGCCGGCCGACTCCGTTACTACCGGATCAATCCTCGCGGCGACCGCCGCTACCGCCTCGGGGATCTCCAGCGCTACCTGTCGAACGCGGCCGGAGGGCCGGAGCCCGAGCCCGCCTCCCGCGGAGCGGGGCGTCTCCGCCGGAGCCGGCATGGCAACTCCAGGCGGGCGACGACCGCGATCGCCGGGTTGCCAGGCCGTCGTCCCGGCCTGCGCACCACCCTTGAGGTCGCGGCGCCGGGGCCGGGCGCGCATCGGGCCGGCCTGAGGGTCCTGGCCGCCCTCGGGCGGATCGCGTCCTCGGTCATCAGCGAGGTCGTGGATCCCGAGATCCTGCTCGGTTCGGCGACGCAGGCGATCGGCGAGGGGGCCGGCCTCCGCCTGGTATCGGCCTGGCGACTTCGCGGCGATCGCCTGACGCCTGTCGGTGTCTCCGGGCCGCCGGACGCCCGCCTCGTCGAGCTCCCGTGCGGAATCGGCGTCCTCGGCGCGGCGCTGGACGCCCCGGGCAGCGTCGCGGACGCGGATCCTGGGGTCTCGCTCTCCGCCTCCGGGCTCCGTGGTCGCGAGCTCGCCGCCGCGATCCCGGGTGCCGATGGGCCGTGGGGCGTGCTCCTCGCGGTCGCGGAGACGGACGCGCCGGCCACGAACGAGCTGCGAGACCTGATCGCCGCCGCCGCCGGTGCCCTGGGGACGATCATCTCGGCGGCGTCGGCCGCCGCCCACATCGCCCGTCAGCTCCATCGTGCCGAAGCTCTGCGGCGGGTGGCCGGTGACATCGGTAGCCGCCTCGACCTGGACCAGATCCTCGCCGGTCTCGTCGACCATGCGATGGTCCTCCTCGGTGGCGACCGGGCGTCCGTGCTCGTCTACCAGCCGGACGGCTCACGGCGGGCGGCCACCTCACGCGGCCTGT
The DNA here is from genome assembly GCA_013822395.1 of Anaerolinea sp. Taxonomy (GTDB): domain Bacteria; phylum Chloroflexota; class Limnocylindria; order Limnocylindrales; family CSP1-4; genus UBA5189. The sequence goes on along the minus strand of PNKK01000006.1, from coordinate 52,779 downwards.
CGGCGTCGTACCTCGCGGCCATCTCGCCGGCGACCAGCCGGTCGCTCATCAACTCGGCGGTGGCAATCGGTGGGCCTGTCTTCTCAATGGGGTTCCGGGACGACCCGCGCGCCGCGGAGATCCGCGCGGCCGTGGTCCAGGAAGGCTTCGACACGCTCTGCGTGGCCCCCCTGTTCGACGGCCCGGATGGCGAGCTGCTGGGCAGCCTGAACATCTACCACGACCGGCCGCATCACTGGAGCGACGACGAGGTCGACACGCTGGGCTCGCTTGCGACCCAGGCGTCGGTCGCGATCCGGACGGCTCGCGCCTACGCGCAGCTCGCGACGTGGGCGGCGCAGCTCCGGTCGATCCAGCAGCTCGGCGCGCGTCTGAGCCGGCTGTCGACCGTCCAGGAGATCGGGGCAACGATCGCCACCGAGCTTCGCCAGCTGATCGACTATCACAACGTGCGGGTCTACCGCCTCGACGGCGACGACCTGGTCCCGGTCGCGATGAAAGGCCAGGTCGGCGAGTACGTCGACGAGACGCCGGAGCGCCTCCGGGTCAAGGTCGGGTCGGGAATCACCGGCTGGGTCGCCGAGCACCGGGTCGCGCAGATCCTTCACGACGCGGCCGCGGACCCGCGGGGCAACACGATCCCAGGCACCGAGGCCGACCTCGACGAGTCGATGCTCCTCGCGCCGATGCTCTACGAGGACCAGGTCCTCGGCGTCCTCGTCCTCTCGAAGCTCGGGCTGCGCCAGTTCCGCGACGACGACCTCCGGCTCCTCGAGATCTACGCGAGCTTCGCCGCGCAGGCCATGGCCAACGCCGACGCCACCGAGCGGCTCCGCCGCCAGTCCGCCGCGCTCGAGCGGCAGGTCCAGAGCCAGCGCGACCTGCTCCTGATCACGGAATCCATCCTGACAACGCTCGATGTTCACTCCATCCTCGACGCCGTCGCCGACCGCCTGGGCGAGCTCGTCGGCTGGGACAGCATCGCGATCGCGCTCCTCGACGGCCGCGGTGCGCTGATGCCGGTGATCGCCAAGGGCGCCGACGCCGAGTCCTACCTGCGACCGTTCGAGCCTGGGGAGCATGGCCTCGCCACCTGGGTTGTGGCCCACAACGAGCCCACCCTGGTGCCCGACCAGTACACCGATCTGCGCGTCCGGCATGGCACGTCCGGACCGATTCACGGCAGCCTGATGTGCGTCCCGCTCCGAGGCCGCGATCGCTCGATCGGGATCCTGACCCTGGAGAGGATGGGCGAGGAGCGGATCTTCACGGACGAGGAGTTCGAGCTCGTCAAGCTCTTCGCGGCGCAGGTCTCGATCGCCCTCCAGAACGCGCAGGTGCACGGCGCACTTGCCCAGCGCGCACAGACGGACGACCTCACCGGACTCCTGAACCACGGCAGCTTCCGCGAGCGGCTCGCGGCGGCGGTCGAGAGCGAGGCGCCGTTCAGCATCCTGATGATCGATCTCGACCGGTTCAAGTTGGTGAACGACACGTACGGGCACTCGGCCGGGAACGACCTCCTGAAGCAGGTCGCGGCGGCGATCGTCGGCGCCAGCCGCGAGACCGATGCGGCCTTCCGGTACGGCGGCGACGAGTTCGCGGTCATTCTGGCGGGCACGGACGCCGCCCACGCGGGGCCGGTCGCCCAGCGCATCTGCAGCGCGATCGGCGGCGTGGTCGGGCCCGGGTCCGGCTTCCATCGGGCCGGGCTTCACCTGGATGCCTCGGCCGGCGTGGCCACGTACCCCACGGACGGCGCGACGCCGGACGAGATCCTCCTCGCGGCGGACCGCGCCTGTTTCGTGGCCAAGCGGGGTGGCGGTGGGCGCGTGGCGACCGCCGTCGAGGGCCTCGCCCTCGCCGGCGAGTTCACGCTCCAGGTGCCGACGCCGATCGATTTCTCGCCGGCGGGCGAGCCCGCCGCGCCGACCACGCGCTGAGAAGCGGCCTCGCATCATCGACCGGCTCGCAACTCCGCGGCCCGGACCCACGTCAGACTGGCACCCATGGGCCAGCCCGAGTCCACCCTCCGGCCACCCGGCACCTCGCGGCACGGCAATCCCCTTGCCACCCCCGCGACGGCCGCGTCGCTCGCGATCGTCCTCGTTGCACTCGCCGCGGCGATCGTCCTGATCCCAGGGCTCCTGCCGGCCGCACCGGCTTCACCCACCCCCGGTGCCTCCCCCGGCGCGACGGGCGCGACACCGGCCGGCTCCCCGACTCCCATCCCACTTCCGAGCTTCATCCGGCCGACACCGACCCCGGCGCCAACGTTCACGAGCTACGTCGTTCGGGCGGGCGACAGCCTGACCTCCGTTGCCCGGGCCTTCGACACCTCCGCTCGGAGTCTCGCCTGGTGGAATCGTGGATCGTACCCATCCCTCGACCCCGAGTCCGCAGGCTACGACCCGAACCACATCGAGCCCGGCTGGGTGCTCGTCCTCATCCCCGGAACGAAGGTCGACGACGCGAACCCGCCGACGCCCAGCCCGGGCCCGCCGACGCCCAGCCCGGGCCCGCCGACGCCCAGCCCGGGCCCGCCGACGCCCAGCCCGGGCCCGGCGGGCGGCTGAACCACGTTGCCGCTGACGTGCATACGGTTCAAGAGCGATCTCGGCCTGGCGCCTGGCGCCCGGCGCCTCGCGTCGACGGGGCACCCCTGGCTCAGCTCAGAATCACACAGCGACAACGGCCGCGGTCATGCGCCGGCGAGCGCGAGGAGCAGAGGAAATACCCAGAGTTTCGTGAGACCGGCGAACGACGCCACGGTTGCGGCGACCAGGATCGCGATGGCGGTGCCGACAAGGAGGCGGTCCGCCCGGTCGTAGCGGAGCTCTCGAAGCCAGGTCCGCCTGCCGGTCCCGAAGCCCCGGAGGTCCATCGCGTCGATCGTGTCCTCCGCACCGACGATCGCGTTCATCGTCAACGGGACCATCAGTGGAATGGCACGCCGGATTCGGGCGACCGGGCCACCCCTGACGCGATCCCACTCGTAGCCTCGGACGCGCTGTGCGTCGATCGTCTCCTGGAGATCGGCCGCGAGAGACGGAATGAACCGGTACGTCAGGTCCACCCCGAACGCGAACTTCTCCGGGATCCGGAGCCGGGCGAGCGCGGGGCCAAGGTCACTCGGTGCGATCGCATAGGCGATCGGGAAACCGATCGTGATGAAGGTCAGGAACCGGAGGAGCTGGGTGGCGCCGTAGCTGAGCGACTCCGCCGAGATCGGGGTCCCGAGCAGCGGCAGGTAGAACAGTGGGTGGAGGTCCGAGCGGTCATAGTCCCCGATCGCGCCGCCGGTCAGGACCGTGTTGACCACGACGAGGATCGACACGAAGACGATCGCGAACGCCCATTGCCTGCGGACGAGCCGGAACGGGATCGCCGCGGACCGGTAGTACAGCTGGCCGATGATGAACAGGATCGCAATGATCCGGATGTCCCAGATCTGGATCACCGTCGCCGCTGTCAGCACCCCGACGAGCAGCGGGACGCGGGGGTCGCGACGCCCGAGCCACGACCCCCGACCGAGATAGCGCGGGGTGGCGATCACCGCACGGCAGTCATGCGGCCGTCAGCGACCGAGCGATTCCTTCAAGGGCTCCCAAGCCAGGGCGAGGATCGGCACCAGGATCACCCCCGCGATGAGATCCGGCACGAGGACCCACAGGTAGCTGCCCGTGAGCGCCGTGTTGAAGTCGTTGCCGAAGACGACCATGTCCGAGAAGACGAAGAGCATGCCGATGGCCACCGAGAGCGCGGCGACCGCGGCGGCTCCGATGATCTTGCTCCCGCCCAGGCGGGCGATGGAGCTCGCGGCGAAGATGCCCGCGAGCAGACCCACGAGGCCGTTGGCGATGTGCCAGTTCCAGGCCGTCAGGAGCCCGTAGCCGCTGAGCTGATCGACGATGGCGTTGCCAACCAGGCCCGTGAACAACCCGACGACCGGGCCGAACGCGTAGCCGAAGAACGGCACGATCGCGAAGGCCGGTCGCACGGAGACGTTGTTCGAGCCCGGGATGACCACGCTGAACAGCGCGAGCACACCGTACAGCGCGGCGCCGATGGCAGCGTAGACGATCGTCCGGGAGTCGACGCTCCACATGGAGCGTGACGCGAACGAAGACATCGAGGACATCCGATCCCTCCTTGGATACCCCATTTCGAGTGACAAACGGTCAACCAGCCCCGACGGCCGATCCTCCTTCCCCCTGGCTCGGGCCACTCTCGACGTCCCAGAGGACTCGGGCGGCGAGCGTCTCAGCATCCACGAACCCGTCGTCCCGGCGCCCCCAACGGGCGTTGGCGCGCATCAGGGATGTCAGGCGAAGGTTGCACGCGATCCAGCGATCCTCGTCCTCGACCACGAGAGCGGGCGGTCCGTCAGCGACGACCTGTCCGTCCTTGAACAGCAGGATACGGTCTGCGAGCGTCAATGCAAGGTCCACGTCGTGGGTCACGAGGTAGATCGATTCGAGGTCCGGGACCGCGAGGGCCTCGCGCAGGAATTGCCGAGCTGTCCGGTGATCCTGGCCCGCGGAAGGCTCGTCGAGAATGAGCGTCGGCGGCTCGAGAGCCAGCGCGATCGCGAGCGCGAGACGCTTCTGCTGGCCAAAGGACAGGGTGAGCGGCGGCCGATCCAGGATGCCCTCGAGCTGGTCGAGCGACGTTCGGCGGAGCGCCGCGGCGACGATCGAATCGAACGACCCGGGTGATCGGCCGAGGTTGCGCGGCCCGAAGACAAGCTCTTCCCGTACGGTCCGGGCGAACAGCATCTGGCTGGGACTCTGAAAGACATACCCGAACGTCGAGGCGAGCTGGGCAACGGTCCGGGCGGCCACGCTCTCGCCGTCCACTCGCATCTCGCCCGCCGTCGTTGGAATGAGACGCATCGCCGCCCGGAAGAGCGTGGTCTTCCCCGAGCCGTTCGGGCCCAGCACGGCGACGATCTCGCGGCGGCCCAGGCACACGTCGATGCCGTGGAGGATCTCCAGGTCCCCGTAACCGGCCCGAACGCCCGCGTACTCCAGGCGCGGAGGGGCGCCGTCCGTCAGGGCCGAGCGGACGCGGCGCGCCGGGGTGCTGCCCGCGCGGTCTGATCCGGCCAGGGCCGGATCAGACCGGAACCGGTCCAGGACGGCCGCGAACGGGAGCTTGACCGCAGAGGGGTCGGCGATCCGGAGAAAGCCCGGCACATCGCCCAGGTAGCGCGCCACACCCTCCTCGAGGTAGAGGACGCGGTCCGGGCGGAGGTCGAGCGCCTCCTCGACGCGGTGCTCCACGATCACGACCCCGTGTCCCTCGTCAGCGAGCGCACGGAGGATGCCGAGGAGCCGGGCGGCGGTTGCCGGGTCGAGGTTCGCGAGGGGCTCGTCAACGACGTAGAGCCTCGGCTCGAGCATGAGGATCCCGCCTATCGCGAGGAGCTGCCGTTCTCCACCAGAGAGCGCCGAAGTCTCCCGTCCCAGCAGCAGCCGGATCCCGGCACGTTCCGCGACGTCACCGATCCGGCGCCGGATCTCAGCCCGCTCGATGCCGAGGTTCTCCGGCCCGAAGGCGAGCTCGGACTCCACGGTCGCCCCGACGATCTGCTTCGCCGGGTCCTGAAGGACCGTGCCAATGAACCGCGAGATATCGCGCAGGCGCTGCTCCGTCGTCGGCTTGCCCGCCACGCGAACGATCCCGGCGAGCTCGCCCGGGTAGGCATGCGGGATCAACCCGTTGATCGAGCGGATGAGCGTGCTCTTGCCGCAGCCGGACGGGCCGGCAATGAGAAGGACCTCGCCGGGCTCGATCGAGAGGTGGATGTCCCGGATCGCCGGCTGGGTCGCCCGCCGGTAACGGAACGTGAGCCCTTCGATCTCGACGATCGGTTCCGCCATAGGCCGGTGTCTCCCGGGTCCGTCAGGTCGGGCGGATGCGGACCGGGCGGTCGAGGGCGAGCCCCAGGCGCTCCGCCGCGTTGCCCTGATTGTCGGCGAACGAAAGGTGTCCCTCCGAGTCCTCCATCAGGAGCGACGCACCCAGCGGGACGCTCCCGAACGTCCGCTCCCAAACAGTCGCCTCCGTCACCGCGGGCCGGCCGTCGTGGGCCGGGAACTCGAGGGTGACGCGATGCCCGGGCGCAAGCGGTCCGATCGCGGCCTGCAGATCGGCGGTGGTGCCCGCGAAGGTGACGTTGCCGAAGATGAGGACCTGGACGATCTGGCTCACGAGCTCGCCGACGCGGATCGTCGGCCGTGGGGCCTCCAAATGGACGAGAGTCGCGGGGTCGATAGCCCGGCCAACTGCCTCGATCGGCGTGCCCATCGCAAGGTGGGCAGCGATCGGGGCGAACACGTCGCGCCCGTGAAAGCTGTTCGTAACGACCGGGAGCATGAGATCCCGGTTGTCGAGCGCATGGGCCGCCACGACCCCGCCCAGTCGCTCCGCGGCCGGCAGGAGCAACCCGTTGTCCGGCCCGACGAGGATGTCGCCACGGGCGACCTTGAGCGCGACCGCGCGCCGCTCCGTCCCGACGCCCGGGTCCACGACCGCCACGTGGACGCCGATCGGCATGTACGGGAGGGCGAAGACAAGCGTGCCCGCACCGTCCCGGATCGAGTAGCGCGGGACCTGATGGTTGATGTCGATGATCAGCGCGTCCGGCGCGATCCGGTACATCACACCGCGGCAGACGGCCGGAGCGGCGGGCCCGAAGTCGGTGGTGAAGGTGATGACGGGACGCGGCATGGGTGTCGTCACGCGGGGCGGATGCGGACGGGACGCTCGGGATCGATCCCGAGGCGGGCAGCAGCATTTCCCTGGTTGTCGGCGATTGCCAGTTGGCCGAAGGAGTTCTCGTAGAGGAGCGGCGCCCCGACCGGTCGCTCCCCAAAGGTCCGGCACCAGGGCATCGTCTCGCGGACCGCCGGCCGGCCGGCCTGCGCAGGGAACTCCACGGTGAACGGCCGGCCGGGTGCCAGCGACCCGGCGACGGCCTCCAGGTCCTGCGCCGACCCGGACAGCCGGAGGTTGCCGAACGAATCGATGTACAGGACCAGGGAGTCCAGGCCGCCGTCCGCGGCGACCGGAGCCGGGAAGTCCAGCTGGACGAGCGCGTCGACGTCGACCACCGACCCGACGTCCTCAAATGGGCGGCCGGTGGCGAGATGGGCTGCGACCGGTGCGAAGATGTCCCGGCCGTGGAACGTGGAGGTCGCCCGCGGCAGCATCAGGTCCCGGTTCTCGAGGACCCGGGCCTCCACCACCCCGCCAAGTGCAACTGCGGCCGGTATGAGCACCCCGTTGTCCGGGCCGATCAGGACGTCCCCGCGCGCCACCTGAATCCCGATCGGCAGGCGGAACGTCCCGACACCGGGATCCACGACGGCGACGTGGGTCCCGACGGGCAACCAGGGAACGGCCGTCCAGAGGAGATAGGCGCCGTCGCGGATCGCGAACTTCCGGACGCTGTGGCTGATATCGACGATCTGGGCGTCGCGGGCGATCGACAGCATTACCCCGCGGCAGATCGCGGGCGCGGACTCCGGGCCGAAGTCGCTGAGGAAGCTGATGACGGGCCGATCCATGACCCGCGATGGTACCGAAGCGTCGAAAACCCGAAGCGGCGCCCGGAGGAGGAGGGGCGCCGCTTCGGTAGAGCGCCGGCCGGCGGGAGGAGGGGCGCCGCAAGCCGGCGGATGTTTCTGATGCTGCCGTCAGGCGGAGCCGGTGCCAGCGGCCACGGGCGAGGGAGCGAGGCCGTCGTCCGCGCCGAGGCGGCCGGTCCGGCAGAGCTCGCGGAGGAAGAGCAGGCGGTCGATGTCGGCGAGGCGCCACGGGCGGCCCTGCCCGACCTCGATCCCGGCGAGGTACGCCGTCAGGTTCGCGGCCTCGCCCGGGGCGAACCCGCGGACGAGCAGCGCGCGATACGTCGCCCGCGTTGCGAAGCCGTGGTCCGGGTCCCGCGTGGCCATGGAACCTGCTCGCGTCCCTCGTCATCCCGCCGCCGGGTTCGTCCCGGTCGGTTCGGTGCGGTCATGGTCGGTCAGGGGTCATGGTCCGGCGATGACCCGGGGGTCCCGGTGCCCCCGGTACTTGTGGCGGGTCGGGCGGCCGGGGCGGTCGTTGCCGCTGCGCCTCCGAACGCCCACGCACGTTGGAGTACGCTCGCGTCCGGTGCTCGCGGCGCCTTCGCCGCGGCCGCCCGGGTATCCTCGGAGCCTGGAGGCACGATGGCCGAGTTCGACGACGAGGGCGGGTCCAACGCGAAGCGCGATCGGGGCGCGCGCCTCCTTCGTGTCGCGAACGTCCTGAAGGCCCACCCCGACGGAATCCGTGCCGAGGACCTCGCCCAGCGCCTCGGGATCTCGCGCCGGACCGCCTACCGCGACCTCGTGGCGCTCGAGGGCGAGCTGGCCATGCCGACCTGGTCAGACAGGGGGCGCTGGGGGATTCTCGACGCAGCGTTCCTGCCGCCGCTCAAGCTGACGACGTCGGAGGCGATGGCGGTCTTTCTCGCCACGCGCCTGATGGTCCGCTATGCCGACAAGTACGACCCCGACCTCGCGTCGGCGTTCGAGAAGCTCGCCGAGGGCCTGCCGGCACCCCTGACCGAGCACGTCGCACGCTCGCTCGACGTCCTCCAGCGAGCAAGGCGCGACCCGGCCTTCGTCGACCACGTCCATGTCCTCACCCGCGCCTGGGCGGAGCAGCGAGTCGTCGAGATCGACTACGCGGCCGCCCGGTACGAGGGCCGGACCCGGACGGCGCGCCGGGCGACCGTCCGGCCCTACCTCATCGAACCGTCCGCGCAGACCCACGCGCTCTACCTGATCGGGTACGACGAGGGCCGGCAGGGGCTGCGAACGTTCAAGATCGAGCGGATCCGCACCGTGACCGTCACGCCACGGCGCTTCGAGCCACCCGAGCCCGGGACGATCGAGACGATGCTCCGCCAAGCCTGGGACATCATCGCCGACCAGCCGGCGACGGAGGTCATGCTCCGGTTCGTGCCCGAAGTCGCCGGCCGGGTCGCCGAGACGGTCTGGCACCCGAGCCAGCAGCTCGAGCCCCAGGCGGACGGTTCGCTCGTGTGGCGCGCGACGGTCAGCGGGACGATCGAGGTCCGGCTATGGGTCCTCTCGTGGGGCGACGAAGTGGAGGTTCTCGCTCCCGCGGCGCTCCGCGAGGACCTCCGGGCGACGTACCGGCGCGCGCTCGACCGGGCTTGAGGTCCGGCACGCGGGCTTGAGGGTCCGGGTCCGGCAAGCGGGCACCCGCGCGCGAGCGACGAGATCGGCCGGGGCAGGTTGCCCGCTGGTTGGGGTACCCTTCGCGGACCATGCGGCGACGTGCCCTCGTACCGCGCATCCCTCGGCGTTCGACCCTCGCGGCGGGCGTCCTTGCGCTCGTCCTCGCGTCAGGACTGGCTCCGCTCAGCCCCGCAATCCCCGCGAGCGCCGGAACGGCCGAGACGATGGAGGCGAGCATCGTTCGCTGGATCAACGACGCCCGGGCGCGGAACGGCCTCGGCAGTCTCCGTGCTGACGCGCGCCTCACCGCCCTGGCAGGCGACCGCGCGGCAATGCTCGCCTCGAATGACCAGCTGTCGCACACCGCCGCCGGCTGCCTGAGCTGCCAGCTATCGGACCGGGGCATCGGCTGGGACCTGTTCGGCGAGAATCTCGCCTCGAATACGTACCCGTGGGGCGACCAGGCGGCACGGATCGTGTTCGAATCCTGGCGCGACAGCCCACCTCACTGGGACATCCTGATGAACCCTCGGCTGGACACCATCGGGGTCGGCGTCGCCCTCCGTGCGACCAACGGCGTCACGTACGCGAGCGCGATCCTCATCGATGCGCCCAGGACGATCGCCGCGACCCCTCGTCCCAAACCTGCGCCGACACCGCGGCCGACACCGCGGCCGACACCGCGGCCGACACCGGCTCCCACGCTCCGACCCACTCCGGCTCCGACCCCTGAGCCAGATCCTGCCTTCGTCACGTTTTCCCGGATTCGCCCGATCCTGCTCTGAGCCGTGGCGCTCCACCCGTTCTCGGCGGTCAACCTCATCAGCGACCCGATCCACGGCTATGTCGAGCTGACGAAGCGACTCGCGCCCGACGAGGCTGCGGCGGCCGGGCTGGCGACCGAGGATGTCGCCGAGGATGACCTCCTCGACACCGCCTGGCTTCAGCGCCTCCGGCGGATCAGTCAGCTCCAGAGCGCCCGATGGGTGTTTCCGACGGCAGAGCACTCCCGATTCACGCATGGCCTCGGGGTGATGCACGAGGCTGGCCTGTGGGGGCGGACCCTCTACCCGTCCCTGCGGAGCGCGCTGACCGTGCTGGCACCCGGGGAGGTCCTGCCGTCGGAGGGGCTCGTCGTCGAGACCCTCCGCGTCGCCGGGCTCCTGCACGACGTGGGCCACGGGCCGTTCGCCCACTTCTTCGACGACCGGGTCCTGGCCACCTTCCCGGCGCCGGCCGACCCGCGGCGGCCTGCGGGCAAGTCGCTCTCCCACGAGGACCTGAGCCAGCTGATCATCGAGCGCGAGCTCGGGCCGCTCATCGCCGGACTCCGGCGGGCGCCCGGCACCGTGCCGGAGCGCGACGCGTTCGCCGGCGGCGAGTCGATCGATCCGCGTTGGGTCTCGTTCCTCGTCTCGAAGCCGGCCCTCACGGATCCGTCCATGCCGGCCTGGATCCGGGTCCTCCAGCCACTCCTGTCCGGCGTCTTCACGGTCGACAACCTGGACTACGTCCGCCGCGACGCCTTCTTCACCGGTGTCCGCGTCGGGATCGACGTGGAGCGGCTCCGGCGATATGCCTACGTCTCCGAGCGGGGTCTGACGGTCTACGAGCCGGGTGTGCCGGCGCTCGAGGGGTTCCTTGGGGCGCGGCTGCTCCTCCACCAGCAGGTCTACTTCCACCGGACCGTGCGGGCCATCGACCTCGACCTCGCGGAGGTCTTCGCGCCGTCCATCCGAGCGCTCTTCGGCGACGCCTCGCCGGTGGACGAGCTTGCCTCGTACGCCGATCTCGATGAGTACGCCCTGCTCCACCAGGCCGCCCGGTGGGCGCGCGGCGAGGCGGTGGCGCGGAACGGTGATGAGCGGCCCGGCGACGGGCGAGTCTCACCGGCGATCGCCGAGGGCTGGCGCGGGATCCTCCTTCGCCGGCCGCGCTGGCGTGCCGAGGCCGAGATCCGCGCCTCGTTCGAAGATGGTGCGTTTCCCACGGCGGAGGTCGCGATGCTGGGCACCGAGGAGCCGGGCGGCGTGGCGATCGATCTCGCCACGGTGGACGCTCGGATGGGCGACGCGGCGGCGGCGCTACTGCTCACGGTCGAGGGACGCGATGGCTCGGTCGTGCCCCTGTCGCGGGCGGTCCCCCGGGTGCCCGGCTATGCCCTGATCGCACGGCGCTACCGCCGGCTCGGTTGATCGGCCGTGGCCGCGCGTTCCTCCGGCGTCGGGCTCAGGATGGCTGTCCGAGCGGCAGCCTCAAGCTCAGAGGCCGTGAACGAACCGCCTGCCGGCGGTCGCCGCGCCGCCCCGGTTCCGTCGCCGCGCCGCCCCGATTGCGTCGCATCCGAGGGCATTCCGTGCACGACCACGCATGACAGGCGGTCCACAACGCCAGATCGCGCAGCGCGTCACGCTCGGTCGAACGGCAGATGCGTCCTCTGCCGACTCGGAGGTGGGACGGACGACGGGAGGAGCGGTTCGCCGCGTGTCGACTCAGGCGAGCTTGACCGGCATCACCGGGCCCGCACCCGGTTGTTCTTCGGGTCGTGGGTGAGCTCCGCGAGCCCGAGCACCTCGAGGAGTGGCGGCAGGTACATCCCGAAGCGGCCGCGGTAGCCCTTTCGGAGGCCATACCACCCTCCAACCGGGTTGCCCGCCGAGCGTCCCCAGGCCTCGACCGTCCCGTCCGCCACCGGCTTCTGCTCGTCCGCGGCGCCCAGGGCGATCCAGTCGCCGTGGGCCTTGAGCATCGCGTGGAGGTCCTCGATCGCGCGCAGGTGGTATCTGAGCTGCGTGGACCCGACCTGGCAGACGAGCGCCGGCGGATCCGCGGCCTCGTCGCGCCACATCTGGTACTGGGCCGTTCCGGGCGCCGTCTTCAGCGTCCACGGATCAGCCTTGGTCCCGCTCCCGGTCGTCATGGCAGCCCTCCCCGTGCCGCCGATCTGGGGCGGCACCAACCGCTTCTCCGGAAAGCAGCACGGCCAAGGTACCCGGCAGGCTGCAGACCGGCAAGAGCGGGACCGCCAGGCATCAAGAGGGATCGCAGGCTCAGGCGGCGGGGCTGCTACCCTTGTCCTCCGTGCGCCCGTAGCTCAGCGGACCAGAGCATGTGGCTTCGGACCACAGGGTCGGGGGTTCGAATCCCTCCGGGCGCGCCACGCCCTTTTGACGAATGGCCGCATCCTCTTGACGAAGGGCACGATCCGATGGCGATCGTGCCAGCGGTTGCGTCGCTGCGAAATGTGCCAATGGTTGCGTCGCGACCAGGCACCCTGACCGTCCATGCCGACCGGGGCTCCTCGATGCGCTCCAAGCCGGTCGCCCTCCTGCTGGCCGACCTCGGCGTGGCCAAGAGCCACTCCCGGCCCCATGTCAGCGACGACAGCTCGTACAGCGAGGCCCAGTTCAAGACGCTCGAGTACCGGCCGGGCTCTCCCGACCGGTTCGGCTCAATCGAGGACGCCCAGGCCTTCTGCGCCGACTTCTTCACTTGGTACAACGGTTCGGGGCCCCCGATCCACGAGTTCAGGGAGCGTCGAGCCAGGCAGGCCTGCCTGCAACCAGATCGACCTCCGACCAGTAGCGAGTGAGCTCGTCCGACAGCGTCATGTGGACGCCATTCTCCTGCGCCTCGACCAGCACGGTGACGTCGCCATCTGAGTTGATGCGAGGGATCACCTGGGCGGTCGGCAGCAACTTGAGACACCGATCCGCCGGTGCCTCGCAGACCGAAACGATGGGCTGGTTGACCGAGTAGAAGCTGATGATTGGCGTGCCGTCTCCCGAAGTAAGGGCCGCGTCAACCAGAGAGGGAGGTTCGGTGCTCGGCAAGAGAAGCGTGGTGCCCTCAGGCAGCTCCCGTCGCAACGACATCAGCGGTGACTCGTCGCTTTGCTGGCCACATCCGCCGGCCACGGCAGCCAAGATGACAGCCGTCGCGAGCGCGCCCGCGACTCGCATGGGGGATCGAGTCATCGCCTGACACCACGCTCAGGGGCTGCCGGCGTGGCTTGCTTTGGCGTCGCCACGGCTGCGGCTGCGGTGCCGGTGCACAAGACGAGCCTGACATGCGACGATCCCTCGCAAGCCTATGGCGGAGTACTGCCGAGTGCGATGCGCCAACGCAAGCCCCCGTCGATGGAGTCCACCCGTAGTCGCTTCGTTTGCTGTCTGCAGTCGAATCTTGCTTGCACCCAACGTGGCGCCACCCTCTCGGAGCCCGGACTCAGCCGCCCGACACATGCGTCCAAGCTCCTCGGGGCCGGCGACCGCTCCATGAGCCGGCACGGAGGAGCCGACCGGCGAGCAGCCACCACAGGGCGAGGTTCCCATCCAGGGCGAGTGAGCTCCACGAGACGATCAGCGCCGCAGCCGGCCGCGGGCTGGTCCGTGGGATGTCCCCGGAGGCGGCGGTGACGGCCATTGAGCAGCCCGGGCTGTGGTCCGGCCCTGCGGATCGGCCTGCCCCGCGCTGACCCGGGGGGGCGACCGTCAGTCCGGCACCGAGACCCGTCGCCGGCGCAGGAGCCCCGTGCGCGGACCGAGTGCGAGCGCCACGAGGAAGCCCGCGGTCTCGACCAGGACGATGAGCGCGCCGCTGGCGGTGTTCGTCCAGAAGCTCAGGTAGAGGCCGACGATCGGCGCGACGACCCCGATCGCCACGGCGGTCGCCATCAGCCGGGAGAACCGGTCCGCAAGGAGTTGCGCGGTCGCCGCCGGCGTCACCAGGACGGCGACCACGAGGATGATCCCCACGGCCTGGAGGCTGATGACGATCGTGAGCGCGATCAGTCCGAGGAAGAGGTACTCGAGCGCGGCGACCGGGAGTCCGGAGGCGGCCGCGGCCAGCGGGTCGAAGGTCGAGTAGAGGAGCTCCTTCCAGAGGACCGCGACGGTGGCCAGGACCACCACGCTGAGGACGGCGAGCGCGGCGAGGTCGGATGCGCTGATTCCGAGCACCTCGCCGAACAGGAACCCGAACAGATCGCCGACGTAGTTCGGGATCGTGCTGAACAGGAAGATCCCGAACGCGAACATCGCGGCGAAGAGGACCCCGATCGTCGTGTCGCCGCGCAGCCTGCCGCGTCGCGTGATCCAGCCGATGGCGAGGGCGGTCCCGACGGCCGCGATGGCGGCTCCGAGGTAGAACGGTGCCTTGAGCAGGTACGCGGCGACCACGCCGGGGAACGCGGCGTGGCTGAGGGCATCGCCCATGAACGCCAGCCCGCGCAGGACCATGTACGTTCCGATGACCGCACAGACGAGGCCCACGAGGATGGCGGCCGCCAGGGCGCGGACGAAGAACTCGTAGCCCAGCGGCTCCAGCAGGAGGTTCACGGGCGGCGCCCTCCCGCGCCGCCACCGTCATCGTGGTGGTGGATCTCCCCACCCGGCGCCTGGTCGTGGTGGTGGGCGTCGTCGAGGACGACGGCCCGATCGCCCACGAAGAGCAGGTGGCCGCCGTACGTCCGGAGCAGGACGTCGGCATCGAGCACCAGGCTGGCGGCCCCCTGGGCGACGATCGTCCGGTTCACGGCCACGATCGATCGGAAATGCTCGGCGGCCGAGGCCAGGTCGTGGGTGCTCGCGATGACGGTCTTGCCGGCCCGCGCCTCGGCGTCGAGGACGGCCATGAGGTCCTCCTGGGTCGCGTTGTCGACGCCGGTGACGGGCTCGTCCAGGAGATACAGGTCCGGCTCTGAGGCGAGCGCACGGGCGAGGAAGACCCGGCGACGCTGGCCGCCCGACAGCGCCCCGATCTGGCGGTCGGCAAGGGCCGTCATCCCGACCTCCTCGAGCGCCCGTGCCACCGCGGCATGATCCGCGGCACCCGGGCGCCGGAGCGGTCCCAGGCGAGGGTAGCGGCCCATCATCACGACGTCGCCGGCGGCCACGGGAAAGCCCCAATCGACGGCCTCGGCCTGCGGGACGTAGGCGACCGACCGGGCATGCTCGCCGGGCCGGCCGCCCAGGACGGCAATCGTGCCGGTCCAGGGCCGGAGCAGCCCGGCGATGAGCTTGAGGAGCGTGCTCTTCCCGCCGCCGTTCGGGCCGACGATCGCGGTCAGCGATCCGGGCGGCAGCGACACGTCGACGTGCTCCAGGACCGGCCGATCCTCATATCCGACCGAGACGCCGGCCAGGCGGACGCTCGGGGCGGTCGCGGACGTCGTCGTCGCGGTGGCCGTCGTCGTAGTAGTCGTCATCGAAGGGCCGCCACGATCTGCTCCACATCCCAGCGGATCAGCGCTTCGTACGAGGTCACCGGCGCGGTGCCGAGCGAGTCGTTGTACAGCTCGGCGACCACCGACGCGCCCGTCTCCCGGCCGATCTGGTCGACCAGCGAGGTCCGGAACTGGTTCTCGCTGAAGATCGCCTTGGCGCCGCTCGCTCGGATGGCGTCGACGAGCGCCGCGATCTCGCCCGCGCTGGGATCCTGGCCCGGCGCCTGGACCGCGACCCCGACGATGGTCAGACCATACGCCCGGGCGAAGTACGGGAAGGCACCGTGGAACATCACGACCTTGCGGTTGGCTGGGGGAATCGCCTCGATCTGTGCCCGAGCCCAGGCATCGAGCTCGGCCAGCCGGGCGTCGTATGCCGTCACCCCGGCAGCGTACGCTGCGGCCCCCGCCGGGTCGACGGCCGCGAGGGCCTCGCCGATCCGGGCAACGTAGCCGCGGGCGTAGGCCACATCCATCCAGAGGTGCGGGTTCTGTGACCCTGGCTCCTCGCCGGGCAGGAGTTGAACGCCCGGCAGGCCCTCCGCGAGCCGGATGACCGGCGTATCGGGTGATGCGGCCGAGATGGTCGATTCGAGCCAGTCGTCCAGGCCGAGCCCGTTCATGACGATGAGATCGGCCGCGGCGAGCGCGCGGAGATCGTCCGGCTTCGCCTGGTAGGTCTCCACGACCGCCCCGGCCGGCACCAGGCTCGCCACGGTCACGCGATCGCCGCCGACGTTCCGGACGAGGTCGGCGAAGACCGTCGAGGTCGTCACGACCGTCCGCGCAGGCAGGTCCGACCACCCGCCGGATGGCGCGCCGGGACTCCCGCCACACGCGGTTAGCAGCATCGCCAGGGCCACGGGCAATCGTCGCATCGACAGATTCATATTGAGACTGAGTCGCAGTCCGTGTCAACCGACCGGCGCTGCCGCATCATGGTCGGGATGCATCCGATCCCTCGGATCCTGGCCCTGATTCCCGCCCACGACGAGGGGCCGCGCATCGCCGCGGTCGTCCGCGGGGCGGCGGCACATCTCCCGGTCCTCGTCGTGGACGACGGCTCCACGGACGACACCGCGGCCGAGGCGGAGGCAGCGGGCGCCACGGTTCTCCGCCAGCAGCCGAACCAGGGCAAGGGCGCAGCCCTCCAGGCCGGCTTCGCCGTCGCGATCTCCCGGGGTGCCCTTGCGGTCGTGACGCTCGACGGCGATGGACAGCACGATCCGGCCGAGTTGCCACGCTTCCTCGCGGTGGAGCGCGAGCAGCCCGCCGAGCTGATCGTCGGCAGACGGGACTTCGGGCGCATGCCGCTCATCCGCCGGGCCGCAAACGGTCTCGGGACGCTGCTCCTCTCGGCCGCCGTCGGCAGATGGGTCCCTGACAACCAGTCCGGCTACCGCCTCGTCGGGCGCCGGTTGATGGCCGAGATGCTGGCGAGCCGTGAGGACGGCTTCGCGTTCGAGGTCGAGATGATCGCCGTCTGCATCCGCGAGCGTTGGCCCATCCGATGGGTGCCGATCTCCACGATCTACGGCGGTGAGCCGAGCCACATCCGGCCGCTGCAGCACCTTCGCGAGTTCCTGGCCGTGGCGCGGCGAGCCCGTCGGATCGTCCGGGGCGGGTCGGGCTGAGGTCACTCGCGGACCGGCGGACGCGATTTTCGTCAGATGAGGACCAGGCGGGAACTGGTCACGATGCAAGCGTCGGATTCACTCATCGTCGGCCGGCCAAAGTGGCCGGGTCATCCCGGCACGAGCGTGCGTCGGGATGGTTCTATGGCCCGGCGTGTCGGATTGAGGCGATCGCCCTCGCCCAATGCCCGCGTGGCGCACAGATGACGATTCAGGCGGGACCCGCGGCAGCGCCCCCCGGTCAGCCGAGCTTCAGGTGCGGCAGGACCTCCCTGCCGAAGACATCGATGAACTCGGCCTGGTTGCGCCCGACATTGTGGAGATGGACTTCGTCGAAGCCCATGTCGAGATAGTGCTGGATGTGCTCGATGTGCGCCCCGAGGTCGGCGGTCATCAGGACCCGGTTCTTGAAGTCCTCCGGCCGGACGAGCCTGGCCATCGCCGCGAAGTCCTCCGGGTTCCTGATGTCCTGCTTCGGGAAGGCCATCCCGCCATTGGGCCATTCGCGGACCGCCCCCTCGATCGCCGCCTCGTCGGTGCGAGCCCAGGAGACGTGGATCTGGAGGAGCTTGGGCGACCGCGACGGGTCCTTGCCCACCTCGCGGGCGCCCTCCTCGTACTTCGCCCAGAGCATCGCGATCTTCTCGTCGGCCGCTCCAACGGTGATGATCCCGTCGGCGAATCGGCCGGTCTTCTTCGCGTTGACCGGACCGGCGGTCGCAACGTAGATCGGGACGGGCCGCTCGGGGCGGGTGTAGAGCTTCGCGCTCTCGAGCGTGAAATGCTCACCCCGATGCTTGACGACCTCCCCCGTGAAGAGCTTGTTGATGATCTCGATGCTCTCGAACAGCATCGCGCTCCGAACGCCGATCTCCGGCCAGGCGCCGCCGATCACGTGCTCGTTGAGGGCCTCGCCCGCGCCGAGGCCCAGGTAGAAACGGCCGGGGAACATGGCCCCCAGGGTCGCCCCTGCATGAGCGATGACCGCCGGGTGGTAGCGGAAGCCGGGGCACGTCACGGCGGTCCCGAACGGCAGCGAGGTGCGCGTCCCGAGCGCTCCCATGAAGCTCCAGGCGAACGCGGCATTCCCCTGCCCCGGGGTCCACGGATGGAAGTGCTCGCTGACCATGAAGCCGGCCGTGAAGCCGGCTGCCTCAGCCTGGGCGCACCAGTCCAGCAGATCCGTCGGGTGGAACTGCTCGAGCATCGCCGCGTAGCCGATCTTCGCCATCTGGGGTCCTCTTCCCGGCCGGAGCGTGGGGCCCGGTGTCCGTCGTGGTGGTCATGGTACGAGCGACCGGCATGGAGCGAGCGTGCGACGATGGACGCGACATGGATATCGAGCTGCTCACGACCGTCGGCGTCGGCGACGCCTCGTACCTCATCGCGAGCGACGGCGAGGCGGCGCTCGTGGATCCGCAGCGGGATGCATGGCGGTTCCTGGCTGTCGCCGCCGAGCGCGGTTGGCGGGTGACCCACGTCCTGGAGACCCACGTCCACAACGACTACCTGTCCGGCGCGCTCGAGACACGGGCGGCGACCGGGGCCGACATCGTTGCGCCGGCGCGAGGCGGCTACGCCCTCCCCCACCGCGGAGCCGACGAAGGGACCGCGGTCGAGGTCGGGGCGCTGCGCCTCATCGCGATGGCGACGCCCGGACACACGCCGGAGCACCTGGCCTGGGCGGTCAGGACGGCGGGCGCCACGGAGGACGCGCCACCCGAAGGCGTGTTCACCGGCGGCTCCCTCCTGGTGGGGACGGCCGGGCGAACGGACCTGCTGGGCGAAGGGCGGACGGACGAGCTCACCGCACTCCAGCATGCGACCCTGCGCCGGCTGGCCGCCCTCCCACCAGGCGTCAGGATCCTCCCGACCCACGGAGCCGGGAGCTTCTGCAGCGCCGGTCCCGCCGCACCCTCGCAGACATCGACGGTCGGGGCGGAGCTCGCCGCCAACCCGGTCCTCGCGGCGGTGGAGTCCGCGGCGTTCCGCGACGCGCTGCTCGGGGGCCTGGGACGCTACCCGGCCTACTACGCTCACATGGCGCCGCTCAACCGGGCCGGGCCGGCGGTCCTGGGCGGGCTGCCGCCCACCCTTACGCTCGATCCCTACGGGCTGGCACGAGCGGCCGCGGCCGGGGCGCGAATCGTAGACGCACGGCCGCGGGCGGAATTCGCGGCGAGCCACGTCCCGGGCTCGCTGAACATCGAGCTCGACGAGACGTTCGCGGCGTACGTCGGCTGGATGTTGCCGTTCAATGCCCTGCTTGCACTCGTCCTGCCGGAGCCGGAGGCGGCCGCCCGGGTCGAGGCCGTCACCCAGCTCGTCCGAATCGGCTACGAGCGCGTTGCCGGGCACCTCGCCGGGGGCATCGATGCCTGGCGAGCTGCCGGCCGGCCGGTGTCCTCGTACCCGACGACCACGATGGACGCGATCTACGCGGAGGCGGCTGCCGGCGAGATGCCGGCCCTGCTGGATGTCAGGCAGCCGATCGAGTGGCGCGACGACGGGGTCGTGCCGGGGGCACGGACCATCTTCGTCGCGGACCTGCCGGGCCGGCTTGACGAACTGCCGCGCGGCCGCCGGATCACCGTCGCCTGCAAGGCTGGCGGCCGCGCGGCGATCGCGGCGAGCCTCCTCGACGCCGCCGGGTACGACGTCCGGCTCGTGGCGACCGGCGGCCAGGTCGGCTGGCCGGAGCGGTTCGAGAAGCTCGCCGCGGTACGCCGAGACGAACCATGAGACCGGCGTGCCCCGTACCTCCCGCGCGCCTCGCCCGCCGCCCGTGACCGACGCGCTCGCCGGAGCGACCGACGCATCCCGGCTCCGGACCCTGGCCGCGCGGTTCGTCGACGGGCCGGCCTATCCGGCCTCAGCCGCGGACGTACGGATGGTACGGGTCCTGGGTCTGGACCTGCCGCTCCGTGCCACGACCGCGCTCCTCGTGGTGACACTCGTCCTCCTGTTCGACTTCACGCGCACCGCGATCCCCGCCGAGATCCAGGCGCTCGGTCGATCGGCGGCGGCCCTGCGCTATCAGGCACTGGAGCGGATGATCCTGTTCGGCCTCGTGCCCGCGCTCGTGATCCTGCTGGCCTTCCGCGACCGCCTCGCCAACTACGGCCTGGCCATCGGCGACTGGCGCTGGGGCCTGGGGCTCGCCGCCGCCGGGGGCGCGATCATGACCCCGATCGTCGTGGCCATCGGCGCGAACCCCCAGTTCAGCGCCTACTACGGGATCTCGGGAGCCCCCGTCGGCGACCTGCTGGTCACCAACGTCCTCGACCTCGTGCCGGCCGAGTTCCTGATGCGCGGATTCGTGATGTTCACGCTCCTCCGGACGATCGGTCCACTCGGACTCGTCGTCGCCCAGGTGCCGTTCGTCTTCGTCCACCTGGGCAAGCCGGAGATCGAGCTCTTCTCCACACTCTTGGGCGGCGCCGCCTTCGGCTGGCTCGATTGGCGGACCCGCTCGATCTGGTACAGCGCCCTGGCCCACGTCTACATCCTGACCCTGATCACCGTCGTCGCGAGCGCCGGGAAGGGCGCCTGAAGGTGAGCGACCGGCCTCGAGTGAGCGACCGGCCTCCGCGGCCCGACGGACAACGGGAGCCGCTCCCGGTCGAGCTGTTCATGGACTACCACTGCCCGTACTCGTATCGGGTCGCAGGCTGGCTGGACGATCTCGGCCCGGGGCACGTGGCCGTCCGTCACCGGCTCGTCGGCCTGGAGCAGTTCAATCGCGACGCGACGGCGGCGGAGTGGCGGCTCTGGGAGCAGCCGCTCGACTACGTCCACTACCGCGAACGGCAGAATCGCCGGCCACTCGCCGCGTTTCTCGCGACGGCGATCATCGAGGCGGCCGAGGCGGCCGAGGTCGCGCGCCGCTTCCGGCGCGGGGTCTACGAGGCGCGGTTCGGCGAGCGTGCAGACATAACTGACCCCGCCGTTCTCGACCGCGTCGCCGTGGCCGCCGGCGCAATGCAGCACCGCGTCCGTGACGGGCTTGCCGAGCCGAGAATCGTCGCTGCCGCCCGACGGCGAGTTGCCGAGGACTGGGCCGCCGCGCGGACGGACTACGCGATCTTCGGCGTGCCCACCCTCCGGATCGGGACGGCGCGGCCGTTCTACCTCCGGCTTGCCGGCGCCATTGACCCGGCGGATGGACAGCGCCTTCTCGATGCGCTGCTCGCCTTCCGGGCCGCCGCGCCCGAGGTGCTTGAGCTCAAGCTCCCGGAGCCGGCCGGCCCGGTGTGAGCGTCGAGTCGGGGTGAACGCGGAGCCGACGTGATCATCGGCAGGGACAGATCGTCGACAGGGCGTCGGCAGGGCACAGCGACGCCGGGTATCCTTCACCGCGGCCCCGAACCAAATCCGCGCGGCGCAGCATGGGGCAGCGCCACGCCGGCGCGGCGGCCCCACAGTGGAAACCCCACGTGCCCAGACATCAGGTGGTGCCCATGAAGATCGGAGTCGCCAGGGAATCCGCGCCCGGAGAGCGGCGCGTGGCCCTGGTACCCGAGGCGCTCGGCAAGCTGACGGCCGCCGGGCTGGAGATCCTCGTTGAGGCCGGCGCCGGGCTCGGTGCGCTCATCCCCGATTCGGCATACTCCGACGCCGGCGCGCGGATCGTCTCGACCCACGAGCTGTACCGGGATGCCGACGCCATCCTCCGGGTCCAGAAGCCAAACGCCGCGGAGGTGGCCCGGCTCCGCTCCGGCCAGGCGGTCATCGGCCTGCTCCAGCCCCTGCTGGATCCGCGGCTGATGGCCGCGCTCGCGGCGGCCGGGGTCACCGCGATCAGCCTGGACGCGATCCCGCGGACCCTGTCGCGGGCTCAGACGATGGACGCCCTGTCATCCCAGGCGAACGTCGGGGGCTACAAGGCGGTCCTGATCGCGGCGAACGCGTTCGGGCGCTATTTCCCGCTCCTGACGACGGCGGCCGGCACGGCGAAGCCGGCGAATATCCTCATCCTCGGCATCGGGGTCGCCGGTCTCCAGGCCATCGGCACGGCTCGGCGCCTCGGCGGCGTCGTGAAAGCCTACGACGTCCGGCCGGAGACCCGGGAGCAGGCCGAATCGCTCGGTGCGCAGTTCGTGACGCTGAAGACCCAGATCGATGCCACCGGTGCGGGCGGGTACGCGCGCGAGCTGACATCCGAGGAGCGTGCCGCCCAGCAGGCCGAGCTCAACGAGGTCATCGGCGGTATGGATGTGGTGATCACGACGGCCCAGGTTCCCGGCCGGAAGCCTCCGGTGCTCGTGACCGCGGCAGCGGTGGGACTGATGAAGCCCGGCTCGGTGATCGTGGACATGGCCGCCTCCGCACTCGGCGGGAACTGCGAGCTGTCGAAGGCCGGCGAGGAGGTCCTCACGGACAACCTCGTCACGATCGTCGCGCCCGAGAACCTGCCGGCGACGATGCCCGTGGGAGCGTCGGCGTTCTACGCTCGGAACCTGTCCGCGCTCCTCCTCCACCTCGTGAAGGACGGCGCCCTCGACCTCGATCCGGCGGACGAGATCGCCGGCCCCGTGACGATCACGCATGGCGGCGAGATCCGCTCGGACGCCGTGAAGCAGCTGCTCCAGCCGGCCGGAGGTGCCGCGTGAACGCTGAGCTCTTCACCGCGTTGACCATCTTCGTCCTCGCGATCCTGTGCGGCTTCGCTGTCATCAGCAAGGTCCCGGCAACGCTCCACACGCCGCTGATGTCGGGTGCGAATTCGATTCACGGGATCGTTCTCGTCGGCTCGATGTTCATCGCCATCGAGTCGGACAACCCGGCGGCGTACGCCCTGTCGTTCATTGCGGTCGCCTTCTCGACGATGAACGTCGTCGGCGGCTACGTCGTCACCGACCGGATGCTTCAGATGTTCAAGCGCCGGCCCGCGGCCCCGAAGGCCGAGAAGGCGGAGGCGTAGCCGTGAACCTGTCCGTCCTCGAGACCCTCGTCCGCGTCGCCTGGCTGGCCGGTGCCGCCACGTTCGTCATCGGCCTCATGCGGATGAACTCGCCGGCCACGGCGCGGAACGGCAACCTGCTGTCGGCGGGCGGCATGGTCCTGGCCGTCGCGGCGACCGCCGTCTTCCTTGCGTTCGAGCCGCGCGATACGGAGCTGAACGTCACCGGCTGGTTCATCGTGATCGCCGGCATCGCTCTCGGCGGCGGCCTGGGCCTGTACATGGCCCGGACCGTGAAGATGACGGCGATGCCGCAGCTGGTGTCGCTGTTCAACGCGGTCGGCGGCGGCGCGGCCGCCCTGATCGCGATCGACGACTACCTCCGCCTGACCGCGGCGCCGTCCCTCCAGATCAACGTCGCGACGGTCCTCGACATCCTCATCGGATCGATCACCTTCACCGGATCGCTCATCGCGTCGGGCAAGCTGATGGGCCTGAGGATCACGCCGTCGAGGCCGGTGACGATCCCCGGCGGCCAGCTCGTCACGGCGGCACTCGCACTGATCGTCGTCGCTGGCGCGATCTACCTGTGGATCCCGAACCTGAGCATCCCGGTGATGCTCCTCATCCTCGCGGCGGCCCTCGTCTTCGGCGTCACGATGACACTGCCGATCGGCGGCGCGGACATGCCGGTCGTCATCAGCCTGTTGAACTCGTTCACCGGCACGGCCGTGGCGATGGCCGGGTTCGTCCTGGACAACCCGGTCCTCATCATCGCCGGCGCCCTCGTCGGCGCGTCCGGCGCGATCCTGACGAAGCTCATGGCGGACGCCATGAACCGCTCCGTGCTGAACATCATGATCGGCGGGTTCGGTGGCGGCGAGGGCACCGTCGGCGCAGCCGGCGGTCCCGGCGGCTCGGTCCGGGAGCTCGGCGTGGATGACGCGGCGATCCAGCTCGCCTACGCGAGCTCGGTCATCGTGGTCCCGGGCTACGGCCTCGCGGTGGCCCAGGCGCAGCACGCGGTCCGTGAGCTGGCCGAGCTCCTGGAGACCCGCGGCGTGGACGTGAAGTACGCGATCCATCCCGTCGCAGGCCGGATGCCGGGGCATATGAACGTCCTCCTGGCCGAGGCGAACGTGCCCTACCCGCAGCTCAAGGAGATGGAGGAGATCAACCCGGAGTTCGACCGGACGGACGTCGCGCTCGTGGTGGGCGCCAATGACGTCACGAACCCGGCGGCCCGCAGGCCCGGCTCGCCCGTCTCGGGCATGCCGATCCTCGACGTCGATCACGCGAAGTCGATCATCGTCATCAAACGGTCGATGGGCCGTGGCTACGCCGGCATCGACAACGAGCTGTACGTCAATCCCAAGACGGGGATGCTGTTCGCGGACGCCAAGGCCGGCCTGTCCGACCTGGTGAGTGCGGTGAAGGCGCTCTAGCGTGGCCGACGGGACGCACGACGCGACCGGCTCCGCCCCGTCCGGCGAGAAGGCCCACGCCCCGTCCGGCGAGAAGGCCCACGCCCCGTCCGGCGGCAATGCCGGCGCGGCATCCCCGGAGAAGTCCGAGACGTCGAAGCCGGTCGATCCCACCGACGATCTCGTCGAGCGGAAGCACACCCTGACCGTCGGCCGGAAGCAGCTTGCCTACACCTCGTGGACGGGCCGGATCGTCCTCCGCGAGGAGCTCCTCGAGGACGGCAAGGCAGCCGGATTCAAGCCGAAGGCGACCGTCTTCGTCACGGCCTACACGCTCGACGGCGCCGACGCTCGCAAGCGGCCGGTGACGTTTGCCTTCAACGGCGGACCCGGTTCGTCCAGCGTCTGGCTGCACCTGGGCCTCCTTGGACCGCGACGGGTGGTGTCAGGCGATGTTGGGGTTCCGGTCCCGCCGCCGTACGACCTCGTCGACAACGCGGAGAGCCTCCTGATCCACTCGGACCTCGTCTTCATCGATCCGGTTGCGACGGGCTATTCGCGCGCGGTCGACGGCGTCAAGCCGGCGGACTTCCACGGGTTCACCCGCGACATCGAATCGGTCGCCGAGGTGATCCGACTGTGGACGTCGCGGAACGGCCGCTGGATGTCACCGAAGCTCCTGGCCGGCGAGTCGTACGGGACGCTCCGGGCCGCCGGGCTGGCGAGCCACCTCCAGGAACGCTACGGGATGTACCTCAACGGGATCGCCCTCATCTCGTCCGTCCTGGACCTGGGTACGATCATGTTCAATGAGGGCAACGACGTCCCGTACGCGCTCTATCTGCCGACCTACGCGGCGGTCGCGCATTACCACGGGAAGCATCCGGGCCGAACGCTCGGCGAGGTCCTGCACGAAGCCGAGGCCTACGCGGCCGGCGACTACCCGCGGGTCCTCGCGCGCGGGCACCGGCTCTCGCCCGCCGAACGCCGGGCCGCGGTCGCGAAGGTCGCCCGCCTGACCGGCCTCCGCCGCGAGTACATCGACCGGGTGGACCTCCGGGTCGAGCACGTGCGGTTCTTCACGGAGCTCCTGCGTGACCGCGGCCTGTCCGTGGGCCGCCTGGACGCTCGCTTCACGGGGTCGGAACCCGACGGCGGACGGGAGCTCTTCTCAGCCGATCCGTCCTATTCGCACATCGCGGGCCCGTACTCGGCCGCTCTGAACCAGTACGTCCGGACCGAGCTCGGCTACGAGAACGACCTGCCGTACGAGATCTTGGCCGGCCCGGTCAACGAGGCCTGGTCGTACAGGGAATTCGAGGGACGGTCGGTCTCCGTCGTGGGGCAGCTCGGTGCCGCGATGCGCGCGAATCCGCACCTGAAGGTGCACATCGCGTGCGGCTATTACGACGGGGCCACGCCCCACTTCGCGGCCGAGCACGTCGCCGCGCACCTGCCGATTCCCGGCGAGCTTCGCGCCAACGTAGAGCTTGCCCACTACGAGGCGGGCCACATGATGTACGTCCACGAGCCGTCACGGATCCGCCAATCGGCTGCCCTTGCCGACTTCCTGCGCCGCTCGATGCCGGTGGCCTAGAGGCCACCGGCGCAGGCACGATCCGGCAGCGGTATCCGGGGCAAATCTCCAAGTTGATGACTCGGACGCACGTTTCGCCGTCCGAGGCCGTCAACGAGGACGCTGGGCCGCGGCCGGCGGACGTTCATGACCGGCGGACATCCACGGGCGGCCGGACGGTCCCTGGCCGGCCCGATCGGGTCGGTGGGGTGCCCCGACGTTGACCCGGAGTCATCGGCTGCCGTCGGAGCGCCGTGCGCCGAGTGACGGTCGGCAGCCAGGGTGCCCCGACGTTGACCCGGAGTCATCGGCTGCCGTGGGGTGCCGATTCACGGCCGGGCGTGCCGCCCGAACGCGACGCCTCCGCCGCTTCTTGGTGGTCCTCGACCATTCGACGAAGGAGCCCGTCCGAGGAACCCGAACGCGGCACTTCAGCCGGTTCCTGGTCGATCCATCGACCACCCGACGACGGAGCGCTGGCCGGGGGGACCGCAGGCGGCACTTCCGCCGCTTCATGGTCGATCCATGCACCATTCGACGAAGGACGAGGCCTCGACCAGCGTGATGTTCGTCGCTTGGTCGATCCGTGGACCAGCCGAGGGGGATGCCCTGGTCGAAGCGCGCCCGAGACGTGCGGTTGACGGAACTCCCGCGACGCGGGACCGTACCCGCAGACGAAGGACGAGGTGACGATGCCCGACCCCGATCGCCCGCGGCCCAGGTTGCGGCCTCGCCCGCGGCCCAGGTTGCCCGCCCCGCCGACACCCCGGCGCATCGGGTTCGTGTCGACGCGCTTCGCCGGCACGGACGGCGTCTCGCTGGAAACGGCGAAATGGGCCGCCGTCCTGGAGCGACTCGGGCACACCTGCTACTACTTCGCTGGCGTCAGCGATCGGCCGGCAGAACGCAGCCGGGTGGTGCCCGAGGCGTTCTATCGCCACCCGGAGATCGATGCCATCAACCGGCGGGCGTATGCCGGCGAGTGGAGCACGGACAACGGGGACGGCAGGCCTGCCCCCGCCGCCGGGCGCGCGCCCCGAGCGCCGCTCTCGATCTACACCCGCCCGCCGGCGCTGACGCGCCGGATCCACGAGCTGCGCGAGGCCCTCAAGGCCGAGCTGCACGCCTTCGTGGCCCAGTTCGACGTGGAGCTGCTGATCGTCGAGAACGCCAGTGCGATCCCGCTGAACCTGCCGCTCGGCCTGGCGATCGCCGAGCTCATCGCCGAGACCGGAATCCCCACGATCGCACACCACCACGACTTCCACTGGGAGCGCCAGCGATTCCTCGTCAACTGCGTCCCAGACGTCCTGGCGGCAGCGTTCCCGCCCAGCCACTCCTCGATCCGGCACGTGGTGATCAATTCCGTGCAGGCAACCCAGCTCGCGTCCCGCCACGGCCTGACGGCACGGGTGATCCCCAACGTGATGGAATTCGAGCGGCCGCCCGGGCCGCCGGAGGTGGACCCGGCCGTGGTCCGGGCGGACCTCGGCGTGGCGCCCGGGGAGCTGTTCCTCCTCCAACCCACCCGGGTCATCCAGCGCAAGGGCATCGAGCACGCCATCGAGTTCACGCGCCGGCTCGGGCGCCCGGCGCGACTGGTGATCTCGCACGCGGCAGGCGACGAGGGACCCGAGTACGAGACGAGGGTCCGCGAGTTCGCGACCCTGCTCGGCGTCGACGTCCGGTTCGAGTCGGAGGTGGTCGCGGATCGGCGAGGCCAGACGGCCGACGGACGCCGGATCTACACCCTGGCCGACGTCTACCCGGCGGCCGACTTCGTGACCTACCCGTCCGCCTTCGAGGGCTTCGGGAACGCGTTCATCGAGGCCGTCTACTACCGCCGTCCGCTCCTGGTGAACAACTACTCCACCTACGAGGTCGACATCCGGCCCCGCGGCTTCCGGGTCGTCTGGTTCGACGGCTTCATCAGCGACGCGACCCTGGCGCTCGCCCGCCACCTGCTCGACGACCCGTCGATGGCCGCCGACTGGACCGCCCGGAACTACGACCTCGGGGCGCGGCACTTCTCGTTCACGATCCTCGAGCGTCACCTCGAGGACCTGCTGGCCGACTGCTTCGGCGAGACGGTCTGAGGCCCGGGGCGCCGTGGGGCTGCGCGTCGGTCTGCTCCATTACACGGCCCCGCCAGTCGTCGGCGGGGTGGAGGTGGTGCTCGGCCAGCATGCCCGCCTCCTCGCCGACGCCGGGCACCGTGTGCGAATCATCACCGGCCGCGGGGGTCGGCCGACTCCCGGGATCGAGGTCGTCCGGATCCCGTTGGCGGATGCCCGGCACCCGGCGATCCGTGCCGTCCGAGCGGCACTCGACGAGGGGCACGTGCCGGCGGCGTTCGAGGTGCTCGTCGCGGACCTCGCCGCGGACCTGCGGCCGGCGGTCGCCGGCCTCGACATCCTCGTCGCCCACAACGTCTGCGGTCTCCACTTCAACCTGCCGCTCACGGCTGCGCTCCGAGAGCTGGTCGGGGAATCACGCAGCCCGGCATTCATCGCCTGGCAGCACGACCTGGCCGGGACGTCCACGCGGCATGCCGGCGAGCTCCATCCCGGGCATCCGTGGGACCTGCTTCGTACCGCCTGGCCTCGGACGACGTACGTCACCGTGTCGGAGGCGCGGCGAGCCGAGCTGGCCGGCCTGACCGGCCTGACCGCCAAGTCCGTGCGAGTGGTGCCCAACGGGATCGAGCTCGATCGGCTCCTCGACATCCATCCGGCCACGAAGCGGCTTCTGGAGGAACTCGGCCTGCCCGGGTCCGGACCCGTCCTGCTGGTCCCGGTGCGGATCACGCCGCGCAAGAACCTCGAGCTGGCGATCGGGGTCGTGGCCGAGCTGCGGCGATCTGGCGGCGATGCCCGACTCATCGTGACCGGACCGCCGGACCCGCACGCCTCCGGATCAGGGGCGGGGGTCGCCCGGCTCCGGGCGCTCGCCGACGAGGCCGGTGTTGCCGCCGCGGTCCATCTTCTCGCCGTCGATCGCGGGCGGCAGACCTCGGGCCGAGTCGTCAGCGACCTCTACCGCGTCGCCGACGCGCTCCTGCTCCCGAGTCGCGACGAGGGGTTCGGGCTGCCCGTCCTCGAGGCGGCCGCCTGCCGGCTGCCCGTGTTCTGCGCCGACATCCCGACCCTGCGCGAGCTGGCCTGTGACGACGCAACCTACTTTTCCCCCGATGCCGACCCGGCGGCGGTGGCCGGGTTGATCCACGAGCGCCTCGCGAGCGAGACGCTGTCGAGATTCGGCCGTCGCGTCCGTGTCGAATACGGCTGGTCGGCGATCTACACGACCCGCATCGAGCCGCTCCTCGCCGCGGTGGCGGCGCGCGACCGGCCGGGCGAGTCGAACTAGCGCTGGTCCGCCAACGGGGGCCCGCGGTCCGGATCGGCCGGCTGAGCGTCCGGCTGGGTCACGTCCACCACCTCGGCGCGGAGCGCAGTCACCAGGTCGGCCGGCGCGAGGTGGAGGTTCACGCCGTGGGCGCCGCCGCCGATCGCCACGACCGGCTCCGCGAGCATCGACACGTCGGCGATCACCGGCCACGCGCGTGACGACCCGAACGGCGTGATGGTGTACCGGACGTAGCCGGTGACCTCGCGTGCCTCGTCCGCGTCCGGCAGGGAGAGGCGGGTGACGCCGAGGTGGGCACGGAGCTTCGGCCAGTCGAACCGGCGGCCAGCCGGCACGAGCACGAACAGGTAGTCGTCGTCGCCACGCCGGACGACGATCGTCCGGAGGAGCGCACCGAGCGGGATCCCCTGGCGCTCGGCGGCCTCCTCGGCGCTCCGGGCCGGCTCGATGACCACGACGCGATGCGGGACGCCCGAGGCCGCGACCGCGCGCACCGCCGGCGTGTCGGGAGCGGGCGCGGCCGGCGAGTGCTCCGGCTGCATCAGCAGGGCAGGATGGTGCCGCTGTTGGGCGAACGGACCTGACCTCCTGGAACGCCACCGGCCGAAGCCGCCATCCCCTCACCGGCGAGGTTGCCGAGGCTCTCCTTCATTCGAGTCGAGCGACGCCACGGGACCTTGCGCCCGCCAGGATGTCCGTCTCGATCGACTCCGCCAGCCGGACTGCCTCCTCGGCGTCCGACCAGGTCGGCTCGGGGATGACGAGCGCCGCCTTCACGTACTTCTCGGCCGCTTGCTGCGCATGGAGGGAGGCGACCCATGGATCGAGCTCGTCGCGATCAGCCAGGGCCTTTCTGGCCATCACGAGGTCCGACTTCGCATGGCGAAGCCAGCCAACGGCCACCTCGGCGACGGCCTCAGGATCTGGCATAGATCGCACGCCGAACAGCTCTGCGGCCTCCTTCGTTCCGACCAGGTCACCCTGGTTGATATCCGCTCGCTCATTGGTGGTCAGGGGTGCGGTGCCTGCCGAGCAGGCCCGGTTCCCCATCCTCCTTTCGAACCGTGCGAGCGGTTCTCCCGCCCACGGCTCACCGATGGTCTTCGGCGCATGGTTACGCTGCCTCCGGATAGCGGATGGTGCCGCGCAGTCGGTGCAGGCCGAGTCTATTGAACCAGTTCTCGGTCCACCCACGGGCCTGGCCCGGTCGCAGGTTCCGGCCCTGACGCTTCACGAGGAAGCGGCGCAGCCGGTCCACGACGTAGCGGTCGATCTGGCGGAACTTGGCGGCGGCGTTGCCGGTGCGGAAGTAGGTGCTCCGGGCCGACGGCCAGCGCTGGAGGTAGGAGCGGCGGACGCCACGCTCCAACAGCCGGCCCGATGCCCGGGCATGGGAAGTGGCAGCCGAGGAAGTCGAAGCCTTGCCGGCCTTCCCTGAGATCCACGATCCGCGTCTTGTCCGGATGGAGCTCGAGCCCGAGACCGGCGAGGATCTCCCACGCGAGATCAAGGGCCGCCTCGGCCTCGCCCTGGGTCCGGCACAGGATCACGGCATCGTCGGCATAGCGCGCCAACATTCCCTGGCGCGGGCCTGCCAGGCTCGGTCGAGCCGGTGGAGATACCGGTGGAGATAGATGTTGGCGAGCAAGGGGCTGCTGACGCCTCTCACGCAATACATGATCTGTGGCGTGGTCCGGCCGTAGCGAGGTCGGGATCGAGTGACGAATGACGCTCTCGTTCGGGCCGACCAAGACGTCGCGCACGACCAGACGGAGGATACGCTGACGAGCCTCGATCGAGGCGTTCGCGGCGGCCTCGCGGAGCCGGGCGAGGAAAGTCTCGAGGGTCTCGGCGAGGGCGAGGTAGCTCGCCCGGTCGAGGAGTTGGGCGTCGAGCGCGTCGAGCTGCGCGCGGAGGCTCGCCTCGCGGGAGCGCAGGTCGGGCATGCGGGCCCGCAGCTCGTCGAGCGAGAGCAGGTCCTCCCCGAAGGCGGTGACGAGGCGGCTGGCCGCCGAGCGCACCCGCTGCAGCTCCAGCTCGAGCCGGCCCCGCTGGGCCACGGTCCGGTCGGCCCCGCGGAGCTCGGCAAGGCGGCGCTCGAGCTCCGCCCGGATGAGGGCAGGATCGGCGAGCAGGGCGGAGACGTGGTCCCAGACGAGCGCATCGAGTTCGTCAGCGCGGATCGGCCGGGCGCTGCACACCGGTCCCTCCGCGTAGCGCCAGCCGTCCGAGCCCAGGCAGCGGTAGTAGTGGAGCTTCCGCAGGCTCGTCCGGGTCGAGCTCCGGTAGTTTGGCGTAGCCGCAGCGCTGACAGGAGACGAGGCCAGTGAGCAGCGAGGGGGCCTTCGTGTTGCGCGTCGCGAAGCGCCGGTTGTCGGCGAGCCGGCGGACCGCGGCGGCGAAGAGCTCCTCGCTTACGATCGGCGGCACCTCGATCTCGATCCACTCCTCGGGGTGCGATCGCGGTGGGCGGCTTGGCGGGGTACGCGGCGACCCTGGAGCCGGAGCCGCCGGGAGTTCACCGATCGAGAGGAAGTCCTCCACGTAGCGTCGATAGACCTCCCGGACGGTGCTGGCCTCGGGCTCGCTGATCGAAAGGGGTGGGGCCTGGGCGTTACGGCGCCCCGCGTATCAGGGTTCCGCACCACGCCCGCGTATCAGGGATGGCCCGCCCCGACGCTGTAGCCGCCGCAGACGAACACCACCTGTCCCGTCACGTACGCGGCGTCGTCCGAGGCCAGGAACGCGGCCGCGGCGGCGACATCCTCCGGCTGGCCCGGACGACCGAGGGGCACGCTGGCAACCACCCGGTTGAAGACCTCGGCTGGCATCGCGCGGGTCATGGCCGTGTCGATGAAACCGGGCGCGATGGCGTTCACCGTCACCCCGGCTCGGGCCATCTCGAGCGCCAGCGTGCGAGTCAGTCCGACGACGCCAGCCTTCGAGGCCGCGTAGTTGACCTGGCCGAAATTGCCCAGGTAGGAGGTGCTCGACAGACTGATGATCCGTCCGGTCGGGCCGGCCTCGAGGAGATGCGGCTGGGCAGCCTTGCAGCCGTTCCAGACGCCAGTCAGGTTGATACGGATCACTTCGTCCCACTCCGCCGCCTCCATCTTCCGGAGTGTCCTGTCTCTGGTGATCCCGGCGTTGTTGACGAGGATGTCGAACCTCCCGAACTCCTCGTGAACGCGGTCGACGACCGAGCGGAGCTGGTCGAGGTCGGCGACGTCGGCACCGTACCCCCGGGAGCCCGGCAGGTCGGCAGCCGTTCGTACCGCGTCGTCGCGGTCGAGATCGACCACGGCCACGGCGGCGCCCTCCGCCGCGAGCCGCCGGGCAATCGCCGCACCGATTCCCCTGCCACTGCCGGTGACCAGGGCCACCCGGCCGTTCAATCGAAGGTTCATGCCGTCTCCTCTCCCTCCGTTGGCGGCGCCCGACCTCGACACCGACCCTCACCTCCGTAAACGGCGCCCTGATCTCAGCGCACGAACTCGCGCACGTCGGTCAGGAAGCGATCAGCCTGCTCGAGGTGAGGACTGTGGCCGCACGCCTCGTAGACCACCTCCCGGTAGGTGCCGCCCCGCTCGAGGATGGCCCGGAGCTGGGAGACCATCGGCTGGGGCGGGAAGATCTCGTCGCCCGGCCAGCCCGGCAGGGCCCCCAGCTTGCCCAGATAGCCGAAATCGAACATCGATGTGTCGGACACGATCTGGTCCGAGTCGCCACGGATCCAGAGGACCCGCGGGGCCGGCCTGAGCGCGCCGAACGCCGACAGGTCGAGATGGCGTGGCGAGATCGCGTTGTTCATCCCGGTCATCCCGGGAGCGACGCCGGGCCAATGCTCCGACGCTGTCATGTCGCCCGGGTAGACGTCGTCGCCGGTCTTCGTGTCGAGCATCCCGGTCAGGCAGCGCTCCTCGAAGGCGGGATCGAGCCGGAACTCCGGTCGCGTGTAGAAGGCGCGCAGCGTGGCGAGCGGGCTGGCCGGGCTGGCCGTGCCTCGATTCCCCTCACCGAGGAGGCGGAGGAAGTCCGGGTTCACGGTCCCGCCTCCGGAGCCGGCATGGTCGGGCCAGTTCGGCGTCCCGTCGGTCCCGTGCGTTCCGCCGAAGCCGTACGGTGACATGGCCGACTCGAGGACGATCCCGGCGACGTTCTCGGGGTGGTCGATCGCGTACTGCATGACCACGCCCGCGCCCGCGGACCAGCCCACGAGATGGAGCGGCAGCCGGAGCCCCAGCGTGTCGATGAGGGCGGCCAGGTCGTCGGAGAAGTCGCGCACGCCGCGTCTCGCGTCGATGGTCTTCCGCTCCGACCCGCCGTAGCCCCGGAAGTCGGGCGCGACGACGTGGTGGTCGGCGGCGAGGCCCTCCATCAACGGCTCGAAGAACACCCCCGACGACACGTTGCCGTGAACGAGGATCACGGCCGGCGAGCCGGGCAGTCCGGCCTGGCGCGTCCAGGTCTTCAGCCGTCGTGTCTCCACAATGGACCCGGAAATCGTCATCGATGTCTCCTCAGCTACCAGCGAATGCAGACCGCTGCCCAGGTGTACCCGGTTCCGGCGGCCAGGAGCAGCACGAGGTCGCCGTCCTTGATCCGGCCGGATCGCCACGCGCGGTCGAGGCCGAGAATCGGGTCCACGCCGCTCATGTGCCCGGTGTCGTCGAGATAGATCGCGCGGTCGGAACGGATCCCGAGCGCGGCGCACAGCGCTTCGTGGATCGACCGCTTCGCATGGATGCCGCACAGCAGCGACACCTGGTCCATCGATGCGCCCGATTGCGCGACCGCCCGCCTGGCCACCGCCACGAAATTGGGGACGCTGATCGGATCCAGCCGCTCCTTCATCGACGCGGGGTCGCGAACATCGAGGTAATGCCGGCCGGCGGCGACGCTTTCGGCCGAGGCCGGCTCCACCGAACCGCCCGCGGGGACCTTGACGTCGAGCGAGAAGGAGCCGTCGACGATCATGTCGGCTCCGAGGACCTGGTGGACGCTCGTGCCACCCTCGAACAGTGCCGCGACGGCGCCGTCGCCGAAGTTGAACATGAACCGCGACCGGGCGTTCGCATAGTCGAGGAGGTAGGACTCCCGGCTCGCCGCCACCGCCAGGACCCGCGACAGCTCCGGCTCCGCCCGCAGCAGGTCGCGGATCACCCGGACGGCGACCGGTGCGCCACACGACATGTAGTCGAGCTCGAGCGCGAACGCGCCGCGGGCGCCCAGGCGGTGGGCGATGTGGGGCGCCGCCTGCCAAATCTGGTAGTCCTTGAAGCTCGATCCGAAGTAGACCACCGCGTCGAGTGACTCGGGGTCGACCTCGAATTCGTCGAGCAGCTTCTTGGCCGCCGACACGGCCATGTCGGAGACGTGCTCGTCGGGCGCGGCGATGTGCTTGCCTCGCAGGCCGAACCGGTCGATCAGGATCTGCTCGGGGATGCCGGACAGTGCGGCGACCTCGGCGGCCGGCATCCATCGCTCGGGCAGGTAGCCGGCGGTCCCCATGATCCCCACCGGCCTCACGAGGTCGCCCCCAGGCCTCTGCGGATGAAGCTCATCATCTCCTCGATCACCTCGGGCGGGACCGCCGCCGCTTCGTTCCACAGGATCCAGCGCATGCCGATCAGCTCGCCGATCCCCATCAGGGCGTAGGCGAGGACCTCCGGATCGCCGCGCGCGATCTCGCCCGCCTCCATGCTCTGCGCCAGCGCCTGGCTGTAGCCGTCGGCGATCCGTTCGTAGTGGCGATGCAGCGCCCGCGGCGAGGCGAATTCGGCCTGACGGATCACGCGGTAGAGAGCAGGGTGCTCCGCGGTGAAGCGGAAGAACGCCTCGAACCCGTGGCGCTCGATCTCGGTCCGGGTCCGGCCCCTTGCCGCGCCCTCCGCCATCGCACGGCGGACGCGCCGGTTCAGGTCGTCCACGAGTTCGTCGAAGATCGCCTGCTTCGACACGAAGTAGCGGTAGAAGGTCCCCTGGCTCACCTTGGCCCGCTCGGTGATCTTCACGATCGAGGCCGCCTCCCAACCGTACTCCGCGAACACCTGCTCGGCGGCGTCCAGCAGGGCCTGACGGGTGCGCCTCCCCCGCGACAGCAACGCGGCTCCGTCGACTGCCGTCGGTATCCGGTCGTCCTCGATCGACTGCTCAACCTGCACGTTTCCCCTCCTTGACCAGCGATGCCGCCAGCTCGCGCTTGAGAACCTTGCTCATCCCGGACCGAGGCAGTCGGTCGACGAAGCGGACGTCGCGGGGCACCTTGAACCGCGCCAGCCGCTCTCGGCACCAGTGGATGAGCACCTCGGGCGGGATCGGCGAGCGGGCGACCACGACTGCCAGCCCCACCTCGCCCCAGCGTTCGTCGGGGATCCCGAGAACGGCCGCCTCGACGACCGCGGGATGCGCGGCGAGGACCGACTCGACCTCGGCCGGATAGACGTTCTCGCCGCCCGAGATGTACATGTCCTTGAGGCGGTCGCGGATCCGGTAGAAGCCTTCCGCGTCGCGCTCGGCGACGTCGCCGGTGTGAAGCCATCCGCCCCGCATCGCCTCGGCGGTGGCGTCGGGATCCTGCCAGTACCCGGCGAACACGTTCGGGCCGCGCACGAGGAGCTCTCCGATGGCGGGGCCCTCGAGCAGCGCCCCGTTCTGGTCCGCGAGGGCCACATCGACGTGGGGGTAGGCCTTGCCGGCGTAACCGACCTTTGAGAACAGGTACTCCGGCGGGAGGCCGAGGACGTTGGGCGACGCCTCGGTCAGGCCGTAGCCCTGGACGAGGGCGACGCCTCGCTCGGTCCAGGTCCGGATCAGGGGTTCGGGCATCGGCGCCCCGCCCACGACGGCCATTCGCAGGGAGGAGAGGTCGGTCGTCGCGAAGTCGGGATGCTCGGCCATGAACAGGTAGGTGGCCGGGACGCCCATCATTGTCGTGACCCGCTTCGACTCGATCAGCGACAGCGCCCGGCCGGCGTCGAACGACGGCTCGAGGACCACGGTGGCGCCCTTCCACCAGGCGAGGAGGGGCTGGACGTTCCAGCCGCCGATGTGGAACTGCGGGAGCACCTGGAGGACGACGTCGAAGGTGGTGACGTCCATGAGATGGTCGATCGACAGGTTCGTCCAGAAGCAGTTGGCGTGGGTGAGCAGGGCACCCTTCGGCCGGCCACTCGTGCCCGACGTGTAGCACAGGAAGAGCGGGTCGTCGTCGTCGACATCGATCTCGACGTCGCCATCGCCCTCGGGCGGCGCTTCGATCTCGCGCAGCGCCGGGCGAGAGGCTGCGGCCGCGAGCGCCGCCTCCGCCAGGCGCATCCGATCGCGGGAGACGACGAGGAGTCCCGCGCCGGCGTGGTCGATCTGGTAGGCGAGCTCAGGCGGGGCAAGACGCCAGCTGAGCGGGGTCATGATCAGACCGGCCTTGGCGCAGGCGAACAGTAGCGGCAC
This sequence comes from Anaerolinea sp., assembly GCA_013822395.1. Lineage (GTDB taxonomy): Bacteria > Chloroflexota > Limnocylindria > Limnocylindrales > CSP1-4 > UBA5189. Next base: position 15,963 of record PNKK01000006.1, on the reverse strand, counting down.
GTGCTCCGGGCAGTTGTCGGCCAGGACGGCGACTCGATCGCCACGGGACAGGCCCCGTCGGGTGAGCTCGGCGGCCAGCCGGGACGAATCGTGGTCGATCTGGCCATAGGAAACGGTCCGGCCGGGGAAGTCGATCGCCGTTCGTACTGGGGTGAGCCGAGCGCGGTCGCGGATCCAGGTGCCGATCGTGAGGGTCGAGCTCATGTGCAGTGCTCCACGATGAGGCCCGCCACGGTTCGAGGGCGCTCCCAGAAGACGAGATGGCCGGAATCGGGGACGAGCCGGAGGACCGAGTTGGGTATCAGCTCGGCGAGCACGACCGAGTTCCGATAGTCGACGACGCGATCGGCCGTGCCGGCGATGAGCAGTGTCGGGACGGTGATGAACGCCGCCCGCCCGGCGCCGTCATATGTCGTCCCGGCTGCCGCCTGGGCCGCCCAGCCAGCAGAATCCTGGGGCGCGGCGAGCCGGTGGCTCAGGATCCGCTCCACCAGACCGGGATCCGGTTCGGAGCCCAGGGCGTTCTCGACGAACCGGCGGACGGCCACCTCGGGCGGCAGGGCCGCGGCCTCGGCGAGGAGCCGAACGGTGACCGCCGGCATCGGGTGGCCGCAGGTGGCGCCCGGGGTCGTGCAGATCAGGACGAGCCGGTCGATGCGATCGGGATTGGCGAGCGCCAGCACTTGGGCGATCATCCCGCCCAGCGAGGTGCCGACCACGTGGGCACGCTCGACGCCGGCGGCATCGAGCACGGCGCGGGCATCGCCGGCCATCAGCGCGGCGGTGTACGGCCCGGGCGGAACGGAGGACTCGCCAATGCCCCGGTTGTCGAAGCTGATCACCCGGTACCGCTCGGCGAGAAGCGGGAGCAGCGGCTCCCAGCCCCAGCGGGCGTAGCCTAGCCCGTGGATGAGGAGCATCGGAGCCCCCGTCCCGATCTCCTCCCAGGCGATCGTGGCGTCGCCATTGGTCGCGATCATGCGCGGCGCTCACTTCCGATCTGCTCAGAATATGAGAGGTGAGTCAGTTCTTAATAGCGGGGCCAATGCCGTCTGTCAAGCGGTTTCTCGCGTGCGGATCGCCAGCGCACGGGGCGACGACGGACGGTCGGCCACACACGTGGGACAGCACACCGGCGACGACACCCCGCGGATGTCCCGGCCGTTGTTTAGTCCGGCGGTGATCCCGCTGTCTCAGGCCACCTCCCCGTCGTACTTGGCGGGCGTGAGCGCCTGCGCGTGGCGCCGGAGGGCATCGACGAGGATCGGCATCTCCGAGCAGCCCTTGAGACCGAACCCGAGGAGGTGAAAGCAGCTTCCAGCCGCCCGACCCGTCCGGCGAGTCGTTACACCACTTCAGCCGACTTGACCCGGTCCGGTACGGGTGTCCGGGTACGGGCGAGCCTCACCGGCCGGGTGCTTCAGTCATGCCTGCTTGAGTTCGATCCGGATTCGCTTGTTGATCCGGCCCTTCGACTCGTAGCCGGTGACCCGAATCCCGCCAACCTCGCGGGTGTTCGCGACATGGGTCCCGCCGTCGGCCTGGAGGTCGAGCCCCACGATCTCGATCGTTCGAATCTCCTCGATGCCCCGGGGCAGGAGGTTGATCTTCGTCCGGATGAGGTCCGGGATGGCGAAGGCCTCCTCTCGTGGCAGGACGTTCACCCGGACCTCTCGCGCCCGCTCGAGCTCCGCGTTGACGGTGGCCTCGATCTCGTCGACGAGGTCGCCGGTCAGCCGTCCGAACTCGAAGTCCATCCTTCCGGCGCCGGGTGCCATGTTCCCGCCGGTCACGAGCGCGCCGTAGTCTCGCCAGACGACGCCGCACAGGGCGTGGAGCGCGGTGTGCGTCCGCATCAGCGCGTAGCGGCGTGCCCAATCGAGGTTGACGCGGAGGCGATCGCCCACTCGCGGCGGCTCGACGCCGGCCTCGAGCTCGTGGACGATCTCACTACCTGACTTCCGGGCGACCTGGACGGTCCATTCCCGCCCGTCTCCACTCCGGAGCAGGACTCCGCGGTCGCAGGGCTGGCCGCCGCCGCCTGGGTAGAAGACCGTGGACTCGAGGACGACGAGCGGAGCCTCGCCGGCCTCGACGGCGACCACCCGGGTCTCGACCTCGCGGGCGTAAGCGTCGGAGTAGCACAGCTGGACATTCATGGCGCGCAGGGTACCGCCCGGCCACGGGCGGGTCCACGCAGGCGAAGTCGGTGTGCCGAGGGCAAAGTCGGTGCCGTCCGGCACCACGTAAGTCGCAGCTAAGCGCGCCCCGATAGTGTGGGCACGTCGACTTGGCGTCGGGGTTGGTGGCGTCCGGTTGGTCTCGGGGGCCGCCGGGTCGCATTCCGTCCAGCCGAAGGTCCTCCCCCACCCAGTACCTTGGCCGGATTGAGGGCACGCCTCGGGGCCTGCAGGATGGGCGCCCCGGTGGGAATACCGGCCGAAATCATCCACCACCGCAGGAGTGCCCAGCAAGATGAAGCACCGGATCCAGCGGGCCTGGCAATTCGCCCTGGCGGTTTCCCCCCTCGCGGCGATCGCGCTCGTCGAGGCGGCCATGAAGCGCTGGTCCTAGGACCAGCAATTCCTTCGCGCCTGATCCGGCACCCTCCTGCCGGACAGTCACCAGAGACGAGACCCGGACCCTCCTCCGGGTCTCGTTCTCGTTTTCCAAGGACTCACTCCCCGCGAAACCTGTGCGCAGCGGGCCCTCGGAGCGCGCCCGGGGCCGTGTGTCTGGCAGTCCCGCGAAAGCAGCCCGGAGCCGGCTGGCCCGGGGCGTTCTCGTCGGGGATCCGTCGAGCTGGAAGGCGGCGGGCGGGGCGACTGTCGCCCGCGGCATCGGCGCGGGCGGATCCTACGCGCGGTGCCCGGGGAGGAGATCGAGACGGACGGCCACCATGGCGGCTTCCACGCGGCCGGAGACCCCGAGCTTGGACAGGATCTTCCCGACGTGGACGGCGACGGTCTTCTGGCGGATGAACAGGCGTTCGCCGATGTCGCGGTTCGTCCGGCCCTGGACGATCAGCCTCAGAACCTCCAGTTCGCGGTTGGACAGGCCGAACGCGGAGTCTGACCGGGTCTGTGGCGGACCGACGAAGGCCTCGGCGATCCGTCCGCTTGGGACCACGATCGCTCCGGCCGCGCCTGGCGACCCGGAGCGATCGTGTCGCACCGCGTGGTCGTTCGTCGGCGCCGGCCTCGGCGATCCGACGCCGGGACCGGTCGGGACCAGTCGAGTCGCTGCTCGCTCCGATCCGATCGCCCATGGGAGGATCTCCTCGCCAACGGCCTCGCCGGATGGCAGAGGGGGCAGCGTGATCAACCCCCGCCGGGCAAGCTCCTCGAGCTGGCGGAGAAGCGGTACGGCACCGAGTTCGCGGGCGATCCGGACCGCCTCCAGGAGCGGGCCGCGAGCGGCAGCACGGCCCTCGCGGGCGTCCCTGGCCGGAAGGGATGCCTCCGCCTGCCGCCACCGGGCCCGCGCGACCTGGTACGGATCGCCGACGCCTTCCCACGCCTGCGCGACCGCGTCCCACAGAACGGGTGCGTCCCGGCCGTTCAGCCGAGCCGCGTAGGCGCGCGCCGTCACGAGCTGCGCCTCGGCCTCGCCGCGGCTGGCAGCGCTCGAGGGGACGCCGCTCGACCGGAGGATCCGTTCCGCTTCGGACAATGTCCGCGCCGCTCGCTGTCGGGCGGCGGCCAGCTCCGGGAGGGCACGCCGGTCGTGGGCATCGGCGACGATCGCAGCCTGGACCTCCAGGTAGGTCGCAGCCATCCGGGCAGCGAGCACCCAGTCTTCCGAGTCCCGCACCATCGACCAGCCCAGCTCGGCGGCCTGCCCGGCATCGCCGAGATCGCCACGCCACAGCGCGAACGACGCGGCGGCCCGGCTTGCCGGGACCACCGATTGCGGATCCGGCGCGTTCCGGAGCTCCAGCAGCCGCCGCCCGAGGAGCCGTGCGGCGCGCTCGTCGGACGCGGATTCGACCTCCAGCATGGCCAAGGTGACCGCTGCGTCGGCGAAGGCATCCGCGGCAGGGCTCCACTCGAGGGCCAGGCGGATCGCCTCGCGAGCCTCCGACCAGCGCCCGGTGAGAAAGAGCGCCTCGGCGACATTGCCCCGCAGGGCATTGCCGTAGACGGCCTCGACGCCGTCCCGGCGGGCGCGGTCGATCGCCTCCATCGTGACCGCGATCGCCTCCTCACCTCGGTGGAGGAGCGTGAGCGCGGTGGTCAGGTTGAGGGTCGCGCGGAACCAGTCGTCTGCGTCACCGACCTCGGCCGCGATCTCGCGAGCGCCCTCCAGAAGGTCGATCGCATCCGCCGGCGCCGCGCTCCAGGCGCGCGCGATCCCAAGCGTGCAGGTTGCGTGTCCCTCTGCCGCGCGCGCCTCCCGTCCCACCGTCCGGGCAATCTGGATCGCCTGCCGCGCCACGGTTTCCGCCTCGGCGAACTGGCCCAGGAGCATGAGCGTCTGGGCGAGCGAGCCGAGGGCGTGAACACGCAGGACGTTTGGGCCGGCCGGCGCGAGCGATGCCGCCCGCCGATGCTCGGAGAGCGCCCGGTCATGGTCGCCGAGCATCCGCGCCACGCGACCGAGCCGTTCGTGCAGGCCTGCGAGGCGGGCACGGTCCTCCCGTTCGCCGAACCGCGCCCCTGCGGACTCCAGGTAGGCCCGCGCTCGATCCGGCCGTCCGGCCGCCAGCGCGACATCGGCCGTCTCGAGCAGGAGCAGGCCGGCCGCGCCGCGATCGCCGACCTCGGCGGCCCCGAGCTCCATCGCGAGCTCGAGGAGAGCGAGCTGGTCCGCGGCCGCGCCGCGCCCGGCGGCCTCGTCTGCGGCCTCGAGAAGTGCCTCACGGGCCGGCCCCGTTTCGTGCGCGGCGAGCCAGTTCCGGGCTCGGGCAGCCGGGCGCTTCGCCGAGGCCACCGCGAACGCGACGTGGTAGCGACGACGCTGCATTGGCAGGAGGTCCGTGGTGATCGCCCGGGCCACGAGCTCGTGCCGGATCTCGATGGCGCCGTCGGGCAACTCGGTCACGAAGCCGGATGCGATCCCCTCGTCGAGGCCCGCCCGAAGGTCGGCATCCAGCCCGTCCGCAGCGTGGCGCGGCCGGCCCGTCGACCGGGGTGGCAGGCCGTCGGCGCCCGCCTCGAACGCGGTGGCAACGCTCTGGAGCGCCTCCCGCCGCAACGGCTCCTCGGCCAGCGCAAGCAAGCGCAGCGCGCGTCGACACTCCGAGCTGCGGAGCGCCAGCCTGGCCGCGACGAGCTCATCGAGCGACGATCCAAGCGACACCCCGGACATCTCGCGCCGGGCGGCGAGGATCTCTTCCGCGAGCAGCGGGTTGCCCCCCGAGCGCTCGGCGGCCAGCAGCAGCAGCGAGGCGGTGGGACGCTCCCCTTCGATCCCGGCCACCAGGTCCGCCAACTCGTCCCGAGTGAGTGGTCCCAGCTCCAGCCGGTCCGGTGGATCCGCAGCGTCGATGATCGCGGCCAGGTCGGCAAGGAGTGGGTCTCCACGGACCAGCCGGTCCGTGCCGTGGGTGACGAGGATGCACAGGCGCGATGGCCTCGAGACGCGGGCAAGGAAGACCGCGAGGGCACGCGTCGCGGCATCGGCGACGTGAAGATCCTCGAGCGCCAGCAACACCGGACGGCGCTCGCTCGCTCGCTCGAGCATGCCCAGGACGGCTTCCGCGAGCCGCGCGGCGCGGCGATCCGGCCCCACGCGGAGCTGGCGTGGCCCGTCAACTCGGTCACGGCCTCGGATCCCTGGCAGAAGGACGGACAACGCGTCCGCACCCGGGCCCACGACGCGAGCCCGTTCGGGCCCTGCCAGGCTCGCCAGGTACGGCCGGATGCCCTCGATCACCGGGTGGTATGGCTCGCCCCGGCGACCGGCGACCGCACGCCAACGGAGGATCGTGAACGGCTCGGCGAGTCGCCCGACGCGCCGGATGCTCTCGTCAACGAGCCGGCTCACTCCAGCGCCGCCGGGGCCGGACAGCAGGATCCGGCGACTGTGGCCGTCGGCGGCTGCCTCGAGCGCGACGGCGATGCGGGCGATCTCCCGCTCTCGCCCCACGAAGCGTTCACTGCGCAACCTCGCCGGCATGCCCGCATCCTGCCACACGGGGGGGCGGTTGATCCGATTTTCACCGTGTCGCGAATCAACCGGTGTCGCCCACTGGCACCAGACCGGGCCCGGCGGCAGCGCGGGATCTCCGGACCTCCTCCAGGGTCCTCGCGTCTCGCGTAGGCTGGGGACGTGGCCGAACCTCGCCGAGCATCGCATCCCAGGAATCAGCTCAACGAGCTGAATGGCGAGGAGTGGCTGTATTTCACGAAGTCCGTCTGGACGACAGCGTATCCGTCCGAGCTCGGGCACCAGCTGCGACGGGCCCACGGCGCGAACAAGCCGCCGCGTCTGATGGCCCGCTTGATCGAGTTCTTCACGAAGTCGGGCGAGCTCGTCCTGGATCCGTTTGCGGGTGTCGGCGGGACCCTGCTCGGGGCCGCGATCGCCCGCGGCCCGCGGCGCGCGCTCGGGTTCGAGCTATCGCCTCGCTGGGCAGACGTCTACGCAGCCGTCGTCACGCGTGCCTCCGCCGAAGCCGAGGCCGGCACGCTGCTCGCGGACCTGGGGCCACAGGATCCGGGCGGACCCCGGAGATTCCACGCCTCGGGCTGCGATCTGCGCGTCGGCGATGCTCGCCGACTCCTCTGCGATCTGCCGGACGCGAGCGTCGATTTCGTCGCGACGGATCCGCCGTACAACGTGCAGCTGCCCATGACGATGTCCGGCGGCGCGCTCGCCGAGGCGTTTGCGAACCGGCGCACGGATTACGCCATGGTCACCAACGATCCCGCCGACCTCGCGAACGCGGCCGATTACCCGGCCTTCCTGGATTCGATGACGGAGATCCTCGCCGAGCTCCGCCGCGTGCTCCGGCCCGGCCGATATGCCGCCCTCATCGTCCGCGACGCGTACCAGGACAGCCGGTACGTGTTCACGGGGGCGGATCTGGCGGCGCGCGCCGCGGGTGTCGGACTGATCCCGAAGGGCGACGTCATCTGGTACCAGGCCGGAACACGGCTGCGACCGTACGGCTATCCGAACGTCTTTGTCCCGAACATCGCCTACCAGCACATCCTCGTTCTTCGGCGGGAGCCGGAGCGACGGCACAACAGGACGGCGAAGCGCTGCTGATGCGAAGGCTCGGGCGCCCCACGTCGAGCGCCTGATCGTGTCCCCGAGCACGGTGGTGCCACGGATGAGGATGAGGAGGCCCGGTCGGCCACTGGCTGTCCGGGATCAGAGGCGCTTGGCGATCCGTAGACCAGCCGAGGTGCCGGGCAGAGCGGATGCGACCCGGGCGGGCCGGGAGGCCCACGTAACCGGGACGCCACGTAAACGGATACCGTCGTGCCTCACGGCTGGCGGAGGTCGCGCGCCGCCAGCAGGGCCGCGAGGGCGCTCTCCGCCTCGGGCTCGGCGTCCATGTCGACCCCGGGTCCCGACACGTGGTGGGCGGGCGCGATGATGACGTCCCCGAGCGTCGTCCGGTGGACCCAGCCCTGGCGCCCGTCGGGGCAGAGGATGTGGCAGTAGGAGCCCGATCGCTGCTGGACCAGAACCTCGTCGCCGGCCACGAGCTCCCCGATCCGCACCGCGTGGATCTCGTCCGGGCGATCGAGCAACGGGATCACCGCGTAGCGGATCGCGCGCCGCTCGGCGCCCGTCGCGAGGTTCGCCATGCCCTGCGTGAAAGCAAGACGCGGGCGCTCGGGTGCAGGGGCCCGGATCGGGTCCGCCCGGCGGGCCTCGAGGAGCGACGGCCGGCGCCAGCGCGGCATGAGCGACTCCGGATCAGCCGGCGCGACCGGGTCCAAACCGAGCACGGTCCCGATTCCGACACCCGTCGCCGCCGCGGCACGAAGGGCCTCGTCCGTCGCCGGTTGCTCGCCGTCGCGGCGCCGCTTTTTGAAGAGCATGAACGCCATCCAGGTCGTGACCAGGAGGGTCGACCCGAACACGGCCGGGAACGTCGGGAGGCCACCGGGACCGGCAAGGCCGAGAGCGGCCAGACCTCCGTCGAACGAGCCGCCGAGCCACGACTCGGAGCCGCCGGGCAAGCCGCCGACGCCGTTCGAGAAGGAGGATCCACCGGTGCCGCCGCTGACCGTGGAACCCGGTCCACTGAGCATCGGCAGCGGCCCGGCCGGGCCGGACGTCGACCCGCCACTCGCGCCTCCGGCCGAGACCGGACCGACACCCGCGTCCGCACCCGAGCCGCTCGCGCTGGAGCCGGACGCCGACCCGCCACCGGAACCGGTGTCCGTGCCCGAGCCACCGGTGGTGCCCGTGGAGCTGCCACCGCCCGTCGTGGAGCTGCCCGTTCCGCCGATGCCGCCAGTGCCGCCGGTGCCGGCTCCGAGAAGCGAGCCGATGCCGCCGGTCGAGCCACCCGGGAGTCCGTCCGCATCATCGGAGCCGCCGGTTGGCACGGAGCCGGACGCGCCGCCCGACGGGTTCGAGGGCACGAGCGCCGAGCTCGGTGAATCGGTCGGGGTCGGGCGCGGCGTGGCGGTCGGGGTCGGGCGCGGCGTGGCGGTCGGGGTCGGGGTCGGCGTGGCGGTCGGGGTCGGGGTCGGGCGCGGCGTGGCGGTCGGGGTCGGGGTCAGCGTGGCGGTCGGGCGCGGCGTGGCGGTCGGGCGCGGCGTGGCGGTCGGGGTCAGCGTGGCGGTCGGGCGCGGCGTGGCGGTCGGGGTCAGCGTGGCGGTCGGGGTCGGGGTGGCGGTCGGGGTCGGGGTGGGTGCCTCGCCCACGACCACTGTGCCCGCATCAAGCGCGTCGACGAACCGCTCGGCATCGCGCGCCTCGAACCGGACGCCGTGGGTCCCAGGCGGGAGCGTGACACTGACGGTGAAGACAACGCCCGCCTTCCAATCCGCGCCAGCTCCCGACATCGGGTACGTCGATCCGGCGACCGCGACCCGGACGTAGTCGGGCGGGAGCGCCTGGGGGTTCCGGTACATGACGGTGAAAGTGATCGGGGTTGCGGCGTCGGTCGTCCGAGGGGTGATATCCGGCGACAGGAGCTTCGTCGGGCCGATCGGGGCGCCGAGCGCGGGCAGGCTGAGGGCCAGGAGCAGGAGCACCGCCCCGAGGACGGCTCCCAGCAGCTCGCGGGCCCGTCGGGCCGGCACACGGTCTCGAACGTTGGTCACGCGGACACCTCGGCACGGGCGCGGTTCGCCCGCCGTCGGGTGGAGCATCACCGGGAGTCGAGGTGGGCTTCAATGGTACGGCGGTCCCTCCCGACCCCTGACTCGCGCCGCAGCGCGGCGCGACCAGCCAAGTTGCGGATCGGGTCCGGTGGGGTCCGGTGCGGCGCATGGTCCACTCGCCCGACGCGGCTGACCCGAAGGTGCCATTCCCGCACGCGCGGGCCTGCCCCTAAGATCAGTGGCATGCAGGTGATCGCCTCCGAGCGGCCCGTTGCCGGCCCCTCGAGCCGCGTCGACGTCGCCCGCGCTCTCGTGGTCGGCGCCACCCTCATCGCCGGGGCGACGCTCCTCGCCTACCTCATCTTCGCGACAGAGTTCCTCAGTCGGTTCACACCGTCCGGCCGCGCGTCGTTCCCCCAGCTCCTGGCCGGTGCGCTGGCCTGGACCTTTGCGCTGACGGCCCCGGCCGGCTTCGGGCTCGTCGGCCTCGTGCGCGTCGGCTCCGCGGTGGGGCGAATGTCGACGCGACGCCGCCGGCCAACACCGGTGGTCAGCATTGCCCACGCGATCGCGGACGATCATGCAGTCATCACCCGCGTGCGTCTCCCGGATGGGAGCCGTGTCATCCCGGAACTGGTCATCGGCCCCTTCGGAGCGGCCGTGATCGAGGAGCTGCCACCCATCGGTGCCGTCGTCTCGCGCGGCCCCAGGAGCTGGGAGGTCCGCCTGACCGACGGTCGCGTCCAACTCATGGACCATCCCCTTGAGCGGGCGACCCGCGACGCCGAACGCGTCCGAGTATGGTTCGCGAGCGACGACTCCGACCACGTGGTCAAGGTCTACGCGGCGGTCGTGGGTACTGACCCCGCCGTGGTACGCACCCCGAGCTGTGCGTATATCGCTCCTGACCAGGTGGGCGCCTGGCTGGCCTCCCTACCGCCGCAGCGCTCACTCGACGCCGACAGGCGCGACCGGGTCATCCGGCTCGTCCGAGCCTCGCTCTGAGCACACGGGCCGCCCGTGCCGACACGCAACCACGGGTCGGCTGAGAGGGGGAGCCTGGATTCGAGCCAGGCTCCTACACGGAACCCGGCCGGCGGCGCGCGGCTTCGAAGGTCCGGCCAGCGCGTCGGCTCCCGGGTTCCCACGGCAGCCGGTCGCAATCGCGGGCCGCGGATCAGGGTGCTGCGCCGCCGGGTCCGACCGGCGTCAGTGGATGGCGTCAGTGGACGGCGTCGAGATCGAGCGCGCGAAGTCGACGGGCCAGCACGTCCAGGATGTGCAGACGGATCGCGGGGGAGACGTCCATGAGCGAGTGGAACTCCCGATGGCCGGCCACGAGCAGACGGCCGGGCTCCGCCGCGGTCACGGTTGCGGTCCGCGGCCCCTCGGACACGAGCGCGATCTCTCCGAGCGTTTCGCCGCGGCCTCGCACGCCCAGGGATCGGCCGTCACGCTCGACGTTGAACCGGCCGGACAGGACGATGAACATCTCCGCGCCGATCTCGCCCTGGCGCATCAGGACCTTGTCCGCCGGAACGTCGACCTCGTCCAGGAGTTGGGCGATCCGCTCAAGCTCTCGCCCTGCGAGACCGGAGAACAGCGGGATCGACTTGAGAAGCTCGACCTTCGGGTCCTTCGGCGCCATGTCGCTCCTTCGGTGGCTTGTTGCCCTGGCCGCGAGTGTGCGGAGGATAGCGCGGGCGGGAGCCCGGGAAGACACCAGATCGGTGCGTCGCGGGACGGTCGGTCTCGATTCCAGCTCCTCGAGTGTGGTATCAGGACCAGGCGGGCGCCGGCCTGGTTGGCGACCCCGCGGCGTTGGCGACCCCGCAGCCCGGGGCGTGCGACACTGCGCAGCCAATGAGCACGTTGCAGTCCCAGGCGGCCCGCCTCGAGGCGGCGGTGGCCGCCATCCTCACCCTCCGGGAACGCGTTGAACGCGCCGGTCCGTGGCCCCTCGCCGAGCTCTACGGTACCGAGGCCGAGGCGAGCTGGGGCCCGCCCGAGCTCCTGGCCCACGTGGACGAGATGCTCCCCTTCTGGCTCGGCGAGGCCGAGCGGATCCTGGACGCTCCTGCGGACGCGCCGGTCCCGTTCGGGCGGGTCGCGGCGGACACGATCCGGATCAGCGTCATCGGGCGCGACCGGACCGTGCCCCTCCGAGAGCTGTTCGCGCGGCTCGCGGCCGACGGCGCACGTGTCGCCCGGCGGATGCGCGAGCTCTCGGACGGCGAGGCCGCACGGATCGGCGTCCACCAGACGCGCGGCGATCTCACGATCGAGAGCCTGTTCGAGTGGTTCGTGACCAGCCATCTCGAGGAGCACGTCGTCCAGCTCCGCATGATCCTGGACACTCGGGGGAGCTGACCGGCGTGCTGATCCTCTGGGCGATCCCCGTGGGGATCGTGGTCGGCCTCCTCCTCGGCGGACGGCTGGAGGGGCTGCTCCAGCTCCACTTCCGGTGGGCGGCCCTGGCGGTCGGCGGCCTGCTCGTCCAGGTCGTGCTCTTCACACCGTTCGGGGACCGCGTCGCGGGCGGCCTTGGCCCGGCGATCTACGTCGCCTCGACTGCGGCGGTCTTTCTGGCGGTCGTTCGGAACCTGCGCATGCCCGGCATGGTGATCGTAGCCGTCGGCGCGCTCTCCAACCTCGTCGCGATCAGCGCGAACGGAGGCGCAATGCCCGCGGACCCTGGCGCCCTCACCCGCGCCGGCTTCGCTGGCCCGGGTGAGTACACCAACAGCGTCGTCCTCGCCGAACCGGTCTTCCAGCCGCTCACCGACATCTACGCGCTGCCCGCCGGGGTCCCGATGGCGAACGTCTTCAGCATCGGGGACGTCCTGATCGGGGTTGGTGTCGCGACCGCAATCGTCGTCGCGATGCGCCGACGCGAGGCCGCCCCGCCCGCCTGACCTGGCACCCTTCTCTTCCGGGCCACGAGCGCCGCTGATGCCGACCTCGGGCGCCGACGCTCAGCGGCCGCGTCGCTCCCGCAGGAGGTTGCCGACCAGGAACGCCACGTTCGCCGGCCGCTCAGCCAGGCGGCGCATGAAGTACGGATACCACTGGCCGCCGAAGGGAACGTAGATCCGGACGGTCCAGCCGTCCCGGAGCAGGCGCTCCTGAAGGTCCCGACGGACGCCGAACAGCATCTGGAACTCGAACCACTCCCGCCCGATGCCACGCTCACGCGCGAACGCGACGGCGCGATCCGCGATCCGGTCGTCGTGGGTCGCAAGCGCCGGGTAGGGCGCGCCATCGAGCAGCCGCTCCATCACCGCGACGTATGCGGCGTCCACGTCCGCCTTGTCCGGGTAGGCGACGACAGCCGGCTCCTTGTAGGCGCCCTTGCAGAGCCGGATCCGCACCCCCTCGGCGATGAGCGCCTCGACATCCGCGGGCGTCCGCCGGAGCGCCGACTGGAGGACGACACCCACGTCCCCAGAGCCGGCCATGAGCGGCCGGAGCTCGCGCCAGAGCGCGAGCGTCGCGTCGGTCGTCGTGTGGTCCTCCATGTCGATCCGGACGAACGCGCCCGCGGCGGCGGCGGCCGTGAGGACCCGCGCCAGGTTCTCCCGGGCGAACTCGCGTCCGATGCCCAGGCCCATCTGGCTGAGCTTCAGGCTCACGTTGAGGTCGAGACCGGCATCGGCGAGGGCCGCGATCGTGTGCACGTACCCGGCCGCGGCGGCACGCGCGGCGGCCTCGGACGTCACGGACTCCCCGAGGACGTCGACCGTCGTGCGAAACCCGGCCTCGCGGATCCGGCGCAGCGCGGGCAGCGCAGCCTCGAGCGTCTCGCCGGCGATGAACCGGGCGACCATCGGCCGGGTGAACGGCAGGCGGATCGCGAGCCGGCCGAGGAACCGCCGATGCGAGAACATCAGGAGGACCGATCGCATCGCGCGCTCGAACGCGGACGCGAGGGCGTCACGGATCCTCATGCGAGGGCGAGCTCCCGCGACCCGGGGCGGCGCGACGGTCCGTGGGACGCCGCGCTGGGGTGCATCAACGCGGCTTGCCGTCCTCCGGCGCGAGCGCCGCTTCCAGCTGGTCCCCCAGCTCGACCGTCCGCCGGAAGGCGGCCCAGACGGCCTCAGACAAGACCGTCCTGAGACGTCCGGACTCGAGCTCATGGAGCGCGGCGGCACTGGTGCCGCCCGGCGAAGTGACCATGTTCCGGAGCTCGGCCGGGTGCATCCCCGACTGCTTCGCGAAGACGGTGCTCCCCTCGAGCGTCTCGATCACGAGGTCGTGGGCGATGTGCCTCGGAAAGCCGAGGTGGACGGCGGCGTCGATGAGTGCCTCCATGACCAGGAAGACGTAGGTCGGGCCCGTCCCCGAGACCGCCGTCGCCATGGCCACGAGCTTCTCGTCGTCGACCTCGAGCTGGGCTCCGAGCGCCCCGAGGAGCGCCCCCGCCTGGGCCCGCTGGTCGGCGGTGACCTCCGGCGTGGCAAACCAGACCGTCATCCCCTTGCCCAGCCGCGCGGGGGTGTTGGGCATGCTCCGGACGACCTGATCGTGCCCAAGCGCGCCGGTGAGCGCCCGCGTCGTGGCGCCGGCGAGGACGCTGATCACGAGCTGACCGGGCCGGAGGTGCGGCCGAATGTCGCGTGCAACCCGCCCGAGCATCTGCGGCTTGATCGCGAGGACGATGACGTCCGCACCCTCGACGGCCTCCGCATTCGAGGCCACCGTCCGGATGCCGTGGACCCTGGTCAACTCCTCCCGGCGCTCGGCGCGGGGATGGCTGGCAACGATCTGGCCCGGCTCCACGAGCCGGCCGCGGAGCACGCCGGCGATCATCGCCTCCGCCATGACGCCGGAGCCGACGGTCGCGATCGTGACCTTCGCGAGAGGGGACATGGGCCCGAGTATGCCACGCGACGAGGGCTCGATCGGGGCGGGCTCGGGATCAGGTTCGCTCCACGGAGCTGAATGTAGAAGTACATGTCGGCGTTGTCGCCGGCCCAGGACTGCACCCGTAGCGTTGGCATCCCTGCTGCAGTGGTACAACGCGAGGTGCTGTAGTACGCCCAGCTGCCATTCTTCGGAACCAGTCCGGAGATGTTCTCCTGGGTCGCGAGCGCCGCACTCGGCACGAGTGCGATCAGAAGGCTCACGAGGGCGACGGACAGCAACCTCCGTCGCTTTCGGCCACCGGAATTCATCACTTGCCCTCCGCTGTGGTTGCGCGGCCCGGGCGGAAAGATCTGGGATCCCAGGTAGCCCGAGGGCTGACGTCTCGAGGCCACGAGCATCGCCCTCGGTGGCCGGAGCACAAGGAGGGAGAACCCTTGCCCGAGACCAGGGAAAACCCTTGCCGAGCCGCAGCGTGACGCCGACGAGCCACGCGATCGTCAAGGACACTTGTCGTGTATCGGGGTACGACTCAGCGGGAGCCGATGGACTCCCCGGCTGTTGGCGGCAGGCGCCGTCCGCGGTTCGCCCGGCCGCGGAGGGATCACTCAGTCCGGCCCGGCGCGTGATCGGGCGGTCGCAGCTCCACGGACTCGGCCGTCGCCGCTCGCTCCTCGAGGGCTCGGCGGAGCCGGAACCGGAGGAACTCGTTGTCGCCGGCGCGGCCGACGCAGGCCGGACAGAGCTGGGTCCAGCCCTCGAGGTCGGTCGGGGCGCGTGTCACGTGATGGGTGCCGCACCACAGGCAGTCGAAGGCCGCACGGAAGGGCACGTCGGTTGGGGCGGAGACAGATCGGGGTTTGCGAGCCGGTCGGGGTTTGCGAGCCGGCGCCGGGCCGGCCGCGTCAGGCGGGTTTGGCCGCGTCCACCGCGGCGCGGGCCGCGTCGCGGTCCGCATACCAGGTCGCGTCGATCGCCGTGTAGCCGGCCCACTCGGCCGGAACCTGGTCCTCCGGGAAGATCGCGTTCACCGGGCACTCGGGCTCACACGCGCCGCAGTCGATGCACTCGTTCGGGTCGATGAACAGCTTCCGGTCGACGCCCTCCTCGTAGTGGATGCAGTCCACCGGACACACCGAGACGCACGCGAGGTCCAGCACGTCAATGCAGGGCTCGGCGATGACATAGGTCATGGGGCTTCGACTCCTATCGCGACGCTGCGCTACTGCCCGCCCAAACGGGCGCCCGAAGGGTACCATCCGTGCCCACGCCGGGCGTGGCCAGCGGCTCGCGCGTGCGCAGCGGCGCGCCGTCCGGCCCGACGAACCGCACCGGTACCACCATTCCCGCGGCCCAGTGGCCGGGGATGTGGCAGCCCACGAACCAGCCGCCCGGATCCGTCGCCGCCGAGATCGGGACCGTCCACGGGACGTCCTTCCGCTCGCCGGAGGTCACGACGATCCGTAGGCCGGCAAGCTCCGGCGGGACCGAGACCTGGGCGGTCGGACCGGGCGGGGCACTTGCGGTGGGCGCCTCGGCCGCCTCCCAGGCGTCCTGGACCGGCATCGGGCCGACGACCGCTTCGTGGGTCACGAGGCCGCCGTTGACCACCTGGAAGATCACCGTCTCCCCCGGGACGAGATCCACCGGCGAGGGGATGAACGAATAGTCCTTCGCCACGATGACGACCTCGCGCGGGTCCCCGCTCGTGCCCGGGGTGATCGGCGGCGTGACCGTCGGTCCGGCGTCGCACCCGGCCGCAGCGACGGCGAGAAGGACGGCTCCCGCGAGCGCGACGGCGAGGCGGCCCGACGACGACGTGAGCGGCAGCATGGCGGCGCCAGTCTACGGGCGTCCCGCG